>JAGTWN010000010.1 GCA_018842655.1 Candidatus Pantoea haifensis | reverse complement strand
TTATGGTAAATAAAAGCATTCAAGGTGCAACCCATTTAGCGCACACAGAAAAATCCGCTAATAATGATATGCAGGAAAGTTTCCTACAGCACGCTAAACAAAAGAAGCTAAAAGGTCAGATACCAGAGCAAATGTCTTTGGCAGCAATGCTACCTCAATTGATGACGCCATTGCCATTTAACGCAAAGGGAGAAAGAGGTGGTTTCACTTTACAAAATCCAGACTATAAAAACAAATACGTTTCAAAGACTGGAAAGGAATGGCAGGCATTTCAAGAACAAAGTTACGCCTCAAATTTATCGCACGTTATTAGTGTCACTAACTCTAAAAAGGAGTTGATGTCGCCTTATTCAAACTTGAAACAGAAAAAGCCAACATTAGACATCAAACCCATGCCTGTAAAAAGTGAATCAGCGGGTTGCAATTCGCTTTTTGAAAATACAAGCTTAGATAAAAACGCCACATTCACCAACCTCAAGAAAACACTAACAGAAGAAACCAGGCTTATTCTGACTTCATCAGAAGACAGAAATCATAATTCAAAAATTCTTATTAATGATGATCCCGTTCTAATGTATGCGTCTGACAGAAACCTGAACATCATGCCTGCAACGTTATCAAACAAAAAGGGCAACATTGAAAATAACGAAAAACTGAATAATAAGTTAGTGACAGCGCAATTATCTCAAATCAAAAATCGCGTAAATTATACTGAGAATATGAATGAAACACAAAAACCAATCAGTTTTAACTTTCAGTTTCAACGCTGGTCAGGCGATCACTCAGTAAAAGTCTCTTTACCGCAGGAAAATTTCCGTGAGGGTAATGTCATTCTTCAGGCATCTGATTCAAGGGCGGCTGATGCAATGCAGCGACACATTGAGCATTGGCCTAAACAAGCCCCTGAAATTTATCATCTGGAACGCGATGATGAGGAACGCGAAAATCACTCTCAGGGTCAAGATCAAGAAGAGGAGCAGGAATGAAGTTAAGCACATGCCTGCGTCAGGTTAATCAACAATATTCTGCTCTGCAAACTCTGCAATCCAGCTTACCTGGCAGCTCACTCATACAGACTGACTGTAAGCATCGTTATTTACGGGTTGAAATGGTAAGTGAATCAGATGAGTCTGTTTCGATTTGGGTCGATGCTGATGAATTGCTGCATGCAGAAGGCACAAATTTTCCCAAAATGCCCTGGGAACGCATTTCTATACGATATATAGCTCAGTGGCTTGAAGGACAGCACGTAGTTTTCACGGTTTTAGGCAGATCGTGGGAAATCAAAAATGCCAGGGTCCCAACGTTACCTCTACCGGCATTGCTTGTTGGCTTACCCGCTAACCCCTGCGATTTATATTTAAGTGAATGGCCAGAAGCGATCAGCGATATCTCATCTCAAAATAAACTGGCAATAAATGCAGTTCCTTTCATTGCACGTTATGTGATTGGCATAAGCTATTTACCCCTGGATTTGCTCATTAATATACAACAGGGCGATTTAATCAGAATAATGACTGTCAACCCTGTACTAAAAATCGGAAATTTTTCACTTTTCAAATTAAACATCACAGCAGAAATGGACATTATTGTGGAACAAAAATTAGACATTACAAACGAAATGGAAAGCCAGGATAAAGGTGTAATTTTTGAATGGACAAGCTTACCGGTCGAAGTGGAAATTGTACTTGATAGCTTTAATCTCACCTTGAATGAGTTAGATACCATTCAACAGGGTAGTCTGCTTCCATTAACGCCCAATGCCGAAAAAAGTCAGTATTTACCTCAATAAGAAGTTTTTTTCCCAGGGTGAATTAGTCGCTTTAGAAAATGGTTCGTTAGCTGTAGAAGTTAATAAAATCAATAATTTTTCAAACGGCGTAGCGAAAGATCAGAATGTTGACTAATGATATATCCCTGATTGCTTTACTTTCATTTTTCACGTTACTTCCTTTTATTATTGCTGGAGGAACATGTTTCATAAAATTTTCAATAGTACTAATTATGGTGCGAAACGCGCTTGGTATTCAACAGGTACCTTCAACATTAACGCTGAACGGTATTGCTATCATTTTAACTGCATTTGTTATGATGCCTGTCACTCAAAGCATAACGGAGTATATTGAAAAAAATAATATTGATTTCAATAGTTCAAGGTCAGTATCGCTGCTTATGGATAATGGGTTG
The DNA here is from genome assembly GCA_018842655.1 of Candidatus Pantoea haifensis. Lineage (GTDB taxonomy): Bacteria > Pseudomonadota > Gammaproteobacteria > Enterobacterales > Enterobacteriaceae > Pantoea > Pantoea haifensis. The sequence continues at coordinate 249,434 of JAGTWN010000010.1, read as the reverse complement.
GTCGGTTATCGTGATTATCTCGTTAAGTATTCAGATCCTGATCTCATTCGATACTTTAACAAAATACAGCAGAAACATCGTGAAGGCGAACCTGAACCTGTTTTAGAAAATTTTGAAATGAGTTCATTGCCTTTAATGACGCTTATGCCTGCATATGCGTTAAGCGAAATACAGAGTGCTTTCAAAATAGCTTTTTATATATATGTGCCTTTTGTTGTGATTGACATGGTGGTTTCAAGCATCCTTTTAGCATTAGGAATGATGATGATGAGCCCCGTTACCATCTCCATTCCCATTAAGCTCATTTTATTTGTAGCAATGGATGGGTGGGCGCTGGTAACCAAAGGGCTTATTTCACAATATGCCGAGTTGATGACACTATGAATACTGTGCTTTTTATTAGCAATTCCGCTTTATTGCTTGTCTTAAAGTTAACAGCAGTCCCCATTGTTTTCGCTACACTGGTCGGTCTTATTGTTGGTTTATTTCAGACTGTGATGCAAATTCAGGAACAAACCCTGCCTTTTGGCTTAAAAATGCTCGCTGTGTTCGCCAGTATTTTTATGCTTATAGAATGGTTTTCAGCCGAAACGATGAATTTTGCATTTCAAGCTTTTACCATGGGATTCAGCTAAAAAGAGTAAAGGCATGTCAATATTTACGCTCTATTTAAATTTTCAGCACAGCATTTTAACGTTAGTTTTTGCTTATGCGCGGCTGGCTATTGTCTTTTATATGTTACCCGTGCTTGGAGAGCGTGTTCTCTCGAATCTTATTGTTAAAAATACGATTATTTATTTGGTAATAATAGGCTTATGGCCCTATCTGGATTCACCGGTTGCATTTGAGCAAGGCTGGCTTACTGTTTTGGTTAAGGAAGCAATTGTTGGTTTGATGCTAGCACTTACTCTTTGCTTACCTTTTTGGCTGATTATTGCACTCGGTGAAATTCTTGATAATCAACGTGGCGCTACGATCAGCGATAGCATCGATCCGGTAAATGGCGTGCAAAGTTCAATATTGTCTGGCTTCATGAACTTTGCATTTGGTGCAATATTCTTTTCAACCGGGGGAATGCGTATACTTTTAGACTCCTTTGTCCAGAGTTATACGACATTTCCCACAGGAAGCCTGCTTGCCGATTTCAACTGGTCTCAGGCCGGTGAACTTCTTATGCAACTAGCGGAGGGCAGTATTCTGCTGGCGGCCCCCGTCATGATCGTTATGATGTTAGCGGAAATTATGCTTGGCATCTTTGCACGTTATTGTCCGCAACTGAATCCATTCTCATTATCACTCGCTGTCAAAAGTAGCATCGCTTTTTTAGTTTTCATGCTGTATGGCTTCCATTCAATGACAGAAAAGCCACTCCATATGTTTTCACCTAATGCCTTTGAGCAATTCTTCATTGAGGAAAATCATCATGGCTGAAAAAACTGAAAAGCCTACGGTAAAGAAAAAACGAGATTCAGCAAAAAAGGGCAAACTTTCAAAAGTCGCGATCTGATAACAACTATCGTATTAGTTGCGGGAATATTTTACTTGGTATTTGCGGTAGATTTTTATCAGTTTGCCGTGCTCTTTCAAGCGGCAGCATTACATAACGAGCAAATGCAAATTTCTGATTATCTTGCCGAGTTAACTTTAGTTTTTTTGAAATTTCTTATCCCTTCATCGCGTTATGCGTTATCGCAGGCATGGCAGCAACCTTGCTACAAACAAAGTTTACTATAGCTTCGGAAGCTATCCGTTTGAATTTTAAATCACTAAACCCCGTTGAGGGATTTAAAAAATATTCAGCATGCGTACCGTCAAAGAGTTTGTTAAATCTTTGTGCTATTTAGCCGTTCTGGTTTGTACATGTTATTACTTAATACACCATGAGCTTCCCGCTATTCTTTCTGTTTACAAAGGCAATATCAGTCAGCTTATTTCTGCCTGGAGTTTGTTTACACTAAAAACTGTTCTTGCTTTTCTCGCCTGGTCTGTTTTTGTTTTGATAGCTGACTTTATTGCAGAATACTTCTTGCACTTTAAAGATTTAAAAATGGATAAACATGAAGTTAAGCAGGAGCATAAGGAGACTGATGGTAACCCTCAAATCAAGAGCGCACGCAGACGCGCTCATATGGAAATATTATCAGGGGAAGAAAGAGCAGCGATTAGAAACTCTGAAGTCATACTTGCCAACCCTACCCATATTGCCATTGGCATTTATTTCAACCCTGAAGTCGCGATGCTTCCCTTTATTGCGCTACGCTGTACAAATATGAAGGCGCGCGCTGCTATCGCTTATGCTGAACTAACTGGCGTACCCGTTATAAGATATGTTTCCCTCACACGTAAACTGTTCAGAGATTATAAGCAATATAGTTTCATCTCAATAAATGATGAAGCATTAATGGAGGTTATTAATATACTGATCTGGTTGCGTCAGGTTGAAAACGCAGAGGTCTCTGCGTTTGAACAAGCTGACATCAATGTCTCTAATGATATGCCCGCACAGGTACATCAGCACTCGTCGACCGAACAAGAAAAACGGCCAGACCAGTAATGCTGTTTTTTTATATTTTTCCTTAATGACGAGCGTTATGATTATTCTGTGTTCATGACTATTTTCATTAACAAACAAGTTCATCACATTCAGCGATACGTTTCCTGTTAATTTTTAGAGGTAATTTATGAACACACATCATAGTGAAGAAAGCCAAACTTATGACGACACTCAGGTTGAGGAGTATTCAGCTCAACTTTTAGATGCTATCCAAAATGGATCAACATTAAAAGATGTTCACGGCGTTTCGAATCAAACAATGCATGATGTTTATAAGTTCGCTTATGAATATTACCATCAGGGAAAGCTCGATGATGCTGAATCGCTGTTCCGCTTTCTCTGCATCTATGATTTTTATAATCCTGAATACCCTTTAGGTTTAGCAGCAGTTTATCAACTTAAGAAAAATTACAGTAAAGCTATAGATTTTTATGCTCTCTCTTACACGCTTTCTGAAAATGATTTCAGGCCTATGTTCTATGCGGGAGAGTGTAACTTAATGCTTCGCCGTTCAGTACAAGCTCGGCAGTGTTTCGAAATTGTAATAAAAAGAAGCAATGATGCCCACCTGCAGGAAAAAGCTCAGGTTTATCTTACGGCGATAAATGAATCAGAGCAAAGCGAAGAAAATTCAAAAGAATAAAAACACAAGGAGTAAATTCCATGTCTTTAGAAGGTATAAGTTCGTTTAACACAAATGCCTCTCTGGAAAAGGCCAGTCACTCAGAATTAAAAAAACACAGCGATCAGGCCAGACGCTTTGGTAATAAACAATATAAGGAGCATGTTTTAGGTGGCCAGGTTGAAAAAGCCTTACAAGTTTTACAGCCGGAGCAATTACAAACCATTTTAAAAAATGCAAGTAACACGCTTAAAAATTCGGGTTCTGTGGTTAAAGGGCCTGAAAGGGAATTTATTCCTAAACTTTCGCCTGACCCCATTCAGTTGCATCCGGCCGCAGCAGAAGCGGAAATGGCAAGCTCTGCCACAGATAAGACCTTAAATGCCTCGGCACGTCTGACTGGCATACTCGCTGCCATGTCGAAATTGATGACAGAATCTTCTGTACAAAACCTCATTAATCAATTGTCTGCTTATAACTCATTGATGAAAGGCTCCAGTGAGGCCAGTGCAACACTCACGACCCAGCTAGAAAAACAGGGACTCACGTGGACCGCTGACAGCGACCATCTCAAACACATTCAAAAACAGGCTGACAAGTTATCTGCGGATAAAGCCAGCGCCGGGCATGAGTTTGAAAGTGCTAAAACCACACTTGCAAGCTTGCAAAGTCAGGCAGCAATGCAAAATGCGAATTTCGGCAGTGTTAGTCCTGAGCTGCAGGCAGAAATTGCTGCTGCTCAGCTTAATGTGAACGTGGCATCCGCCAAATATGAAGCAACCAGGGTTGCTTATACTTCCTTTGTTAAAAGCACCTTAACACCTGCCATTGAGACTGAGAAAACCAGTAAAAATGCCCTGCAAACTACTCAGCAAGAGGCAGTTAAATTAGTGGGATCGCTTTCGACGCAGCAAATTACTGTTATTGAAGCGCAGCGTAAACAAAAAGACGCGCAATCCAAAAGCCTGACCTATTTAATGGCTGTAATGGCACAATTAATCAATGAAGCCGCAAATGAAGATCTGGAAGTCAATGCCGCGCTGAAACAGAAACTTGCTGAAGCCTCAGCGAAAGATGCTGAGAAGAAAGCAAAAGAGTATGACGACCAAATGAGGAAAGCAGAAGAAACCCAAAAACATTGGGATGTATTGGTAAGGTTTTAGGGTGGGTTATTACCGCAGTGAGCTTCGCTGCCGCTATCTTCACGGGAGGAGCCTCTCTTGCCCTCGCGGCTGTTGCCCTGTCGTTAATGCTTGCAGATGAGGTCGGCAAGGCTGTGACGGGTAAATCCTTTATGCAAGCAGCCTTACAACCCATTATGGATTCTATCGTTAAGCCATTGATGGAGCTCATCGGTAACATGCTTACCAGGCTACTGGAACAAATGGGCGTTGACGCTTCTACCGCTGCTATGGTTGGACAAATCTTAGGTGCTATTGCTGCAGCAGTCATTTTGATTGCAAGCGTTTATGTCGCAGGCAGTGCAGCAAGTAAGCTAGCCAGCAAAGCAATGAGCAACATTGGAACACATTTCGCCAGTCAGTTATCCCGGATTGCTACCAGCACGACTGGACAAGTTTTTAAACGCATCAGTAATGGGCTCGGTCGTAGTTTAGGTATGAACGAAGCCAAAATGGCCACCGTCGTAACCCGCACACAAATGGGATTGGCTGGCGGAACAATGGCCAATACAACGCTACAGGTTGCCGGTGGCATCAGCGTTGCCGCGCTTATGACAAAAGCAGAAACAGCACGCGCGCAAATGATGCGCGATGCAGCACTTCAGCAAATATTGTCAGATATGATGGATAGGGTGGTAAATAATTTTAGCCAGCGTTTAGGCGTCGCTAACTCTATTATTTCTGATATGTCTGCTGCTGCAGAAGATAGTTTTCAAGCGGGGAAATACATTAGCCATCAATTAAGCTCCATCACTGCTTAACTCCAAAACTTATCATGCGATTAATAAGGCTTTGATTATGTCAATAATGAACGCAGCTAATCTTGCAACACAACCCTATACTCATAATCATCTACCTCAAACTGTCAATACAGGTAATGCAGAAGTCAACAAAGGTAATGTAAACACTGCAAAAAGTTTAGATCATGCCGCTGTTAAAACCGACGGCATTTTAACTTCAGTACTAAACCAAACTGTCAACTCATTAACTATCATCGATGGCAAGGCTCAACTGAAAATACCTGAGAGTTATATTAATAAAACCCTCCCTGCCTCATCGAAATCTGAAATACTCCAGGCGATTGAAAATAATAAATCAGGTAAAGACATTGATAATATAGATCAAGCTGTTGCCTTTGTTGCCGCAACTTTTGGCTCCCAGCTGTTATCTACTCTTGCGCATTTAAAAACAAATGACAGCGCCAAAGCAGCCTCTAAAGAGGCTGTAAATTCAGCACATCCTTCATCTTCAAGCCAGACTCGCTCACAACCTGCACTGGAAGGTGGGGTCGATATCACTGCGGCAGACAGCACTTCTCATGTTTATTCAAATGTCATGGGTAACATGCGAACGATGCAAGCCTTCATGACGATTATGTCTGTATTAAATAAACATGAAAATGAAGCTAATAAGCTGGCTGCAAAGTGGTCCGAGAATACCATGAATTCCGCTATTCTGGCTGGCAACAAAGGAATTGATGCTGCCCAGCAACGCATGAATGGTACCATCACTGGCGGCATATTAAGTCTGGGGATGCAAGGTGCCTCGACTGGCGCTTCTCTGAAAGCACTGAATAACGAATCTCGCTCTATTAAAAATAATTTATCTAACGCCACGAAAACTGAGTTTAAACTTACGCAGTCAGAAAATGCCATCAAAAACAGTCGTGACAAAATGGTTCAAAATGGTCAGGAGATGAGTCCTGAAGTTTTGGGTCGTATGTCGCAACACCATCCTCAAATGAATTTTGAGAGTGCAACGCTACGTAACGCGCATCAGAAGATCAGTAATGACACCTCAAAAACACGTGTTACGGCCGAACTGATGACTCAGGGCGGCCATGCAACAAACTCTATTGTTCAGGGAACCTATGAAGTAAGTGCAGCCGAAGAGAGTAAGCAAGCTGATATTGCGCGTGGCAATCAAAGCGTCACGAATGAAGTTGACAACACCTTCCAGCAAGTCGCTAAGAAAGCCAATGATTCCGAAAACGGACTCCGCCAGGCATTAATGTCAATTCTGAATAATAACAACGATGCTGTCAGTGCTATTGCCAACCGTATGGGTTAATACGCGCTGTTTTTTAATGTATGCGGGGACGATCGCTCCCCGCTTTTATCATTTACCTGGAGACATGATGAATATCAACTTACAGAACCCTATGAAAAATGATTCTTTATGGATGAATAATACGTCATCTCAAAGTAAGCAATTAGTTGATCCCATTGTCAACAGTACTTCACCAAATAAAAACATTTCTTTTTTGAAAAAACTCATTGGCGTACTACTTAATCAAGAAAGCGGCGACAATCCGGGAAATAAAAGCTCACCCGCATTAAAAATAAATGCCCTTTATACGCTTTTGAATAACCATGAACCAGACGTTGCCAGCCAACGTCAAGCTGAAAACACTCGCTTTGATAAATTAATTAATCATGTTATTCCAGCCAGTTATTCTGAACAACCTAAAACAAGCAGTACTGCAGAAAAAGTCTTGATAACATCAGAGGCGACGTTGCAAAAAACTCAGCTTCGTACGTGACACAGTAAGAGATGACCAGCTTCATACACAAAAGAATTATAGTATTTTTACGACGGCTATCAGAAAAGAGGTTTCACAGGCAAAAGCTGAAGAGAGCAGAACTGGCATTGATGTCAATACCAGCTATGCCGAGTTATGGGCGAGAGTCGCAATTGCTATAGGGGGCATTAAAAAGGATTACGTCGATTTTTATGCAGACTTAATGATTACCTATACTTCTATGTATGAAAAGTTTAATGAAACTGTACAGAAGGCAGCAGGAGAGGCCATCACTTCAGGTAAGGATGGTAATACTATTAAATTCGACAAAAATATTATGGAAAAAGGCTGGCGTGATTTTGACACCTGGGTTAACGCTCAACAATTTGGCTCTGTTCCGGGTTGGGAAAATATGAGTTCGGAGCAAAAAGCTGAAATGACGGGTACACTTGAGCCAGCTTATAAAGTCGATCAGAATGGAAAAATCTCCTTCAATCTTGATCAATATAATGCAAGCCTTAAGCTTCCCACTACAACGGGAGAGATTTCAACCACAGCTTATCAAGCCTGGTTAGCTTCTTTTAACGCCTTAGGAAGCAGTTTCCAAAGTAATATGCAATCATTTGCCCAACGCTACAGCCAGGCCAACAGTACTTTTGATAATTTAAATAAAGTCTTGAGCGGTGTTATATCAACACTTGCAGATAGTGCAAAACAGGTATTGAAATCTTTGTAATAGAAAGGGTTAAACTTTCATGCAAAAAAACAGTAAAACCAAACCATCTAATCAAGAGTATTTTACTCTGCGTGGTTTCGTTTCTGCGCACACTATCAATTTACCAGCAAAATTTTCATGGCTTAGCCTATCAAGTCTGACAGCAAAAACGCACAAGCCACTGACTATTACTCTCCCTGCAAATAAAAAAATGAGCGGTTTGCTTTCTTATCTGCCCCCTTCAGTGAGACAACCTCATCTGTACATTACAATAATAAATCTTTCAAAAGCAGGCTTAATCATTCCTTTCACGTTCAACAAGCGACAAAGCCAGTTGAGCATAAAGAAATTTCTCATTCTTGCCACCTCAAGCAATTAATTATTAACTTTCTTTACAAATTCCCCTTTTGCTCAGGCAAGAGTACATCGGAAAAATAACAGAGGAAATAGTTATGCATGGAATAAATACAGAGTATGCGAACCAGACGGCACTTAAAATTCAAGAAGCAGTTACGCAGTGTTTGCACAACAACCTGACATCATGCATTCAGGCAGTACAAAACAGCCACCTTACTTTTGCCAGGCAAAATTATGTTTCCAATCCAGACAGCATTTCGTCAGCCTCTAAATTTATCGACACCCTTGCTCAATCTTCTCTTTCTGAAAAATTAGACAATCTGGATGCTTATGAAAATGGTAAGTTATTCAAAAATACCATTGGAATGCTCGCCTTACAAAAAGACAGCTTTGCCGAAACTGAAAAAAGGAAAATTAACAACCTAACTAAATTTATTTCACAACATCCTGAAAAGGTAAATGACCAAAAAACATGGAATAAGCTTATTCCTTTTTTACAGCAGTACGGTAAGAGTGTCGTAGAGAAACTTTCAGCTAACATTGTCGATAGTTCAATTGATGCATGGTGTCATCATCATCCTGATTGTTCACGAGAACAGGCTATGAATGATCTTGGTAAGGTTTTCAAACCCGATATTCGCGCTTGCTTTAATCTTCTGGACGAAATCGTTGAAGATATAGCCAGACTATCAAAGAACAACGGCACAGGAATGCTGCAGGACATGAGGCGACTCAATGCCGCTCTTAGTGCTATTCCTGCAACACTGAATACGCATAAAGCGTCTAAAGCAGAACCGCCACTTGCTCAAATGCCTTCCCCTCTGGGCCCCCAGGGAAATAATAACTTACAGGCAAATGACCCTTCCAAAGGTTTTCCTTTCGGCCCTGTAAATATTATTAATAATAACAACCCAAACTTTAGCCAAAACGAAACGACTGATAACCATCAGCGATCTGGACTGAATACGCCAGACAGCAAAAGTGCAGATCGTTATGTTGGGTTAGCAGAGTTGATATTAAATTCAGATAACCTGAATCAGGATCAGACATTTTTGTTAATGAAAGATCTTATCGCAAGTCTGCCTTCCCGTGATAAATCGGTCATTACGGCTGATGATTATCATAATTTATTTGATAATCGTGAAAAAATTGTCAGCAATATTGATTTTGTACAAATCGAAAAGCCGGAAACGCGTGAGACAGGCGTGAATACCTTCTCTTCAACGGACACGGTTGATTTAGAGAGCATTACAAATCTTGTTGACTCCACGGGTCCTGAAGATGCGCTTGTTCAAGACCTGACAAAACATCTGACAGGCTCCTTATTTATAGACTCTGATCAGCTTGATATCAGGAAAAAAAGCGGGCCTGAATTTAAACCTCAAGTCATTTTTGATACTACAGATAGCCCTCTATCCTATGATGAGACTGATATAGCACCTGAAAACGATTCATCTCATGCTGTAGATAACCGAAATCGCCTTTCGGCAGCAGATCATCGATCATCAGATAAACAGGAGACTTTGGTTACAGGAAGCGAAGCTAATAATGCATCAGACACTGAGCGAAGCAGATCATCTGACAATCGCCTGACGTCGGCTACTGCCGCAAACGGGGGCGTTAATGAGGATAGTAAGACTACTGGTCATAACGTCTCAGACGCCAAAACAGATCGCGTAAGGTCTGCGGCGAACGGCACAACGGCTGACGCCGCTAACACACAAAACGGCCAGTCGGCCACAGGGGCCAGGATAGTTAGTGATACCAGCGCCAACGAAAGCGACGACACAACTGTGAATAAAACTGACCACAGCAAAAACACACAGATAAATAACACCTTTAACCGCTATAGCACATTGGTGAATTTTTCCGGGGCGTCTCTTTCCAGTGCGAATATCGAGACTAAGGGTATTAACACAAACGACATAGCTAAAAGCTCAACGCTTTATCAATTCGCCCCTTTAAGCGATATAAAAAATAGTAACGCAACGTATATACAGCGTATGAGCAATGCTAAACCTAGTCGTAATGAAAAATTATCAGAACAAACTCTTGAAATTCAGATCCTGGATAATCAAGAAAAAGAAGTTGTAGTTCGAAGTGTTCAGCAACTTTCAGGGCATGAAACTCGCCCTGAAGCACCCCTCAACAAAATCAATCCCAAAGAGATTTTACTGGACACACTAAAAGCAGAACTGCGCCTGAATGGCCTGGGAAATGATCCATTAATCAGTAAAGTTAACCTGGGGAAGGCAGGCTATATAAACAGCATTGAACATTATATTAAATCGGCCTTTCTTACAGTAGTAGGAAGCGACTCTAAAAATGACATCAGACAAAAAGCCATATCTGATGCGTTAACGTTATTTAAAGAAGCGGGTCATATGGATAATATAAAGGACTCTCGCTTCTATGATTTCATTAAGTTTAGTCCAATGCTAAATAAACGCATCTTTACATCAGAAAAAACAATAAACATTTTGGATAATGTAAAATGGAAATAAATGAAGCGTTAAATATTATAAGCAGTAAGATAAGTCAGATTAATGGGTTGCCAGCCGGGCAAATTGCTATGGAAGATAGTCTCATCAAAACGCTAAAACTGGACTCTATTGAGCTAATTGAATTCCTTATCAGTTTAGAAGAGCAGGGTCTTTTTTTGCAAGAAGAGCAGATCAATGCTGACCTGACTGTAGGCGATTTGGTTAAGTTATGTTGTTAGCGATTACAATGTGACAAAGCCCTGGCATTACCAAGATGACAGGATTCATCTCGGTGTTGATTTATGAGAAAATAGTTTAAAGAGAAAAATAAGATGAAAATTAATGAATATACACAAGCAACGTTCTATGTCGATAATATATCAGATGTTAATTTATCGACAGCTGAAAACAAAAAAACAAATCCTGTGGGAAGGGAATAATTTATTTTATAAAAAAAATAATCAATACAGCAAAATCTTTCAGAAAAAACAATAAAGTTGATGAGATTGCTAACTTTTCCAACCTATGTAACCTGACCTCTGAACGTTTACTAGCCAATCCAAAAAATGCGAATGGTATTTTTCGTCAAAACCTTAGCTTTGAACAGGACAAAAAAGTGAAGGCGATGTTTTCATCGCGTTTCCAATCAAGTAAAATCGATGCGAATTTCTCATCGCTAATCTACAGCGAATTTATAAAGAAACAATGTCAAAATATTTTTGTAAAGAAAATGACGCTAAGTGATGCTTCAAAAATAAACAGTTTAGCGCAAGATCATGAAAAAGTGATCGCCTACTTTGAAAGCAAAGTCAATCCTGTTGATGATGAGCCCGAAAAAGCAAAAGCTATGCTGAAATCTGCGTTTACCGTTTTTAATGCTTACCGTCAGGTGTGTGAAGAAAATCTTTATAACAAAGAGGCTTTCTATAGCCTTGAATGTTTAAAAACGGGTGGTCTGCCTCTTTCTTTCTTCGAACTGGATTATTCCTCATTAAATTCTGAAAATGACCTACAAAAAGTCAAGGAGAGCAGCGCCAACATGATAGGATCTATTTCAAAAGCGTTCTTCTCTGTGCTGGAAGCCTATTACGCCATTGAAAACATCCCTGAAAATGAACAGACTCGTTTATAATCTATTGATTTAACTTTCTTTTCTTCAAGTTGAATTGAAACTCACTCAATCAATATCGTTTTCGGCTATTTTTTTAAAAAACAGAATAGCGAGGCAATTTTTCTTAGGCTGACGCTAAATACCTCACGGCTGGCCAACATCTGGTCGGCCATTTCTGTAACAGGGGCCGTTGAGCGGGCAACTTTTGCTGCATAAGCGTTTAAAGAAGCATGACACCATTTTAATGCGCGCAATCTATCTTATGTTAAATAACTTATGCGCCAGCGTTGTGCTCTTTCACCTCTCTTCATCTGCCTGACAACGGCACAACTAACGCATCAGAATCAGGTTGACCTGAAATTGCCTTTTCCTGCCTTACTGTTATCGACCTGAATTAAAATCTCATCGTTTTTCTTCCTCGCTGTCCGGTGCGTTAGCGTGAATTACGTAATTCATAGCAGAGCATCCGACACATTCTGTTAACAAAGAAAGTGCTGGTACTTTTCTTTTGGCTCTTTACTAAATTGTTTTAAAACCGTCTCTTACAAACATTTAACGATACCAGTGCTCATCTGAAGCAGATCATTTAGTGCTTTATTAATAACTCAGTAACAAAAAAGTGGCACCCCGCGTGGTCAAAAACGCAGCAACACTTTGATTATTAATAAAAAGCCATTAATAAATCTTCACAAAATTAATCGTTGAGTCCGGTGGTAAAAAGTCCTATATTGGCCGCGCTTTTTAAGCAGTAGTTTACTTTTTATTCAATTATTCAACTGAGGCACAATGATAAGCCCTGGTTGTAGGAGAGATATGATGACGGATAAAGTCCGTATTGATAGTTTAGATGCGCATTCAGTCACTAACAACGAAACCTACCTGGCCAGACAGGCTGAGTTTGAATCTAACGTCAGAAGTTATCCACGTAAGCTGCCTTTGGCAATTGCTAAAGCGAATGGCGTATGGATCACTGACGTTGAGAATAAGCAATACCTTGATTGCCTGGCAGGCGCAGGAACCCTGGCGCTGGGTCACAATCATCCTGATGTGTTGCAAAGCATCCAAAATGTCATTACCAGCGGCTTGCCGTTACATACTCTTGATCTGACAACGCCATTGAAAGATGAGTTTTCCGCTTATCTGCTCTCTTTACTGCCTGGTCAGGGCAAAGAATATTGCCTGCAGTTTACCGGCCCTTCTGGCGCTGATGCCGTTGAAGCCGCACTGAAACTGGCGAAGAAACACACTGGCCGTTCAGGCGTGATCAGCTTCTCTGGCGGCTATCACGGCATGACGCACGGTGCACTGTCCGTTACCGGCAACCTGTCTCCGAAAGAAGCCGTTGACGGTATGATGCCTGAAGTGCAGTTCATGCCTTACCCGCACCTGTATCGCTGCCCGCTGGGCATTGGTGGTGAAGCGGGTGTGAAGGCGCTGACCTATTACTTTGAAAATCTGATCAACGACGTTGAAAGCGGTGTGCGTAAACCTGCTGCGGTCATTTTAGAAGCGGTTCAGGGTGAAGGTGGCGTGAATCCGGCTCCGGCTGAATGGTTGCAGCGCATCCGTAAAGTGACTCAGGAACATGGCATTCTGCTGATCATCGACGAAGTCCAGGCTGGCTTTGCACGTACCGGTAAATTCTTTGCCTTTGAACATGCGGGTATTGAGCCAGACATCATTGTGATGTCAAAAGCGGTCGGCGGCGGTTTACCGTTAGCCGTACTGGGTATCAAGAAACAGTTTGATGCCTGGGAACCGGGCCACCATACCGGCACCTTCCGTGGTAACCAACTGGCGATGGCAACGGGCCTGACTACGCTGCGTTACCTCAAAGATAATAATGTCGCTGACAAAGTGGCTGAGCAAGGCGAATGGCTGAAAGCCAAACTGGCTGAGCTGCAAAAGCGTTATCCGGTTATCGGCAATGTGCGTGGTTTGGGTTTGATGATCGGCATCGAGCTGGTTAAACCTGACGAAGCAGCAGATCATATGGGTTGCTTCCCGGCTGATGGTGCGCTTTCTGCACTGGTGCAGAAGAAATGCTTTGAAAACGGTCTGATTCTGGAGCGCGGTGGCCGTCACGGTAGCGTATTGCGCCTGCTGCCTTCCCTGCTGATCAGCAATGCAGAACTCGACGTGTTCATTGATAAATTTGAAAACGCCCTGCTCTCAGCTGGCGTTAAACCGGTTTGAATGGAGTGAATTCGATGTCCCGGTTAAATCCAATTCTGGCCGCTTCAGCGCAAAGCACCGAAGCGTATCAGCAAGCAATTGAACAGAGCAGCCAGGCGGTTGTGAAGTGGCTGCAACAGCCTGAGATGTATCAGGGTAAAACCGTTGCTGAACTGCGTGAACGCATCAAACTGGATTTCAATCCGCAAGGCCTGGGCAACCAGGCCGCCATTGAGCGGGCGATTGAATACTTTTTGAAAGACAGCCTGTCAGTGCATCATCCACAGTGTGTGGCGCATTTGCATTGCCCAAGCCTGGTGATAAGTCAGGCCGCAGAGGTCATGATCAATGCAACCAACCAAAGCATGGATTCCTGGGATCAAAGCCCTTCAGCCACCATCATTGAGATGAAGCTGATTGAGTGGCTGCGTACTCAGGTTGGTTATCAGGCTGGCGATGCGGGTGTGTTCACCAGCGGCGGTACGCAAAGTAACCTGATGGGTTTGATGCTGGCACGCGATGCCTACTTTGCTCGCCAGGGACATTCGATCCAGCAGGACGGCTTAACGGGCGATCTGCGTAAGATCAAAGTGCTTTGTTCTGAAAATGCACACTTCTCCGTACAGAAAAACATGGCGTTGCTGGGCCTCGGCTATCAGTCTGTGACGCTGGTGAAAACCGATCAGTTTGCCCGTATGGATCTGAACGATTTAACCGCCAAAGTCACTCAGGCGAAAGCCAACGGTGAGCAAATTCTGGCTATCGTTGCTACCGCAGGCACAACCGATGCCGGCGCAATTGACCCATTACGTGCTATCGCAACACTGGCGGCAGAACATAATATCTGGGTTCACGTCGATGCGGCCTGGGGCGGAGCGTTATTGCTGTCTGAGAAATATCGTGACTATCTGGACGGGATTGAACTGGTTGACTCCATCACGCTGGACTTCCATAAACAATTTTTCCAGACCATTAGTTGCGGCGCTTTCTTGCTGAAAGAAGCGCGTCACTATGAGCTAATGCGCTACCAGGCGGCTTATCTGAACTCTGAGTTCGATGAAGCGCAAGGTGTACCGAATCTGGTCTCGAAATCACTGCAGACGACCCGCCGTTTCGATGCATTGAAGCTGTGGATGGGCCTGGAAGCTTTAGGTCAGAAGCAATACGCCGAGATCATCGATCACGGTGTGACGCTGGCAAAACAGGTTGCTCACTACGTTGATGAACAAGCCTCGCTGGAACTGGTTATGCAACCGCAGCTCGCCAGCGTGCTGTTCCGTTATCGTCCGGCCGCAATGGCATCGGCAGATGATGCAGCCGTGGCGTTGTTAAACCAGCAAATTGGTGATGCCCTGCTCGAATCAGGTCGCGCTAATGTGGGTGTAACCGAGTTTAATGGCGTAACCTGCCTGAAAATGACGTTATTAAACCCTACCGTAACGCTGGAAGATATTCAGCTGCTACTGGCACTGGTTGAGAAAACTGCACAACCGTTACACAGCGCCTGATTTTCGCTGAGTTCTGGCAAAAAAGCCGATAATTTTATCGGCTTTTTATTGTTACGTTTAGAGACGCACCCCAAAAAAACGCACTATCTTCTCTTCGGCTGATTTATCTTTCGCCGCTTCCCAAAGCTCACCCAAACGAAAATCCCATGACAACGGTTTTATCTTTATTCTTCCATTGCAGGGAGCCAGGGTAATTTCACTGAAATAAATTTCGTCATCGGTGGCATACATATCAACGCGACAATAGTCGATGTCTTCGGCCAGTTTTTCTGCCAGTGCAATCAATTTGGCAAATTTGACGGGTTTTTCGAGCGGATAATCTGTAGTAGGGTACCCAACCGTAAAAGGTAAAAGCTGCCAGCTACAGTTGTATACATTCACGAATTCTTTTTTGTTTTCGTCCGTTATATCTACTTCAACAAACTGCACCTGACCGGAAAAGCAGTGTAACCGAAAAATTTCTGGCGTAACGCTTTTATCTTTTTCCAAAAACAGATCAATATATTTTTCACAAATCACGGCGGGCTTAATATTTTTATAATGCCATTCCCGTGTTGCATAATACATATTTCTCCTCAGACAGAACTCAATTTTCTTTTTTGCTTTGCTGAAATTAAAATGGTTTTTATTAGTACAGATAATGGCGCTGCCGCTGTCGTGTGTGCATTTAATCACAAATTTTTGCGGTAACAACTTGATGTCGATGTCATCAAACTTTTCGTAGACGCCTAATAAAGGCACCAGATAGTGCTCACCGATTTTATCTCGCACATAATCACGAACCTTTACCTTATCAGCTAACAAAGTGAAGTCAGGATTGTGATCATAAATCATGCGATGGTTTATTTTTTCGTTCAGGCTGGCGGGCATGATAATGCTGGCGACTCTGTTGAACTCTCGCGAATACTTTGATTGCCTGTATCTCAAATCGCTGACAAAAAAGCTCCGCATCACTTTTCCACAATACTCAATTTTCTTTATTATAAAATTATGATACTGCATGGTTCCGTCCTGAGATATCAAAACCTCATCGTAACGTTGCTTTATTAAACCTCAGATAAATAAAATCGCTCCCTCTGCTTTGTAAGTTAACGAATGAGAAACAGACAGGTTTTAATAACAGGCTGTCACATTAATATTTTTTCACACATTCAAGTTTAATTATTTTATTAACATATTTCTTTTTTTCAGTCGCTATTGCGAAATTAACACTTAATAAGAACACAATAAACAAGATCTCTTTTAGCTTTACACCTTCTGCAATTCTTTTTTGACTTGCCAGCATTTTCATTCCTTCGAAAAAACAGGGTGTTGTACTGTCGCTCAATAATAAAAATTATCATCCATCGTGAAACGATACAGGCTATCACCTCTGTTGTTTGTACAAAATAACGCAGTAGAAGTGCTATAAGGTGGCAAGCGCAAACAGAATGCAGAACTTAAATTCAGGGCATTAATATCAGGCAGCAAGATTTTTCTGCCCTGACTATTAAGCCCTGCTTGTTGAAGATATTAAATTTTTGGTTGCGTTGGCTCATCCAGCAAGCGCAGATGATCATCTTTATTTAGCGTCATCAGTGCCAGAATGCTGACCACTGCCGTTGCCATGACATACCAGGCGGGAATATCGAGATTACCGGTCTGCTTAATTAGCCCGGTAATAATTAAACCTGCACAGCCAGAGAAAACAGCGTTTGACAGCGAATAAGCCAACCCCAACCCGGTGTAGCGCACGCGAGTTGGAAACATTTCGGCCAACATCGCGGGGCCGGGACCGGCCAACAATCCGACAACACCACCGGCAATAAATACCACTGCGCCCTTAATCAATAACGTTGAAGATTCAGCCTGCAAGATTTTCAGCAACGGCAGAGCTAATACCAACAGCAGCACCGCTGCTATCACCATCACTGTACGTCGACCAATTTTGTCACTGAGTATCCCGGCGGGAATGATGGTTAACGCAAAGCCCAAATTAGAAATCACGGCGATCAGCAATGCCTGATTAAATCCTGTATGCAATGAAGATTGCAGGTAGGTTGGCATAATCACTAAGTACGTGTAACCGGCAGCTGACCATACCATCACGCGACAAATCCCGAGCAGTATGGTTTTAAAAGTGGCGCTCAGACTGGCTTTTTCCTCAGGCAGAGAGGCGTGTTGTTGCTGTTTAATAAAACTTGGCGTCTCTTCCATGTGTACGCGCAGCCATAATGCAACGCCGCCCAGCGGCAAAGCAATAAAGAAGGGAATGCGCCAGCCCCAGCTTAACATCTGCTCGGGTTCCAGCGAGGCGGAAAGCAGCGCGACAATCCCTGCACCAGCGAGTAATCCGAGGGCGACGGTAAAAGATTGCCAGGCGCCAAACAGACCACGTTTACCGCGAGGTGCAAATTCCGTCATTAAGGAGACAGCGCCGCCATACTCTCCCCGGCAAACAGGCCCTGAAGAATACGCAGCCCGGTAATAATTAGCGGTGCCGCTATGCCTATGCTGGCATAACCCGGCACAATGCCAATCGCCGCTGTTGCCAGCGTCATCATAATTAATACAATTATCAGCGTGGGTTTACGCCCGATCCTGTCGCCGATGCGACCAAACACGATGGCTCCGAGTGGCCGGAAAAAGAAGGCGATAGCAAACGATGCATAGGTGAGGATAATGCCTGTTAATGCCGTTTCGCCCTCTAAGCGAAAGAAGTTTTGTGCGATTATTGTTGCCAGGAAGCCGTAAACGGCAAACTCATACCACTCGATAAAATTCCCCACTGAACCCGCAATCAGTGCGCGCTTTTGTGCAGGGATAATATGTTCCGCTTGAACAGAGACAGTCATAGTAAAGAGATCCTTTCTTAAATTCGTCAGAGATTTATCCATAACACAATATGTTGATGAATACCTGAACGGGTCTCAAAACCGTTAAGTCTGTTGCAGGTTAACGCAGCACAGCGTAAACATGCGTAACACCTTAAGTTTTCAGCAGTCGCTCAACTTCGCGTCGCCGCTTACGGTAAGTTGCGGGCGTCTCGCCATACTGTTTACGAAACCAACTAATCAGATGAGAAGCATCGGCAAAACCGCTGGCACTGGCGATTGCATTGATGCTGTTGCTGGAGTTGGCCATCAGTTTACGCGCATGTTCCAGCCGCAATTTGCGCCAGTAAGCCGAAGCTGTTTCGCTGGTGCCGACAACAAAGGCCCGATTTAACTGACGTGATGTGACGCCAACAAATTCTGCGACCTGCTCCAGTGGGACAGGCTTATCAAGATGGTGTTTCATAAATTCAATAGCGCGTAACACCAGATCGTTCTCATATACCGCTTGATGATGTTTTTCTCTCGCTGTTTACTCCGCGCTTTTATTGCTGGCTCCTCGTCTGCCAGCAGGTATTTCAGCCCTTTCTGGGCGCGAATCTCACCGCAGTGCCAGCGAATTAAATCTGCCGCCAGGTCAATTGCCGTTCCGCCTGGGCAGGTAATGATGCCTCGGTCATTAATGTAACTTTTATCAATAACGGGTATAGCCAGGGAAAACGCTGACGAAACTCATCACGGGTTGTGAAATGAATGGCACATTGTCGGCCATTTAATAAACCCGCATTGCCTAAAATAAATGAGCCGCTGCACAGGGTAATAATCGGTATTTTACGTGCATGAAGTTGGCATACCGCCTCCAGTAACCAGCCCGGTGGATTGCGCGTTTCCTCCAGCAAACCGCCCGCCAGTACGATGTAATCCCAGTGGGCGTCGAGATCGAGCGGAGCAGTGGGTGTTACCTGTAAACCGCAACTGGCAATAACCGGTTGATTGTCACACGTCATCCATTCCCACTGGCAAAAGATCTGTCGACTGGAAAAGGATTCATCGGCAGCAAAACGCAACGACTCCACCAGCCCAGCGACAGAAATCAGGGTGAAGTGATTAATTAATAAAAAGCCAACACGCAGGTCTGGTTTTAAAGGATGATCGAGGGTGCCTGGCGCGGCATGCGTAAACATACAACTCTCTCTGTCACAACGGAGTACATTGCCATAGGTTAACAATAATTGCGGCTGTTCTTAAGTGCTGTCGGGTGCGGGTGTAGTAGCAATCACAGCACAGATAACGAAAAGCGACCGGTTTGCCAACACACTTTTTTGCCGCTCCTTGCATAATGCCTTTCTGCCCGTTAGGGTGAGCGCAATTTTTACACTCTGGACAGATTCTGATGACCCCTGTTTCTAAAGATCCTTTACACGGCGTAACGCTGGAGATGCAAATTATCCGTCTGGTGGCACGTTATGGCTGGGTTGAACTGAGCAAACGCATCAAAATTAACTGCTTTAAAAGCGATCCCAGTATCAAGTCCAGCCTGAAATTTTTACGTCGTACACCCTGGGCGCGTGCTGAAGTAGAGGCGCTCTATCTTGCTTCTTTGAATGAACCACAGACAGCAGAAACCAGCCCCTCCAGCGAAGATCCGTGGGCATTAGCGCGAAATAAACATCGCTAAGCGCGCCCTTGTTATCCGCTGGACAGGATAAAATTGACATTATCCTCTCTGGCGGATAATGTCATCTTTATCCCCTGTAAGGGATACACATGATTCCTTTGATACGAAACAGCGTAGACGGCTCTCTTTAAAAGCATCCGGGTGTTCATCATGATATATAGCCCAACACAACTCGCGAACCATTTAAAACTCATTCGGCAAAAAAACGCTGGACGCAAAGTGAACTCGCTAACAGAGTGGGACTAAAACAGGCCACGCTCTCACATTTTGAAAACAATCCAGACCTGACGACGCTGGCCACTCTGTTCAAAATTATCCAGTCGCTTGATCTCGCCATGGAGATTCAGGACAAAAATTCTTCGCCGTCTACAACAGGCTCTGATACGGAGGCGGACTGGTGAAGCAGGAACTGATTGCCTGGATGAATGGGGAGCGCATCGGCATTCTGACTCAACACAGCAACGGTGCACATGCCTTTCAGTACGATCCTGACTGGCTAAACAGCCCGCTTGCCAGACCCTTATCGCTCTCTCTTCCCTTGCAACTGCCGGTAAACTCGTCTGCCGCAGTGATTAATTACTTTGATAACCTGCTGCCAGACAGCCCGGTCATCCGTGACAGAATCGTTGCGCGTTATCAGACAAAATCACGCCAGCCCTTCGACCTGCTAAAAGAAACAGGCAGAGACAGCGTTGGTGCGGTGATGTTACTTCCACCTGATGAAACACTCCCCGATTTAGTGCCCCGCTTCGAGCTATTGAATGAGGAAAAATTAGCGCGCGTTTTATCTGCTTATAAAATGGATATCCCGCTAGGCATGATAAAAGATGAGCAGGATTTCCGTATCTCCGTTGCCGGTGCGCAGGAAAAAACAGCGTTGCTTAAAACAGATACAGGCTGGGCAATCCCTAAAGGCGCAACACCCACCTCGCATATTATTAAACTTCCTATTGGTGAGATTAAACAGCCTGCCGCCACGCTGGATATGAGCGAAAGCGTAGAAAATGAGTTTGTCTGTCTTGCGCTTGCCCGGGAGCTGGGATTTGACGTACCTGAAGCCACGATCATTGTTGCAGGCAATATCCGTGCATTAGCTGTAGAAAGGTTTGACCGACGCTGGAATGCTGACAGAACCCGGCTGATGAGATTGCCACAGGAAGATATTTGCCAGACCTTTGGCTTACCTTCGTCACTAAAATATGAGTCCGATGGCGGGCCCGGCATTGAAGCGATAATGAAATTGCTGATGGGCTCAAGTCAGGCAGTGACAGACCGGTATAATTTCATGAAATTTCAGGTGTTTCAGTGGCTGATCGGTGCCACTGACGGCCACGCTAAAAACGTCTCTGTCTTTATCGAACGCGGAGGAAGTTACCGACTCACTCCTTTCTATGATGTGATCTCAGCCTACCCGGTATTGGGCGGAAAAGGACTGAATTTGCGTGAGCTAAAGCTGGCGATGGGCCTGAAAGCCACCAAAGGTAAGAAATATGAAATTGATAAAATATTTCCACGCCATTTTATGCAAACGGCAAAAAGCGTGAAGTTTAATCAGGGGCAGATGCAACAGATTTTTGATGAGTTTAGTGACAGATTGCCACAAGCCATAGCGCGCGTGAAAGAGACATTACCGGATACCATTCCAGCGCGTATTTCGCATGCCATATTTACGCACAGCCTGAAAATGCTGGCCCGCCTCGAAAAGTAGTTTTCTGCTTCTGTTCTACAGGCATAAAAAAGGGCTGTTTATCAGCCCTTTCTTCAAACTTAAGACAACGTTAACCGTGCTTACAGCGCCATATCGTGCTGTGCAGACTCGGTTGCTTTCGCGGCTTCAGGTGCCGGAGCCGGTGCGTCAGCAGCCTTTGCAGGCATGTGAATAACCGGTGGTTTAGTCAGTTGCAGGGTTGCTGCGGTGTCGTCCCAGACCTGCTGAGCCAGCGCAGGATCGTCGTTCAGTTTTTTACCGAAGCTCGGGACAAATTTATGAACTTTAGCCTGCCATTCTGGGGTCTTGAACTGCTCAGGGAACAGTTTCTGAACCACGTTAAGTGCAATCGGTGCTGCCGTTGATGCGCCAGGTGATGCACCCAGTAATGCCGCCACCGTTTTCTGCTGATCGGTAACGATTTCGGTACCCAGTTTCAGCACGCCGCCCTTCTCTGCGTCTTTCTTGATGATCTGAACACGCTGACCTGCCTGGATCAGTTTCCAGTCCTCTTTCTTCGCGTTTGGATAGTACTCTTTCAGCGCGGCGAAGCGATCGTCATCACTCAGCATAACCTGACCAATCAGGTATTTAACCAGGTCAAAGTTATCCAGACCCACATGCGTCATCGGCATAAAGTTATTGGTGGTGGTGGTGCCCAGCAGATCGAAAAGCGAACCGTTTTTCAGGAACTTCGTTGAGAAGGTGGCAAAGGGGCCAAACAGCACCACTTGCTTACCGTCCAGGTAGCGTGAATCCAGATGCGGTACAGACATCGGTGGCGCGCCAACAGAAGCCTGACCATACACTTTTTGTCTGTGGATGTTGGCAAGGGCTGGGTTCTCGGTTACGAGGAACGAACCACCCACCGGGAAGCCGGCATAGTTATCCGCTTCAGGAATACCTGTTTTCTGCAACAGCTTCAGCGCGCCGCCGCCAGCACCAATAAAGACATATTTGGCATCAACCGCACGCTCTTCGCCATTTTTGGCATCTTTGATAGTAACGTGCCAGGAGTTATCACTGTTACGTTTAAAGTCAGTTACTTCAGAAGAGGTTTCCAGTCTGAAATTGTCATTCTTTTTCAGGCTGCCGATCAGCTGACGCGTAATTTCGCCGTAGTTAACATCGGTACCCACTGGCGTCCAGGTCGCTGCAACACGTTGCTTAGGATCGCGGCCTTGCATGATCAGCGGTGACCATTCTTCAATTTGCTTATGATCGGTTGAGAATTTCATGCCCTGGAACAGAACCGTTTTCTGCAATGCAGCGTAACGCTTGGTCAGGTAATCGACATTATCGCCCCAGACAAAACTCATGTGCGGCGTAGAATTAATGAAAGAGTGCGGATTATTCAGGACGCCGCTTTTCACCTGGGCGGTCCAGAACTGACGAGAAATCATAAATGCTTCGTTGATTTCCAGTGCTTTGGTGACATCAATAGAACCGTCTGGACGCTCAGGCGTATAGTTCAGTTCCATGTTTGCTGAGTGGCCAGTACCCGCATTGTTCCAGCCGTTAGAGGATTCCAGCGCGACACCATCAAGTTTCTCAACCATGATCTGTTTCCAGTCAGGCTGAAGCTCTTCTAACCAGGTGCCCAGTGATGCGCTCATGATGCCACCGCCAATCAGCAGGACATCTGTTTTCTCTGGTGACGTTTCAGCGTGAACCGCTGAACAAACTAATAATGCTGCAAGAGAAAGCGAAGGAAATGCTTTTGTTAATTTAATCATTAAGTTCTACACTACTAAAATAACTATGGTTAAAAAAAGTTCGCGAAGTTTAAAATATTGTTGCGTTTAAGTTGATTTAAATTTAGTTAATTAATTAAAAAATAATGCCAGTTGTTTCTTTAGTTACAAAAAAGAGCGTTTGTGCCTGGTGGTTTGTCGCTGATCCCTTTTACGCCGCTCTGCCTTTTAACGCACAAGCGGGGCCTCCACCCTATACTGACAAACAAACATAGCGTATGTTGCACGGCGACTCAGCCAATACCTGTTGATACACCACCATGAACCCACTCCAGCCAGCACAATCTAAAAACAAGCGCCCAATGAAACTCAGCACATTGACGACATTAATGATGGTCGGTGTCATTTTTACCGTGTTGTTAAGCGTGCATGTTTTGTATTTCGTTCAGATTGATGACTTCACGCGTTCGCATGTGAAAGACAAAGCGATGGCGGTGGCCCGCACGCTTGCAGACGATCCTCAAATCCAGCGCGGTCTGATTTCTCCCGCCGAAAGCGGCCTCATTCAACCGATAGCCAAAGCGGTACAGAAGCGCAACGATCTGCTGTTTGTGGTTGTAACTGATATGAAGGGAATGCGGCTTTCTCACCGCAGAGCGGAGTTAATCAATCAGCGGTTTATTGGCGATGATCTGTTACCCGCACTCGCCGGGCATGAAAACGTTTCGGTAAATCATGGCGTATTAGTAGAAGCATTGCGTGTTTTCACGCCGGTTTTCAATGCTCAACATCAGCAAATTGGGGTGGTCGCCATTGGCATTTCACTCAGCGATGTGGCTGCGCAGATCACCAAAAGTCGCTGGAATGTTTTATGGACTCTCCTGCTTGGCGCCCTGGTCGGCTTGCTGGGTGTACTTATCCTGGTAAAACAGCTGAAAGGGATTTTGCTTGGGCTGGAACCCTATGAAATATCGAGCTTATTTGAACAGCGGCAGGCTATTCTGGATTCGATTAAAGAGGGCGTTATTGCAGTTGATGAACAGGCACGTATTACGCTGATTAATCAGGCAGCCCAGCAGTTATTGCGTGAGGCCGCCAGTAAGGCTCCGCACAGCGGTGATGCCATTCCTGAAGATTCAGTGATGCTGAGCCACTTACGCGAAGCCCTGCTGAGGGATAAAGCGCGACATGATGAAGAACTCAATGTGGGTAACCGCATCATGATCAGCAACACGGTTCCGGTGCGCAATCACCAGCACATTATCGGTGCCGTCTGTACTTTCAGGGACAAGACTGAAATCAGCCAGCTAATGCAGCGTCTGCACGGCATGGTAAACTACGTTGATGCCCTGCGTGAGCGATCTCACGAATTCATGAATAAGTTACACGTTATTCTTGGGCTGCTTCATATGAAAAATTACGCCCAGATGGAAACCTACATTTTAAAAACCGCCAATAATTACCAGACAGAAATTGGCTCGCTGCTGCAACGTATTAAATCCCCCGTCATTGCCGGTTTTTTGCTCAGCAAGATTAACCGCAGCTCAGACAAAGGACATCGTTTACTGCTCAGTGATGCCAGCTATTTGCCTGACGGTGGCAGTGAACAGCAGGTTACTGTGTTAATAACCGTGTTGGGGAACCTGATTGAAAATGCACTTGAGGCACTGGAGCAGCAACAGGAAGGGGAAATTCACGTCTTGCTGCACTGCCAAAACGGCTGGCTCTCTTGTGAGGTGAGCGATGACGGGCCAGGGATACCGGACAGCTTACTGGCCACCATTTTTGAAAAAGGCTTCTCTTCGAAAGGCGACGATCGCGGTGTCGGACTGTTTCTGGTAAAGCAACAAACAGAAAGTCTTGGCGGTAACATCAGCGTCGAATCAGAACCGGGCGTGTACACCCAATTTTTCGTACAACTCCCGTGGAACAAAGGAAACAAAATTGCATGATCAATGTGTTAGTGGTTGACGATGATGCCATGGTAGCGGAGCTGAACCGCTGCTATATCAATCAGATTTCAGGCTTTACCTGCTGCGGTACCGCGTCAACGTTGCAACAGGCGAAAGAGCGGTTAATGCAAACCGATCAGCCTGTGGATCTCATCTTGCTGGATATCTATATGCAGCAGGAAAACGGTCTGGATTTACTGCCCGAATTGCGCCGTGCAAAGCGCCCGGTGGATGTCATCATTATCTCTTCAGCGGCCGATGCGGCGACGATTAAAACCTCACTCAATTACGGCGTCGTCGATTACCTGATCAAACCGTTCCAGTTCGCACGTTTTGAAGAAGCCTTAACGCACTGGCGGCAAAAAGAACGCTCATGGATAACCAGCAATATTATCAACAAGCCGAGCTGGATCAGTTAATTCATGGCAATCCCCCACGACTCACGATCAAAAGCGCCTGCCGAAAGGCTTAACGCCGCAAACTTTACGGACGCTTTGCCAGTGGATTGATGCACATCCGGGCAGTGAATTTTCAACCGATGAACTGGCAACCGAAGTGAATATCTCACGCGTGTCATGCCGAAAATATCTGATTTGGCTGGCTGAGATTAATATCCTGTTTACGACTATTCACTACGGCGCCACAGGCCGGCCGGTTTACCGCTACCGCCTGCAGGCGGAGTATCATTCGTTACTCAGGCAATATTGTCAGTAGCTCACTGTTCGATAGCTGTTATCCAGTAAGGTAAAGGTGAACTGTCGCTGCGATGAGCAAATAATTTGCTTATCGCGGGTAACAAAAATCGCTTCTATATCCGGACGCGCCGCTAAATAAGCCATGCCTTTTTCAACACCCATGCCATACAGCAGCGTTGTGTAGATATCGCCATCAATGGAACGATCTGAAATAAGCGTTACGCTGAGTAACTCGTTATTGAGCGGATAGCCGGTTTTGCTGTCAAAAATGTGGTGATAACACTGACCATCCAACACAAAATAGCGTTCATAAACCCCGGAAGTGACCACCGATTTATTCACTACGTGGATAATACCCACTAACTCATCCGGTGCGGCAAAGGGCTTTTTCAGGCCAATAGCCCATCGTTCCTGTCCGGCAGACGCACCCAGCGTCTGTACGTTTCCCCAGATTAATAAGGGCACTCTCCACGCCCTGCTGGCGTAAAAATTCTGGACTCGATCTGCAATATAGCCTTTGGCAATCGCGCCAAGATCAATTTCCATGCCCGACTGGGTTAAAAACACCGAGTGCGCTTCTTCATCTAACACGACATTTTCTGGGTTACAGAGTGACAGGCGTGCCTGTAACGTGTCGGCTGGCGGTACGCGATGGCCCTGAAAGCCGATCTTCCAGCATTTCACCACCGGTCCGAGGGTGAAGTTAAAAAGCGTGTCCGGCAACAAACTCACCGCTTTAGCACACTGGATCAAGCTGAATACAGACTTACTCACGCTGACCGGATGGTGTCCGGCGGCATGGTTGATTGCCATAATGTCGGAATGGTCGCGGTTAACAGTCAGCGCGTTCTCATATTGCCTGATCAGACGGAAAACCTGTCCGGCCAGCTTTTCATTATGCTCAAACAGCTTCAATAAGATGGGCGATCCCATCAGCACCGCAGAGTAAGCATAGACAGGAGTGTCAGTTGTCATGAACGCCTCTGCTTAAAGTGTTGGCACTGTGCCCATGCCGTCATGAGCACAGTAGGTTGAGGTTTAGCGTCGTGCAAAGGCCGCTGCGTTACGTCCGGCAAGAATACCGAAGATAATAATATCGGCAACGGCGTTACCCCCAATACGGTTCGCGCCATGAATGCCGCCGACCACTTCACCCGCCGCCCAGGCACCGTTGATAACCTGCTTCTGGCTGTCCAGCACTGCCGTATCGGTGTTAATCGTGACGCCGCCCATGGTGTGGTGAACGCCTGGGGCGACACGGATGGCGTAGAAAGGCCCTTCGTTCAGCGGATGGCGCAGCGCGGTCGTGCGGCCAAAATCTTCGTCGCTCTGCTTGATCACGAACTGATTGTAGCGATCCAGCGTGGCTTTCAGGGCATTTTGATCCATGTTCAGTTTCACCGCCAGTTCAGCGACGGATGGCGCACTGTTAACGAATCCTCGCGCGAGATATTCATCAGCAGCTTTGTTATTCTGGCGCACCTGCTCATCAAAAATGATCCAGGCACTTTTCTCTGGCAATGCGATAATCTGCGCTGACACTTTATCGCGCGTTTCCATTTCGTTGAAAAATCGCTGTCCGGCCTGGCTCACCAGTATCGCGCCGCCGCCACGAATTGATTCAGAAATGAGATAAGAGGTGGTTTGTTCAACGGTAGGATGGATTTGAATTTCATTCATATCCACTGTGTCAGCGCCAATTTTTTGCAATAGCGCAATTCCGCTACCGGTCGCCCCTTTATGGTTAGTGGTCACAAAGCCATCCAGCTCCGGACGATATTTCACCACCATCTCACGATTGGCGCTGAAGCCGCCTGTTGCCACAATCACGCTTTTGGCGTACAGCAGACGGCTGTCGTTGTATTCATCAACCACTTTCACACCAGCGACGGTGCCGTTTTCAAACAAAATTTCAGCCACAGCGGTTTCAAGCAAGACTTCAATGTTGCGCTTGTTGATGTTTTTAACCAGTCCGCTGATAAGGAATCCACCCACTGCTGAACGATCGGCGGGACGATGGGTACGGTCAATGCTCATGCCGCCCGTAATGGTGATGTCATTCAGCACAATATCGTGTTCGGTTAACCAGTCAATCGCCTCCGGGGCTAACTCGACAAACTCTCGCAACAGCGCCGGGTTGTTTTTGAACTTGCCGCCTTTCAGCGTTTCTTCATAAAACAACTCTTTACTGTCTGTGATGCCTTTCAGCTTCTGGTAACGTGTTTCCGCTGCATTCATCCCCACAGAAGCCTTGATGGTATTTCCGCCAATAGTCGGCATCTTCTCAATGATGACTACGCGCGCCCCTTCCTCACTGGCCTGAATCGCCGCCGCCAGTCCCGCGCCGCCACTGCCAACCACCACCACATCATAATTCAACGGCGCTTCGGGGTTACCGCCCTCTTCAATGACATGCTCTTTGCTGGAGGTAGCCAGCGCACGCGATACGGCTTTTTTTAATGCCTCACTCTGTGTTGTTGCACCGGTAATCGCATCCACATGTGGGCTGTTAGCCACCAGCATTCGGGTACGCAGGCTTTCAAATGTTGTTGTAAAGTCAACATCCAGCGTGTCATCGGGTACCAGAGCGATGTCAGTGATGCGGTCCGTATCCAGCGTAACGTTGATTTTTAACTTCAGCGCCTCAGCTTCGACTTTTTCCTGATACACGCCCGCTTTATATTTCCGCCCGGCGTCGCTGACGTCACGAATCATGGCGTCCACCAGTGAAAAGCGCCACAGCGGCTCCGGAATGTTCAGGGCTTCTCGCTGTGTGCTGTCTATATAGAGTTCAAGCTGTTCGTTATTGATGATGCGATCGGTCCAGTCAGGATAAGCGATGCAGGCTTTACCGATTGCGACCAGATCGTAGCCATGCTCCAGGGCGGATTCGGCATCAGCTTTATTCACCACACCTCCCACACCTATCACCGGCACTTTTGCCAGCGTTTCTGAACGTACGGCGAGAAATTTAGTGATGAGCGGAGTGGGATCGCGCGTATCCACAATGGAAGGACGCAAAAGTTGGCCCATTGAGAAGTGGACATAATCCAGGCCGCGTGCCGCCAGTTTTTCCAGCAAACAGACCGTGTCATCAAAGCGAATACCGGGAACTTCAATCTCTTCAGGCGAAAAGCGATAGCCGATAATGAACCCTTCATGGGCAAAGCGTTCGGCCATTTTATGGGTGATTTCGAGCACTTCCAGGGCGAAGCGGGCACGATTGTCGCGGCTTCCGCCCCACTTATCATCACGCTGATTGGAGTTGGGTGAATAAAATTGCTGGATCAAATAGGTGTTGGCACCATGGATCTCTACGCCATCAAACCCCGCTTTAATGGCACGGTTCACTGCATCACCAAATTTGGTGATCATCACCTCGACTTCTTCGCCTGTTAACGCTTGTGGTGTGGTTGCGCCTTCACGGGGTGCGGCAATGGCACTGGGTGCGACCGGCGTTTTGCCGCCGATCAATTCAGGTTCAACCATTCTGCCGCCGTGGTAAATTTGCAGAATCGCTTTAGAACCTTCAGATTTGATCGCATCGGCAATTCTTTTCAGGCCGGGGATCTTGTTGTCGCTATCAATGCCAATCGCGCCGGGAAACGCCGGGCCTTTAGGGTCGATAAAACAGCATTCAACGATAACCGTACCAATACTGCCCGCACGAGAACGATAATACTCCACTAAATCACGGGTCACAGTGCCGTCATAATAGCCTGTACAGGTGGTCATGGGTGCCATAAGCAGCCGGTTTTTTAATACGGCACCGCCAGGTAAGGTGAGCGGATTCAATAGCGGGGTGAGAGTATTCATTATCTTCAACTCCAAAATTTAAAAGCCTGGAAGTTTGCTGCGGACAAAATTTCTCAATAAATAAAGTGGTCCGACGTCATACATCCAATATAACAATTTCTTTAGTTTTATAAAGTCTGATTTTAGTTATATAACTTTTGAAGTATATGAATCAATAAAAACAGAGCATGCCACTATTTTAGCACCATTAATTGTTAACCAATAGTTATCAAAAATCAAACAAGCTTTTTACTCAAATTTTATTAGTTTAATATCAATAATTTAAAAATAAATATGACTTTCCAACAAAAGAAAACTACGCTTTTTGTGATTCAAAAAGGGGATTAACTATCCCTTAAAAAAGTAATAAATGTGAATTTTTATAAAAAATAAAAACAGGTTAATAAAAAATTGATCTAGATCAATTTCAATATTTTAATTAGTCGCAGAATATTCCTAAGCACTGAAAATTGATTTTCAGGAAACTAAAGGAAAAAATAAATTTCACCTGTCACGATTAACTCGCCAAATAAATAAAAAAGAGATTAAGTAATCAGCGGCGAAGTATCGGGGCGTAACCGCATCCTTCTTAACTTGCAGACCATGATTATGAAAACACAATCCTTAACCAGCGAACCGCCAAAAGCCGCTCCTGCTGTAAAGGGGCAAAAAAACCTCTGCTTATGTTATTCCTGCCCGTGCTGGTGGCTGTGCTGCTCCTGCTGGTCCCGGTGCCCGCAGGGCTTGAACCTTACGCCTGGCATTTCTTCGCTATCTTTGTCGGTGTGATTGTCGGGTTAATCTTTGAGCCGCTTCCCGGAGCGGTCATTGGCTTAACCGGCGTTGTGGTTATTGCCTTGTTCAGTGAGTGGGTGCTGTTTAGCCCGACAGAACTGGCTGATCCAGGCTTTAAGCAGGCAACGCAGGCGTTTAAGTGGGCCGTCAGCGGGTTCGGTAATTCAACCGTATGGCTCATCTTCGGCGCTTTTATGTTTGCCGCAGGCTACGATAAAACACAATTTGGTCGTCGTCTGGCCCTGATTCTGGTTAAGTATCTTGGCCGACGCAGCCTGACATTAGGGTACGCCATCACCTTTGCTGACCTGCTGCTGGCGCCGTTTACGCCCTCGAATACCGCACGCAGTGGCGGCACCATCTACCCTATCATTGCCAACCTGCCGCCGCTGTATGGTTCAAAGCCTAACGATCCCAGCGCCCGTAAAATCGGCTCTTATTTGATGTGGGTGGCGATCACCGCAGCCTGTATTACCAGTTCGATGTTTTTATCAGCCCTGGCACCGAATCTGCTGGCGCTGGCGCTCGTGAAAAGCATTGTCGGATTTGAAATTTCCTGGGGCGCCTGGTTCCTGGCCTTTCTGCCGCTGGGTATTTTACTGATCCTGACCATGCCGTTACTGGCTTACTGGTTTTACCCGCCAGAAGTGAAAGTAAACGATGAGGTTCCACGTTGGGCCAGCAGCGAACTGGAAAAACTGGGCAAACTCTCACGCAACGAAATTCTGTTACTGGTGTTTGTCTGCTGCGCACTGTTGATGTGGATTTTCGCCACAGCCTGGATTGAACCAGCAATGGCGGCACTGCTGGTCGTGGTATTGATGTTGTGGACCGGCGTGCTTAACTGGAACGATATCACCAGCAATAAACCCGCCTGGAATACGTTTGCCTGGTTTGCCACGCTGGTGGCATTAGCCGATGGCCTGGCGCGCGTCGGCTTTATCGCCTGGCTGGGTAAACAGGGCGGTCAGTTACTGGGCGGTTTTGATCCGCAGGTGGCAGCCGTCATGCTTATGATCGCCTTCTTCCTGCTGCACTATTTATTCGCCAGCACCACCGCGCATACCACCGCACTGTTACCGGCTATGTTAACCATCGCCGCATCAATTCCGGGCATTAATATGCCGGTGTTCTGCCTGATGATGGTGACATCGTTAGGCGTGATGGGGATTATCACACCTTATGGTACAGGCCCAAGCCCAATTTATTACGGCAGTGGCTACCTGCCTACCAAAGATTACTGGCGTCTGGGGACTATCTTTGGCGCCATTTTCCTGGCCTCGCTGATGCTGATTGGCTACCCATGGATGGTGATGATGTTCTGATTGCGGGATCTGCACGTGTAGATTAGTAGCAAATATTATATTATCCAACCACTTGCCAGACCATCGCCCGACGGCCTGGCAAGACAACAGATAAATAGCGCCAATGATGTTGTTCCTTATTCTGCTGAGAAGCGAAACAACGGATCATTAAGTGAGAAAAAATGTCGAACACACCTTTCTATTATCAGAACCCCTTTCCGCTTGCCCCTGACGATACTGAATACTACCTGCTGAGCCGTGAGCATGTTTCCGTGGCCCAGTTTGACGGTCAGGATATGTTAAAAGTCGATCCACAAGCATTAACCTTGCTGGCACAACACGCTTTTCATGATGCGTCATTCATGCTGCGCCCTGCGCATCAACAGCAGGTGGCTTCAATTCTTCACGATCCTGATGCCAGCGAAAACGATAAGTATGTAGCGTTACAGTTTTTGAAAAATGCCGAGATCGCCGCTAAGGGTATTTTACCGACCTGTCAGGATACTGGCACCGCTATCATTATGGGTAAAAGGGCCAGCGCGTCTGGACCGGTGGTGGAGACGAAGCCGCACTGTCGCAAGGCGTCTATAACACCTATATCGAAGATAACCTGCGCTATTCACAAAACGCCGCGCTTGATATGTATAAAGAGGTCAACACCGGCACTAACCTGCCTGCGCAAATCGATCTCTACAGTGTGGATGGCGAAGAGTACAAATTTTTATGTATCGCCAAAGGCGGCGGATCCGCTAACAAAACCTATCTTTATCAGGAAACCAAAGCGTTGTTATCGCCTGGTAAGTTGAAAAACTATCTGGTCGAGAAAATGCGCTCGCTGGGCACAGCGGCCTGCCCGCCTTATCACATCGCCTTTGTCGTCGGTGGCACCTCTGCGGAAAGCACGCTAAAAACGGTAAAGCTGGCTTCAACCCACTATTACGATACGCTGCCAACGGAAGGCAATGAACACGGCCAGGCTTTCCGGGATGTGCAACTGGAGCAACAATTACTTGAAGCAGCGCAGCAGCTGGGTTTAGGTGCGCAGTTTGGCGGCAAATATTTTGCGCATGATATTCGCGTGGTGCGTCTGCCGCGTCACGG
Organism: Candidatus Pantoea haifensis; assembly: GCA_018842655.1. Lineage (GTDB taxonomy): Bacteria > Pseudomonadota > Gammaproteobacteria > Enterobacterales > Enterobacteriaceae > Pantoea > Pantoea haifensis. The sequence continues at coordinate 216,672 of JAGTWN010000010.1, read as the reverse complement.
GGCTTCCTGCCCGGTAGGCATGGGCGTTTCCTGCTCCGCTGATCGTAACATCAAAGCTAAAATCAACCGCGACGGCATCTGGATCGAAAAGCTGGAAGATAATCCAGGCAAGTACATTCCAGAATCTCTGCGTCAACAGGGCGAAGGCAGTGTGGTTGATGTCGATCTCAACCGCCCGATGAATGAGATTCTGGCTCAGCTCTCTGAATATCCGGTTTCAACCCGCGTGTCGCTGACAGGAACCATTATCGTGGCGCGCGATATCGCCCATGCCAAACTGAAAGAGCGCATCGATGCGGGTGAAGGTTTACCGCAGTACATCAAAGATCACCCGGTCTATTATGCCGGACCAGCCAAAACGCCTGAGGGTTATGCATCAGGTTCGCTGGGTCCGACTACCGCAGGCCGTATGGATTCTTATGTGGATCTGCTTCAGGCACACGGCGGCAGTAAAGTGATGCTGGCAAAAGGTAACCGCAGCCAGCAGGTGACGGATGCCTGCAAAAAACATGGCGGATTTTATTTAGGCAGCATTGGCGGGCCCGCCGCTGTCCTGGCGCAACAGAGTATCAAGCGCCTGGAATGTGTCGAGTATGCGGAGCTGGGAATGGAAGCGATCTGGAAAATTGAAGTAGAAAATTTCCCTGCGTTTATCCTCGTGGATGATAAAGGCAACGATTTCTTCCAGCATATTGAGCGCAATCTGTGTGCGAAGTGCGTTAAGTAACAAAAAAAGCTCCGGATATCCGGAGCTTTTTGCTTACTGTTTCAGTTAAAAGTTATCGGGAAGCGGCGAAAAATGTAAGGCATGAAACGCGCATATAAATACAGGTTCTATCCAACCCCCGATCAGGTTGAGCTTTTGCCTCAGACGTTCGGGTGTGTGCGCGTGGTCTACAATTCGTTCCTTCGCTGGCGTACAGATGCGTACTATGAGCGCCAGGAAAAAATCGGCTATACGCAAGCCAGCACACGATTAACCGCATTGAAAAAAGAGCCAGAATTTGCCTGGCTCAATGACGTTTCCAGCGTTCCATTGAAGCAAGCCTTACGCCACCAACAAGCTGCCTTTTCTAACTTCCTGGCAGGCCGGACGAAATACCCCACTTTTAAACCAAGCGCCATAAACAGGCGGCTACGCTGACAGATGCCGCTTTTAAATACCGTGATGGCAAACTGTACATAGCAAAGAGCAAAGCGCCGTTAGATGTGCGCTGGAGCCGCCCTTTGCCGTCCGTACTGTCTACCGTCACCGTGTCCAAAGATTCAGCGGGACGCTATTTCGTGTCGTGCCTTTGTGAGTTTGAACCTGTATCACTGCCGATCACCGCCAGAACGGTCGGCATTGATACAGGTTTAAAAGACCTGTTTGTTACTGATACTGGATTCAAGACCGGCACTTCCCGCCATACCGCTAAATATGCGAAGCGTCTCGCCCTGCTACAGCACCGATTGAGCAAGCAACAGAAAGGCTCAAAGAATCGCGCCAAAACCCACGCCAAAGTCGCTCGCCTCCACGCGAAAATTGCTGATTGCCGTCTGGATAACTTGCACAAGCTATCTCGCAGACTGATTAACGAAAACCAAGTTGTTTGCGTCGAATCCCTGAAAGTGAAAAACATGATCCGCAATCCGAAGCTATCCAAAGCGATAGCAGACGCAAGCTGGGGCGAATTTGTTTTCCAGCTTGAATATAAGGGCGAATAGACAGGGCAATCGGTAATTTCTATTAACCATTTTTTCCGTCTTCAAAACGCTGTAGCGAGTGCGGAACGCTACATAATCGCGATGTGAAGGCGTCTCGTGGCAGGGCATTGCCGTCTGGCTGTAAGAATCCCTACCCTTTAGGGCGGGGAGGATGTCAACGACAGTGACGTTGTACTGGTTAAATGATAATCAAGCGGGGGTTGTTTATAAGAAAATTTAAAAAAAGAGGACGCAAATGTATCTTGCAAAGACAGGTTTATAGTTGAATAAAAATGCCCCTCGAAAGGCGCATTTTTAAATTTACGTTAATATGTGCGCAGCCAAATATTAATCTGGTATCACTTTCTCTGCTTTCAGCTTGTCAAACAGCTGGGTAAAAGAATCCAGCGAGCTGCGATAGCCGATAAAGCCTGCCTTACGGCTCTTACTCATGTCAGTGAACGCTTCCATCGGGCGGCCCAGATCGGCATCCGTGTGCCACCACGAAACCAGCTTATTGACGTCCGCTTCACGTAACTGATAACGGCTGGCGATTTCACGCCAGGCTGCTTCGGCTTCCTGCATACGGTTTTCCAGTGGCATTATCTGCGCGGGGTAATCGGTTGCTTCAATACCAAAGTAGGCAGCCAGACGCGGCCACATCCAGTTCCAGCGGAACACATCACCATTCACCGTATTGAAATCTTCATTTGCGGCCTCTGGCGATGTCGCGGCCCACACCAGCTGCTCTGCCAGCAAGCCCGCGTCAGTCACATCAACCACACCGTTCCACTGTTCAGGCGAGCCTGGGAAAATAAATGGCCAGCCTTTTTCACGGCACAGCGTGGCGTAGACAGCCAGCGTCTGTCCCATGTTCATCGCGTTGCCTAATGCATAGCCCACAATGGTATGCGGACGGTGAACGCTCCAGCGATAGCCATACTTTTCCGCACCGGCGAACATCTCATCTTCCTGGGCATAGTAAAAATTATCTACCGGCTGACGGCCCTGCTCTTCACGGAATGGCGTAACGGGTACCGCGCCTTTGCCATAGGCTTCGAACGGACCGAGATAGTGTTTCAGGCCGGTAATCAACGCCACATGCGCACCTTTAAGACGATCGCCCAACGCTTCAATCACGTTGCGCACCATCGCAGCGTTGACGCGGATGTTCTCTTTTTCAGTGGCCTGACGTGCCCAGACACTAAAAAACAGTGCATCCGGCTTACTCTCCTTCAACGCGCTTTTCACGGCGTTTTCATCCGTAAGATCGGCCGTGAGCGTGTGACATCCCTCAGGAACCGCACTGCGTCCTCGGGAAAGCCCCGTAACCTGCCAGCCTTCGCTGAGTAATTTTTCAGCCAGCGCACGACCGTTAACGCCGCTGATGCCCACAATCAAAGCCTGTTTTTGCATGATTTGTCTCCTTCAGTTAGATAACAATTAGCCTAATAGAGAATTTGACGCTTATCTCTGCTAATTTTTCACAGCATTCCCAACCTGAGTTCATGAATCCATGCACGATCAACGTTTAAAAGACATCATTCCTTTTGTTATCAGTGTAGAAAGTGGCAGCTTTACTGCTGCCGCTGAGCGTCTGCACCTGACTGGCTCGGCAATCAGTAAAAGCGTCAGTCGGCTCGAAGCGCGGCTGGGCTCACGCCTGCTGGAACGCACTACCCGCAGACTGCAACTGACCGATGCCGGCACTGCCTACTACCAGACCTGCATTCGCATCCTGGAAGAGTTAGCCGAAGCGGAAGCGGTGTTAGCGGCACAGCGCACCATTCCCTCGGGGCGCTTACGGCTTGCCGTACCCAATACCTACGGGCGTTTGAATGTCATGCCATTGCTGATCCCTTTTGTCAGCAATACCCGGAGCTTGAACTGAGCCTGAGCTTTTCAGATCGTTTTGTCGATCTGTTTGACGAAGGCATTGATGTGGCGGTGCGGATTGGCGATATCCATGACTTTCCTGAATCACTCGGGGTTCGTCATCTGGGCCGGGAACGGATGGTTTTCTGCGCGTCTCCTGATTATCTCAACCACTATGGCCGCCCCCAAAACGAGGCCGGGTTATTGAAGCATCGCGCCATTCTCTACGAACGCGTCGACGGCACGACCAAGCCCTGGTTATTCATGCATCAGGGGGCTATCCCGTCTGGCACACCTTGCCGCATCGTATGGCATTGGGTGATGTTGATGCGCAGTTACAGGCGGTGTGTGCCGGGCTGGGTGTGGCTCAAATGCCGTCCTGGCTGATAAACAGCGCCCTGAAAAAGGGGAACTGGAGATTATCCTGCCTGGCTCACAGCCGGATGGGCTGATGTTGTCGCTGGTCTGGCCTCGGCGTAAGCAATTATTGCCCAAAGTGGATGCACTGCTGAGCGTACTGGAAAGGTCGGTGATTCGTTAGTTACTTACTGAATTAAGCCAGGCATGAATAACCCTGTCTTTGCAGAACAATTAACGTCAGCAGCCATAAGATTATTTTTTAAATATGTTGGTCAGGCGCTCATAAACGCTTTCTGAGTTGAAACGTTAGCTCCCTTGAATGTAACGCGATGTTTTTAAGCGTAAGCTGCTATTAATAACCCTGAAGACGCTATGATTAACCACAATTCAGGCAATTGCCGATATAAACTTGCATAAACTGACACTAATGTACTAAGGTGGGGCGGCTGCGGTGTTTACCGCTTCACTTAACCCCTGATTTGGGCTTCTTATAGCTTTCTTTTCCACTTTTTCTCACGTTCATATTTGCGGCTGCGAAAGCTATAAGACTCCCTTAATTAAGCTGTATGAGGAGAATATGACCAGCAGAACACCTTTATCTGATCAACCGAAAAAACACTTCTGGAATAAGAAGCAAAAAGAGCTGACCGTCGATGATATTACCGTTATTGATAACGGTATGCTTAAGCGTGCCGTTGGCGCAGCCGCGCTGGGTAATGCAATGGAGTGGTTCGACTTCGGTGTTTATAGCTATCTGGCCGTGATTATCGGTAAGGTATTTTTTCCGGATGCCAATAACGCAGTTCAGTTGATCGCCACGTTTGGTACGTTTGCTGCCGCCTTTTTAGTGCGCCCGATTGGTGGTCTGGTATTTGGCCCACTGGGCGATCGCATTGGTCGTCAGAAAGTACTGGCGATGACCATGATCATGATGTCGATCGGTACGTTCTGTATCGGCCTGATACCTGCCTATTCGTCGATTGGCATTATGGCACCCGTTTTGTTGCTGGTTGCCCGCCTGATCCAGGGTTTCTCAACCGGTGGCGAATATGGGGGTGCCGCAACGTTTATTGCTGAGTACTCTACCGATAAACGCCGCGGCTTTATGGGCAGCTTTCTTGAGTTCGGCACCATTGGCGGTTATTTGTTGGGTGCCAGCCTGGTCACGGTAATGACCATGGTGTTGTCAACGGATGCCATGATGTCATGGGGCTGGCGCGTACCGTTCTTTATCGCTGCACCGCTGGGTCTGTTTGGCTTATATGTACGTCTGAAACTGGAAGAGACCCCGGCATTCCAGCAGCATATGGAAAAGCAGGAAGCCCTTGAGCAGAGCAAACCGCGCCTGACATTAATGCAAATGCTCCGCAAATACCGCGCACCTATGTTGAAGTGTATCGGCTTAGTGCTGCTGTTTAACGTCTCAAACTATATGCTGACTTCATATATGCCTAGCTACCTGACCGGCGTGTTAGGCATGAATGAGATGAGCGGTCTGCTGCTGGTGATGATTGCCATGTTTGTGATGATGCCGCTGACCCTGTTGTGGGGCCGCTGGACAGATACCATTGGCCGCCGCCCGGTGATTGCGTTTGGCGCTGTCGGCCTGATTGTGCTGTCGATCCCCTGCTTTATGCTGCTGGGTTCCGGCAATATGTGGGCCGTCTTTGCTGGCCTGTTTATTCTGGGTGTGCTGCACACCTGTTTCAGCGGCACGATGCCTTCAACGCTACCGGCGCTGTTTGTGACCGATATTCGCTATAGCGCACTGGCGATTGGCTTCAACCTGTCGGTGTCCCTGTTTGGCGGTACAACTCCGCTCATCACCGCGTGGCTGGTTGATACCACTCACAACACCATGATGCCTGCCTATTACATGATGGGCGCAGGTCTTATTGGCCTGATCACAATTTTGACGGTACGTGAAACCGCACGCCAGCCGCTGAATGGCTCGTCCCCTGCGGTAGCCACCAGGGCAGAGGCACATAAGCTGATCGACAAGCTGCGTCGTCGTAACAGCAGTTCGCAACCGATGCCAGCCCCTTCGAAATAAAATCCAGTGTTAACAAGCCGGGAAGATCCCGGCTTTTTTATATTGCGCGATCCGCGTACTGCTAAAGTGCAAAGAACGCGCTATCTGGCTTCGCTGTCATCTCAGGCGGTCAGGAATGTAAGAGGTTCAGTTAAAAGTATGTTGTAACCAAATAGTTTACCCATCGCAGTGGTGACAAAATCGGGCAAGGCATCGCCTGGCTGACAGGTAAAAACGCCGACCTGGTTAAAAACCGTGTCGGCGTTGGCTTTTATGTGATCAATCTCGTCAGCCCGTGGCGGTGAAAGGCGGCTTAACGGGTTGGATGATTGACTTCCACCGGGCGCAGATCAAACAGTAGTACTTCCGCATTATCACCTTCGCTAAAGCTCAGCGATGTTTCATTGCGTACACGTGCACCATCACCGGCATTAAAGCGAATACCGTTTACTGTGATCGAACCGCGTGCAACCTGAATCCAGGCGTAGCGATCTTCACCTAACGCAACAGTTTGCTGCTCGCTGCCATTAAACAAACCTGCCCAGATACGCATATCCTGACGCACGCTGAGCGACTTGCCTTCACCTGTCGGTGAAACAATCAGGCTAAATTTGCCGCGTTTGTCTGCTTCAGCAACGGAGACTTGCTGATATCCCGGCTGCGTTCCTTTTTCTGATGGCACAATCCAGATTTGCAGGAAATGTACGCTGTCGGTGCTGGAGTGGTTAAATTCACTGTGCGTAACGCCGCTGCCTGCGCTCATCAACTGCACATCGCCGGGGACAATGACCGAGCCAGTGCCCATAGAATCTTTATGCTCCAGGGCGCCAGTCAGAACGTAAGAGATAATCTCCATGTTGCTGTGGGGATGTGCACCAAAACCCCGAGCGGGCGCAACCTGATCATCGTTGATGACCAGCAGATCGGAGAAGCCAGTCTGCTTCGGGTCACGATAATTTGCGAACGAGAAGGTATGACGTGAATGTAACCAACCATGGTCACCTAAACCGCGTTGCGCTGACAATCTTTGCTCGATCATGGTGTGCTCCTGAATTTTGAGGGGGAAGTGCGTTTGCCCTTCCGATAGAGAAGCAGTATACGTAAACTAATTTGCTCAACAATTGGCTCCAATATGAATCACTGTCACATATAAGTGGACAATATGCAGATTGAAGATCTTCGGATATACACAGCGGTAATCAACGCAGGCAATTTCACTGCCGCAGCGGAACAGTTGATGCTGTCAAAACAGTATGTGAGCCGACGCATGGCGGCGTTAGAGGCTTCGCTTGGGGCGCGCCTGTTGGTCCGTAACACGAGAAAGCTGTCAGTTACCGATGCAGGCAAGGTTTTCGCACAACATGCCCAGCGCATTCTGGACGATATTCTGCAGGCAGAGCAGGCAGTATCGGAACACCGCCGGGCGTTACAGGGATCTTTTCGTATCAGCATGCCCATGTCTTTTGGCATGAGTTATCTCTCTCCCTTAATCGCTGAATTTCTGGCGCAGCACACTGCGCTTCAGTTTCAGGTTGAACTGGCCGATCGCTACGTTGATGTGATTGGCGAAGGGTTTGATATGGCTATTCGCATCGGAACATTGAGCGATTCGACACTAATAGCGCGGCGACTGGGAGAGCTTAAACGGGTGATTTGCTGTAGCCCCGCTTATTTAGCGCGCGCGGGCAAGCCTGAAACGCCGGATGATTTGCGGCATCACGCCTGTTTGCGGTATGGCCGTGAAGGCCTGAATGGCTGGGAACTTAACGTTGAAGGCAGAAAAAAGATGTTTACCGTGCAGGGGCCGCTGGTGAGCAACAATGGTGAAGTGCTGTGCGATGCCGCAATATCGGGGTTGGGTCTGGTACTGCTTCCCGAGTTTATTGTGGCTCCGGCACTGCAACAGGGAACATTAGTCACCGTATTAGATGCCTGTATGCCGGCATCACTCTGTCTGAATGCTGTCTATCCGCAACATCGACAGACCAGCGAGGTAAACCGTGCACTGCTTGCATTTTTAACAGAGAAGATTTCAGTGAGGTGAATATAAGGATGCGCATTGAATAATGCGCATCCTTATCGGTCATTTATATTTTATTAACGCCCGCTGCTGGCTCTGTATTCGCTGTATTTGCGCTGGGTTTCAATATGATCGGCAATGTATTTTGCATCATGCCATACGCCCCAAATAAAGGTAGAACCCCGGCGGGATAACCACGGCAGGCCGAGGAAATAGACACCCGGTTCAGACGAGACACCACGCTGATGCTGCGGTTTATTTTTTCGTCAAACGCATCAACGTTCAGCCAGCTGTAATCCGCAACATAGCCGGTAGCCCAGATAATGGTGGTAATGCCTGCTTGTTTAAAATCGAGCTGTTGAACGGGCTGCGTCATACAGAGAGGATCAGGCAAAAACTCGCGCGCTTCAGGTTCCTCTGGCAGGTCGAGGCCGTTGCGGGCAATCCAGGCATCAGCAGCGTCCAGCAGAGAAAGATAACTGGCATCACCACGCGCAATGTTTTCCGCCAGATCCTCAGCAAAAATCACTTTGCCCTCAGCAAAACTTTTCGTCAGCCCGACCAGATTAATGCCCTGTTGTGCTAACTGACGAAAATCCACGGTATGGCCGCCCCGCGCTCCGCTTACTGCAATCGTAACGTGTTCTTTTCCTGGCTGAGTGGCCGCAGCGTCCCATAAGCCCAGCACGCCCAGCCACCAGCAGAAATCACGGTTGCGATAAGCGCGCGGCGGGCGATCGTGGGGGCCGACCGAGAGATAAACGGTTTTCCCGGCTCGCTGCAATTCATCAGCAATCTGCACGCCAGACGATCCTGCGCCAACCACCAGGACTGCGCCTTCCGGCAGTTGCTGCGGATTAAAATAGTGCGCCGAGTGAATTTGATGCAGGTTGCTGTCAACAGGCGCAATGGCCGGAATGACCGGACGCTGAAACGGCCCGGTTGCCGCAACAATATGTTTTGCCGAATAAATACCGTCAGACGTTTCAACAGTGAAGCCCGCCCGCCCCGGATTACGCTCAACACGTTTCACCTCAACGCCGCTGCGAATGGGCGCATTGAATTTCTCTGCATAGGCAACGAAATAATCAGCGACTTGCTCTTTCGGCACAAACGCATCAGTGTCAACGCCCGGAAACGCCATGCCGGGAAAGCGGTCATGCCATGCTGGCCCGTTTGCTACCAGCGAATCCCATCGGCCGCTGCGCCAGGCTTCTGCAATGCGGTTTTTTTCCAGCACCAGATGCGGAATATTGAGTCGGGTCAGATGCTCGCTCATGGCTACGCCCGCCTGACCTGCACCAATTACTAACGTATCAATCTCTGTTATTTCCACAGTCATTTCTGCGCCCTTAAGAATTGCGTTAATGCATTAAGCATTCATTACTTTGTTGTTGGCTCCAGAGTATTGAACTGAGCAGGCAAGTTAAATTATTTAAAAACGAGCATCTGACCATGATTTTGTGATGCAGAAAGGCACAGAAAAGTCTTTACTCAGGTCGCCGCAGCTGAGGCTGTTTCGCTGATCCCGCTGCCCTCAAATGTAGCCTGATTCTGCAAACAGCCCGCCTGCTGCACATTGCTGGTGCGTTTTGCCGCCGGAGGGCTTAAAAATCGCTTGTGCAGGTCCGGTTTTTACTGGCACAGAAATTGCTAATTCTCTCTGCATCGTTTTTTCCTATAGATCCAAAGACGTTGACCTAAATAGTTATTAATCAGAGAGAACACCTGCATGGCACACTTCACACTGCGACAGCTCAAATATTTCATTACGGTAGTTGAACATCGCAGCATTGCTGAGGCATCGCGGCATCTGCATATTGCGCAACCCTCAATTTCAACGGCGATTAAAAGCCTGGAAGAGAGTTTTGATATTCAGCTGTTTATTCGCCATCACGCTCAGGGTGTGTCACTGACGCCAAGTGGCCGGCGTTTTTATGAGAAGGCTGCCGAACTGCTGAGAATGTCCTGGCAGTTTGAACAAAATGCGCGGGCCGATAATGACCTCGTCGCCGGAACGCTCTCTGTCGGCTGTTTTGAAACGGCGGCACCGCTCTATATGCCGAAACTGATTGCCGGATTTAAAAAGCTGTATCCCAATATTGAGGTACAAATTTATGATGGCGAACAGCATGAGTTAACCGAGGGCTTGCATCGGGGACGTTTCGATATGGCGATCCTTTACCGCCATGAACTGGATAGCAGCATTCATGCCGAACAGCTTAAAGCACCACAAAAACCCTACGCCCTGCTGCCTGCCGATCACCCGCTGGCACTGCGCAGTAGCGTCAGCCTTGAAGAGCTTAGCCATGAGCCAATGATTTTGCTGGACGTCGTACCCAGCCGTAATTACTTTCTTGATATCTTCAAACAGAAAGGCTTGTCACCCAACGTCGCGTTCAGCTCGCCTTCCATTGAGATGGTACGCTGTATGGTTGGGCAAGGATTTGGCTTTTCTCTGCTGGTTACACGGCCATTTCCTGATTTTACCTACGACGGTAAGCGCGTAAAGCGGGTGACCATCCGTGATGAAATGGAAGGCTCCTGCCTCGTCATGGCGCACCTTCGCCATGCTGAGCCGACACGGCCGACCCGGCTTTTTATGGATTACTGCCGGGCACAGGAACTCACACCTGAACACCTCAGCGAGTCTGAACTGCCGCCTTTGTCAGTGGCTTAATCGTTGCGTTGCGCCTGAAGCCAGCTTTGCAGGCGCAGTAAAAACGCATCGCAGGCATTCAACTGGTCCAGGCTAATGAACTCATCGGCTTTATGCCCTTGCGCCATTGATCCGGGGCCACAGATTAAGGTGGGCATGCCGTGTTGCTGAAACAGTCCACCTTCTGTGCCAAAGGCAACGGTGTGCAAATTTTCTGGTTCCGGTAACAGCGTAAGCAACGCGCCAATCGTCTCGTCTGAGTGGGTTTCCAGTCCGGGATAGTGGCTTAAGCGGCTGAATTTGATTGCACAGCCTGCTGAAATTGCCGTCATCTCGGGCAGTAATTCCGCTGCACACCATTGCTCTAGCGCCGCTAACAGGGGTTCAGCATCCACGTCCGGTAATGTGCGAATTTCAAAATCAAACTGGCAGTGCGCAGGCACGATATTGAGCGCCTCTCCGCCGTTAATCAGGCCCGTTTGCACGGTAGAAAATGGCGGATCGAAAGCCAGGTTTTGCTGTTGCCTGAGTTCTTCGGCTAACGCCATCAGGCGCTGAATAATGCGTACCGCATACTCTATCGCGTTAACGCCTTGCGGTGCATAGGCGGAGTGACTGGCGTGGCCGGTGATATCGCAGCGCATCGCGATTTTGCCTTTATGACCAAAGATGGGGCGCATCTCTGTCGGCTCCCCCACAATGCAGGCTGCTGGGCGCAGCGGCAGTTTATCCATTACCGCCAGCAAGTCCGGTACGCCTTTGCATCCCACTTCTTCGTCATAACTCAAAGCCAGCCACACCGGCATCCGCAGCGGTGTGGCGACCAGTTGCGGTATCCACGCTAGTACAGCTGCCAGCCAGCCTTTCATATCTGCAGTGCCGCGCCCGTATAACCGTCCGTCACGTTCAGTTAAAACAAAGGGATCGCTTTGCCAGCGTTGCCCCTCTACCGGCACGACATCGGTATGGCCTGACAGCACGATTCCGGCGCAATTTTCAGGACCGATAACCGCCAGCAGGCAGGCTTTTTCGCCACTGGCTGCGGGAATGAGTTGACTGCTGATCCCCCAATCTGCCAGGTAACGCTTTACGTAATCAATCAAAGCCAGATTGCTGTGGCGACTCACGGTATCAAACGCAACGAGATCCGCCAGTAACTGACGTCGGGAAAGCTTACTCATCGCCCGGCACGCCATAGCTGGGAGCGGCTTTGGGATTGATAGCGCGCGTCAGGTAAGCGTCACTTTGCGGTTGCCACAACTGCCACAGACGCGCCAGTTCATCAACCGGCGAGTCGTGCCAGTCAACGCGCAAATCAGTAAGCGGCCAGCTTTCGCTGCTGATAATTTTAACGCCAGCGGAATAAACCGGGCCGGCCTCACCTCCCTGCTGCAATCCTGCCTGCAACGCGCCGATCAACCGCTCGCCTAGCGCCTGCTCAGGATCGCGGCAGAAATGCGCCACCATCGCATCAATAACCGCTGTCGAGGCCAGCATGTTTCCCGCAGCGACGCAGTGTGCTCCCTGTTGAGCATGATGCACACCGAGTGCATGTGTTCCCGAAAACACCGCACTGTTCCCCTTAGCGTCTAATACCGTGACCTGACGCCACTCTGCCCAGGGTTCTTCTGCCATCACCGCGTTTAACGCGCTGGCAGCCGATTCGCCTTGTGCCAGCCGGTTCAGGATCGCAGGGCCAAGCGAGGGTAACGTGATATTCTGGCTGGAGACCGCGCCCACACCGCTCATCAGCCAGGGGCAGCGAGCGGCCACAGCCATGCTCGACGAGCTTAAGGCAATCCCATATTGACCGCTGCGAGGACAAAATCCGGCAATTGAAAAAGTCATATTACGCCTCCGGAATGACGGCAATGACATCAATTTCTACCAGCCATTGTGGCTGGGCCAGCGCAGAGACCACCAGCCCGGTAGAGATGGGAAAAACGCCTTTCAGCCATTTGCCGGTGACCTGATACACCGCTTCGCGATAGCGTGGGTCAATAATGTAAGTCGTGGTTTTGACGATATGGCTCAGATCGCTGCCCGCTTCCTCCAGCAGTTGTTTAATGTTTTTCATTGCCTGATCCGCCTGCGCCGCAGGATCGCCCAGCCCCACTAAATTACCTGAAAAATCAGTGCCAACCTGCCCGCGCACATACACCGTATTTCCTGCGCGAACGGCCTGGCACAGGTCATTGTTTAACGTCTGGTTTGGATAAGTATCTTTGGTATTGAACATGCGAATGCGCGTATGGGTCGGCTGACTCATGGTAAATTCCTTTCAATGATGGCAATAACGGCCTTTGGGCCAGTAAGTGCATTTATGAACATCGCCCGAACGAAAATAAAGAATGTTTTTTATCTCCTGCATATACATAAAAACGTGCCTCAGAAAGGCTCGTTTTTTGGTGTCGGCAACGATAAAAATACGCATTTATCTTTCTGCTTTACCGCTTACATACTCAGAGCCTTCATTGCTGAGGAGCGGTTTATGTCATCAATTGTTGAAGCATTACCTGCCACGCTTATGCGAAACAGTTTTATCCGTGCGCTGGAACGCGGCGTCACCAGCGTGCATATCGTCGCGACGTCGGGGATGGCAGGCAAACAGGGCGCGATCTGTGTTGCTGTGCAGCCAGTTTCTACCTCACCTGCGTTGTTGATGGTTTCGCTGCATCAGGCTAATCCCCTTTGCGATGCGATAAATAAAAATCGTCTTTTCAGCGTTAACACCTTGTCGGAACAGCAAAAATCTCTGGTAAAAACTTTTTCTTCTGACAGTGAAGGCGATCGTTTCGATCCTGCAATATGGACAGAAGAGAGGCCGGGTGCTCCGCGCCTGGATGCAGCTATCGCCAGTATCGAATGCGCTCTGCACAGCCAGTTTGAAGCAGGTACACAGCAGCTGTTTATCGGTGAGGCCCTGAATGTCCACATCCATCCCGGCATGCCGCTGGCCTGGCAGGCACGCCAGTTTGTTTTGCTGCAACGCGATCTGCCTGCGTGACAGGCCAGTCTTTTGCTATAGCCAGCCACGGAAAATATGAATTTCATTCTTTACTCAGCCATGAAATTTTTAACGCACGCCTAAAAAAACGACACCGGAGAAAAAACATGTTTTCACACCTGCACATTAAAAAGCTGACACGCTGTTTGACACTGACGCTGGCGCTTGGAAGCGCAGCATTAAGCCATGCTGCGGTTATGAATCCAGGAAAACTGACTGTGGGTAGTGACCTGACGTTCCCACCGTATGAATACCTTGAAGGTAAAACCCCGGCAGGCTTTGATATCGAATTTATGAATGGTGTCGCGTCAGCCATGAAATTGCAGCCGACCTACGTTGATACCCGTTTTACCAGCCTGATCCCAGGTTTACAGGCAAAACGTTTTGAGCTGATTGCCTCCGCGCTGTTCATCACGCCGGAACGCCAGAAAGTTATCGATTTAGTGCCCTATTTGAAAACCGGCGAATCCCTGATTGCATTAAGCAGCAGCAGCTTCAAACCGAAAAAGCCCGAGGAGCTTTGCGGACATAAAGTCGGTTCCATGCAGGGAACCTACTGGCTGGAGAAACTGCATACCCTTTCTACAGACTATTGCGTCAAACAGGGACTGAAACCCATTCAGGTAAGCGAATACGCCACCGATCCGCAAACGACCCAGGCACTACTTTCACATGCCGTAGAAGTGCAAATGACCGATGCAGCGGTAGCCAGTCAGGTTGTTGCGAAGATGAAAGGCAGACTGGAGGTGACTTCCGACACGCTGCTTTATCCGGTGCTGGTTGGCCTGGGCGTCAGTAAAACCAATCCTGAATTCAAACAGCAGTTAATCGACGGTATCGCAGCTTATAAAGCGAGCGGCCAGTATGCGACCCTTTTGCAAAATATTCTCTGGCAGAGCCGGACGATGCTGATATTCAGGCGCTGAAACAGTAATTTTCGCGGCCAGGAGCGTGCGTATGACTTTTGACTGGAACTATTTATTGAGTCTGCTGACGGATGCAGACTTTTGGTGGGCCACCTGGACAGTAATCAAACTGAGTCTGTTGAGTTGGGTCATCAGCATCGTGTTGGGTTTTGTGCTGGCGTTAGGAAAACAGGCGACGCACCCCTGGCTCTCATTACCGGCGCGCGGCTATATCTGGCTGTTTCGCAGTTTGCCGCTGCTGGTACTGTTAATTTTTGTTTATAACCTGCCGCAGGCTTTTCCCGCCTCTTCGGCGTTACTGAGCGATCCGTTTTGGGCTGGATTGATAGCACTGGTACTGAGTGAAACTGCCTATATTGCTGAAATTCACCGCGGTGGGCTGTTGTCGATTCATAAAGGACAACGTGAAGCCGCCCGGGCGCTTGGCTTACGTTATGCAGGTATTCAGTGGCGGGTGGTGATCCCGCAGGCCATTCGCGTGGCGCTGCCTTCGCTGGCGAATGAGTACATTTCTATCGTCAAGCTCAGTTCACTGGTGTCGGTCATTTCACTGACTGAGATTTTGATGGTAGGCCAACGTCTCTACTCACAAAATTTCCTGGTGATGGAAACCATGGCGGCAGTTGCGTTTTACTATGTGTTCATCATTACGGTATTCGATTTCCTGTTAAAACGCCTTGAACGCTGGCTGGATGTTTCCCAACGCAAAACAGCACGCGCACTCGATCCCGCATTGCTGGCCTTAGCGGCACAGCCGCTGCCAGCGGTTACGCGCACTGCACCGGTGTCCGACACGCCGGCGCTTCAGGCAGCCAAATTGCACAAGGCCTATAACAATGTGGAAGTGCTGGGTGCCGTCAGCCTGAATGTAAAATCGGGAGAAGTGGTCTCGGTGATTGGGCCGTCAGGATCAGGCAAAACAACGCTTATCCGTTTACTCAACGGGCTCGAGCAAATCGACAACGGTGAAATTGCCATTAATGGTCAGCCATTTATTCGCCTTCTTCAGCAGGGCGCGCAGAAGCCTCGTTTTATTGAGCACAGCGAACATCGTCTTAACATCGGCATGGTTTTCCAGGGATTCAACCTGTTCCCTCACCTGACGGTAATGCACAACCTGCTGCTGGCTCCGCGTTATCACCGTTTAGCCCCGGTGAGCGAACTCAGGCATCAGGCATGCATTTTATTGCAAAAGGTTGGCATGCTGGAACATGCTTACAAATACCCTCATCAGCTTTCCGGCGGACAGCAGCAGCGCGTTGCCATCGCACGCGCCCTGATGATGCGCCCACAAATTATGCTGTTTGATGAGCCGACCTCGGCGCTCGATCCTGAAAAGGTCAATGAAGTGTTGCAGGTGATCGAGAATCTGGCAGAAGAAGGCATCACTATGATCATCGTGACGCATGAGATGAACTTTGCCTTTAAAGTTTCCGATCGCATTGTATTTATGGAAAAAGGGCGCGTCGTTTGCGATGACACGCCGCAGGCGCTGCGTAATGGCGATCATCCCCGCGTTAATGCCTTCCTGAAGGATGTAGACTTGGCTCCGGCTTAATATACCTGGACCTGCGACACAGCAAAGGCGTCGCAGGTCTGTGGTTTTATCCCAGATCTTTCAGTGCGGCAAACACCCGCGCAATCGCCACCGAGCCGGGATCTTCGATTCCCTTTAAGTTATCGCTATTAAGATAGGAGGAGCGTCCCGCTTTCGCTTTGGACATGGTCGCGGTGGCTTCACTGCCTTTACGTGCAGCCTCAGCGGCCGCAGCGAGATCGCCGCCGTTTAGCAGGGTTTCAATCGCGGGTTGTAACGCATCGATCAACGTACGATCGCCAGGCTGCGCGCCACCGTACTGCATCATTTTCTCCAGCCCTTGCTGCAAAGCAGCAGCAAGCGGCGCTTTTTCCGTTAATTTCTGACCCGCCGCCGTGAAGAAAATAGCCATTAACACGCCACTTGAGCCACCCATGACGTTTGCTAAACGCTCTCCCGTCACCGCAAACAAATCCGGTAAGCTGTTAAGCGGCAGGCTTTTTCCTGGCATTCCTTAAGGATCTGGCGCGCGCCTGATGCAAAAGTAGAGCCGGTATCGCCATCACCCACCTGCGCATCCAGCTTATTCAGATCATTTTCATTCGCGATTAATGTTTCACAAATCGCTTTGACGATGCGCGCCACTGCGGGGTTGTCAGAGGGCGTTGTGGTGATGTCGCTGGCCTGCTTTTCCGCTTTTTGGGGTTTTAATGCTTCAGGTTTCACCGCTCTGGACCAGCCTGTGACTTCAACGGGTGCGCAGATCGCTTCTTCAAATAACGGCGTTAATGCCAGTGCCGTGACAGAGTAACCTTTCATATCCAGTGCGGTCATCATCGCAGCGGGGCCGATCACATACTGAACATGTTGACTCAGCGGTGACGCAACTACATCACGTGTAATCAGATTCATTTCCAGCGCGGACATTCCACCAAGGTTGTTGATTAACAGCGCATAAGGCTGCTGTGAATTCCGGCTATCCAGCACGCTTTCCAGCAGCTGTTGGGCAATTTGCTGGCTGCTTTGCATCTTTATAACCTCTACGCCAGGTTCGCCGTGAATACCCAATCCCATCTCTACACTGCCTTCAGGCACCCGCTCTTTAGCCTCTTCGCCTGGCATATGGCAACCCGACATTGCCACGCCCATGGTGCTCAGCGCGCGATTCGCTGCTTCAGCGGCTTCAGTTACCGCGGCCAGATCATTACCCCGTTCGGCAACATAGCCGGCAATTTTGTGCACTAACAGAGTGCCAGCCACGCCCCGCGGTTGCGGATTTTCAGGCAGCGCGACGTCATCGCCAACGATAACCATATTGACGTTAAACCCTGCTTTGCGCGCTTTTTCGGCCGCTAAACCAAAATTAAGTCTGTCACCGGTGTAGTTTTTAACAATAAGCAAACACCCTGCATCGCCGGTTACGTTAACGATAGCGTTGTACACTGCCTCTACGCTGGGTGAAGCAAAGAGATCACCGCAGACGGCGGCTGTCAGCATACCTTTGCCAATAAAGCCAACGTGGGCCGGTTCATGGCCAGAACCTCCTCCGGAAATAAGCGCCACCTGCTGCTTATGCCAGTCGTTACGCATCACAATACGAATCCAGGGATCGACGTCCAGCCGCACCAGATTACGCCACGGATTGGCGTAAATGATGCCGTCCAGCGCATCCGCAACAAGATCTTCTTTGCTATTCATCATGAACTTAGCCACAGGTCTGTTCCTCCTCTGATTGATGCGATGTCAAATGCATGATGAAGAAGTGTTGCACATGGATCTGTCTGGTGTGGGCAAAAACAAAGAAATTCAGGTTAATGCCTTAAAGGCATGCAGCACTGCGCAGTCAGTATCATGAGTAATGAGCAAAAAATGCCTTACCTCAGCTGAATTCAACACTTTGTTGACAATAATCAATTCTTAATTTAAGGAATATTGAAGAATAAACGAGATTTATCTTACTTCATGAATGATGGTATCGGCTCTTTTTGCTACCCAGGCTATTTAGATGACCCAACAAAAAATAATGAATGAAACCGCATGGTTCGGTGCCGGTGCTTTACGTCTTTTACCGCAAGAAATTGCGCAACGTGGTGTGCATAAAGCTTTTATCGTAACGGATAAAACGCCACTGGCTGCGGTTACGCTGCGGCGTGTAACAGAATTTATGGATGCTCACGCTTTACCCTGGTCACTGTGCCACGCAACGGTAGCGCATCTGACCTGCGATAGCCTTGCGCACGGTGTTGCCGCATTTCAACAGTCTGCTGCTGATTACCTGATTGCGATTGGGGGTAAAGCGGTGCAGGAAACCACCAACGCCCTTCGCTCGCTGATTACTCACCAGCACAACCGTCAAACGGATAATCATGCAGACAACGCCAGCCCGGCAACCCATATTATTGCTATTCCCACCACGGCTGGCATTTCGGCTGAAGTCACCATGAGTTACGTTATTTCCGATGAAGACACTGAATGCAAATTTGTCTGTGCCACTCGCCATAACACACCAAAAGTCGCGATTATGGACGCAGAAATCATGGCCAGCCTGCCGCTGGCACTGAAAATCGCAACGGCAATGGGTGCGCTGGCGCAGGCGATAGAAGGCTACCTCACCCGCGATGCCTGGGCGGTCTCTGATATGCTGCATCTCAAAGCGATCAAAATTATCAGTCAGTCACTGCGGGATGCCGTGACAAGTGATATAGACGCCCTCGAACAAATGGCGCTGGGCCAGTATATTTCCGGCATGGGATTTGCTGAGCAAAGTCTGGGGCTGGTTCACGGCATGGCGCATCCTTTAACCGAATTTTATAATTTGCCAGAAGGTCTGGCGCACGCCATTTTATTGCCCCGCGTAATGGCCTGGAATGCGCCTTATACCGGGGATAAATATCGGGACATCGCCCGCGTTATGGGGGTATCGCATGCAGATATTGTGTCAATCGATCTGGCCCGCCTGGCCGCAGTCGATGCCGTAAAACAACTGTGTCGCGACGTAGGTATCCCTTCATCTTTAAAACAGGCCGGATTACGCGAGCAGGACATTCCACTTTTGGCACAAGCCGCACTTAACGATGCCGCGACGGCGGGAAATCCCCGCCAGCCTGAATTGCAGGACATTATCGTGCTGTATCACGAATACTGAATGGAGGTGCCGCCCAGTCTGCGGCGGCCCCCTTCGCTATTTAACCCGCCCGTGAAATACCCAAAATGACCAGGTGTGATAAATCAGCGTGACTGGAATGACTACTGCCACACCGGTCAGCACAAATCCCTGCGTAACGGAACTGGACGCGCTTTCATGCAGATTAAGCTGCCGGGGGATCAGCCAGGGATAAATTCCCCAGGCCACGCCCGCCAGCACGGCGGCAATTAAGAGCAGCGTCACGCCCAGCTGAACCCGTGGGCCAAAACGATACAGCGAAAACAACAACATCAACCATAACGCGGCGATAAGCAGGCAAACGCTTTTACCTGCGCCACTCCAGACCTGTCGCCAGGGATCGGGGTTCAGCAACACCAGCGCCAAAAACAGGACTATCGCCACAACCCAGAAGAACCAGGTAAGGGCGTTTGCCAGCAGCTCAACCGGCTCACCAATGCGCCAGCGGATCCAGCAACAGCCGAGCAGCAGGTAGATAACCATCAACCCTAAGCCACACAGCAGGGCATAGAGGCTGAATCCCAACAAGCTCTGGCCTTCAAGCACAATGCCCGCGCACCAGCCCTGACAAAAAGCCGCGCAGGCGGAGGTAAAAGGCAATAATTTATCCAGCCAGCGCCGCAAACTGCCCCCGCCTGAGCGCGGTACTCCAGTGCCAGCGCCCGAATAAACAGGCAAAGCAGCATGACAAACACCGGCAGATAGAGCACGCTGAACAATTTACTGTAAGCTGCCGGAAAAAGTGCCAGCATCCCGCCCGCCAGTAATACCAGCCAGGTTTCGTTAGCATCCCAGACCGGCAAAATGCTGTGCACCATACGCTGTTTCTGTTGTTCATCACGGAACCAAAAAACAGCATGCCAACACCCAGGTCGGCCCCATCCAGCCAGATATACATCAACAGCGTAAACAGCAAAGTCAGCGCGGAAAGATCGGCGAGTTCCATGATCACTTATCCCGATGAAGACGTTTTTAACATGCTGGCGACCACCTCGGGTTCCTGTGGCAGCGGCGAATTGATATAGCGGAGCAAATAACGCAGGCCAAGCGCAAAGCTGAGAATGTAGACCAACAGCACGCCTGTTACTGACGCTATCATCCAGCTCAGCGGCAGCGGCGAAACGCTTTGCGCCGTGCGCAGCAGACCATAAACCGTCCAGGGCTGACGGCCCCATTCTGTGACGCACCAGCCTGCCAGCATGGCCACAAAGCCGCTGGGTGACATCCATACCAGCCCCCAAAGCAAGCGCCTGCCATTGAATAGCTTGCCACGCCAGCGTTGCACATTCGCAGCCACGCTGAAGAGCAACATCAGTAAACCCAGTCCCACCATAACGCGAAACGCAAAAAACACCGCTAACACGGGCGGCAAGGTATCAGCCGGGAACTCACTCAGGCTTTTGATGTGTCCGGAAAGATTGTGACGTAAATAGAGCGATCCCACGTTGGGGATAGCAATTTCTGCATGATTACGCTGCATTTGCTGATCGGGTATCGCAAACAGCCTGAGTGGCTCCCCTCGCCAGGCGCAGGTGGCCTCCAGCCCCCTTCTATTGCCGCCAGTTTGGCTGGCTGATAACGCAGCGTATTTTCACCGTGTAAATCACCAAGCACAATTTGCAGTGGAACAGCAAACAGGCAAAAGGTGATGGCGCTGGTTAGCATAAATTTAGCCGCCGCTTCCTGGGGTCGGTGAAGCACGCGCCATGCTGCAACACCCGCAAGCATGAAAGCTACCGCAACGAGCGTTGCCAGCAGCATATGCGCGAAGCGCCAGGGAAAAGAGGGTGCAGACAGCAACGTCATTGCGCTATTGGGATGGAAAACACCCGCATCATCGCGCGTGAAATCGATCGGAGTCTGCATCCAGGAGTTTGCAGCAAGTATCCAGAAGGCGCTAAGAAACGCGCCAAATGCCACCATACAGGTGACGGCAAAGTGAAGGCCGGGACGTATCCGTCCCATGCCGAACAGCATGACGCCTGTCAGAGCAGATTCAAGGAAAAAGGCAATCAGCACCTCATAAAAAAGCAGCGGGCCAATAATTCCGCCCACCTGTTGCGAAAAAGGCGCCCAGTTAGTGCCGAACTGAAACTCCATTACCACGCCTGACACTGCACCTATTGCGACAGTTAAGGCAAAAATTTTTAACCAAAAATGCAATGCTTCACGTGCGCCAGGCTGCTTTCCCCACAGCCAGCGCGCCTCAAACCAGACCAAAAAAGGCGCGAGGCCGAGCGTCAGAGCGGCCAGCGTGATATGCATGCCCATCGTGACGGCAAACTGACCCCGCGACAGCAGCAGTACCCAGTCACTGTCATTCATGAGTAGGTTTTCCGCTGTATCGTGTTACCGGTGGCTCCTCTTCACGCTGTAATTCTCTGGAGAAGGCTTCCATTCCGGCAAACAGTGGCCGCAGGCTTTGCCATAATGCTTCATCTTTGAGCAGTGACATCACGCCTGTGATCCCCGGCGCGGCCGTTTGCTGCTGTGTTTGCTCACTGGCGGGCTTCAGCGCCATTAAGCCGGCCCGTAAAGCCATGATCATATGATTAAAGCGATCGGGTGGAATCGTGCCCAGAGCCATTATCAGCAATGACAGATTCTGAATCGCATTCTGCGATCCGGGCCGGTTAAGGCCCTCTACCAGAATTTTACCAATATCGCTGTTGGCTTTAACCAGATCGTTAGCCAGCCGTATAAACCCGTGCTCATGCAGACTTTCAAGCAGGCTATCCAGTGATTCTTTCGCGGTCGGTTCCGTGCGCGTAGGCGGCACATCGTAATTTATACGTTCAGCCATTAAAATTTCTCCGGGTGTTCTACGTGAGCAGGGGGTTGTTTATAGCCCGGTTGCTGCCATTTATCTTCGACGGGTAAATGATCCAGCGGTGTGCGCTGACCATAGCGGAAATTATGCTCAGGCAGCGGATTAGGCTGGCGTGGACGCTCGAGCTTGCGCAGCTTTACCGCGATCTCTTTATAAGCCGGAGTGTTCACGTCAGGATCGTGGTGATCGCCAGTCAGGCCATTCACACCGGGTTTGCCATGATGAATAGGGATCCATAAGACATTGCCCTGCACCCGCTGCGTAATCACTACCGGCACCTCAAGCTCGCCACGGCGCGAAGTAATCGCCACCCAGTCGCCTTCTGTTAACTGGCGCTCAATAGCCAACTGCGGTGAAATCTCAACAAACCAGTTGGGTGAGAGTGAATAGATGCGCCCGCCCTGCCCGGTTTGATTGGTTGACTGAAAATGTTCCAGCATGCGGCCATTGTTGAGTAACAGATCGTATTCACTGTCCTCCTGTTCCGCTGGCGGCTTCCATTCCAGCGGGCAGAGGCGTGCTTTGCCGTCAGGAAAGTGAAATTTTTCGGTATATAACAGCGGTGTGCTGCTGCCATCGGCATTAACCGGCCATATCTGCGATTGCCAGCCCACCAGCATTTCATAGCTGACGCCAGCAAAGATTTCAGCGACGCTGGCCACTTCAGCCATAATGGCGCCGGGATTAGGATAGCGCCACGGATGCCCAAGCCGCGCGGCCAGATCCATTAAAATTTTCCAGTCCGGGCGACTGTCACCCAGCGGCGGCATCGCTGGTGAAAAATGCTGAATACGCCGCTCGGTATTCACGTAGGTGCCCTCTTTTTCCACGTTTGGGCAGCCGGGCAATACCACATCGGCAAATTCAGCCGTGCGGCTCATGAAGATATCCTGCACCACCATAAAATCCAGCCCGGAAAAGGCTTCATGCACTTTGGTGGAATCGGCATCTGAAAAAGCCGTCTCTTCTCCGATGATGTACATGGCGCGGATCTTTTTTCATATGCATGCTCAACCATCTGGAAATTATCCGAGCCAACCTTATCGGACAGCGCCTCGGGATCAACGCCCCAGGCTTTCGCCCATTTTGCCCGTTCCGCGTGATCGGTCACTTTGCCATAGCCCGGATAAATGTTACTGAGGCAGCCAAAATCGCTGGCCCCCTGCACGTTGTTATGACCGCGCATCGGGTAGCCGCCAGTCCCAGGACGCCCGTAGTTGCCAGTGACCAGCAATAAGTTAGAGAGCGCCGTACTGGTATCCGCGCCGTGGCTGTGTTGGGTGATACCCATAGCCCATAACAGACAAACGCTGCCTGCCTTACCGATCATTTCAGCGGCAACCGTGAGTTCTTCAACGCTCAGGCCGGTTATTTCGCTGGCGAATTCAAGGGTGAAAGGGGCCAGCGAGGCGCGATACGCCTCGACCTGAATCACCCGTTCAGCCAGAAATTTTTCATCGGCATAGCCGTGATCAAACATATAGCGAGCCATTGCCGAGGCCCAGACCATATCCGTGCCCGGCTTAACACGTAAGTAACAGTCGGCGCGCTCCGCCATCTCATGGCGTCGCGGATCCACTACCAGCAGCTTTTGGCCGTGGTGTTTATGGCTCTGCTTGATGTGTGAGGCAATAACAGGATGGTTTTCTGACAGATTACTGCCAACAATGACAATCAGCTCAGCTTTCTGAAGATCCTTAATGGTGCCTGCGTCACCGCCGTATCCTACGGTACGGAACAAGCCCTGAGTGGCCGGGTTTTGGCAATAGCGTGAGGAGTTATCGACGTTATTGGTGCCGAAGATCAGTCGGGCAATTTTTTGCGTCAGATAAGCTTCTTCATTGCTGGCTTTGCTTGAACCGATAAAGCCAATCGCATCGCCACCATATTGGCTGGCAACGGTGCGTAATCCCAGGGCAACCCGATCCAACGCTTCTTCCCAACTGGCAGGACGAAATCGTCCGTTCTCACGGATCAGCGGGGTTGTCAGTCGTTTTGGACTGTTTACAAAATCCCAGCCAAACTTGCCTTTGATACAGGTTGAAATGCCATTTGCAGGCGCTTCTGCCACAGGCTGCACTTTCAAAATATGCCGGTCTCGGGTCCAGATTTCGAAGCTGCACCCCACGCCGCAATAGGTGCAAACGGTTTTGGTTTTTTGATTTCTGCCTTGCGTAACGCGGTATCAATAACCGAAATCGCCGTAATCGGCTCCATACTGATGCTGTTTTCCAACGCTTTGACAAAATCGATCATTGGGCGTTTTACTTTTTCCGGCATGGCGGTAAACGGTCCGGCATCGGGCTGCATGGTTTTTTCCAGCAGTGCATTACAGGGACATACCGTGACGCAGTGGCCGCAGCTCACGCAACTGGAACCGGCAATTTGCGTGCCGCCATCCCATAACACGCGCGGATGCTCTGCGGTGTAATCAATCGACAGTGTTTCGTTTACTTCAACGTTTTGACAGGCTTCAACGCAGCGACCACATAAAATGCACTGGTCAGGATCGTAGGTATAAAACGGATTAGAGTGATCTTTCTCGCTGGGCTTACGTTCGTAAGGGTAATACTGAATAGGGATATGCATGTCAGCCACAGCATTGTGTAGTGTGCAGTCACCCGTGTTATGTTCACAAACTGTACAATAGAGTTCATGACGATTTAAAACACGATCCATACCCTCTTGTTGTGCCGCACGTGACGTTGCGCTCTGGCTGTTAACATTTAATCCCTCCTGAGTCGTTAACGTACAGCCGCGTACCGGTTTGCCGTCCACTTCAACCCAACAGACATCGCAGGTTTCCAGCGGAGGTAACGCCGGATGGTAGCAAACGTGGGGAAGTTTTTTCCGTGGTTATCAAGAAAGTCTATTAAAGGTTGGTTCGCGGCTCCACTTAACGCTTCGCCATTATAAATAATGGTGCAGGTTTGCTCACTCATATTCCGCCTCGTTTACGACATTGCATTCAGCGTCCTGCTGAGATTTATTTATTGTAAAGTTATGTCTTTGAGGATAGCGGTTATTAACCAATCTGCAATTCTCCCCGCTGCGCTTATTTAGTGTATAAAACAGACCCGCCAGTAACTCTCATTGCGCCACGCTTAATAGCGTCTTATTTTTATGTTTACTTTCAATGAGATAATATTTAAGACGCTTCAAATTCACTATGTTTATATTTATTAACAATTAATTTATCGTGAACAAAAGGCCGGGCATTCAGATTTTTCCCTTGGCTGAAAATAACATTTCAGTTCAGTTCTATACTGAGTCGTGTTTAGAAAATTTATATCATCACGCAATTTAAACTTACCGGAGGAAATATGCGAGCACTGGTCTGGCACGCTGTAGGCGATATTCGATTAGATAATGTTCCCGATCCCAAAATTGAACAACCCACCGATGCAGTGATTAAATTAACTGCCTCGGCTATCTGCGGTACTGATTTACATTTTGTCCGTGGCACGTTTAATCCAATGCAGCCTGGCACTATTTTAGGCCATGAAGGTGTCGGGATCATTGAAAGCCTGGGTGATGAAGTCCGTAATTTTAGTCCCGGCGATCGCGTTGTCGTCTGCTCTACCATTTCCTGCGGTGTCTGTCCGCCTTGCCGTGCCGGGCATACTGCACAATGTGATAATGCCAACCCTAACGGCCCGGAAGCGGGCACCTGTTTCTTTGGCGGACCACAAGCTACCGGCCCTGTAAATGGTCTCCAGGCAGAAAAAGCGCGTATTCCTTATGCCGCCAATACTCTGGTTAAAATTCCCGATGGCGTCAGCGATGAGCAGGCAATTTTGATCAGTGATATTTTTCCTACCGCATGGTTTGGCGCGGAATTAGCAGAGATCAGTCGCGGCGATATCGTTGTGGTTTTCGGTTGCGGGCCGGTGGGGCAGTTTACTGTTGCCAGCGCGCTGTTGATGGGTGCTGCGCGGGTTATCGCGGTTGATTGTCACGAAGATCGCCTGTCTATGGCACGTCGCCAGGGGCATTTACGGTTAACTTTGAGCAAGAAGATCCGGTGTCTGCCATCAAAAAATTAACCGGTGGCACCGGTGCGGACTGCGCTATTGATGCAGTCGGCGTTGACAGCCAGCATGCGCATCATGGTCCTGCCAGTGAAGAAGCTGAGCAAAAAGCGGATAAATTCGAACAGGAAGTGCAGCAGGTGGCACCGGAAACCAACCCACAGAACGGCAACTGGGTGCCGGGTGATGCGCCAACTCAGGCGCTGGAGTGGGCAATTTCAAGCCTGAAAAAAGCGGGCCGCCTGAGCATTATTGGTGTTTATCCCCCTGCTGCGGAGACCTTCCCTATTGGTCAGGCAATGAATAAGAACCTGACCATGAAGATGGGTAACTGTAATCACCACACCCTTATTCCGCATCTGCTGGAATTAACACGCAGTGGCGTGATCGATCCGGTGAAAGTCCTGACTAACGTAGAGCCGATGAGCAATGTGATTGATGCTTATGAAGCGTTTGATAAACGTGAGCCAGGCTGGATCAAAACCGAGCTTGAGCCGCAAGCTTGATGTTAGCTGTCCCGCCTGACGAGGCGGGACATGCACAGATCCACGCAGGCTTGTAAAAAGAAAGTGAAAGCCCTTACCGCTGCTTAACAGCGCGCCCGCAGGCGCACTGTTAATTTACTGACTGATCGTTTGTTGTAATGCCGCAATGGATGACGCCACGCCCGCGTCGACCGACATGGTCAGATCTTCCATCTCCAGTGATACCCAGTCGTTATAGCCCATCATGCGCACCACAGAGAAAAACGCTTTCCACCATTGCAGATCCTGACCGCATCCCACCGCAACATAATTCCAGGTCCGGTTAGCCACATCCTCAATCGGTTTGGTTTCCAGCAGGCCATTAATCTCCACCAGCCCGCGCTCCAGCCGCACATCCTTACCGTGAACATGATGAATGGCAGGCCCCAGCGCACGGGCAGCCGCTATGGGATCGCCGCCCATCCAGATCAAATGGCTCGGATCAAGGTTTAATCCCACCATCGGCCCTACCGCATTACGCAGACGAAAAAGCGTTTCGGGATTCCACACCAGCATTGAGCTGAAGTTTTCCAGCGCAAACTTTTCCACGCCCTGGCTGCGGGCGCGTTCAACCAAAGCGTGCCAGTAAGGAATGGCGACTTCATTCCATTGATAATCGAGGCAGTTTTTAAGCGTGGGTGGCCAGCTTACGGTAGACGTGATCCAGTTGGGGATGGTGTCGTGCGGGCTGGCAGGTGGCAATCCGCTCATCATAACAATTTTCTTTACGCCAAGCTGACCCGCCAGCATGAGGGTATCTTCCGTATCCTGCTTATGCCGTTGACCCAGCTCACCCGGATCAAGGGGATTGCCTGATACGTTAAGTGCTGCAATCGACATGCCGCGGCTTTCAATCGCCTGCAAAAACTGCTGCCGTTTGCTGGCGCTTTCCAGCAGCGCAGCCGTTGGCACATGCGGCGCGGATGACCAGCCTCCGGTTGTCATTTCTACCCCGTCACGCCGGATTCGAGGAGTTTATCTAACATCTGTTCAAACGGCAGGTGACCTAAACTGTCTGTACAAAAGAGAGCTTCATGGCGTTTCCTTACTCGTAGTTAACCCAGCTTGCGCCGCTATTCGCAGAACGCACACAGTTTTCAATCCAACGCACCCCTTCCAGCCCGGCATTAATATCGGGATAGATCAGGGAATTTAGCGTTTCACTGTCACCACGCTGGCGGGCACTTATTGCAATGGCAAATTTGAGATAGATATTGGCCCAGGACTCAGCCAGGCCCTCGGTATGTAATGCGCCAAGCCGTTCATCTGCCAGCGCACTTTCGTCGAGGTAAGGCATACCGTGATGCATCGTCTGGTTGGGCTGGCCCTGCACTTCATATTTCAACTCACCGGGAGTGGCGTCGCTCCATTCGAGGCTGGCGCGGGAACCGATAACCCGAATACTCTGGCTGTCCATCGATCCGGCATTGATCGCCGATGCCCACATGCGCCCCACCGCACCGCTTTCGTAGTGCATCAGCACCATGGCGTTATCTTCCAGCGGTGCGCGAGACGGAATGAAGCTTTGCCGATCGCAGAGCAGGCTTTTAATGGGGAGATCTGGCAGCACAAGCTGTGAGATATAAAAGGTATGCGTTGAGATATCGCCAAGAACAAAACTAGGGCCGGCAATGTTTGGATCAACCCGCCATTTTTGAGCCTCGCTGAACTTGTCGACACTGTCGTTTGCATTGAATCCGTGGGTATATTGCAATTCAACCATGCGCACATCGCCAATCTCGCCTTTGGCAATCATGGCGCGCATTTGCATGAGTAAGGGATGGCCCGAAAAACCATAGGTTACGCCAACAATCAGCCCCTTCGATTCAGCCAGGCTTTTGATTTCCTGCGCTTCAGCTGTGGTGAAAAACAGCGGCTTTTCGCATATCACATGAAGACCGGCATTCAGTGCGGCCCGCGTGATCTCAAAATGGGTGCCGTTCGGCGTTGCTATCGTAACAACTTCTGTACCCTCTTCACGCTTTGCTTCTTCAGCTAAAAGTTGCTGGTAATTGTCATAGCAACGCTCAGGGGCTAAGCCGAGATTGATACCAAAATCGCGGCCACGTTCAGCATCTGTATCAAACGCACCCGCCACCAGTTGATAAGCCGTATTGTCACGTAACGCGCCGGAACGATGTTTATAACCCACCTGACTCAGGCGACCGCCGCCAATCATGGCCCAGCGTAAAGGACGCGGGATCTGTTTTTCACCGTTTAACATCATCACTCCTTATTTTGCACTCGGGTGCATTCGTAGGGTAAAAAAGTTTATTTTTGGTTGAGCTGAGTAAATTTGGTGTAGTTTTCTTGCGTCACCGTCTCGTATGGGATCCAGTTGTAAACCTCAGTTTTTTGTTTATCCAGCATCTCACGTGCAACCTTTACCGCACCTGTTGCCTGCCCTTTTGCATCCTGAAAAATCGTCACCGCCATCTCGCCATTTTTTATGAATTGCAACCCATCCGGGGTTCCGTCAATGCCCGCAACCAGCACATCTTTGTTCTTCGCCTGATTCAGCGCCATGATGGCACCAATCGCCATCTCATCATTGTTCGCGACAATGGCGTCAATGGGCGTACCGTTTAATAACCAGGCGGAAACGACATCGACGGCTTCATTGCGCTGCCACTTCGCGGTTTGTTTCTCGACAACCTTCATATCCTTGTGCTGAGCGATGATCTCTTCGACGGCGCGAGTGCGTTCACGGGCTTCTTCGTTGGAAAGTGCGCCCATTAAAATGGCGATGTTGCCGCGATAGTTCATGCGTTTAGCCAGTGCTTCCATTTGCAGTTTGCCGCTTAACGCCGAGTCCGAGCCGACGTATGCCATGGCACCGCTGAGTTTAACTTCGGGTTTACGGTTAACAAAAATCAACGGAATACTGGCTTGCCGGGCGGCATTGATCATGGACTGCACACCCTGCGTATCAACCGGGTTAAGGATAATGGCGTCGACACCTTGATTGATAAAATCATCCACCTGCTGCGCCTGCAGCGCGACATCACCTTTCGCATCAGAAAACTGGCCTTTGAGTCCTTGCGTATTGAGTTCCTGAACCATTTGCGTACGCAAAATCGAGACGAAATTTAGGTCGAAGTTGGCTAACGCAACCCCTACCTGGTAGGTTTTGGCCTGCACGCTGACAGCGAACGCCATCACCATTAACAGCATTAAACGAAACATTCTGTTCATTATCGGATCCTGTAGGGTAAGAACTGAAATTCATTCCGCTACGCGGGATGGCGACATCACAACTGCCTGCGCAGCCTCTGACACGCGCATGTCGATAACGCCTGCCGCTCAGTAAAACAGCCCCAGCGTTGTCACACCCCTTTTTGCAACCGGGTGCAAAGAAATCCAAAAAATTGCCCTCATCGACACCGCTGTTCACCCGCTTCCTGGGTGAGGCAGAGAGGAATGTGGCGCAGGCAAAAAAATAGTCAATTGATGAAGTATCAAAAAAACCAACCCGATCACAAAACAACCTCTTTTTGCACCCGATTGCAAAATGATTTGCAGTCGGGTGCAAAAATCACACATACTCGCCGCATGTTAAGGAGAAAAACGTGTTAAACGGCAATCATGACAACGGTTTATTATCGCCAGCGTTTCACGTTCAATGCTGAATATATTCATTAAAACTTCGGACGCAGGCAGATGACCAAAGCAATAAGTAAACGCGACAAAGCGACCGCCAGCGATGTCGCCGCTAAAGCAGGCGTATCAAAATGGACCGTGTCGCGTGCTTTTACGCCCGGCGCGTCGATCTCAGACAAAGCGCGAGAAAGAGTGTTAGCCGTCGCCAAAGAGCTTGATTATCGGCCTAATTTGCTGGCGCGCAGCTTATCGAAAAAACGTACCTGTATTATCGGCGTGGTCATGGACGAATTGAAAAACCCACACTCCATGATGATGCTGGATGAAGTGACGCGCCAGCTCCAGGCACGAGGTTACATGGCGTTAATGCTGAACATTACCGGTGAAAATTATCGTTCAGTCATGTCTCTGGCCGATCAGTTGCAGGTTGACGGCATTCTGTTCCTGGCGACCGCGTTGACCAAAGAGCTGATCGCCATTGCTGAAGATATGCATCACGTTCCGCTGGTCCAGGTTTGCCGTAATACGGTTGGGAAAGATCTTGATGTGGTCACGATCAATGGTTATCAGGCGGGTCGCGTCATGGCGCGTTTGCTGGTGCAACAGGGGCATCAACGCTTCGGTTATATGCAGGGGCCAAGCTCGGCTGAGGGTTTTGTCCAGCGCAAAGAAGGTTTTGCCGACGAATTACAGGCGCAGGGTTTTTCATTGGATACTGTTCTGAGCGCCGATCACTACGATCGTCAGTTAGGCTACCGGGCCATGCAGAATTACCTTGTCGCAACGCCAGCCAGTGAACGCATTGACGCCCTGTTTTGTGAAAATGACATTCTGGCGCTTGGTGCGCTGGAAGCGCAACGTGAAACCGCACCACCAACACGAATTGCCGTGGTGGGCTTCGATGACATTGATGAGGCTGCTGCGCCGGGCTGGCAACTTACGACCTACAATCAGCGTCTGGACAAACTCATGGCAGAGGCAATTAACCGTCTGATAGATCATCAAACCGCAGCAGACAACGCGTGGCAACAGGGAGAATTGCGTATTCGACGTTCCCACCTGAAGCCGTAAATCACAGCAAGAGAGATAAAATTATCGTTACGGCTTAAAGCTTTTTCACGGCAATTTCGTGAAATGTTCGCCAGGCGTTTGCCCTGACGTTAACCCAGCGATATCAGGCTTTTTCAGCTGTTCGCTGTCACTATTTCAGGCTGAAATCGCCTGAAAAAGCAGGCGCTAAGCCAGTCAGTATTTATGGTCTGGCGTGGTTAATAAAGGGCAGGCAGACAGGTGCTTTTCACTTGATCTGGATCACAAAATTTCGCATTATGCGCGGCGAAAACCTTATTAACGCTGCGGAGAAATGAATGACGCTTTATCAACACATGCTGGTTTTTTATGCTGTTGTCGCTTTCATCGCTGCACTCATTACCTTCTTTATCGCCAAAGACAAATTAAGTATTAAATTACTGAGTGCATTTTTGGTTGGCGCGACCTGGCCAATGAGCTTTCCGGTTGCCCTGATGTTTGCCCTGTTTTAATTGACATTTTTAACTCACAGACCACACTTAAGCGATACGCCTCTGGTCTGCTGGATGCTTTACTGACCATCGACGTTTGTTTGCTCGCCTAAAAACCTGTCAAGGAGCGGATATGCGTTTTTTCATCCCGTTATTGCTTACCACCGTTTTAACTGCCTGTAGTAGCTCTCCCTGGGGACCGGAAAAACCGGTGCAAAAAGACGAAACACGTCAACAAACGTGTCAGCCAAATACGGCCAGCAGTCAAAATGATTGCGGCCATTTTCCTGAGCCGGAATTTCACTGATTAACGGTTTCACACGTTGTCGCTGACACTGTCAACCGGTGACAGATTGCTGGCACCGGCCTTGACTAAAATAGCCGCTTCACGCTTTTTTCAGTCCCTGTTTTGACTGCGCTGGGCAGCCGTTCTGAGTTCATAATGGTTATCAAAACTTTACACCGTTTAAATCAAACATTAGAGTAGCGCGCAGACATCATTTCTGATGCGTAAGCGTTAACGTCAACCAACGCACCACCTGCAGATCACTGCACTTGATGATGTGTACAATGACGCCTGTTCAACACGTTTCTAAAAATTCCTCTTTTATTTCTGGTTCCGGATTTTTCCTTTTTGTTTTGCTGCTAACCGCCGCCAATCTGCGTGCCCCCATTACCGCGGTGGGCCCAGTGCTGGAAAACATCCGCCTCACCTTTGGCCTCAGCGCCAGCGCAGCGGGTTTATTCAATTTTATTCCGTTGATTTTATTTGCTGCTCTGGCACCCGTCGCAGCCGGGCTCGGCAATCGCATTGGTCTGGAGCGCAGCCTTTGGGGTGCAATAGCCCTGATCACTTTTGGCACAATAATTCGCTGGAGCAATAGTGAAACCGCGCTGTGGTCAGGCACGCTCATGCTGAGTGCAGGTATTGCAGCAGCAAATGTGTTGCTTCCGCCGCTCATAAAACGCGATTTCACCGATCACACCGCCAAATATATTGGGCTGTATGCCGCCACCATGTCGATTACCGCCAGTCTGGCATCGGGCATTGCCGTACCGCTGACGCAATTGTCGGAGGCTGGATGGCGATTATCACTTGGCGTATGGGCGGTGCCGGGTATTATTGCCCTGATCGCCTGGTTACCGCTGCTGCGACATCGCCGCCAACAGGCGAAAGCGCCAACGGCTCAGCCAGTGCCGACACGCAATCCCTGGCGAACCCTGACTGGCTGGCAAGTGGCCCTCTTTATGTCGCTGCAATCGCTGGCGTTTTACACCTTGATTGACTGGTTCACGCCGTACGCACAAACCAATGGTTTTAGTCAGGCTCAGGCAGGCTGGTTGCTGTTTTGGTATCAGGCTGTGGCGATCATTGCCAACTTAGGTTGCATGGTAGTGCTCAGGAAAGTGCGTGACGCCAGGCTAACTGCTTTCATTGCTTCATCGGCCATTTTCCTCGGCATGCTGGGATTACTGATTCAGCCACGACTGGCCATTATCTGGCTGTCGCTGGCTGGATTAGGCGCCGGTGCGTCACTGGTGTTATGCCTGTCGCTATTTAATCTGCGCGCCCGACATCATCGTCAGGCGTCACAGTTATCCGGCATGGCCCAATGTGTGGGTTACGGTTTAGCGGCGCTCGGTCCGCTGTTTTTTGGTGTTTTGCATGACCAGAGCGGCAACTGGACAGTGCCGTTCACGGTGCTGGTGGGGCTGAGTTTTATCCAGATGTTGCTCGCGCCGCTGGCAGGCAGCGCGAAGCAGATCTAGTTTTTCACCACCGCATCGGGATCGATCTTTTGCTCTTTTGCCAGCGTGCGCGCCAGCAAGGATGAGTAAAGCGGCGTACCGCCAAAGAATTGCGCTGCCAGCGTTGCGCCAAGGCAGGTAATAATCATTGGCAGGATGAGTTGATAATTGTTGGTCATTTCCAGCACCAGCACAATTCCGGTCAGGGGCGCACGCACCGATGCGGCAAACAGTGCCCCCATTCCCGCCACCGCAAAAGTGGCGGCTTCCAGCTGATAGTGCGGAAACAGCACTGCACAAATTTGACCAAAGCAGGTGCCAAATAGCGTGCCGAGCGTAAGCATGGGCGCAAAAATACCGCCAGGCGCACCGGAAGCAAAGCAGGCCAGTGTAATAACAACGCGCAGCGCGAACAGTAAAAACAGCGCCATCGCCGTATAGTTCCCGGCTGAAAAATCGGGGATCAGACTAATGCCGCCGTTGACAGCCTGCGGCACCACCATGCCCAATACGCCACACAATCCCCTAACAAGGCTCCGCCAATAACCCAGCGCGTTATGCGCCCTTTATGCAGTTTCTGAAACAGATCCTGCATGGCAAAAATCAACCGGTTAAACGCGACACCACAGCCGCCAAAGATAATGCCAAGCACCAGGTAAAGCCATAATGTTTGCGTCGGTGCGTCTTTTAACACGCCAATATTGATAATGGCTTCGTTGCCAATTAGCAGGCGAAACACAATGCTCGACATAATCACCCCGACGAACACGGCCTTGATTGAAATCAAGCTGTAGCGGAACTGGGGCCGCATCTCCTCAATGATGAACAAAATGCCTGCCAGCGGCGCGTTAAAGGCAGCTGATAACCCGGCTGCTGCGCCGGTTGCCAAAATGGTATGCCGTGATTCGGACGAACGTATACGGAAGATATCCAGGCACATGCGTCCCAGATTGCCGCCAATTTGCACCGTTGGGCCTTCCCGCCCTAACACCATCCCCGATCCCAGCGCACCTAACCCGCCAAAAAACTTCACCGGTAACACGCGCCACCAGCGTACCGGGCGCAGCTCTTCCAGCGCCCCTTCGATTTCCGGGATCCCCGATCCCCCTGCTTCAGGCGCAAAGCGGCGCACTAAAAAGTAGCCAATCGCGGCTAAAAATGCAGAGGCGAAGAAAGCGCATACGCCATAGAGAAGCCCAGGCTCGCCGAGATTTGCTAATCCGCTCAGGCGCTGATCAATCACCCAGTTAACGGCTTTATCAAAGGCAACTGCCACCAGGCCTGTGAGAATGCCGACCAGCGCAGCAAGAAACAAAATCGCAACCGGTGTTTTGTCACGGTGAATCAGGCGTTGAAGAAGTTGCAGACGACCAGCCCGAACAGCGGCGCCTGGCTCAGCAGAAGCAGAGTGAGAAAACATGCCAAACCTCAATAATTTCGCGTAATCGCGTCTGACAAAGCAAAAGAAATCCAGAGGTTACCGCATTTCGCCTCCGATCCCCCAGCCTTAATCGTCTCGGGATTTTACTGAACAGGTGAAATTAACCCTGCTCCTCAACAGGAAAGGCATAATGCACCGCCAGCCAAACGGTGGCTTCTTCCGGGCTGGTCCAGTTGACCCGATGACGACACGCTGCCGGAATATTGAGGAAGTCCCCGGCACGCAACACCCGTTCCTGCGGCTCATTTTCCAGTTGTAAACCTGCTGCGCCCTGCACCACCATCACCCATTCAGCCTGCGGCTGGCAGTACCAGAAGTCTGGCGGACTGGCTTGTCCGCTGGAAATAATGCGTTCAATGCGCAGATCAGGATGACGGAGCAGATCCTCAAATGTTTCCTGCTCTGCACTGAGTGCGGCGCGTGGAAAGTTAGTCAGAATATTGTTTAACATTATGGTGTCTCACCGTGATGAATTTAATCGAAAATTTACCCTTACCGGGATTGCTATCCTGAATAGCTACGCTCATCATTTTGCCCCATTAACAATGAGGGAGAAGCGTGCGTGTCTGAACTGAGTAATGCCTTGCTTACAGAAATTCTTGAGCAGGTTCGTCCATTGACTAAAAAGGGAAGCGTAGCCAGTTATATACCCGCTCTGGCAGAGGTCTCGCCCGATTATTTAGCCATTGCGGTTTGTACGCCTGATGGCGCGCTTTACCAGGCAGGCGACGCGGATACCCGTTTCTCTGTTCAGTCGATCTCAAAAGCACTTTCACTCACCGTAGCCCTAACCCGCTATGAAGAGCAGGAAATTTGGCTGCGCGTTGGCAAAGAGCCTTCCGGTCAGCCTTTTAACTCTCTGGTTCAGTTGGAACTGGAACATGGCAAGCCGCGTAACCCGTTCATTAATGCCGGTGCACTGGTGATTTGTGACCTGCTGGAAACGCGCCTGACCGCACCGCGCCAGCGCATGCTGGAAATGGTGCGACAGCTCAGCCAGCAGCCTGACATTAACTATGATCGCCACGTCGCACAGTCTGAATATGCGCACTCGGCTCGCAACGCCGCTATTGCCTGGCTGATGAAATCATTTGGTAATTTTGATAATGACGTCAGCAGCGTAATGCAAACGTATTTCCACTACTGCTCGCTTTCGATGAGGCTTAGTAGAAAAAGGAAGTTGCAGGAAGTTGGATTTAAGTACGGTTAAAGCAGATGCTTACCGCAAAGCGACTCACTACGAAGCAGGTAGTAACATCGTTTTGCGGTAATTTTTTGCCCCATACATGCCCCACGCTCGCAGCTAATAGCCCTTGCGTGTCCCAAATGTGTCCCAACTAAAACGGCCTCGTATCATCGTGCATGAACAGCACTTCACACGTCACCTTTCCCAGCACAATCACATCTTCCAGCGCCTCGCCTTCTATTGCTTCGCCATCCGGCGTGATAATTGCCTGCGTGTACATCTTCCCCATCATGGGATAGCCGAGGTGCTGATAGGCAATCATATCGCCCGGCTTAATCCGGGCTACTGAGTCGACCAGAACGAAACCTTCCGGCGTGTCGACGCGGAACGTGTTGGTGGGATTTTGAATAAGCAAATCGTTGAGGTCGAGGCGATGCTCAACATAATCCTGCGCTGGCGATACGAAGCCCATGTCAAAGTCCCCCGTTCGGGTTGAACATGAACCACGTCTTTGCTTCGCCCTCTTCTGTCGAGATATCGCGGAAGCAGGTCGTGCGAGACCTTATCCAGGCGTTCGCCTCTGCGTGCGACCAGTGCCAGCTCACCTTTTCAAGTTCGGCGACAAAATCCTGCGTTGTGACGATAGTTTTGCCATTGGGCGCTTTCTTGATGGCGCTTCTGAGTGCGTTCTCTATCTCGTAACGACGAGCCATGATAAATCCCTTTCAAAATAACTGTATATATATACAGTAATTTATAACTGAGATTTTGATCAAGCGAGACGGCGAACATGCAGGAGAAGTGATTGATGCTAAAGGGAAAATAATTTGCAGGCTCAGGATGATTGGCTAGAATTCAGACATTCACCCCGCAGCCTGCTCAGACAGGAACGGTTGAATCATTGCCCGGTCGCCGGGCTTTTTTCTTGCGAGGTCTGTATGTGGGCGTTGCTTACTTTGTTAGTCCTGGTGGTTTTAGCCGCCTGCCTGATTGTCAGGTCGGCGGCCGGAGAATTGGTGAGTATTACTAAGCGGATAGTTTCGCCTCGATATCGCTGATTCGCTGAGCCAGACCGCGCATGATAAAGCGGTCTAACTCCTGGTCGCGAAACTGGTAAAGGTCTCCAGCCGCTTTGACCAACTTCGTTTCCCCCGTTTCTTCTGTCGTTCCGTCCGGCAGTTCTCGCACAACCGGCTCATAAACATCATCCCATTTGTCATATCCGATAAAACCGTATTTCGTCCAGTCCAGACCTTCGGCTTCCATGATGCTGATAACTGACTGCACAGTTGTACCGGCGCGCTCCCTTTTCTGCTCATCATCCAGCCATTGCCAGAATCCCAAAGTGTCGGCAATTTTTTCGCTGCGGATATCTCCGCGTCTGTCATTGCCCTGACTTCGGTTTTCAGCCTGGCATCCGAGCTGGATTGTGTTCCTCCGGCAAAGAAGCCGATATTCATGCGCAGCGAGGCTGAACCAACATTGTTGGTCGCATCGACGGAAGGGTAAATGTCGCCGCCGAACACTGCAGGCCCGTTGCAGTGGAGTCTCGCGCCCGACAAACCTGCCAGGTCCGCAGCCGTTCCTATCCACACGTGATTTGTGGCTGACAGGCGCATGGCTGAACTGGTGCCGTTCGGGCTGAATCCTATAAAGGTCTGCGCCGTACCATTAGCAATAAATCCGCCAAAGATAGAGTAATGGTTTACCACCGGCGACAGCGTCGGGGTGCCGCTATAACCCGTGACATCAATGAACCCGTTTGAGATGGCAGTAACTGCCACGCCATCAAGGTTACTGCTTGTAATGTTGGTGGAGCCATTCAACCCGGTCGATACGCCGCCATTGTTTCTGAGGTCGCAGGATGGTGCGCGGATGACGCCGCCCGTATTGTTTATAGCAGGGCCGGTATTGTTAGTCAGGACCGAGCCATTAGCCAGCACCTGAGAGTTGATGTTCTCCATCCCGCTGCCTATACAACCCCGACCAATGGAGCTTGTCATGTTTAGGGATGCCCCGGCAGCAGCTATATATGCGTGGCGATGGTTGCCGTATGAGCGGGATACCGTAGCGAATGTAAAAGCGGTGTCCTGGGCAATAATGCCGTCGATAAGGTTGCCGGATGCAATGCAGGAAGCGCACTGAATCACAGCGGATGCTGCACCCCAACCATTTCGCGCTGAATTACTCGACGCTGCGCCAGTGCCTGCGACAATGGTTCCGCTGCGGTTCGCATAAACGTTAGACCCTGAGAATCCACTGACGCCAATGTTTGAGCCGAGATTAAGCACGCCGCCATCGCGCGCGACCACGCCGGTATTTCCGCCTTCTCCGCCGTAAACGTCATAATTAGCCGGTCCGCGGTTACCGATGGCTACGGGGGCTGCGGCACCAACAATAGCCATGCCATCTACCAGACCAAGAGACAGGGAGTTTTCAACCTGAATGGCAGTCGGCCCTTTGGCTCCATCCAGAAATGTGATCACTGTCCGCAGGATCCTGCCTGACAACGTAACCGCTCCTGAAGGTGGCGCGGCATTAAGTGTTGTGATCCATGTAACCTGATTGCCAGATACAGCGGTCACTTCCCATGCGCCAAGGTGGTACTCAGCAGTGTCTGCACCTGACGCAGACTGAATGAGAATAAATTCGCCTACTGCGGGTACTTCACCAGATGCCGTGCCGGTGACCGTCTGATAGTTGAGGTTTTTCGTTACGCCATCCCAGTGCTTGACTGAAAATGTTGCTCCGGTTACAGATGAGATAGATGTGATGCTGAGAGTGTCATGCGCACCAATAATTGCGAT
The DNA here is from genome assembly GCA_018842655.1 of Candidatus Pantoea haifensis. Lineage (GTDB taxonomy): Bacteria > Pseudomonadota > Gammaproteobacteria > Enterobacterales > Enterobacteriaceae > Pantoea > Pantoea haifensis. The sequence goes on along the minus strand of JAGTWN010000010.1, from coordinate 177,719 downwards.
ATTTTCGCCGTCGATATGCGCCGTCGGTAGCGTTGCTGATTCTGTGTAAATGCCTGCGGCGACATTGATGGTAACAGCATAATCCGGGAAGCGGCGATCATGCAGAAACATCAATGCTTCCGAAAGCGAAGAAAAGTCATCAGGAACGTTAAGCGTGATATCTGCTTTGGCAGGCATCGTATCGGCTACCGTTCCTCCGCCTGGCCGGCCTATCAAGAACGCCCCGCTTTCAGCAGTTATTTCGCCGCGGAGCGCAGCATCACCCACACCAACCCATTTACCCGTACCAATACCGCCAGTTGCATCAGGTGTCGAACCGGCGGGCACTACTTTGGGTGCCGACCAGTCTCCGTCCCAGCGATAGAACTCGCCATCGCTTTCCCACTGGAGAACAGTGTTAGGAGTGTCGAGGGTAGCGCCCAGCTCAAAAGACTTCTTCGTGATATACCCATACTTCAGCATCGCCTGGTTAGCATCGTAATCGATGCCGGCCATAGTACGGCGGGTTCGCCCGAATCTGTCAATCCATGTTTTGTCATTGCTATTAACGGCGGTATCAAGGTTCTGCGCATTATCGAACAAATCTTTTGCAGCAGCAGACCCCAGCGGGTTGCCGGTCTTGTATGTGGTCATACGGGCCTCATAAAAGAAAACCCGCCGGAGCGGGTATGAATTCAGGCTACATCGCCGGGGTAAGTGGCGTCGTCATAGTCGTAGAAAGTGGATTTATACTCAGATGCTGTGACCTGGCATGTTCCGTCAGAGGATGGTGCTATCTCGGTAACAATGGCGTCGTACCCGACCTGCTCAGAAGAGCAGAAAATCAGGCGCGGCGGTTCGACTGCCGGGTCATCCATTATCCATTCGTCATAGTTAAGCGAACTGGTCAGCGGCACAGTCAGCGTGTAATCATCTACTCGCGCTGGCGTGATTAACGGCGTTGCTGAACCATCCTGTAATCGCAGCAATACGCGAGGGTTGCTGAACGTCCAGTCAAGCGGCTCGCTCACTTCCAGAGTCAGGGTGGAGCCAGAAAGCGATGCGTCATTCACCAGGCAGCTAATCGTATTGCTGCCGGGGATATCATCCGTAAGCACCAGACGGTCGCCGTAGTTGTAGCAGAGTGCATCCATTTCAGTGCTGGTCGTGAATGTCAGGCGCTGTTGCCGGTACTTCATCAGGCGGCGCATGCCAATGCGGTAGGCCCGGTCTTCACCAAGCACCCCGTCCAGCGTGTAACTTTCCACCTTTGATGGCGTCGGGTTATCAGTCGTGCGGCACTGCACAGTCTCTTCAGCCCAAGTAGTGCCGTTGATATACGTCACATCCACGCCGTCATAATCATCCTGCGATGGTGCGGAGAAAGCGGTTTGCAACGCTTCTGTTGTTTCCTGCGGGCTGATGACACCCGTCCAGTTTTTCACGCCTTCACGTCCAACTGAAGCCAGCCCGTCAGAGAGAAGGAAATAGCTCATCCCCGCATTGGTTATCTTTTGCAGAATATCCAGAGCCGATGAACTGCTGTCGTTTGCCTCATAATCGAAGGTCTCCCCGCGTGGAGTCCAGTACGTGCTTTCCACGGCGGAAATGGTGTCTGCATCGATGTTATCCATCCCGAGACTGGACATAACGTGCATTAGCGCCCCGCTGATGGTTCGTGAGGAATAACCATCATAGAGCCGGGTTGCTTCAACGTTTACGCGACGGTCAGACTGAGATGCCAGACGGTTGCCGGTGCGGATTGTCAGCGCAATCGTGGTCACGTCAGCATAGCTGGATGGCCGCTTAGCCAGGCGGGAGCGTAAAGCCTGCCAGTAAAGGTTATTTACTGTCTTGGCCCCGCCAATCTTGGTTGTGCGGCGCACACGAACTTCATACTGCGCTGCCTCAAGCCCGCTGATGCGCTTCGTGTAGCCGTGGCCGTTTGCCGTCCTGCCTTTGAAATCATATGCAACCTGACTCCATGCTCCCCGGTTGCCGCGTTGCGGTACTGCACCAAGACATGAACATTGTGCGACTGCGAATCGCCGTTGTTTTTGTACTGGATATGACCGTTAGGGAAGATGAAGTTATTTTCGATAACAGTCGTCGTCTCACCATCCGGGCATGCCAGAAACGGACCCAGCCAGTTCTCCGCATCGTTGTCGCCAGAGACAGAAGCATCGAGAACAGTACGGCTGTTGAACCCGGGCCAGTCCGTATCAACCTCGGTTGTCTCCAGTCCCGTTACAGGGTCGGTGATGATTTTCAGGCGGTTTACGCTGATGGTTGTGTCATCAACTGCCGTGATAACGAACTGGCCTGTGCCATACATTATGGACAGGCGCTCAGTGCCGACTGGAATACCACTGAATGCCTTTCCTGATGCGGATGAGTATGCAAGCGTAATGTGAGCCTGAACGCCTGCCGCGCCGCCGCTGGATGCCGTTCCCGGCGCATTCACAGGGCTGTCACCGAATACTGCTGCTGGCAGTGTTGAGTTAACGATAGTGTCGCCTGAGTACGGGCTGGACTCTTCCTGAATAACAACCTTGCCTGAGCTGTCTACAGCGACTAATCCCGATCCGGTCAGGGCATCCGTAATGGCGTCTACCAGGCCACTCATGTTCACGTAATTGGTGACGAGGCTTACCGTGTAGGTAAAGCCCTGCCATGTAATTGTGAATGAGTAACTACTGGTGGTGAAGTCGTAGGTCGCTGGTGCGGCACTTGCGGTAATGCTTGCTGCGCTTCCACCGACGCCGGGAACTGGCTCAACCTCTTCCGCATAAGAGGCAATGAACAGGTTATAGCTCAGGTCGTTGTAAGTCAGCGTGACCGGCATTCCGACTACAGGTGCAAGCTCATCAAAGTCACCATAAATGACACTGTAACCTTCAGCCGTGCTGATAACGTAGCTGTCAGGCGCGACTACGGTAATCACCGTACCCTCCAACCATGAACTTGGTACGCTCAGGTCGTCCGAATCATCATCGTCGTCATCGTTTTCGTTATCTACGCCAATCAGCGTGATGGTATTGCCGTCAAACAGGATCGCATCAGAGTTAACATAGATGCTGTCCGGTGCGGTTGAGTTTGTATCAAGGCCAGAGCCGCTGGACGTGCCACCAACCTCAGTAGATGACCACCAGTTTTCTGAACGGGAGTCGCTGGACACATCCACGCCGGGCTGATAAATCGTGTAACTCACATCATCGCCAAAGCTTGCTACCGGCGTGGAACCGATGCGCACAGCTGAAGCTGGAATAGAGAAGTTACCCACCCCGATACAGAGCAGCATGCTTGTACGATAGATTTCCGGGTCTGATGAATCAAAGCGGGAAACAGGCTGAACCAGATAGTCAGGGTAAACGCGATACTTACCAAAAACCTCGCGAATCGGATCGCCCAGGCTGACACTGTTCGCTTTGGCCGGGTTCAGGTCCAGAGAGTCACCGGTCAGCTGATTGCTGGTTCCGGTATCTAGGTTGCTCATCATATAGATGGAGTAAGCCGCCGATGCAACGGCGATCGCCACCGAAACCCATGCGATGATTACCGCTGCTGACACACCCTCGCCCGGCACAGGGTAAATGCGCACATCGCTTTCAGGTGTAATAATGCAATCCTTCCAGCGTTCCGGCTCAATCCCAGAGCCATCCACATCAACCGATATTGGCTGCACAATGTCATTTCGATATCCGGTCACGTTTTCACATAACCAGCGTTCAATGGTCAGCTCTTTATGCTCATGCTTTTCCAGCGGCTCACCGGGAAGCCTTGAAGGATAAATGCGGATAGTCACTGGTAATACTCCACTTTCGCATACTGGCGCTCAAAGCGACGCAGAGGCAGGATGGTTACGTTTTTCCTGGGATTCGATTCAATGACCTGCAGGATGCCATTCAGCCTGACAACCACACCAAGATGGCTGATTAACTGCCCCTTGTAACAGGCAGCAACCGCGCCCTCGCATGGCTGACATTGCTTCACGTTGCCCATAAATCCCTCGCACGCATTATTCATCTCCGAGCCTTCCTTGATTACCCCTTCGAAAGCAGGCCACTCCGGCAAACCAAGGTCACGGCGTACTTCATGAACGATGCCGTAGCAGTCAAGAACCGGAAACACTCGCCCGCCCATCTGCCAGGTGACAGAAAGGTACTTATCGATATTGAGCATGGATTTCCTTATGCGATGTAGCGCAGTCCGGGGGCGAAAGGAAGCGTGTAGCGAAAGCGAGGCCAGGCAGTATCGAGGACATTCATGTAACCCGCCGTTATCTGAACCTCAGTCGCTGTCCAGAAGCCTGACTTTATCGCGAGCGTATATGGCGTCATGGCTGGCGCACTCAGGTCGTCTGACACGTAGCAGCGATATGTTAAGGAAGCTGAGCTGAGTTCGCTCAGGGCGCTTCTGATAGCGGTAGAAACGATGCCTTCCACGTTACTGATAGCAAATTTCAAATCCTGAGTGCCGTCAGCATTTCTGGCTGGCAAAGCGATATCTATCCCGCAAGCTGTAAATGTTCTGCTGGAACCGTCTTCAATAGTTACGGTTATGTCTTCATAGCCTCTGGTAAGCCAGTAGGTTTGCGCACCAACCGATATCTCCAGAGTTTCAATGATGACTTCAGAACCGGATGAGGCATAAAGCCTGTTCAGAACTGTCATGCTTCAGGCCACTCCCGATTCATTGCGAGATCAATAATGCTTTGCCCCGCTATCAAATCTGGGAATTCTCCCCATCCAGGTGGAAGTATTGGTCGCTCCCACAACTCCAGCGTGGCTGTAAATTGCCACCTACCAAATCCGACAAGAGTCGGACCCTGATATATATCAGTGAAGCGGCATGCGTAATCATCCAGGCCAATTGGTGCGCGAATACGCATATTGAACCACTTCGTAGAATCCACCAGGACGTCCCGAAACCAGGATGCGAATAACTGCGACTGTACATCAGTGAAGATCCATGTCACGCCGGCCTGAGTTGGGGTGGATGTATATAGTCTGCGCTGCCTTGCGCGCCCAGAAGTAAGCTTCGTTCTGTGCACCGGGCTTACAGGCTGATACCCCAGCCCCGTGCGCTGGGGTAATGGGAGGTATTCATGGGGATAATTGATGTCGGTTTTGATAGCCATTAACCAGCCCTTCTTTTAGTTGTCCATCCATTCCTGAGAGCTTTTGAAACCATGCCAGTGCCCTGAGCAACGTCACTGGCAACCATTCTTGCTCCTTGCTGAGCGCCTTGGCTGGCGGCCTGCTGAATAAGCTGTAATGTTCGATCATCGGGGTTGCCGTTAACCTGAATGGTTTGATGGATTGTGTTGCCACCCCCACCGCTGCTTCCCAGATCTTTGTTGCTCAGAACCCTGCCGTTATCGCCCGGTATCATGTACTGATTCCCGTTACTGGCTTTATAAATTTCAGGCTTACCGCCCTCGCCAACACGGTACATGCTGCTCGCTGAAACCGGTCCGCCATGCTCGCGCCCGCCGCCGTATGAAATGCTGGCTACGTTTGACAGGAGCGACGCGCCTGCGCCCGCGATTAGCGCGTAGTTAGCGAGCTTTTGAGCAGGGGTTAAAGCGGTAGGATCGGCCATTGCCTGAATAGCGGCCTGCCCGAGCGCCATAGTTGACTGCGCGATAGCAAAAGCCTTACTGGCAGCAAACATGACCTGATAGGCAGCATTGCTGCGGCTAGAGCTGTTTTCAATGATTGAGGCAAGGCTGCCAAACCCAGACGAGGCAGAAGACAGAATTGATGATGTCGCCTGCTGTTGCTTCTGAGCTTCATCCATTGCTATCTGCTGTCGTGCGTTTGAAGCCTGTAACTGAATGGCTGTTTTGGCGTCCTCATAAAGCTGAGTGTTTTGCTTATCCAGCTCCTGGTACGTAGCCAGTGCAGCTAACTTCTTCTGTTCCTGCTGGTTAATGATGGCTGTTGGATCTGCCGTTTCGCCGGTCAATGGATTAACCGAAGCTTGGCCCGCGGCTATCTCCTGATTGGCAAAGTTTTTACCTTGTTTTATCTGCGCCTGTTGCTTAAGGGCATTATTTTGGTCCCATATCTTGGCTGCATAGTCACCAGCTTGCTGGATCATATCTGGAGTAGCATTTTTACTTAATGACTGCTGCGCCTGCAGAATCGCTTGTGCACGTGACATCTCTTTAGTTGAGTCGGCTACCTGAGCTGACTTCTGCCGAAGAGCGTCTAGCTTTTGCGCATCTGAATCTGCTGAAGAAGCAAAGCTTTTTGCCTGAGACTCAGCCTTGGACGCCGCCTGCTTTCTAGCATCTTCGGCCTGCTGCAGGTCGTAATTTTCACCTGCCAGGCGTTTGGCTGCTTCGATTTGATTAGGATTGTTGGTTACTTTGGCTTGCTCCATGCCTGCTTTCGTAACAGCGCGGAGTCGCTCGCCCTGAATTTTTAACAACTCGTTACGTTGCTTAAGGTCGAGAATATTTTCATCACCTTTTGGCGTAGCCGGGGCAACCTGCATAGATTTAGGGCTATAACCCTGACCGGCCTGATTGGCTCGGTTAATTTCATCAGCGGTTGTTCCAAATGCCTTAGCAACTGCACCCTGCACGCGTTCCAGCGTCGTCCCGCGCTCGATTAGCTTGTCGTGAATCCCCATCGCCGCAAGCATGTTGTTGCTTAGTGTCACCTGAGCATCATCACGCAATTTAGTGGTGTTTGCGAGCTTACTCTCTGTTGCCTCAAGGTCACGCTGCTTCTGGTTTATTTGATCAGTTAACTGCGCTGCGCGCTGAAGTAGTCCATTGCCTTGCTCAATTGTGGTGCCGTATTTTTCCCTGATGCCTCAGCCTCATCTCTTTCCTTAGTCAATTTGGCAATTTCATCTTTCAGGTCTGACACAACATCTTGTTGGCCACGCAATGCTGTGTTGGCATCTGCGATCGTGCCACGCAATGAAGTGTTGCTCATTGCTTTTAGCGATCCAGTCAGACGGTCTACGCCATCAGCAAATGAGATTGCTTCCTGTTTGGCCTGCTGTGATTGCTGCCAGAAATAGAAGATTGCTGCACCGGCCAGCATGGCTACCCCTGCGGGGCCGCCGACCAGACCTAGTGCGCCGCGCAGCAAACCTAGGGATGTTGATGCAGCGCGAGTGGCAATCACAGATGCTTCCTGAGATGCGATATACCGCCCATTGGCAGCTGTAGCCACACCAGTGGCATCAGCCGCTGCAAGACGCGCTGAACTGACAGAGGCTTCCGCAGAAGCTATAGCTGCGGCTCTGGCCTCAGCAGTAGCTGCCTCAGCTGCTGCAAGACGTGTATTTAAAGCTGCGGATGCCTGCTGCAATTGAGCCATGCGCGTGGCGGTAGCAATGCGCCCCTGATCCGTAATCTGAGCACGCAAACGCTGCGCTTCAAGCAATTTCTCTGATTCAATCTGCGCAATAGTGGTTCGGATAGATGAGGTCTCTGCTTCAGCTAATTGCACCTCAGCGGCAATAGATGCCTGCGTGCTCCGCATAGTAGCGAGGCGGCCTTCGGCTAACATCAGCGCCTGAATGGTTGCCGCTTTCTCAACGTTAGCGAGGCGAAGTTTTGCGGCAGCCTCAATTTCGGCATCTTTAGCAGCCACTTCAGAAGCTTTGGCAGAGGCTATCGTTGCTGCCGTGTCTTTAATCTTGGCTGAGGTTGCCATTGCCAACGCGCCAGCGAATCTACTACCCATTACAGCGGTCAATGTCACAAGCACAGCACCAATCGTGTCGAGGTTCTGCGACAGACTAATAATGCTGGAGTTGAATGCCTTAATGCCGGTCGAAACCGTCGAGCTTTCACCAACGAACTTAGTGATGTTGTTCGTGGCGATCGTGAAAGCCTGACCCATAGTGGTTGCCGTGTTGGAGAACTCTTTGGCGATTGCATCGCTCTGCTTAAGCAGGCCGTTGACAACGACTTCAGTAGTGAGTTTTCCTTCTGCCGCCATCGCGCGCAATTGCCCGATAGTGACGCCAAGTGAATCAGCCAGCGCAACAGCCAGTCGGCTTCCGTTCTCCGAAATAGAGTTAAATTCCTCACCCCGTAAAACACCTGAAGCAAGCGCCTGAGAAAGCTGCGTCATCGCAGAGCTGGCTTCTTCGGTTGTTGCGCCTGATACAGCTAATCCTTTATTGATAGTAGACGTCAGGGTGATCAGGTCTTGCGTACTTGTCCCGGCGCTGCGCGTTGCTCTCTCAAGACGTCCATACAAAGTGGCGGTGGCGGTAAGGCTGCTCATGGTATTCTGGGAAATATCGAATACACGCTGAGTAACATCAGCAAGTTGTTCAGTCGAACGCACGGAGTTGGCTAGCTTGTTATTTACTGTTACCCATTCATTTCCATATTGTGCGACCTGCTGAACCGACAGGGCTGCAATCACGCCTTTAGCGACACCACTCAGGCTGGAAAGAGTGCCCTCCATGGAAGCTACTGATCTTTCGGTACGGTTAACACTTGCCTCAAGCCTGCCCATGCTGCCGCTCATGCCATTCAATGCAGCATCAGCCTCTCGCCGGGCGGCAATCAGCTTTGCAGTATCCATATCTACTTCATAAACAATGCTGCCAGCATTTACTGATCCAGCCATCACTTTTCTCCGGGCATAAAAAACCCGCCGAAGCGGGTGACTTTTATCTTGAAATACCTTGCTTAACATCCATCTGCAAGGTCTCTGCTTTTCTTTCCCTCCTACATCCATTTGCAGGTAAAGGTTATAGCTGTTAGGGGTGATCAACTTTTTTGCCATGAATGCGAGGCCAGACTATCAAAATAAACGTTACTGGAAGGAGTCACTATTTTGGTAATAGTCATGCCTGGAGGGATTACTGTGTCTGGTTTGCTTTGTGTTGCTTCAATATATTTAATTCCATCTGGAAGCAACTGGCTTGAATTCCCACTCCACGCCAATGCTGAGTCATTCCAAACTATTTTGATCGCCTTGTTGGTCTTATTTTTTACCTGAATATTGAAATCAGTACATTGTTTTTGCCCTAAAACCTCAATACATGGTATGGAGGCAGTAAGGTCATAATCATCACGATGGATGCTTACAGGGGTTGGGTATACCCAATTATTTGACGGCGCTGAGCACGCAGCCAATGACAAAGCGGCTAACGATATTAGTAACCCTTTCATTTCCCTATCTCCATTAGTCAGCCCATCCTGATTTTGTTTCAGTGTTTGACTCTGACAGTGTGTATTTTTCTACGATGTCATTTTTAAAAAGTATCACCAACTGCTTAACGTGTGCTTTTGAACCGTTATGGAACAGGCCATAGAACGGAATAAATGTTGTGCCATTAATTTTTACGTTAGCGAGAGTGTATGTCCAAACTTCATTGCCGCCATCAGTAAACGTAACACCCATCGGGTCGCCGAAGTTAGATTGCACCTGTGCCTTATTGGTCACGCCTTTTTGTATTTTTGATTGAACGCTGACCTGGTTTTCTTTTTCAAGCGTTCTGTTTCCTGATGATGCACACCCAGCCAATAAAACAGCCACAATCGAAGCAGTAATAATTTTCTTCACACCCTATCCCCACAAGTAAATGTAGGAATTATCCTAAAGGGAAACTTATACAAATGGAAGCAAGATAAGACCAGGCCAAGCTAGCTAGCCTTTGCCAGCTTTTTTGCCTTTCGAGCAAGGTAGTCATCTGCTACCTGATTATACTCGTCTCGCGTGAATCCTTTCTGGTCAGGGTATTTGGTAGAAATCATCATCTGGAACTCCGTCATCGTGAGCTGCTCTGCCTCTGCCCTGCAGACGCCGAAATGATTGCGCGCGGCGCTTATGTACTCGAAAGCATTAAATTCCGTTGAAGAACTGCCGCCCTCATGCTTCTGCAACTGACGCACCTTGGCCTTACCGATCACGCCATGAGTGATAAGTGAGCGGGCCAGAATCAACATTTCGAAGTCACCCATCAAGCCATATCGACGTTTGAACGCCCTACCTTTTCTTTTGGCCGGCAGGAACTCGCCAGTTAGCGGCGTCACGTCATTATCAGTACAAGCCTCAAGCACGGACATAGCTGATAGCAATGCTCGTTTGCCATAGTCAGATCTTCTGATGTGCTGCATTAGCCATTCAGGAACCAAGCCGTAAGCCTTGACTGCTCGCTCAAGAAGAGGCGTCACTTCATCGTTATGTAGGTCGTACAAAGCCTGGACGATTTCCTCCGGACTGCCGATGCGCGTCATGTTAAGAAGTGAGGGCCTGAAGAAATAATCCACCTCACCTGCACTCACCATACATTCGCCAATTTCCTTAAACGGGATCATTCTTCCTCCATAAACATATCAAGGGCTGACATGCAGCCCTTTGGAATGGTTACGAAGCAGTAACCGTTACAGCTGTAGTGCCAGTGAAGCCGCCATCTGTTGATGTGAAGGTAATAGTGGCTGAACCGGTTGCAACCGCCGTTACCAAGCCAGTGCTGTTAACTGTTGCCTTCGTAGCATCTGAAGTTGTCCAGGTGCCGGACCTATCGGTTGCATCCGATGGGTTAACCGTACCGGTCAGCTGGCGCGTTGCACCCACAGCTAATGAGGTTGTCGCTGGGGTAACGGTCACGCCGGTTGCTGGCACGGTTTCATCGGTGTCAAAGACTTGAAAGGTGCTTGCATCGGCAACCTTAAATTCAGTTGAGAAAGTGACAATGTCATTACTTCCTCCGTCAGAACTTAATGCGTTGATGAGCATGTAACCCTGTAAAGTTACCGCACCAAACTCCATGCGGACCCATAATGTAGGCTGACGAGCCGCCTGAATTTCAGTATTGAAGTACTTGATGAGGCGGTATACGCCGTACTGGTCTAACTTATCGTTCTGGCGAACCTCGCCTTCAAATGAAATGGTCAGGTCTGCGTTCGTTACGATGCTTTCCACATAGCCTTTCGTGTCGTCCGCGTCCGATGTGACAGAGTTTGGGGACATGTCGAACGATTTTGTTGTCCCAGCGGCAAGCGCCTTCCACTCTGATTCCTGCGGCACTGTATCAGCGCAACCATCTGCCACCTCTAAGACAATGGCGCGGCCAAATAGCTTTGTGTTATCTGTCTGGCAGATAGCCATAAGTGATATTCCTCTTTTTTAGGCAATAAAAAAGGCCGCCCCAAGGCAGCCTTCGATGATTTTTTTGGTCTATGACCGACCGTGATTTACGTGATACCCGTATTTCTTCTCTGCAGCCTTACGGCATGCAACAGCTTCTTCATAAGAATCATGACTACCAAGCCAGATACGCTTGCCACCTTCCTGTATGAAGCTACGGTATTTGCCAGTGTCCTTTCTCAAAAAGACGCCCATTTGCCCCGTGGTATTAGTAGACCGCAATTTTTGGTTACGGGAGTTTTTCTCGCTTGTTGATTCTACCAGGTTAGCAATGCGGTTATCAGCCCTGTCGCCATTATCATGGTCAATAATTCCATCGGGATATTTTCCATAATAAATAGCCCAAGCAATTCTTTGGGCATAATGGGATCTGCCACAAAGCGTTATCCATACGTAACCTCTCGCCATGACACAACCAGCAACTGTTCCTGCAAATCTAGCATTGAAGCCAGCATCACCATTTTTGCTATTTTCAAAGTGACTCGCAGGCCGAGCCTTCCAGGTCAATTCACCTGTAAGCGGGTTATATTCAAAGCACTCTTTCAAATAAGAGATAGGCAATTCTTTCTGTTTATCAATTTCCATTACAACCTCGTCAAAGTTGCTCGTCATTTGGAGGGTGTGGCAACCCGGCGACGAAACCGGGCTTTCGGGGATCAGCCTAGCCACTGCTTAATTATACAGTTTATTCTCCATACAAAACAGCGAATAGCAGCCGGTAAACCAGCCTTCCTTCGGTTGTTAAAACAGGAGACGGGATGCCTCCAACATTCTCAATGTGACCGATACAATCATTTGGCATTGGGTTTTGTTGGATGTTATCAATAATGGCCTGAACCGCCTCATCAACGGACGCGTTACCACCTTTTGCGCCAATAACATCAACCATCACGTAATATTCGGCACCCAGTTCGTCGCGGATTGACGATCCGCCGTTAGGACGGAAAACCATGAAAGAATCGGTAAGCTGGCCGCTGTCATTCCACACCAACAGCTGCGCGGTGAATCCAGAGGTAAGCCCAGCATCAACAAAGTGATTACGAACGCGCGTATGCATTGGAGGATTCAAAGTGACATCTCCTTAGCAATGGTTCTGGTTATCAAGGATTGCGTCTCTTCAAAACCCTTAGTCAGGAATTCTTTTTGAGCGGTTGCGCGCCTGAAGTTTTGAGGATTAGCCGGATCATGAACATAAGCGGCATATGAAGCTGAGTAACCCACGCGCCCGGTGATACGAGCGCCATTAACCACTATTTCACGGAACTGGCTGTTCAGCAGATATGACGTATCTATTGGCGTGTAGATAGCTGCCTGAGATGATCCAATAATCATGGCGCTCTGCAGTGCCCTTATCACTTTCCTTTCCTGAATGTTGCTGACAATCGTATTCAGACGGCGCTGTGACTGTTTGATGCCTTTGACCTTCACGCCCATATCAACCGCCTGTCAGTATCGCGAAATCATCCGTTAGTCGCTCAAAGGTGTCAGCGTACTGAACTACCTGCATCACCTCGTCAGCGCCAGCAGAGATTGGGTCTGGGTTATCAGATACGCCGATAAGCACATAATCACCGGCGTCAGCCAGCGCATATTCACTCCACAGCGTGTTTTTTATTACGCGTTCGCCGCCGATATCGCCCAGCCGCTTAGATAATCCACCTTGATAGTCGACCGCAATGACCACGGGCGCGTCGAATAACGGATCGCCGTAATCATTAGTTGCGCCTGAACGCTTCCAAATCGTTGCCTGAGCGGTGTATGACCAACTGGCTAAAGATGACATGTCATTTCCTCCAGCTCGTCACAGTGGGCTTCTCAGCAGCAATGCGCTGGCAGTTAATCACCCACTCACCGCTACTGTTCACATAGCCGGTTGTCTGCCGACCATTTGAAGTCTTCACCCATACGCGCTCGAATGACCTGGGTAGCTGATGAGATGATCTAACCCATTCCATCAACAACCTCCGACCACATCAAAGAAGCCGACCGACACACCCGAAAGTGGCAATCCGCTCAGGCACCCGCTCGGATCCCATGCAAGCAACTGCTTGTACAGATAGTCCGTACCGGCGCTGTCGTAGGTGAATGATCGTGACGCGCCAGACGGAGCAGACTGAGAGGAGATTTTGCGGGCACCGGACAGGGCGGCCAGTCGCGCAGCTGCATAGATGAGCATCAGCTTTTGCAGGCTTTCGGAGTAGCCCGCCCCGTCCATGCAGGCAGACGCGGGGTTAACCTGGTCGATGAGCAACTGAAGGACAGCATCAGGAACAGTGAAGCCCAATTCAGCCATCAGGGGTTTAACGTCATCCAGCGTGATTTGGGCTGCCATAGTTATTTATCCTTAGCTGTTTCGGCCTTTGTTAACTCCGCAACCTTCGCTTCGGCAGCATCAGCACGCTTGGTTTCAGATTCCAGAGCAGTTGCGTGCTCTTTCTCTTTAACCTCTGCTGCATCTTTCAGGGTCTTAATCTGCGAGTTCGCATCATCGAGTTTTGCCTGCAGTGCCGACGTGTCACCAGATGACGGCGTTGCCACCTCAAAGGAGGTCAGCTTGATGCCCTTCTTCTTGTCGGTTTCTTTCGCCTTGCCGGTATCGACCCATCGTTTTGCGGTCGCATCGTCAATTTCAACAATCTCACCAACCTCCAGCTTACGGAGGTTGGCACCGGCATGCAGACTACCTGACGTGATTTCTACCAGTGCCATAATTGCTCCTTAGCTTGAGGCGTGGATAACAGAGTATTTGCTGTTGATGTCCTGCTTGACCATCAGGCCCATTGCACCCCATGTGCGCCAGATGTAATCGCTGTTGTAGTGCGGACGCGGCTCTGCAACGGTGCCAACAGCCTGACCAACGATTGGTGCGATAACCTGCGCGGTCAGCGGAACGATGACAATTTCGTTACCGGTTAGCTGGCTGTCTTCTTTAATCGCGGAAATGCCGGTGAGTTTCAGCAACTCAGCCAGGATGGTGCCGCTCTGGTAGTTATCAGAGAAGAAGCGTTCAAGGTTAGAGATGATGTCACCTGATACGTACCAGGTCTGATCTGCATACTGGTTGTTGATGCGGCGCATCTGGTCACGCAGCGCGATAGCGCCGTTGCGGATGTCAGCAGATGAAACAGAGGCAGAACTGAAATCAATATTCAGGCCGGTTGAGCCCAAATCGATCTGCATCACGCGCTCATCATCACGCAGGCCTTTCCAGGTCAGGCCGTCGAACACAGCCCAGTTACCGACTTTGTCTTTGAAGCCGTTGAAGATGTAGTTCACATACTGACGTCGCACATCATCAACAGATCCGCGCTGCGCATCAGCCTGAGACTGCAATGCTGAAGGGCTGTTGAAAATCGGATCACGCCATTCGAACTTGAAGCCCGAATCATGGATCGGAACCATCGTGCCGTCGAAGGTGTAGGACTTGGCATCCAGTGCCGCGCCAATCTGGCCGGACATTGAAGTATGCGCCCAGCCACGACCACCGGTACGCGCATAGTCATAACGAGACTGCTCCAGGCGCACTGAGCGGGACAATGGCATCAGGTCATTCAGCAGGGTGAACTCGGTGTTCGGCTCAAACTGCTGCGTAACAGTGGTGTCGTATGCGCGGTAAAGGCGGCGGATATCATCCACAGCATTAACTGCATCCAGTGAGCCATGCTCACCAAAGCGTGTGCGGGCAAGGAAGTCAGCCATTGATTGCGCGGAAGCATCACGCTCACGCTGCAGGTTATTGAACTGCCACTGGTTGACTTCTAGGTTGCCGGTTCGCTCGCCAATAGAACGGGAAAATACAAACATTCAGGTGCTCCTTACTTGAACACAACGCGAATCAGATCACCCGCCACCGCAGTGACAGCAACATCTTCTTCGACATAAGCAAAAACAGCAGCGCCATCTGCTACTGCCGTGATTTGTCCGTCAGCCACGGTAACGGGCTGCCCTTTGGTGTAAGTACCAGCAGCGGCGCGCACGTTCAGGAACATGCCAGACAAAGGATGAATGCCAACCACCAACTCGTTAGCGGCAATGTTGTCATCCACGCTCAGGCATCGCAGGTAGTCTTTGTTCGCTACATACAGGATTGATGATTCAGCACCATCAACCGATGCGGTGAATTTGTCAGTTGCGCTGAAAAAGCCGATTGTGCCGGGTGCAGTCACGGCTGCAGCGCCGCCTTCACGGTTGAGTAGTGGATTGGGATACACACCACCGGCGTGAATTACGTGTTTTCCGTCTTTAGCCATTTCTTACTCCGGCATTTCGCTGAAAGATTGGTTTGAGTTAGCCTGGCGGAAAGAACCATTCAGGCCGGTAGAGGTCTGGCACTGCGCGTAAAGGCCATCCAGTGCTGCACCTTCCAGTGCGTTAACGGCTGCTTCTTCAAGACCGAATTTCGCTTTTACAGCAGCGCGCTTCTCGCCCTTTTCTTTGTCAGAATTGGCATTGAACTGAGTGTTCAGCGCAGAAACCTGATCGGTGAGCAGTTTTGCCCAGGCTGGCATTTCTTCAGAGTTGGTGGCGGTTTCTTTGGCTTTCTTGTCGTCAGCCTCTTTCTTCTCGCGAGCGGCCTTCTCTTCAGGCGTTTCGTTTTTGGTTCCCGCCTTCTCGGCAGTCATCTGGTTATACGCATCGAGCAATTCTGCTTCGGTTTTGCCTTCGGTCGGCTTACCAGCGGCTTGCAGCGCATTGATAATCATTTCTTTCATCGGATTACTTTCTCCGTTGGTTTTAATTTCGTACTCAGTAGGTTTGCGCACGACTTCTTGTGGTTCGCCGACGAATTCAGCGGTGCCGTCATCGCCGATCAGGTACTTCTGCTGGAACATCTTTTCGCCTTCGCGATAGATGAACTTTTCCGGCCATACCGTTTCCGGCCAGGCGTAGTAATCGCTTCCCTTGCCGTCGCGCAGCTTTGTGCAAATGGCTCGCTGAATGTCGTCAAAGGAGAAATTGGAGGCGTTGGTGAAGAAGAACTTCGTTTTGTTGATCAGACCTTCCTGCGTGCAGTTGGATGCTGAGGTCAGGTCTACTGTTTCGGTTTCGACTTCTTCAGTGGAGTTATCTGCGTTCACGAAGATGCCGACGCCATCGTCAGGAGTGGCCGCGCCAGGCTCATCAAGCAGAATCGCCACATGGTCAAAGCGCATGTTGCGCGCCACCCATGAATAGTTCTTCCCTTTTGACTTACCCTTGTTCTGCTCGCGGCTTAACAACAGCCCGGTAGAAACGTGGATTGGATCGGTTTCGGCGTTGCCCTGCATTTCTTCGATGCGCTCAAGAACACGCTTGCCGTTATCGGTGGCCGATGCGTAACGCTTGTTGATCTTCATGTCCATGACGACGCGATCGCCGTCTTTGCGGACATTTTCCGCCCATGCGCCGATGTGAAACTTATTTACCGCGCGAGGGTTGTTGGCGCTAACATACTCGCCGCCGATTTTCGGATGACCGAACGGCATTTGATTGCCTTCGAGCGTCTGAAATGCTTTGTTAATTTCCGCCGCCGGATACAGGCCGCCATTCATAACAACGTCATCCACGACCGGCACGACGCCGCGGATAACGATATGCTCGTCACCGTCAATGGTTTCGGTTGAGATGTTGGCAGCGTTGATGGCGAGGCTTTTTACATGAATACTCGAAAGTTTCACGGCTGTTCCTCATTGCTTAGTTTCGTGCAATAAAAAAGGCCGCTATGTGCGACCTCTCTTCTGTTCGATGCCTGACCATTGCTGGCGCTCTTTGGTTAGCTTATCTACCAACCCCGGATTAATTACCTTTCCATCCTCATCCAGAATCACTGGGATGTTTGCGCAATAGCAGTGATAGCGGTTACCGTTGACTGCATAGAACGCCTCCACCTCTTCTGTGGTGTAAGTCTTTCCATGCCTCGCTGCATGCCCTGATCTCGTCGTTGGCTTGAGAGCAGACAGCCACAGAACGGCAGTGTTAAGCCCCAGCCTTTCTCTTGACCAGTCCACTTCCTGCAATTGAGCCTTTCGCAGTGCGCCAACCTGCTCGGTCTGCGCCATGTTCTTGGCCCGCGCCATTGAAACATCGAGGCGCTGACTGATTATGCGTGCGGTTTCTCGCGGATTAATTCCCCGGCCTATCGCATCTGATATCACATTAGCCAGGTCACCACGCGCACAATCAGATTCCAGAAGCCAGTCGCTGTAAGTGGAAACATAAGCTGCTGCGATTTGATTCTGATACGCCGGACTGCTAAGCAACTGCGCCAGCGTGGTCTGCTGCTCATAGATGGGCGACTGCACCGACAGGTTTGTGAATGCCTGCTGCGTGCCTCGCTCATACTCATCAGAAACATAGCTCAGCGCCCACAGGTCATTGCTTCCACCTTCCAGCAGGTAATCATCAAGGATGATTTGTACGCGCTGTAGCAGGTCAGCAAGCTGTGATGCCGTCATGTCGTAGATATAAGTTCCGGCATTCACCTGATAAATCACATTGCCGTGGACGGCATGCGTTTTGTGGTTACTAACCTTTTCCTGCCCGGTTAGGCGCGCATCGAATAGCTGCTTTAAAGCCACCTTAATCTGGTAGTAGCGATTTTCTATGTCGCGGAACATCCGGTTAACAGGTCGGGATGATTGGGTTGGGTCAGCTTTGTTGCGCGGAATTACCGGGGTCCGGATTAGCTTCTGGGTCGTCACTTAATGGGTCTCCCGGTGGCACTTCTGGCGGCTCAGTTTCTGGAATTGGCTCCAGCTCACCTGCTGCACGGATTTCATTTTCTGTAACCGCCGGGGTGCCAAAGGCTGACTGCGTGTCCTTCGCAACAGTTGCCAGTGCCTGCATGTTAGCGATCTTCTCTTTCTCGCTTGGTGCGAGTAAATCGGACCATGCCAGAGACACCTCACCAGATGCTGGCTCGTCAATAACGCCAAGCGCCCAGAATCGCTCCAGAAGCGATTTAATCACCGACGTCATGAAGCCCCAGCGGCGACCGTTACAACGTTTCGCCCAGTCGGCTTTATCCTCATCAGAAGCGAGGCGACCGGTTTGCTGGCCGAACAGAATGGTGAACGGACACTGAATCGAGGCTGCGAACTCATTAGCCGTCACTTCCCACGTTGGTTGCGGGTCGGCTGCAGCGACTGAAAGCACTGACGGCGAACCAGCCTGCATAACCAGAGCCGCATCCGTTCCACGGTTCATTCGGGCAATCTTATCGTTCAGCGCGTCACCGAGGTCTTTAAACCCGGCTGCTACGGCCTGTGCCTTAAGTGTTGCCATATCGGTATCTTTGTCGAAGGCAATGCCTAACTGGCGGCTCGCATTCTTCAGGAAGCCCTCTGCGCTACCACCTGACACTTTCTCAAGGTCGAGAAGCTTATTGTAACCGGCGCGCAGATAAGGCACGCCAGCCAGCATGTTTTCGTCTTCCGAGCCTTCACACAGGATGATTACGCGATCAGGATGCACCGTAACACCACGAACCGGCCCGTATGTGCCATCATCCCCAACAGGCTGCTCGTTGAAGTTGTAGGACACTGGCTGTCCGTAGGTTTCGGATAGTGTGTCGGTATCAAAGTTGCCAGGCTTAACCTGGGATTCCCATGCGGGGATAAGCTTCACGATTGCCTTATCCGCGAGACCGCTTACTACTGTGCGATCAACCGGCTGGCTCCAGTCTCTGCTATCCCTGAACTGAATCAGGATTGCGGAATAGCGCCCAATCAGGTTGCGACGGTCGGCATCTTTGATTTTGGGCCAGTGACGCTTCAGCAATTTGGTGACGCGCTTTTCCCATTCGGTTGTTTCGGTTGACTCCCTGTCTTCATCACCATCAATGATGACGGGATTATCAACCCAGCAGGAATCAAGCAGCTTATGCACGGCGGCATAGCCAACTGCGTTGCGCTCATAGGCATGGTAATAGCGATCAAACTCAAGGTCGTTTGGATAACCAAACTCATCCCAAAGCTTCGTGCGCTTGGTATTGCCCGGCTGACCAGCGTACAGCATGCGCTGCCGCCCTATTGCATCAGCAAGGGCATTAACGAGGAATGATACCTCGTTGCTTTGTTCACTCACTGATGAGCTCCTTAGAAGAAGATTGCGCCAGGTGTCTGACCGCTTAATTCGGTCATCGCCCAGACAAGCGCATCAAGACGGTCAGGCGATTTCTTTGCAGTGGTTGGAACGTATTCCATCTGCTGATTTTCCAGTTGATAGAGATTGCCGCGATGCGCGACACGGCCCTGAGCGTAGAGGGCCGATATTGGTTCGGCGCGGGCAAACTTACCCTTGCTGGCATGTACGCGAATGATGCGGTCACGGAAGCCTGCATTGCGCAGCGTTTCTTCGGCCATGTCGCCGCCCTGGTTGGTTTCAATCACTATGGCATCGGCATCATGCTGCTGGTAAGCGTCCATGGCGCGTGTTGCCCAGCCATTGGGAGAGTATTTTCCACTGTAATCACCATCAGCTGAGTATTGCTTGCGTTCACCCATACCATACGCACTTGCGGCCACAATGCCTGTTTCATCGCTTTCTGCACTGTTAGTTGCCTGCGGGTCGATTGCGATAACCGTTCTCGAAAGCGTCTCGCTGATATTGAGTGATCGTGCAGCGGCAATCATATCCTCAGTCCAAAGCGCACCCTCAGCGTTAAACCTGCGAGGGTTTTGCATGTACTGCGCTTCAGCAGTGCGGCGATGAGAGAACAGTGATACCCGGTGCGATTCGTTGTGCTTGAAAGGCCACAACCAGCCATCAGGCAGGCCGTGATCAATCGGCATAGCGTGGGTGTTGTCCGGGTACTGCTCAGAGTAACCTTGGCTGTTATCAATCAGGACAGGAAGATTCAGATGGTGCCACTTCTCACCACTGCCACCCCGCAGCAAATAGCCGCTCAGGTCGTGGTAGTGGATACGCTGCATAATCACTATCATCGGCGTTGTTTCAATCGCCAGTCGTGATTTGATAGTTTCGTTAAAGCGGTTGTTCACACCGTCACGAACGGTTTCGCTGTAGGCGTCGTCCGGCTTGACCGGATCATCAATAATCAGCGCGCCCTGCCAGCCTGACTCCATATGCCCGGCACGAAATCCCGTAACCTGACCAGCAGCGGATGATGCGTACACACCGCCGCCAAACTCATTCCACCACATAGCCTTGCTATCAGCATCATCGCGTAGCTCCATCGGCCACATGCTTTGGTAAGCCTTCGACTTAATCATGCCGCGTGCGGTAGATGAGTTGAGCAGCGCCAGGTTGTGCGAGTACGACAGATGCATGAAGCGGGAGCGGTTATTTAGTGCCAGCCCCTGCCCATCATGTTGATGGTAGCCAGCTCGGTTTTGGTGTAGCCAGGCGGAACGTTGATTATCAGACGGTTTATTTCGCCGTCGATTACGCGATCAAGCGTTTGCTGAATAACTTTGTGGTGTGGCGCGACAATCATCTTGTCGCCGGTGCGCTGCTTGAAGAAGTAACGAGCGTAATACAGCCCATCCTCTTCACACTCTAATCGACGCGCATAGTTCTTCTGCTCAGCAGTCGTCATCCTCCAGCATCTCCCGCCGCGCAGCTTTGTATTCGTCTTTGGTCAGCGTTGCCACTTCAATTGGGCCGCCGTTCTTGCCAGTGTGCTCGTGTGCAGCCTGCTCTTTGAACGCCATGACGCTGATGTGCTTACCAAGCAGCTCAAGGTTTTTTACCTTATCCGGCCACTTAATCTTCTTGAGTATGCCAGCCAGTTCTTTTCCGCCATCTTCGCCGGTGTATTCGAACATCTCTGCTAGATCGAACCCGGAAATGTATCGCCGCCACGATGCAGGCCAATCAGTAACAGGCTTAAGTGATAAGTCGTCTCGAACGATATCAAGCACATCCATTTGGTCTATCTCAACCAATCGGCGCAGTACGTAGCTCGCATCAATGTTAACTTGCTCATTGCGTTGTGATTTTAAATCGGCAATTCTGTTTTGAATGTCAGGTTTTGACAGGTTTTCGGATGCGGTGCGATTAGCTGTCTTTTCGCTGTACCCCGCCCGAATAGCCGCTTGCGTGGCGTTCAAATCGATGAGGTACTCGCGACAGAACATTTCTTGTTTGTCGGTGAGTGCCATTTAAATTCTCTTCAGAAAAAGAAGTCATATTGGTTATGAG
The DNA here is from genome assembly GCA_018842655.1 of Candidatus Pantoea haifensis. Classification (GTDB taxonomy): domain Bacteria; phylum Pseudomonadota; class Gammaproteobacteria; order Enterobacterales; family Enterobacteriaceae; genus Pantoea; species Pantoea haifensis. Next base: position 156,456 of record JAGTWN010000010.1, on the reverse strand, counting down.
TAATAGCTACGACTGGGAACGGCGTCTGGATAAAGATGATTCGCTTTATTTTTACCCTTTGACAATTGAGGTTAAAGGTAACTTTAAAATTAGGTGCGACTTAAGCGGATCATATGAACTGACAATTTCAGACGTCATTTACCAAGGCAAACAAATGGTCATGCTTGAACACATTTTGGCAGATGATGACGACCCTGTATCTGTTGCTTTCATTGAAACGGATAGCAGCATTGAATCTATGATTCATTTCATTAAAAGTACTGACGCGGTATTTCATGAGCCATTGCACATAACGATCCATGAATGGGCCTTGCAGTGTTTTTACCGCTCCTAATCGTTGCCCACCGATTGATGAGCTTTGTAATGGCAATAAAAAACCGCCCGGAGGCGGCATGTTGCATTTTGGGCTTTTTACGCTTGGTAGTCGTCAAGAATGTAATCATCAGAATTGGCTCTATGCGAACCATAAGAATAGGCGTAAGGCTTGCCAAGTTCTTCAGTTTTTTTCTAGCTTCTTCTTCTGTTTTGAAAATTGTCTCAAAAGCAGTTCTGTCATTATCAAAAACGATCCAACCCTTCACCCAGCCATTATTACTCGGATCTTTTTTGAAACCTGTATAGTCAAACATTTTTTCTCCTCTTTTGGAATTTTCAGATTAACCACTGCCGCATAAAAGGTCACTTATAAAAGCGCCGGGGTCTTTTCAGAATTTCCCCTTTAGCTTCGCAACGCTTCACAGCGTGGCTAACCGTTATCCCTTGCTCTCAATCAAAATACTAAGCTGTGCATTCTGGTAACTTTCAATAGGTACCGAATGATGCCTTGCATCCCCTCTGAAGATTCCGGATTTCCATCTTCAGAGGGTGTTTTTTGATTTCATCATCAGGCGCACTCGTAAATGCGCCTTGTGATGATTATTTGGTCACGCTGTTGTCGATAGTTTTGATAGCTGTGCCATCTTGCTGCTTGATGATGTTCAGTTGGACGCTGTCAGCTTTACGTGTGGCAAGCACGTTGATGTCCTTCTCGTCGTCACAATTGAAATCGCCCTGCAGGGATAATGCTACAGCATCAAGGCTACCGTCCGTGGAGAACGGGATGTAGGTAACCTTGTTGTCCTTATCGATGATTTTCACGCCGATAGCGCCCGTTCCTACATTTTGATAAAGGTCATAGACCTTCCCATTGCGGGAATCGGTATCGATGTATTTATAGCTGGCCTGGGAAGGCAAAGCCGCAGTAGAAATGACCGCATCAATGTCAGAACCATAGGTTCCTGCTAAGGCACTGCCTTGATTTCCAGTATCGACAATGCGTACATAGCGGTAAGACTGACCTACCGGAACCTGCCCATCCAGATTGAAGCCAACCCATGAACCTGCTCCATCCTGAATAGCCGAACCGGAAACTGCCAGTTTCGTCCAGGAAGTCTGGTCATTTGAAATATAGACGTCGAAGGTCTCATATGTGCGGGACTCAAACACATAAAGCTCTTTGGCTGAAGTGCCGTCAGCCTGAAGGGCAACGCCCATTTCAACAATCACATTCCCGCCCTTACCTAAAGACAGGAACTTGAAGGGAGCATTAGAGCCTGTGTTGGGATCATCTGGCGCGCCCAGAATGTTCTCAGTCACAACACCGATACCAGATGCGCCTTCACCAGGGTTGTATTGCACAACACTGTTAGCGTATCCGGTGGTAATTTCCGGAATGGGTTTATAGGTCGTATAAGTCTCCGCCATGGCAGAAACAGAAAACGCACAGGCCAACATTAAGATTAACTTTTTCATTTATCATCCTTAAGAGTATGGAGGGTAAACATCGCTTCCTTATGAGAAGCAATCCGTGTGGCCGTTGTGATTTAAAAGCCCGCTGAGGGCCTAAATAGCCTCGCAATATGCAAGGCTGAAGGTAATTGAGTTCAGAGTGAAGAGAGAGCCGTTGTGAAAGAGGCTCTCGGTTACATCACTCAGATGTGAGTGAAGTTGGTTACGCCGCAGCATAAAGCAGCTTCATCTGCCCTTTAACCGGAAATGCGGACATGCAACGGGCCTCGAAATCCTTCGTGTCGATGCTGCAGTTAGCGATATTCGTTACTGCTATCAACTGCAGCTCAACCTTAGTCATCGCATCAGGTTTAAGGTGCTGGTGAATTTTCTCACCGCTTTCGCCTGCAGCCTCTTTTGCTGACTGATAAACAAAGTCCGGCAATGCCACTCCATATACCCACCGGGCGGTTATTTGCCCGAACAGCGCAGGACATCCACCAACGTGACCGAAGTATGGGAGACCGGACATCTTCGCCAGTGACTGATAGAAAGGCTCTTTGAATCGTTTCTCCCATGACGTGGGCTGCTGATAAACCATCAGGCCAACAATCTGTTCTTCTGTAAGCTGGAAGTTTTTGCTCAGAAGTAAATTCTTGATGTGACGATCACATGCACGCGCAAATTTCGGGGAAAGCCAGCGGGCAAATTCAATGATCAGCTCAGGATGAATCCAGGTACCACCTTTTCGACCAGAACGGACATCTACTAAAAGGTGAGAAATCTCACCTTTATCATTAGTCGCTGATATCTCAAGCTCTTCGCCAATTTCTCTTGCGTAATCTTTCGTTGAATCCAGCCTGAGCCAGTCCAGGGCACGCTTATTATGATGTTTTGCTGCATCGGTAGCATTAAGCCAGCCATTAGCTGTAAACGGGAACTGGTGATCGTCAAAACTCATCGGAATGATATTGCTCATCATGTATTCCTTTTGGAAGCAAGCCTCGTTGCCCAGAAACGACGCCCACAGAGAAGGTCACCACCTATAACGGCGTTTCTCCGAGGCTTGTTTCCAGAAGGCTCTGTGTTATTTGAATGCGCCGGGCATGGCGCGCTTTACTGCGGACATAAAAAAGCCCCGCGAATGCGAGGCGTATTAAACGGACTTTGTAATTTGCAAAGTGCCGTCAAGTAATATTTTTTATTTCAGGCATTGCTCAATGATGTATTGCTGCAAACCGGCTATTTGCTTTCCGGCTGTTTCGATTCGCTCTGAGAGGGTGAAATAATCCCGTTGAGCGGCGTCAGTAAGTCGGGCGCTGGCTGCATCATCCATGCCGGAGGGGCCGGTGGGTTGCTTCGTGCAGGTTGCGTTGAGCTGCAACCGACGCTTGCCAGTAGCAACATCATCATGCAGCTGGTCGATAGTGGCTTTAGCATCAGCTAGCTCCTGTGTATATTTGGCATCGAGCGCGGCAACGCTTTGCTGGCGGCGCTGCATATCATTGATTGTTTCCTGTCGCGTTTCCGCCAGGCTGGATGCTGATTCGTATTTGCTGTGGTAGTAGTTAGCTACCGAAGCAAACGCCGCAATGCCGAGGCAAAGCAGGAACCACAGCAGAACACGCCAGTTATTTGCCAGCCAGATCATCAACACTCTCCGCCAGGCACATGGTGCGTTCCATATCTCGACGGTTCATCAGTCCGCGCCATTTCTGGCCGCCTGCGTAAATCCAGCGACGCAACTCTTCACAGGCACCATCCACATCACCAGCGTTAAGCTTTTTCAGGAGCGTTGATTTTGAGAACGCAGACGTGCCAACGTTATATGTGAAGCTGTAGAGTGCCGCCCGCTGATATTCGCCCAGAGGAACTTTTACCATTCCATCTACCGCTTTTTTCACGGGCTGCAGGTCGTTCCACATCAGGCGATCACATTCGCGGTCGGTATATGTCTTGCCCTTCACAATATCGGTGCCAGTATGCCCATCACAGACAGTCCAGACTCCTGCCACATCTTTGTAAGGCTCGTATATCCTTCCCTCTACCCCATCCTTTCCACCAAGGAATATCGTAGCGATAAGCATGGCTCCGCCGCCTGCCGCAGCAATCAGTTTGTTGCGCAGTGAGTTTGACATTGCCATGGTTATTCCTCGGTGAGGTCGGGCGTGGTAGGCCAGCGTTGTAGAGCCTTAATCTGTGCCAGAGTAGCTTTTCGTTTGTAATACCAGTTGATGCCGAGCGTGAATAGCGCGACCAGAATACCGGCCAGCACGCCTACAGCACTCCATTCATCGGGACTTAGCCTGGTCAACAGACCATTAGCAATTGTCCCGGCAGATGCGCCGTATGCCGCGCCTGATGCCAGTTTGCTCATATCGATACTCATACACACCTCCGTGATTACGGTCGGTGCTGTCTGTAGCCAGAAGAAAAGAGCGATCCTCCCCTACACAGCCAGGGATAAACGATTTGGATTCGGGAGGTCGCTAAACAGAAAAGGCCCACCGAAGTGAGCCTTTGAAATTGAGTGCTGAATTTTATCAGGCGGCGACTATTTCAAGCCGCTTACCCAGCGCAGAAAGCGCCTTTTGAATCGTGTCGATTTTAGTTGAGTGGTGCAGATCGAGAATGCGTGTTACTTCCTGTGGTCGCGTTTCAATCATTCGCGCCAGTTCGGCGTTAGTAACTCCTGCCTGAACTACAGCATTAAGCAAAAGTAACTTAGCGGCCACACTGGCAGGCACTTCAATAAATGCCTCACCCTCCGATGATGGCGGCGGCACTTCCCGGCGATCTTCAAAGTAGAAATCAAACGCCGTTACCAGAGCATCCTGCGCCAGTGCTAACGCTTCCTCTCTGGTATCGCCACCGGTCATCGCTTCAGGGATGTCAGGAAAAAATACTGCACACCCCGTTTCATCACAGTCGAACGTTACTGGATATCGCATAAATGATTAAGTGAACCTCTGCGAGTACCAGCCCCGAAGGGCTGGTTTTCATTTCAATCCGAGTTGCTTGAGAATCGCTTTTCTCAGCGGCTCCGGTATTTCTTTCCCCGGATGCCTCGGCATTATTGTTTGCCTGCCGTTGAGGAAGATTTTCAGATGGTTTGTTCCATCTTTAAACTCCGCTCCCTGACCAGCAAGCCAACGTCTGAACTCGCTTTGCTTCACTTCTCCTCCTGTCTGTTTAAGTTGAAATAAATATAAACATTTTTGTTTATATCGTCAACAGGAAGATGAACATTTTTGTTTATACAATCCAGTTCTGTAGCTGACCTTTGAATTTGTTATCGCTGGCAATCGCAAAATTGCCTTAATTTGAGAATTCTTGAGGTGAAGCCATTAAAAAAGCCTCGCCAGCTGGTAAGGCTACGAGGCCATTTGGCATCCACATTTATGCAACTGAGTTTTTAGCGCGTTAAACAACAGCGCGCAACTTCAACTGTTGGGAATCATATCCCCAACTTCGGGAAAAGTAAATAGCTCACGATAAATTAATGAGCTATTTCCTATTGTGCTATGCAGTCACTTTGTTTAATGCAGCGTTAGCCCATGACTCTTCTATTTCCAGCTTCCCAATCAACTGGTCATAGAATGGTTTAACGCTCTTCTTCCAGGTGTCGAGGCTGATAGCGTCCGTTAACAGGCTTACGGCATTGTGCGCTTCTGTTGATGGTATGCGCTCGAAACCACGCCCACAGCACCGTTTGCAGTCACCCATCACCGGCACGCCTTGCTTCTTGCTTTCTGCCTCCATAACCGCTCTGCCGCGACCCTTGCAGTCACGACATGCAGACGAAATAACGCCTTTGCCTTTGCACTCATGGCAACGCACTCGCTCAACATCTCTCACTTGATAATTTGTATTATCAGGCAGAGGTTCATCCAGGCGTTTAATCTCCGTCACCACGCCAGGCCTTTGTGTGCCAAATCTTGACTTCATAGTGAATACTTCGGCATCGATAAATCCTGATGCGTTACAGCACTTGCACGGTTTTTTGCTTGAAGCACTCTGGCAGTAATCCATGTAGGCATAAGTTGCGAGCGTTTGCATAACCGCTGGCTTAATATCTGTATCGAGTTTGCGTAAGGCTGCAACCTTATCGCAGGTTTGTAATGCATATTCCGTTAAGAGCGAGGCGGCGCGGGTGGCGTCGTTCTCACTTATCCCAATCTTTCCCATGAAAGCGCAATAGCCCATGACAGCGCGAGACATGGTCATTCCCATTGCTGCGATATAGTCAGTGCCTGTAAGTGCATCTGGAGATGTCTGCGGGGCCATGCCGCTAAAATTCTGTGTCTTCGCGTAATGATATTTTGCTGTTGCTTCTAAGCTCATTTCTTCCTCCGCTTCGGATTTGCATCCCATGACTGCCAGTTAGCGGGCTGTATTTCTGGCACGATTGGCCGGAAGTGGTTAGGGAGTCGAGTTAGCCAGGTCATGCGGCCTCCATTGAGAAATTAAAACCAAGCTGCCCGCCGAATGCCTCGCAGCTCTCCGAGCAGGAGCCGGTATCGTACTGACGCATTGACGTCATCCTTGAGGCGAGCTCGTCCCTTCCCGTATCGGAAAACAAGGCGATCACCTGCTCCAGTGAGTTATTGCTTCGATACATCACTTTGTCTGGCTTAACGTCGAATACCTTAAGTGTTTTGATAAACTGAGCTGCAAGCTCTGGCTCATCCTTAGCCGCAAGGGCTACTTTCTGAAGGCTCTTTTTGATGCAGAAAACGCAGTTGCCAAGATGTTCCTGAATTTCCAGATCGAAAGGCTGGTCTCGCCACCACTCAATTACGTCCTGCTTTTCGAAATCACTAATCTCAGCCAGATATTTAATGCCGGGCTTAGGATTTATACGCTTGGGCTCATCAATCCTCATTCCCAGCCAGGTTGTGTAATTTCTACGGCCAAACTTTTCATCGCAGTATTTGATGAATGGCACTGTCTTCATCCGGTCCGTGCAGAACGCACCGCCTACGTATGGATGCCCATATTTCCTGAGCATTCGCTTCCATGGCTCAAGATCGGGGCCTATCTGGTCAACACTGAGGATTTCGTAAGTGCTCGGCTTATTCATTTCCGGGTTAGGGATAACTCGGAGGCAGGTAAGTTTTATTTTCCAGTTGTTGACGATGCTGCGTATGAATTTGTATGTCTTCGGGTGCTCTGCGCCGGTGTCCATGAATATAAATTCTGTTTCCGGGTCTCGCTCTTTCATAAGGTGAGCCAGATATGCAGATGTTCTCCCGCCAGACAGGCTGACGACATTTATCATGCTGCCTCTCTTTGCTTAACCAATGCGCGCAGCAAAGCCCTGTAACGCGCTCTGATGCATTCCAGTTCTTCACGGGTGTATTGGTGTGCTTGGTGGTTAGATTCGAGCGCCTCGACGCGCTGAATACCGATTTTCGCTATGAGGCTGATGCGGTAGGGGCCAATAGCTCCTGAGTGGTGGACATTGCACGCTGCACATTGTGAGTGGCAGTTGTCCTCGTTGAACCGAAGCTGAGATGCCGCTTTAGTCGTCCTGTAATGCCCTGCGTGATAGCTGATGGCTGTTGTGCTGCCGCAGCTGATGCAGATATTCCCGTCCCGCGCCCTAATCCAGTCGTTAAATACCCGCTGGGTCATGTTCATCCAGTGGCTTAACGGTTTCACATCGGCTTTGCGTTTGTTCCATGCCGCACGCTGCTCTTTCTCCAGGCGCTTTTGCTTGCGCTCGGATATCTGGTTAGCGAGTTGGATGGCACATTTAGGGAGCAGACGGTCTGGAGGCTATTACGAGGGATAAACTTTTCAGGGCAGCATTTGCATTTCTTCGGCTTTGGCTCTTTGGCCTTTGCCATCACTTCCTCCTTCGCATAATTCCTGCAATCACGATGCTGATTACAAAGACTGCTATCCAGTCGGCGTCATTCATCGTCATCACCCCACATGTTTGCGTGCGGGTCTGTCATTTCGTAATATGCCGCGCACTCGTCGCAAAGATCGCATGAGCAACTCTCTTGTCGCTCCAGCTCCACACCACAGGTAGCGCACGGCAAAGCAGAATGCACGCCAGCGCCAGTGGGCTGATTTAATGAGCTGGTTTCTTTCGGCTTCTTCATAGCGGTAATCAACCTCGCAGGATTCGCAGTTAGCGCCGTAGTGATACTTGTCTTCGCTTGTCAGGACAGTGTGACAGCGACAGCAGCGTTCTTTCATCGATAGTTCCTCAATACTCGCAGATATGCCTTACCTCTCGGCCACACCTTTTTCCTGATTCTGTCGTCCAGCTTGTGCAGAAAAGGAATTAGTTCTTTACGGTAGGGACGGTTCCTGATGTTTCGCGCATACAGGTAATGCTGCCGCCTGACCTCACACGAATGCAGGTGATGCAAATATCCAATCTCAGTACCTTTCATCGCGCCGTCCTCAGTCGATTCCATTTGGCCTGAATGAGCCCACCGACATAGTCAAAAGTGGATACCTGTGATGCTGCAGGGATTGGTTTGCGTTTCTTGCGGGGTGATTTGACGTTGTAGATGGCGTGATTTTCCCAACGCTCAAAGAGTGACTTAGTGCGCCGCATACTGGCACCTCACTGGCTTCAGAAGCTGGTCAACCTGGTAAATCCGGCTCGCCTTTTTGCATAACGCGATGGTTTTGCTCCGCCTGGTCCATTTAGCTGTGTCGGGTATATATCTCGTACCCCACCTGGGGTATTTCTCTGCCAGGCGATATTCGTAACCATAGGTGTTTGTGTTTTTGCGGCGATGCAGAACACCGGACTTGTATGCTGTCTGAATGCTTAACTCAACGTGCCGGTTGTTCAGGCCCATTGGAATCATGTGCAGATAGATTTCATGCGACGTTACTGACCCTTCTACAGCGAGAAGCTTTCGAATGATTTCTATCCGCTCGTTTATACCGATAACCTTTTTCATGCTGCTCTCCTGTTCTTCTCGCCCCAGCGTTTAGCCCACTCCAGCTCAAGGCGGGATTCATCACTGAATTTCACGTTCTGCTCTGTGCCAAACCAGTAAATCGCCTCGATGACTTCAACCATCTCGCTCACACGCATCTTGCTTGTCCGGGAGCCGAACATGACGACGCCGCCGCCGATACCGGGTGCGGTGCTCTGCTGTTCGTTTTTGCATTTCGCTACGAGTGCGGTGATGAGGTCTTTCCAGTCCTCTGGCGTGTACTTCTGACCGAACCATTCAACCTGCCGGGAAAGGTCATGCAAAAGCGGCCACAACTTCCGATTTTGGTCCGTTGTGCGCTTGCGTTCCTGGATGACTATTTCGAAAGGTGTTTCGGGACTGGCGGGTAATTTCTGGATGGCTTCAATGCAGTTTCTTCGGATGTTGCTGTCACGCAACAGGTAAGTCTGTTTCTCCATCGCGCTTGTCTCGCTTTAATGCGTCACTGAGAGTTTTACGGATAGCAGCAGGAAGCGACATATAACCAGCGTAACGTGTTGCGATTACTGTCAGTTCATTTGCCAGCCTATCCAATTCGGCGTCAGGTATGACGTGCTCAGAGCGTTTGATGGGGATTACGTTGTTCACCTTTCGTTCCTCTCTGCGATGTAAAGTCCGATTGCGATGACGATGCACAGGATTATTCCAGGAGCAGTCATCATTGCGTCAATTACTTCCATCATCCCTCCTGCTTGCTGCGCTCTAACCATCCCCACCAAGCAATCTGCTTAAGCCTTCTTCGCTCTAAAAATGGAAATGTACTTATTTGTTCTCTCCATTTATTTTCGAACCAAGCCTCAAACCGCGCCCTTTCCAGCTCATCGTTGTTGGTCATGCTTCCTCCGGTGGTGAAGGTAGTGATTGCCAGGCGATAACTCGCGATCGGCTGAATCCGTATTTATCGAAACTAGCCACGGCATAGGGTGTTGCAGAGTGAATAGGCTCATCCATGTAAACGAGAACTTCGCTTCCTATTTCTGGCATGCGCTCACTGCACTTAATCCACTGGCTCATATCACTGCTCTCCGTTCTGATTGGTGGGCTGCTCCTGTATCACCCGATAGGCGATGATGTCGTAAGGCCTTGGTTCATCATCGTCAATTAACCATCCCCAATCACCTGCGCACTCTTTCCGATTAGTGCTCCCTTTTCTAAATTTAACCTCTACAGGTATTGCGGCAGGAATCGGACACTCACCACCCTTCCACTCAATCCAGCCATCATTATCAACCTGAGTGTTGGTGGAGGGTTGGGTTTCTATGTCAGGCAGTTCTGGCATATGCCTCCAATGGGTAGCTATGAATTTCCCAGATGAAGCACCAAAGTAATATTTTCCTGACGCTGAACCCTGTGTGTATATGGCAACTTCAGAGGCATGAATGTGAATATTTGTCACCAAAACTGTCTGTCCCGCATCAGGCGTCTGCTCACTACAGCTAATCCACCCGCCATTCTGCTCCAGTACAGGCAGTGCAATCTCAAGGGCTTGCAGGTAGAGTTCTGAATCCATTGCCAGGCCAAAAACACGCCGGTTACGTTTAAGCGATGCGATACGCTCTCTGCACTTCTCAGCGGTTAGTTTGTTCATGGGCGACTCCTTGTTTGCGCTTTTGCTATGAGGCGAAGCATGTCGTGATAGATAAATGGATAGGTTTTGCAGCTACCGAAGTTTGTTTTTAAGAGGTTAAATATCAGGGGTTCTGGCTTACTTCCTGCTACCCAGCGTCTGAACTGCCATCGACGCCAAAGAATCCATTTGACAACTGGCATCTCAAAACCCCCTCCGCTTAGTTCCTTTGCCCGACTGCTGGCGTGAGTCGTCCATCATGGCAATAGCCTCGGCTGCAAGCGCCTGAATGTGGCGCATTGTTTCCGCTGACGCTTCTCGCTTCTTGGCGATGTCGATGATTGCCAGCACAAGATTTCGCGTTTGCTGGCTTCCTGATGGCTTGATGATTAGCTGTGTTACCTGAGTCATGCTGCGCTCTCCCTGCCCTCAAGCCAGAAGAAGAATGCCCGGTCTACAACGGCATCCTGATAGCCTAGGTGTGTGCGAACCAGGCTGAATTTATTGCCATGAATACTGCGGTAAAGACGCTCGAATCGACTGCGAATACTTTCACTCATGATTAATTCCTCAACCCATGCTTGCGGCGGATTTCGGCGATACGGTCTAGGCCTTTGTCGTTACTAAGCGGGATGTGAAGGTGCGGTATCTGCTTGCGCGGTGGCGGAATGATTTCGCCAGACTCAATGCGGCGCGACATCTTCCGCTGCTCATCAGCAAGGCGCTTGCGGCACTCAGCATCTGACAGGTTGAAAGACCGCATCTGGTTGTAGACCGCCGTAACCATGTGGAAACAGGCCGGGCTTTCCCATGGGTATTCTTCGCTGCTGTCGTAAATTCCCCGGTCTCGGCAGTACAGGCGGAACATTTCGTAAAGCTGCTCATCGCTTGGCAGGCCAGCCGCGCGATGCTCACCCTCTTTGCACCATTCGATGAACTGACCAGGCGATGGCAGGAATGGCGAGCCGCTTGCACGGGCTAGCTTCATTCCTGCCGACAGCTGCTGCTTGTTGTGAATGCCGTTTTCAGCAAAAGCGGCGATCCACTGTCGCTTCGCAGCTGCTTCGTCGTTTGGATTGCGCCATGCAGTGCTTACGGATGCCGGGAATACCTGCTTCAGGTTCGAAAACAGCGCGTCAACCAGTCGCTCAACGTCTTCATGCACTCCCCGCTCAACCGGGCGCGGCCCATCTCCTGCAATGCGAGCCAGTGCGCCTGCGTCGCGGTTCTGAATTGCTGATACGAGATTTCTCATAGAAATTCATTCTCCCAGGCTTCGCGGCTGTTCCAGTGCTGTTCTGGCTGTTGCTGAACTGGCAGCTGCTTGCGGATCGGAAACTTCGGTTTGAACAGGCCTTGGTAGCCGTTCGCTATGCTGGCGTTGATGACGTCAACCGGGTCGTGACCATCATCAAGGCAGTCTTTCAGCACTGCGAAAGCTTTGGTCACCGTGATCTCGGTCTTGATGGGCTTCTTGGAGTCCTGACGGTATTTAATCCACTCATGCCATGCCGTCTGGTTAAGCCACTCAGGGACAGCTATTGAGTAAGGGTCAAAACCTTTCGATTCCCCCTTGGGGGATTTAGGGGTTTTAATTGTTTATTTGTATTTGGAAGAATGTCTTTGGTGTTCCCCGTTTTCGGGGATGGTGCCCCCTGATTCTGGGGATGGTTATCCCCGTTTTCGGGGATGGTTTTGGTATCCCTTTTTTAGGGATAGTTACTGCCGCCACCGGCTTCTTGTAAGCCCATTTTTCCAAGTCTGTATTGATGCCGATATAGCGTGTCTGCCCTATGCGTCTCATGGTCAGAATCTGCCGCTCTGCAAGGTTGTTCACTGCTTCCGATGAGTGCTTAACGCTCAGGTCGGTTGTGTCAGCAATGAGGCTATTGGTTATCCTGTCCTCTTTTTTCGACCATCCATATGTCAGGCGGATAATTGAATTCAGGACGCGGAATTCACGGCCTGACAATTCAACTTTGCAAAGCGCATCCTGAATCTGATTAGCCAGTCGCAGAAAGCCGTTCTCAAGGTCGGCCACATGACCTCCTGGCTTATCTGGTAGAAGTTTACGGTTGGCGAAATCTACTTGCTGAACATTACTGCCCATGCTGTGATTCCTCCCATTGAGTTTCTAAGTTCTTTATCAGTGACACCTTACCTTCGCCGTCTATGACGAAGGTGGCCTGCTTGTGGGAAATGACGCTTTTCATGTAGCTAATGCCCAGCCGGATAAGTAAATTGGTAGCCGACCTCTGCTCTCCAACGATTCCTCCCAGACCGGCATCCATTAACTCTGCTTCAAGGTCCAACGGGCCTTCCTTGTGAAAGGAAATAAGCGAATCGTACAAAGCAAGCTCAGCAACATCTGCGTTGCGCTCCGGGCCGACAAGCTCCCTTAGTTCGTTAAGCAGGCTGTAAAGCGCATCCTCATCAAGTCGAAAAAATTCGCGCTTATCACTGATGCGAAACCTAGAAAATGCTTCGTGGATCATCTTCTCATCAGCCCTAGGACTTCTAGAATGATGGGCCGCAAGCACAGTGAATGGCGTTGGTACGCCAGTGGTTGAGGATATTTCTTTAGCTCTAAAATCCGGGCAGTTGGTTGTCATCCCTATTTTGTATACATCAGGCATGAATTCGTTTTTTAGTACGTAAACAAATCCTTGCTGCTTGAATGAATCAGGCACTTTCATTTCTGTAAGCACCTGGTATTCGTCACCGGGTTCGTGCATAATTACTCCTGTGAATTGATCCAGTCATTTCGCATCAGGCCTCGAAGCTGTTCGCGCAGCTCGGGGCTTTTTCTTTGGTTATTTCCAGCTGCAACTTTGCGAACTCCATCGCTACCGTCATCAGCCACCGGTATTGCTCAATCGGCATCTTCTTTTCTCCTTCCATCACAAAGTCTTCCACGCCACTTGCAGCCAGCGTTTCCATGATTTCCGGGTACTTTTCAGTTCTGCGAAGAATGGTTGAGTCAGCTACGTTGAGCATTCTGGCAACCACTGACTGACGGGTATTGCTTAGTGCCTGGTGTGCAGTCGCCAGAAGATGACGACCGATAAACGCAATCGTTTGTGATTTGCGTGGTTTTGCCTGTTCCATTTCGTATGATTCCTTTGCTGTGTAATTAGTTAGACGTGAGCAATCCGTGGGGGATTGCCACATTTGATTTGATTCCCACGTTGTCGGCGGGCCAGATTGGTAAAGAGCGATAGCCTTAAGCGGCTTTGTTTGGCTTGCTTCCGTACATTAACCATGTAGGTTCGCACTGAAGCGCAGTTGCCAGTTCAAACAGATAGCGGGTTCGCTTGGTGGTGCCAGCTTCAATCGACTGAATGGATTGCTGTTTCATGCCAACCAGTTCAGCTAATTGCGTCTGGGTCATATTCAACTCCAGGCGCTTCTGTTTGAGGCGTTCAGAAAACGTGTTCATTCATTCACCTCCACAGTTTTATCTGTATTCTCTAACAGTTACTTCTGTTTGTCAAATACAGGTTTGCCTGTGAGCATTAAGGACAAATGGAGAGGAACTTATGAGCCTTGCAGATCGAGTAAAAAAACGAAGAAGTGAGCTGCGACTAACACAATCAGAAGCAGCAGAAAAAGCGGGCATCAAACAACAGTCTTGGGCTAGTATTGAAGATGGTAAAACTCTCAAGCCTCGTAATATCGTTGGCATTGCCGAGGCCTTAAAGTGTGACCCTGCATGGCTTATGAATGGCGGTGTTATCCTTCCGGTCAGCGAGGTCAATACAAGGAGGATTCCATTGATCAGCTATGTCCAGGCTGGCGCACTTGCGCACAAAAGCCCTATAGATGCCTTTGATGGCAGCTTTGAATACGTTATGACTGACATGGATTGGTCGCAATACACCTTTGCTTTGCGAATTTCAGGCGATTCTATGGAGCCTGATTTCAAAGAAGGTGATGTGATTATTGTCGATCCAGAGATTGAGCCAACGCCTGGCGAGTTTGTGGTAGCGAAAAACGGAGAGCACGAGGCGACTTTCAAAAAGTACCGCCCAACTTTTGTAACGCAAGAAGGTAAGCAGCATTTTGAATTAATCCCTCTTAACAATGACTACCCCACCATGAACAGTGCAGAACGTCATATCCAGATCATCGGCACTATGGTTGAACATCGAATTTACCGCCGCAAAAGATAAACCCCTTCCCCATCTAAGCCGCCGAAAGGCGGTTTTTTTACGCCTAAACCAAATTAAATTTGTAATGCCAACAGGCACGTAAAGATTATTTTTCATTTTTACAGTTTTATCTGTTGACGATAATACAGTTTTATCTGTATCTTTATCCCATCGGCAAGACGCTGAAGCAGTATGAAACGGATTTAGCTCTTTAACAGAACAGGTGCGCTGACAAAGCGCGAAAAACCAAACGAGATGGGTTTGGCGATTGGATGGATTCGCAGGCTGATGCGATGAGTTCCCGAAGGTGTCCACACACGCCGGAGAGAGCTTCTGCAAATGCCGGAGATCAGCACCGGTCATCCAATCACCAAAACCATTTCAGGAGGCAAACATGACAGTTATCACTTACGGCAAATCAGTAACTGAGAACGCGAAAACTCGTCGCCATGCGCGCCGTCGTGCGGTGGCAGTGGAGCGTGATCGCATTGAATCAATCATCGACACAGCTTTCGGTATCGAGCCAGAGGCTGTAGCGGTTGAAGTTAAGCACCTAAGCCGCATCGAGAAGGCAGTCATCTCCCCTTCTCTGCGTGACAGGCATGAGAGCACATCGGTATGTCTGCCGGAGATTGCATTATTCAATGCGGGATACCGCAAATCAGAAAGCATTACAGCGAGGTAGTTATGGGTGAGATAAAGGCGTCCATTCAGATAGACGCCAGTAAAATTAATGAACAGCTGTGCGAGTTGAAAGAATTACTTAACTTTCCAGTTGGTTCCCTTGAAAGTATCCCTCAGCATTTTGTCGATTTCATTTTTAGCCACTTTAGCGCCCTGATTGATGACATCGTCATTAGTAATGTCTCTACCACATTCGGCACAACTAACTCCATCGTAACCATTTTCAGCGTCGAAATCGGCGGGGAACTTGAACGATGCACTGCCGCAATCCGGGCACTTAAACTGAATCTGCTGACTCATAAGAATATTCCTAATTGACTGTGGAATAGCCAACATATCAGTTTCCTTTGACTGTGGAAAGTAGAGGGAACCACGAGCCGGGCGTGGCTAAACATCCCGGCAAATACATCAATCAGGTCGCTTAGGTGGCCTTTTTTATTTCATCTGCAAAGAGGTAGATATGACAAATCCATTAACTCTGGGGTTCTCCCCGCTCAGCGGCAAAATTTACGCAGGTCGTAGCAAGCCTGTAAAAGACGCCGCACCAGGTGTGCGCCAATTCACTGGTGACAAAGTAGATTTAACGGATGATGCGCTGGGATGCGTTGCCGACAAAATCCTGAAGGATGGTAAGCCGGTGAAATGGATTCTGAACGATGGCCGGATAATGACGCTAAGCGTTGAAATAACTGAACCAGAACAGGCTGCCTAACCCGCAGCCTTTTTTATTACTGGAGCCACCATGAACATCAACGACTTCATATTCTGGACTGTGATTGCTGTGTTGATGGGGCTGGGGTTTATAGCAGGAGGTGGATGGTGAACGCAGCAGAGATTTTAAGCGTGGACTTGCAGGAGTGCGGCGGTGACATACACGAGCACGAGTTGGTAATCAGGCGCTGGCTGGAGATGGATGGCGCGCAAATTGATGAGATGGAAAGGAGCCACGCGATGCAGGATGCTTTCGGCATGTCTTTTGAGGCTGACGAGGCCCTCAATCGGGTGCATGCCGATTTGTTTGGCTCGATTATCCGAGATTAGGCATTGGGCCAGTAACCAGTAACAGGAGAGAGAGGATGGAGTGCCCGCATTGCAAGAAAGAGCTTAGTTACCCTAAGTACGCATGGAGCAATGCATATCAGTATCACAAGGCCAGCACGGTAGCGACGGAGTGCTGCGGCAAGGCTGTTCGTGTAATACCCAGCTTTACGGTTGAGATATTGAAGTCAGACGAAACCGGCACTGATGATTGGGGTAGACCAATTTCCGAGTAACACCGCAGAGGCGATTCAATGAGTCGCTTCGACGGTGCTAGTTACCACACGCACTTCGGTGCGAGATAACTAAGACACACCTCTTGCCCTCCTTTGAGGGCTTTTTTACGTGCTAACACCAACCAAATTCAAAAGGAAAACCCACGATGAACTACGCATTCGCGGGCTGCCCCATCGTGGGCGCAGTCCAGCTAAAAGAATCTCAACTCGACCGTATCACCCGCCGCCTCCGCACTGGCTGGCGCAACCTTATCGACATTCTGAACCAACGAGGCCAGCCATGACCATTGTACCGGTAGCCGGAACTATCTACGTCACACAAGGAAATCGTGACTTTAACAAGCTGTACGAAGCCTCTTTCCCGGACACGAAAGAAGGTGTGAAAAAGGCTTATGACTGGGCAACAACTATCGCCCTCGGCTGGCATGACTGCCAGAACAAAGACTGGGAGAAGCATCATGCAGCATAGCGAAGAAGAATTTGTATCGATGATGAAAGGTGCGCTTGGTGACCTGAGCGACCCAATGACATATGAGCAAGCCGCAATGGATGCGATTGCTGATTACAGAACGGAGCAGCAGGCAGCGAGGATGGAGGGTTAATTGTGGAACTTTCACGTTTAGATGAGCCGTTTCCGCCGGAAGACATTGAGTGGCGCGTTCAGCAATGCGGCATAGCTGATAGTGGCAAGGCTTGGGCGATGGTTCTGGCTTATGTAACGAACCGGGCGATCATGAAGCGCCTTGATGACGTATGCGGCAAAGAGAACTGGAAAAACGAGTTCCTGCCCGGACCTGATGGTGGCGTGATGTGCGGCATCTCGATTCGCGTAGGAGATGAGTGGATTACGAAGTGGGATGGAGCTGAAAAAACACAGGTTGAAGCCGTTAAAGGCGGAATGTCTGGCTCTATGAAGCGATCTGCCGTTCAGTGGGGAATCGGCCGCTATCTGTATGGGCTGGAGGAGAACTTTGCTGAGTCATCCGCAGAGAAGCGTCAGGGATGGAATCGTGCCTCATTCAAGGACAAGAAGACTCAGCAGTTTAAAGAGCTCTGGTGGCAGCCACCCACCCTACCAGGCTGGGCATTACCGAAGCCGGGAAACTCACCTCAGCAAGAAGAGAATCAGCATCAGGAACCTTTACGATCGCCAGATGAAATCCTCAGTGAATTCACTGAAATGGCGAGCAGTGAACATGATGAGCAGAGCCTTCTTGCTTTGTATAAAGCGACCTGGAATGCGCTGGAAGGTCATAAAGAGCAGCGGGATAAGTGCGTTGAAGTCATGAGAATTCGTAAATCAAAACTAAAGAAGGCGGCATAAATGGCAAGCAAAGGCATTAATCGTGTGATTTTAATCGGCAACCTTGGGAAAGACCCCGAGGTGCGCTACCAACCATCTGGCGGCGCAGTTGCCAACCTGACTATTGCCACATCGGAGTCGTGGCGGGATAAGCAAACGGGTCAAAACAAGGAGGTTACTGAGTGGCATCGCGTAATTTTGTTCGGCAAAGTTGCAGAGGTTGCAGGGGAATATCTGCGAAAAGGCTCGCAAGTCTATATCGAAGGTCAGCTACGAACTCGCAAATGGCAGGACCAGCAGGGAATTGATCGCTACACAACGGAAATTGTGGTGAGCGTTAACGGCACCATGCAAATGCTGGGCGGTAAGCAGGAAGGTGGAACGGGAAACCGACCGCAGCAAAATCCGCAACAGCGTCCGCAGCAGCAGGCTGGGCAATCTACTCCAACGGGAAATAATGAGCCTCCGATGGATTGGGACGATGACACCCCGTTTTAGGGAGTCTCCGATGATTATCGCCGTGACCATGTATCACAAAAATGAAAAGACAGGCAGAACATCGCTGGTCGTTTCTCATGGAGTTGAGCGAGATACCGGCAAGCAAATAGTTCTTCCATGCGAGCACCCAAAAGACCTCGGCGCAATCTGGAACGCAGAACTCCGCGAATGGGTTCTTCTCTCTAAATAAACAAATAAGGCAACCAAATGACCCTCACCGATACCTCGGCGGCTTCTGCACGCCCTGACGAAACGGAATCACAACGACGCTACCGGATGGCTATGCAAGATGCCACACAGCAGATTCGTGCGAAGTACAGTGAGCGGTTCAGCCTTGATCCAAGGACGAAAGAGACGCTCGACAGCAGGCGCAGGGAGCGCGTCACAAAGGAATATGCAAGGCAGGCAGCATTCTATCCGCAGCGTCCACGCATTGTTGTGACGCGGCCGGATGTTGTGTTGATGGATTACACCAAAGAGATTCGCGGTCGCTTCGGTGCCTTGGTGCAGGGCTAACTATTTTCGCCGCGTTGAGCCTGACAGCGGCATAAGGGGATGAGATGAGCGATTTCTATAACGAGCACGTTATGCGCTGGCACTGGGAGACCCTGAAGAAGCGACACTTTGAGTTTGTCGCCAAGAATAAACCGGTAAGTCAGCCAGATAACGGAGCCTAATCATGATTAAAGCAATGACAGAGCAGGAAAAGGCGGAACTTATTGAGCACGCAAAATACCTCAAAACTGTTTGTAGCCCCGAAACAGAAGATTATGCAATAGCTGAAATCGCGCTCGCATCACTGACGGCCCGTCCTGTTGCTGATGTGGTTAGCTGGTCCCACCCAGAAGAGGAAAGAACTTGCTCGGTTCAGCTTCGAGACTTTCACCTTCACCCAGGCGTGCTTTACGCAGCGCCGCCAGTGCCGGTGATGAAGGCTGTCGCGTTGCCTTCATCTTTTAGACCAGCCACAGCAAGTCATGGATTTAACCAGATTGCAGTTATGCGACTGGATAAAGACGGCAAATGGTTAAACAAGACTGGCGTTATCAATGCACTACGTGAAGCCGGTATCCAGATTGAGGGTGAAGAATGATGGATGCACCGATTGAAGATTTATTTGCGTTGGCAAAAGAAGTAATCCTTCCCGTTGTCTGGACTAAGAAAAAAGCGCGACAAAAATTTCAGGATGCCGCAACTCCTGAGCGTTTGCTCGAGGTTGCTGAATACGTGCGGGAACTGGAGCGGCAGCGTGATGATATTCGCACTGCACTGGTGGCATCTGACCTGAGGATTTCTGTGGCAGAGAAGCGCACAGAAGCGGCAGAGGAGAAGCTGGTCGAGCTGGGTAGGCAGGAGCCTGTTGGATGGATGACTGATGTTGAAATTGATGAATTACATCGTGGCATAGCTGACGAGGCTTACATATACAGACATTTAGACACCTCATCGACTAACCCGCTTTTCACCCGCCCCGCGCCAGCCGTTAACCTGGCTATCAAGTACCCGGCCAGAAAGACCATTGACCCATATTGCTACGACCAGGGCCAGAACCAGAGAGCAACAGGATTCAATGAAGCCATTGATGAGGTGCGCAGCCTGAATCCCACCAGCGCGGGAAGCGGCAAGCATGGCAAGTAAGCGCCACCAAAGGCGAAAAGTTGAGGAAGCGAAGAAATGACAGTATCGAATGAGCTACTGGTTAAGTTTATCGAAAACCCTAACGAAAATGGGCCAACAATCATAGAGATGGCAAAGGAGTTGCTGGCGCACCGCAAGGCGTTTAGTGAGCCAGTGGCATTTACAGCCAAGAGCAACCTTGATGGATTCGGCGGAAGCGTTGGCTATATGTGGCCTCCCGGAAATGAAAAACCAACTGATGTTGCGCTATACCGAAAACCCAATCTGACCGAATAACCAGCCTCGCACAGCGGGGCTTTTTAATGCCCGGAGATAAATATGACACACGCAGATTTTCTCGATGAAGCAGCAGAACGCGAGCAGCAGATGGTTGAAGTGGCACTGGCTAACAGGCCAAAGCCGACGATGATTTATACCGGTGAATGCCACTGGTGCGAGGAGCCGATCGCCAAGGGCCATTACTGTGACGCTGAGTGCCGGGAAGACCATGAGAAATTCTTGAGGGCGCAGAGCCAGAGGAGCGTGGCATGAGCATTGAGTGGAATGGCGAAGGTTTGCCGCCGCTGGGATGCATATGTGAGATTGCGGAGCCAATATATAACGCAGGCACAAAGGTGCGAGTGCTATGCCATGATGAAAACGCGGCAGTATGTCGCATTCTGGAAGGTGACAGGCTGCATTCACTTTGCCAGCTGGAGGCAACAGAAATTCGCCCACTCCGCACCGAAGCAGAACGCAAGCGTGACGAGGCAAAGGATGCCATCGCTGAACTATGCAGATCATCTGCAAGTAACGGGCACAGCGCCGACCTGATTTACGACGCCATAGCCGCTGGCAAAATCCCCCACATCACCCTGAAGTAATCCCCCACCCACCCTATTAACTATCGCGCTCTGCGTGAGGAGTTGTTATGCGCACAATGCTGAGACTTCTTCCTGGATTCAGAACATTTTCGGATTCTAATCAGGAAGAACAAATGCCAGCCATCAGGATGGCGAAGAACAAAGCCACCTTTTATCAGATGATAGTTTTCCCCACGTCGATTTATCTGACCCATACAAATCGACGATGTTTAAAGCTTTAACTCAGGACTTGGAAAAGTCATTTGTAGATTATCAGCACCTGGATATCTGCTCGATCCGAGATTTAGTAAAACTTTCGGGAATGACAATCTGGGGTCGGGCAGCAGAGGCATATGACTGGCTTTATAAGTTGCACTGCGTGAAATTCAAAGATATGCATCCCAAAATTGCCCTGCAAGTGCCTCACCGCGTCAACATGGTTTTCGCTAACGGTGAATATGAGTACCCATGGGAGTTGGCGACCATTGAGCACCAGCCATGACCTCCACCTGTGAAGAAGCCGACTCGGGCTGGGTTAACCTGGCCCTTTTTATTGCTGTAATTCTGGCCTGGCTATGGCCGCCAAAGGAGTAGATATGGAAAACGTTGTTCAGCTGACTCCCAATAAATGGGTTTCCGAGGCCGTTCTTACCACGGTAACCGGCATGACCAAGCACATGATTCAGCATGCGCGCCGGTCAACCTGGCTTGAGGGGAAGGAGTATCGCCACGTAGCTCCCGACCTCGCGCCGAAAGAAAACAGCCCGATCATGTACTGTCTGCCAGAAATAAATAAATGGATTGAGAAGCAGCGCCCGGCGATCCGCCGCCGCATTTCTGCTTAAATGGACTCCCTTTCAACAACGAGGAGCAGTGATGGCTAAATACCCCACAGGCGTAGAAAACCACGGAGGGTTTCTGCGCATATGGTTCATCTATAAAGGGAAACGAGTCAGGGAGAGTCTGGGGTTGCCTGATACCCCAAAGAACAGGAAGGCAGCAGGAGAGCTGAGAGCCTCAGTTTGTTATCAGGTAAAAACCGGCAACTTCAGCTACCCGGATCAGTTTCCTGACTCCCCAAACGCCGGAAAATATGGTGTACAGAGAAGGCTGGTGACACTGGCGGAGCTGGCAAACAAATGGCTTTCAGTGAAGGAAATGGACCTTACCGCAAACGCACTCAGACATTACAGATCATATATCGGTTCATGCCTGGAGGTGATCGGCCATGAAAAGATGGCTGACTCGGTGACACAGGAAGACATCCTGATTGCAAGAA
The DNA here is from genome assembly GCA_018842655.1 of Candidatus Pantoea haifensis. GTDB lineage: Bacteria > Pseudomonadota > Gammaproteobacteria > Enterobacterales > Enterobacteriaceae > Pantoea > Pantoea haifensis. Next base: position 134,482 of record JAGTWN010000010.1, on the reverse strand, counting down.
AGGAGATGCTGACGGGAATACAGCGGCCGCGAGGAAGAAACCCGGCACCAACCGGGAGAGGCAGAACGGTACCAACGGTGAATTCATACTTCGCCTGTCTGAAGGGAATGTTTTCGTTCGCCGCGGCCAATGGCTATGTGCAGAGAAACCCGATGGAGTCTTTTGCGCCGCTGAGAAAATCCAGACCAGACCCTGACCCGCTGACCCGTGATGAGTACGCAAGGGTTATCGCCGCCTCTCCCACCGAGCAGATGACCAACCTCATCATCTTTGCTGTTAATACCGGAATGAGGCATGGAGAGATAATCTCTCTGGCATGGGAAGATATCGATACTGTGGACTGGACGGTGAAAATAGTGCGCGGGCAGTCGATGACAAATTACTTCAACCCGCCTAAAACAGACTCCGGCATCAGGACCATTCAGCTGACTGCCCCTGCCATTGAGGCGCTGAAGTCACAGATGGCGCTGACGAGAATAGGTCAACAGCATGAGGTCACGATTCATCTACGGCAGAAGGAGACTACGCGAACTGACTTGTGTACTTTCGTGTTCTCCCCGAGGATTACAACCCGCAACGGAGGAACAGCAGACTGGTACACATCAGGGACAATAAACTCTGCCTGGCGAACGATACTCAGGAAGGCAGGTGTCAGGATGAGGAAGTCATATGAAACGAGGCATACTTTTGCGTGCTGGGCGCTTGCGGCAGGAGCCAACCCTAACTTTGTTGCTCACCAGATGGGCCACTCTTCGGCGCAAATGCTTTACAACGTTTACGGTAAATGGATGACCGAGAATAATCACGATCAGGTCGCTATCCTGAACGCTGATTTTTCGCAAAATGCCCCACCCATGCCCCACAAGAAAATCTCTTAATCGCAACATCCTGTATTTATTACAACTTTCCACATCAATTCTGCTCGCTTTCGATGAGTTGCGTAGAACTGGCGCGCAGCTTTGTCTATCTGGCTAATCAGGGAAAAACGCTGGATAACACGCAGCTGATTTCGCCGCGTCAGGCACGGCAAATTAACGCCTTAATGATGACCAGCGGCATGTATGATGGCGCGGGTGAATTTGCCTGGCGCGTAGGTATGCCCGCTAAATCGGGCGTTGGCGGCGGTATCATTGCGTTTATCCCTGGCGAGATGAGTATTGCTGTCTGGTCGCCTGGCCTGGACAACGCCGGTAATTCACTGGCCGGTACCGCCGCGCTTGAGTTACTCACTGATAAACTGGGTCGCTCAGTTTTTTAACGGGCTCACTACGTTAACCGGCGCGTGACGCGCAAAAGCGGCCAGATTAGCCGCAATGCCGTTAAGCAGATTATGCACACCGCTTTGACTCGCCCAGGCGATATGCGGTGTGAGCAACAAATTAGGCAGATCGGCCTGAAGCAGGGGGTTGTCGCGCGAAGGGGTTCGCTGCTGAGTACGTCAAGCGCCGCACCGCCTATGGTGCCCTCGCGGAGAGCCGTTGCTAAATCTGCTTCGTTGATTAATCCGCCGCGGGCCGTATTGATAAGCAACGCCTGCGGTTTCATTTTACTCAACGCCTGGCGATCGATGAGCTGGCGCGTCTGCTCGCTTAACGGACAATGAAGCGAAATCACATCACTGTTAGTCAGTACGTCATCAAAACTGACGTAGCCTTCGCGGAGAGTGGTGCTGCCTTTACGTTCAGCAAAGAGTACGTTCATGCCCAGCGCCGAAGCCAGTTGCCCCACCGCCTTGCCAATGTCACCTTTACCCACAATGCCTAATGTCGATCCGGCGATATCCTGAACAGGCCGACGATGAAGGCAAAAATGCGGTGAGTCTGGCCACTGGGCAGGCGTGTGATTAACGTAGTCGACCAGTTGCCGACGCAGCGCAAAGAGTGCACCAATCACCCCTTCTGAAACGCTTTGCGTTGAGTAACCAGGCACGTTACTGACCACGATACCGCTTTCACGACAGGCATCGAGATCGATGCAGTCATAGCCGGTGGCTGCCACGCAGATATAACGAAGCGCCGGCAACTGTGCCAGGCTGTCAGCGCGTAACGGGACTTTATTGGTGATGGCAATAGTCGCACCTTGCAGTGCCTGAACAATCTCGTTGTCGGCCGTTTTGCTGCGAAACTGCCAGTCGCGGCACCAGCTGGGTTTTTCCGGCTGTACCGGCAAGGTTTCACCATCAAGGGTAACGATTTTCATCTTTTTCCTTTTAGCGTAATCCACAATTTACGTGCAGGTTGATGTTATTTATATGTGTTTTGTGCGTAAAAATCAGGTTAAATGATGCAGGCAATAACGTGAATATATTCAAAAAATGCGAATTTTTTCAGAAAAATCGCGACTTTTTTAACCTTCAGATCCTGACGCGTTAAACTGCGGCCTTCCTGTTTTAGACCAGTAATGCGATCCCATGACGTTTTCGACTCGCCTGCTACAACGAATGACAGCCTGTATTGCGATACTGGCTGTACTGCTGTTGTTTGTGGCACCCATCGTGTCGAAAAATCTGGCCGAACGTCATCATAACAGCGCGATGATGCATAACATGACGGCAATGAGCGCCAGTATGTCGATGATGCATCATCACAGCGATAGCGCGATGGCCGATCACAACATCATGCCGGATGAGGGCTTAGCCTGCGGATATTGTGATTTACTGGTACATGTACCGCTCCTGCTGTGGGTATTCATCCCCTTCATCTGGCTGATACTGGTTATCTCGCGCGCCCCGCCTGTTCCCGTTATTAAACCTTTGCTGCAACGGCGTGAAACCCGTATTCATCGCCCACGCGCACCGCCACATTCTGCGTTGCTGTCTGGTTAAACCTGTCCTTCTTGCGCACACGCTGCCTGAGAAGGTGTGTTCTTTTTTATAGTGTGGAATGGCTATGTCGTTATCACGGGAAATTTCTCCTGCACCGCGTGGCGCGGTGTTGAATCTGTTTCGTCGCCTGCATTTTTATATCGGCCTGTTTATTGCGCCTTTTATCTTTGTCGCGGCGCTAACCGGCACCCTGTATGTTCTGACGCCTCAGCTGGAAGATTTTATTTACAGTGATGCGTTAACCACGCAACCACAGGGTGTGGCAAAACCGTTATCAGAACAAATTGCCGCAGCGCGGCTTCACGCTGGTCAGCAGGCACGTATCTACGCGGTGCGTCCAGCGCCTGAGCCTGATGAGACCACGCGAGTGCAATTTTCCCAGGCAGGACTGGGGCCGTCTGAATCACGCTCGGTATTTATCGATCCCTATACCCTGCAAGTTAAAGGGGATATGACCGTTTATGGCACCAGCGGCGTATTACCATTGCGTATGTGGATTGATCAAATGCACAGCAGCCTGCTGTTAGGGGATATGGGCCGCAACTACAGCGAACTGGCTGCCTCCTGGCTGTGGGTGGCGGCGCTGGGTGGCATCGTGTTATGGCTGGGTACACGTCCGGGTCGCCAGGGGCAAAAGACAAAACGCGGCTTCGCACTGACCCGTCACTGGCACGTAACGCTCGGTTTAGTGTTATCGCTGGGGCTGTTGTTCTTTTCGGTCACCGGCCTGACCTGGTCGCAATGGGCTGGCAACAACATCAACAAAATGCGTAGCGACCTTAACTGGTTGACGCCGCAGGTAATGACATCACTTAACAGTAACGCACCCGCGATGCCTGCCGATCCCCATGCTGAGCATCACGGCACGATGGACGGTATGGATATGTCTGGCATGCTGCCTGCTAAATCTACGCCACTGCGTGCAGTGAATCAGCCCGATATCGACTGGGATCGCGTGTTAAACGCTGCGCGTGGCGCAGGCATACAGGCAGCTAAAGTGGAGTTGCGCCAGCCTAAAGCGGCCGATCAGGCGTGGACCGTTACCGAAGTTGACCGCCGCTGGCCCAGCCAGGTCGATGCCGTGTCGGTGAATCCAGACAACTTCAGCATTATCGACCACGTTGAGTTTGCCCACTTCCCGCTGGTGGCGAAACTGACCCGTTGGGGCGTGGATGCGCATATGGGGGTGCTGTTTGGACTACCAAACCAGCTTATTCTGGCCCTGTTCGGTATCGGTTTATGTAGCATGATTGTGCTGGGTTATCGCATGTGGTGGTTACGTCGCCCGGCGGTGCCGCAGCGTAATCCGGCACAGACGCTCTCCTCCGCGTGGCTTGCACTGCCATTATATGCGCAAAGTACCAGCCTGATTCTGGTGCTGGCGTTGGGTTATGCGCTGCCGGTAATGGGTATGAGTTTGCTGGCTTTTGTGCTGTTCGATTATCAACGCTGGCGTAAGGCGCAGCGCGCAGCGCAGCCGAAGAGTGAAACCCCGCTGGATAAGCAGTCGCCGCTGGCGATTATTCAGTCACGATTTGCAGTTAAGCGCAAAGAGATGCGTTATTTCCTGCGTAGCGTGGCGGTTCTGGCCTTGATTGTGGGCACTGTGATGGCGCGGGCCATGATCAGTGGCGTGATTGAGCAATATCAGATTCCGTTTAGTGACTGGTCAGTCATGATGTATCTCACACAGGCGATGATGATACTGCTCTACTCAACGGTTTTCACTGGCCTGCTCTCTATCCCGCTGTGGTATTTCTTCCTCGGCGAAAGCGACGAACAAGGAAAATAAAAGGTCTGAAACGCCCGTTATTCTGACGGGCGTCTTCTTCTTCAAAAAAACTGATTTGCCTCAGCAAACCCGCCTGCTTTTCATTATCGCTGCACGGCTTATGATCGTGGCTATCTCTCCTTCGCTGGAAAACTGCCATGAACATCATGAAAGCCAATGCTGAACAGCTGTTTGAATATGGTCCTTTTACTGTACGACGTCAGCGTCCCGGTTCGGCATTTAAACCGTTAACTTATGTTGATCAGATGACGTTAAAGCTGGATGCGCATATTCCGATGCAACAGCAGCAGAATGCGCTGATATTCACTTACGTCTGGCGCGGCTCGCTGCAATATCAAAATGCCCACGGCGAGCGTACTTCCCTCTCGGCCAAACGTGTCATGCTGATCACTGCTGGTGAAGGCCTGCGTTACGAACAATCCGTGCCGCTGGTACAGGCTGAGGTATTACAGGCAGTGATGCAACCACGCGTTGCGGGCGGCGCAAGCGATATTCAACTGCTGGAACGAGCAGAAGGAACGGAGCAGAATGTCTGGACGTTACTGGCCGGGCCTGACATGTCTGCTGCGCCGATGACGCTGGATCAGGACATATTGATTTACGATGCGCGGCTGGAAAAAGGCCATGCGTTACCGGCTCCCGCTCTGGATGGTTATGAAGCATGGATAACCGTACTGGATGGGGTTATCAGCATTGCTGAACAGCGATTTGGAAAAGGTGATGCCGTCAGTGCTGTTGCAGGCAACGCCCTATTAAAAGCAGAACGCGAGGCCAGGCTGGTCTGTTTTTTAGTAAAAGCGGATGCACCACCCGCGGGTTTATCCCAGTAAAGTAACGGGAAGGCGTAACCGCCCTCCCGCTCCCGCCTTATCACAAAGTGACTTTTTCTGGATGTGCCGACCGCGCGAGTTGTAAAGCACGTTTGAATTGCCGGACATCATCCCGCAGCCAGTGCCTTTCGGTCAAAGGCGCGGCTTCCAGTGCTTCCGGCAGAGGGATATCTGCCAGCGAGCCTCGGTTACAAAATGCACGCGCTAATTGACGCGGAGAAACGCCCAGATAGCGTGCCATTTCAGTTAATGTCATCAGCTTACTTTTCATTTTGACCTCCCGATCAATTAATTTTAGGGTAATTTTGAACCGTTTTTTTATAGATTTATTGATTTGAAACATTGTTAAGCGAAAACACTCTCTTTGCCTGAAATCTTGCTACGCTGTTAACCAACAACTTTTTGAAAAAGAGAGGAAATTTTGCTGCGCTTTGGATTGATAACCCTCGCCCTGTTTTCACCTTTCGTTGGTGCCCACAATTTTGTTACGGGCCAGCCGGTGCCATCGGTATATATCGCTGATAAAGGCGAAATGGTTATGGAAAAAGGAGAACTGGATTACCAGAAATGGAGTAGCCGGGCGTTAACCGGTAAAGTCCGCGTACTCATTCATGTCGCGGGCAGGCTATCGGCCAAAGATCAGACAGCAGGCCTGATTAATGCTATTCAACAGGCGGCGCTGCCGCAAAATGCCTTCCAGACAACCACCATCGTCAATACCGATGATGCGCTACCCGGCAGTGGGATATTTGTGGTGCACAGCATCGAATCCAGTAAAAAATCTGCGCCGTGGCAACAATTTATTATTGATGACAGCGGTGTGGCGCAGCATGTCTGGCAGCTTAAGCCCGAAGGTTCTACGGTTGTGGTCATCGATCAACAGGGCGTGGTTCGTTTCGCAAAAGATGGTGCCTTAACATCTCAGGAAGTGACACAAGTGATGGCTGAATTACGTGCCATGCTCGGATAAAAGTGCGTTTTTTAACAAAGTGATTCAGGTTAAAAAACCAATAAAGAAACGCTGAATGTTTCTGAATTCCCCACCTTTTATCAATCCTCAACTAGTATTAACAATGTGGTTTTGACCACCGTGCCTTGCATACCTGCCAACCATACTGCGGCAGTAAACATACTATGAATATGGCATCGATTTTGTTTCGACTTGCTGTGCATTCATCTGCTAATAAGGACAGCCTTAATGACGGCTTGTGCAGAAAAACACGTCAATTTAACTCACGGTGATATTTCAGTGCTTTTAAGCGAGATAGAACTGCGTCTCGATCAATTATTACCGCTAGAGGGCGAACGTGATTGTGTCGGTGCGGCAATGCGAGAAGGTGCCTTAGCGCCAGGTAAACGCATCCGCCCCTTGCTCCTGATGTTAGCGGCACGCGATTTAGGCTGCACCACCAGCCAGCGCGGATTACTTGATCTGGCCTGCGCCGTTGAAATGGTGCATGCCGCCTCACTGATTCTGGATGACATGCCCTGCATGGACGATGCACAGATGCGGCGTGGACGCCCCACGATTCACTGTCAGTTTGGCGAACATGTGGCGATTTTGGCGGCGGTGGCGCTGCTCAGCAAAGCTTTTGGCGTTATTGCGGCGGCTGAGGGCCTTTCCGCAACGGCGAAAAATCAGGCAGTAGCGGAATTGTCACATGCCGTGGGCGTGCAGGGCCTGGTGCAAGGTCAGTACAAAGATCTTTCCGAAGGGGATAAGCCCCGCAGTGCCGACTCAATTCTGATGACCAATCAGTTTAAAACCAGCACGCTGTTTTGCGCGTCGATGCAAATGGCATCGATTGCCGCTAATGCCACTACTGAAGCGCGGGAAAAGCTGCAGTGTTTTTCACTCGATCTGGGTCAGGCATTTCAGCTGCTCGACGATTTGGCTGATGGCATGACGGACACCGGCAAAGACTGTAATAAAGATGCAGGCAAATCAACGCTGGTGAATTTACTTGGCGCACAGGCCGTAGAAAAACGGCTACGCGATCATCTGTATCGTGCCAGCCAGCATCTCGCCTCGGCCTGTGATAACGGATTATCTACGCAACATTTTATTCAAAGCTGGTTCGAGAAAAAACTCGCCGCTGTCAGCTAAGGATGCTGCATGAGTCATTTTGCGGTGGTTTCCCCGCCCTTCTTCAGTCATGTTCGCGCTTTACAGCACCTCTCTCAGGCGCTGATTGCGCGCGGCCATCGTGTCACCTTTATTAACCAAACGGATGTGGCCGCGTTAATCAACGATCCCCGTATTCATTTTCAAAAGGCAGGAACAGAAAGTCACCCTTCAGGTAGCCTGGCACAGACTTTGCGGCTTACGGCTCATCCACTTGGCCCTTCGATGTTACGTCTGATCACCGAGATGGCGCGTACCACCGATATGCTTTGCCGTGAATTACCTGCGGCCATGAACAGACTGGCAATTGACGGCGTCATTGTGGATCAGATGGAACCGGCTGGCGCGCTGGTCGCTGAAGCGTTGGGCCTTCCCTGTGTTTCTGTCGCTTGTGCATTACCGCTCAATCGCGAAGCGGATCTACCCTTAGCCGTCATGCCTTTCGATTACGCCAGCGATGCGCGAGCCAAAGAACGCTATGCCGCCAGTGAGAAAATTTACGACTGGTTGATGCGGCATCACGATCGGGTTATTGCCCGCCATGCGCAGGAATTTGGGCTAACGCCGCGAAATAAACTGCATGAGTGTTTTTCGCCGCTGGCGCAGATCAGTCAGCTGATCCCTGCATTAGATTTTCCGCGTCAGGCATTGCCCGATCATTTTCATGCCGTTGGCCCATTACGTGCGCCTCAGCAGCCTGTCTCCTCTCACGATACCTACTTTCACGCAACAGACAAGCCACGCATTTTTGCCTCGCTGGGTACATTGCAGGGTCATCGATATGGCTTATTCAAAACAATTGTTCGCGCCTGTCAGGAAATTGACGGTGAACTGTTGCTGGCACACTGCGGCAGACTGTCGCCTTTTCAGGCTGAAAAACTGTCCCGCTCAGGCCAGACGCATGTAGTGGAGTTTGCCGATCAGGCTGCGGCTTTAGCGCAAGCGCAGGTCGCAATTACGCATGGCGGACTTAATACTGTGCTGGATGCGGTGAACTGTTTAACGCCGCTGCTGGCCTTGCCACTCGCCTTTGATCAACCCGGCGTCGCCTCCCGCATTGTTTATCATGGCATTGGCCGACGTGCGTCACGCTTCACTACCAGCCATGCGCTGGCGAGCCAGCTTCGTTCGCTGCTAAATAATGATGAATACCGTCAGCGTATGATCAGACTGCAACAGGCGCTGCAACACGCCGGTGGCAGTGAAACCGCCGCCGCCATCATCGAACAGGCAATGATTACGCGCCGTCCTGTCGTTAAAGGAAGCCAGTATGCAACAGCATTATGATCTGATCCTGGTTGGCGCTGGACTGGCGAATGGCTTAATTGCACTGCGCTTACAACAACAGCACCCGGATCTCGCTTTGCTGCTGATTGAATCTGACGCGCAGGCGGGCGGTAATCATACCTGGTCATTTCATGAAGAGGATTTATCCCCTGAACAGCATCGCTGGATTGCGCCGCTCATCGTGCATCGCTGGAGTCATTATCATGTGCGGTTTCCACAGCGCAGGCGTCAACTCAACAGTGGCTATTTTTGTGTAACCTCTCAGCGGTTCGCTGATCTACTGACGGATCGCTTTGGCGCACGACTGATTACGCAGGCGCAGGTTTCGCACATGACGCCAGAAACCGTGCGACTCGCTGATGGCCGAACCTTCTCGGCGACGGCAGTTATCGACGGGCGCGGCTATTTACCCGATGGTGCCCTGCTGACTGGCTTCCAGGCGTTTGTTGGTCAGGAGTGGCAACTGCAACAGCCGCACGGTTTAACCGCACCGATCATCATGGACGCTACGGTTGACCAGCAAAATGGCTATCGTTTTGTTTACACTCTGCCGCTTTCAGCGACCACGCTTTTAATTGAAGATACCCATTACATTGACAACGCCCTGTTAGAGGCGCAGCAAGCGCGGCAGCATATCAGCGCCTATGCTGCGCAGCACGGCTGGCAACTGGAGCAGTTAATTCGTGAAGAGCAGGGTGCGCTGCCCATTACCTTAGCAGGCGAACATCAGAGATTTTGGCAGCATCGTCAGTTGGCCTGTTCAGGATTGCGTGCCGGGCTTTTCCACCCCACGACCGGCTATTCGCTGCCGCTGGCTGTGGCGCTGGCCGATCACATCGCTGACAGCGCGCCAGCGTCTTTTTCTCAACTTCATGAGGTGATTAAACGCTTTGCGACCGACGCCTGGCGGCGACAGGGCTTCTTTCGCATGTTAAATCGCATGCTTTTTTGGCCGGACCGGCTGACCAACGCTGGAAAGTGATGCAGCGTTTTTATGGTTTGCCAGAGAGCCTGATTGCCCGCTTCTACGCGGGAAAACTGACGTTGCCCGATATGGCACGCATTCTTAGCGGCAAGCCGCCGGTTCCGATGATGGCGGCATTGCAGGCTGTTTTGACTAATCCTTCCCGGCTACGAGCGATGCGATGAAAAGAACCACAGTGATTGGCGCAGGTTTTGGTGGCCTGGCGCTGGCAATTCGCCTTCAGGCGGCAGGTATTCCCACGTTATTACTTGAACAGCGCGATAAGCCCGGCGGCCGTGCTTATGTTTATCAGGATCAAGGGTTTACATTTGATGCTGGCCCGACAGTTATTACCGATCCCAGCGCCATAGAAGAGCTGTTTACACTGGCGGGTAAAAAAGGAAGATTATGTTGAGCTGTTGCCGGTAACCCCGTTTTATTGTTTATGTTGGGAAAACGGTCAGGTGTTTAACTATGACAACGACCAGCATCAGCTTGAGCGGCAAATTGCACAGTTTAACCCGCGTGACGTTGAAGGCTATCGCCGGTTTTTAGACTATTCACGAGCGGTGTTTAAAGAGGGGTATCTGAAGCTCGGCACCGTGCCGTTTTTATCCTTTCGTGACATGGTGCGCGCCGCGCCGCAGCTGACGCGGCTTCAGGCCTGGCGTAGCGTATACAGTAAAGTGGCGAGTTATATCGAAGACGAACATCTGCGTCAGGCTTTTTCCTTTCATTCGCTGTTAGTGGGTGGTAATCCGTTTGCCACCTCCTCCATCTATACCCTGATCCATGCGCTGGAACGCGAATGGGGCGTCTGGTTCCCGCGCGGCGGCACTGGCGCATTGGTTAACGGGATGGTGAAACTGTTTGAGGATTTAGGCGGCGAAGTGGCGTTGAATGCCAAAGTCAGTCGACTTGAAACAGCAGGCGAACAGATTAATGCGGTGCATTTACAGGATGGACGCGTATTCCCAACCCGTGCTGTGGCATCAAATGCCGACGTGGTTCATACCTACAATGATCTCCTCAGTCATCATGCGGGTTCAACCGCCCAGGCGCGTTCGCTCAAAGGCAAGCGCATGAGCAACTCGCTGTTTGTGCTCTATTTTGGGCTGAATCACCATCACGATCAGCTGGCGCATCATACGGTCTGTTTTGGCCCACGCTACCGGGAATTAATCGATGAGATTTTTAATCACGATGGCCTGGCGGACGATTTTTCGCTTTACCTGCATGCGCCTTGCGTAACTGACCCGTCGCTGGCACCGCCTGGTTGCGGCAGTTATTACGTACTGGCACCCGTACCGCATCTGGGAACAGCCAGCCTCGACTGGTCAGTGGAAGGGCCGCGCCTGCGTGAGCGTATTTTTGATTATCTTGAGCAACATTACATGCCAGGGCTGCGTAGCCAGTTAGTCACTCATCGCATGTTTACCCCTTTTGATTTTCGCGATGAGTTAAATGCGTATCAAGGCTCTGCATTTTCAGTTGAGCCGATCCTCACGCAGAGTGCCTGGTTCCGCCCTCACAATCGTGACAAACATATTCAAAACTTATACCTGGTCGGCGCTGGCACTCACCCAGGTGCTGGTATTCCTGGTGTCATTGGTTCCGCTAAAGCAACCGCAGGTTTGATGCTGGAGGATCTGGCTTGAATAATCCGTCCTTGCTTGATCATGCTGTCGAAACGATGGAAGTCGGTTCAAAGAGTTTTGCCACGGCATCCAGGCTGTTTGATGCTAAAACGCGTCGCAGCGTATTAATGCTCTACTCATGGTGCCGTCACTGTGATGATGTGATTGACGATCAGCAGTTTGGCTTCGCTTCAGACGTTGTCTCATTTCAAACGCCTGAGCAGCGCCTGACGCAGCTGGAGATCAAAACGCGGCAGGCTTATGCCGGTACGCAAATGCATGAACCCGCTTTTGCTGCCTTCCAGGAAGTGGCGATGGCGCATGATATTTTACCCGCTTACGCTTTCGATCATCTTGAAGGCTTCGCAATGGATGTGCATGAAGCCCGTTATCAAAACATTGATGACACCTTACGCTACTGCTATCACGTGGCGGGGGTGGTCGGATTAATGATGGCGCAGATTATGGGGGTTCGCGACCAGGCCATTCTGGATCGCGCCTGCGATCTGGGCCTGGCATTTCAGCTGACAAATATCGCCCGCGATATTGTCGATGATGCTCAGGTTGGCCGCTGTTACTTGCCGGAACAGTGGCTAAAACAGGAGGGTTTAAACAGCATCAATTTTGCTGCGCCTGAAAATCGTCAGGCACTAAGCCGCGTTGCCAAACGGCTGGTACATGAAGCTGAGCCTTATTATCGATCCGCAGAAGCGGGATTAACGGGATTGCCGCTGCGATCGGCATGGGCGATTGCCACCGCTAAAGGGGTGTATCGCAAAATTGGCGTAAAAGTTGATCTGGCGGGTCAGAAAGCGTGGGATCGTCGTCAGTCCACCAGCAAGCCTGAAAAACTGGCCTTGCTGGTGTCAGCGTCTGGTCAGGCACTTAGGTCCCGAATGGTTACCTCTTCGCCACGTCCTTCTCATCTTTGGCAGCGTCCGCGTTAACCGCAGCGCCGTGACGTTTTCTCAGCGTCGCCTGCAATTTTGACAGCGGCGGCGCATAGAGAAAACCAAAAGAAACACAACCCTCTTTACCGCGTACAGCGTGATGCATGCGATGCGCCATATATAACCGTTTAAAATAACCACGACGGGGAATATAGCGGAAAGGCCAGCGTTGGTGCACAAGGCCATCATGCACCATAAAATAGAGTATGCCGTATAACGTCATGCCCGCGCCTATCCATTGCAACGGCCAGATCCCTTCACTGCCCAGATAGATCAATAAAATGGCCAGCGCGGCAAACAGCACGGCATAGAGATCGTTGAGCTCAAACCAGCCCGAATGCGGCTCGTGGTGTGAAAGATGCCAGCCCCACCCCCAGCCATGCATAATATATTTATGAGCCAGCGCGGCGACAACTTCCATGCCAATGACGGTAACCAGAACAATCAAGGCATTCCAAATCCACAGCATAGTTTCTCCAGTAGGTGCTTCCTGCAAGATGGCATGAGTATTCAATTTTAACAGAGATTAGCCAAAGCAGTGGGCTGTGAAGAAACTGGCGCACCCGATGGGCGCGCCTGCGGTCAGAAATCCGCTTTCAAAACGATGCGGTAATTTGCTTTACCAGCACGTAAGTGATCGAGTGCGTCATTGATTTTCGACATTGGAAAGTATTCCACTGTGGGTGCGATGTCGGTGCGTGCAGCCAGCTTGAGCAAAGCGCGCAACTGGCCAGGCGAGCCGGTTGATGAACCCGTAACCGCACGATCGCCTACAATCAGGCTAAAGGCAGGAACTTCAAAGGGCTTCATCACTGCACCGACCGTATGAAACTTACCTTGTGGTGCCAGTGCGTTGAAGTAAGGTTGCCAGTCAAGATCAACAGCAACGGTGCTGATAATCAGATCAAACTGTCCAGCTAACGCCTTCAACGCTTCGGGATCGCGGCTGTTCACCACATGGTCTGCACCCATATCAAGAATGGCTTGCGTTTTACTGGCTGACGAACTGAATGCTGTCACCTCTGCACCGATAGCGCGCAGGATTTTGATCGCAATGTGACCTAACCCGCCAATACCGATCACACCAACCCGGCTGGACACAGAAATATTATGCATTAACAGCGGCTTAAAAACGGTAATGCCACCACACAACAGCGGACCGGCAGAAGCAACATCTAACTTTTCAGGTAATGGAATCGCCCATTGCCAGTTGGCGCGCAGTTTATTCGCGAAACCACCATGATTATTGATAGTCGTCACTTTGCCTTGCTCGCAGTTCACCTGCTGGCCATTAATACATGCATCGCAGTGTTGGCAACTTTTTGCTGTCCAGCCAATACCCACGCGCTGCCCCAACTTCAGCCCTTTATTTTTTGCGCTATCGCCCAACGCGACCACACGGCCAATAACTTCATGACCAGCGACCAGTGGATAGGTTGATCCTCCCCACTCGTTATCGATCATGGATAAATCGGAGTGACACACGCCGCAATAGTCCACCTCAACCTCAACATCCTCAGCGTCCAGCGGGCCAGGATCGTAATCGTAACGTTCTAAGGCCTGCCCGGCCTGCATTGCGGCATAACTTTTAACTGTCATTATTCACCTCTGTTTAAATTACGGCTTTTGCGGTTAGTGTATTGGCAACCGTCACAAATTGACCTCCACCCAGATGGTGTAAGGTATGTAAATCGCGGTTGTTCGCATCAAAATGCCAGCGTCCGTCATAAAAAACCCGACTGTCCGCAGCGGCCGAGACAACTTCGCCGAACAATGTGTCGTAATCCTGTTGTGCTTCAGTTTCAGGCAGCAAACGACACTCAAGCCAGGCGACACAGGATGCTTCAAGCAAGGGCACACCGAGCTCGCGGCCGCGAATTGCCTGAATATTTAAGGCTTCAAATTTGTCTTTATCGCGACCCGACATACTGCCCACAGCATAGGTAAGATCAACGAAGGCGGCTGCAGGAACACAGATACCAAATGTGCCGCTGGACTCAATCAGTTCACGCGACCAGGTTGCTTTATCTACCACAATAGCGATACGTGGCGGCGTGAATTCAACGGGCGTTGACCAGGCCGCAGCCATAACATTTCGTCGCTGTGATTGAGGATCTTGACTGGTAATAAGGATGACAGGACCGTGATTAAGCAGACGGCTGGCGTGCTGTAACGCAACCGGGAGAAAATGCGACATGAATAATCCTTTGAGGCCGAAAAGCGAAACGTTTTAAGCATAGCCTGAAAATAAAACTATAAGCTGCTGTAACTCAGTCACTTTATCGGCTTTTATGCCGTATTCACTTGCCGCATCGTGCCCCGGTGCGGAAAAAGTTATAACAGGTCGTGATTTAAGGGTGTACGGAATGCGTGGCGTGCGGCATTCATTAACTGGCTGGCCGTCACCGTGGTTGGTAAGCGCATTAAAATTTTGCTCGCCTGCCAGTAACACAGCACCATCATTTCATCATCTTCGCTTTCTGCCAGCTCACGTAGACGTGCGCGTAACGACAGCACATTAAGCGTTTGATGTTCGTCCAACATGTCAGCAATGGTCTGATTGATTATTTGATGGAGTGTTTTCCAGGACAGATCTGTGTGCAAAATTAACCTCTTTTAATGCTTCTTGGCTCCGGGCAAATGAATATCAAAAAACCGTCGCAGCAAAGCCTGCAACGCAAAGGCAGAGAAATATGGCAATAACTATAGTCGCTTCTGCCTGCTGTCGCCGGGAGATACCTACATAAATTTAAAGCCGCCGATTTTAACGATTTTTGCCGTCATTTGTCGTGCTTTAACAACGAATTAGCACAGAGTATTGCAGTGCCTGGTGGGTTGCAATAGTCAAAAATAAATTTTATGTTATTGATAATTATGATTTTATAGAGATTATTATTGTTTCTCTCTGCCAAAACCAGTCACGCATTACCATGACGCTGCCTGTCAGGCGGCACGACATAAGGATTCTGTTATGGCTTTAACACTGGACCAATTACGCAGTAAATACCCCGATGCACTTGCCTGGTCATTTGGTGATTCGCCTGAATTAGCCAGTCAACTTTCTACGCTGGTTATTGCCGGAAAAAAGTGGCTACCTGTGGCGCGTTACTGACGTGGAATGCAGAAGCGAGTAAGCCACAGCCAGGCGGCTACAGCATTATTCTTAACGGTGACAACCGTCCTGTTTGTGTTATTCGTACTACTGGATTGTTTTTAACGCGCTTTGATCGCGTTACGCCAGAAATGGCCATGCTTGAAGGCGAAGGCGACCTCAGTCTTGATCACTGGAAACAAGAACATCAGCGTTTTTTTCAACGAGAAGGCACTTTTCATCCTGAGATGGAACTGGTGTTCGAGACATTCCAGTTGGCAGAAGTGATTTAGTTTGCGCTGCGTTGCAATGTCATTATTCAGATAAAAGAGTGGCTTGCCATAACAGCGGGCCTGCTCTGCTTTTAGAGAGGTAAAACGCATCCTCAGTTTTTACCTTAAAAAAGGTTAACATCTACACGATATCAATTGTCTCAATCAGCACTCGCCGATTTTTTAGAGCAGTGTCAAATAACTCCGTTAAAAAACCCCTTTCCCGAGAGTTAAACCAAAAATATGCATCAGAAAAAAAGCTAATATTGTTAACGCATAAAAATAACATTATTTATGAAAAAAGAAATGGCACGCCAGATAGTTAATAATAAATAAAGTATTTTCACGCCATTACTTATTCAAAGGATTTTCCTATAAAGCGCAATAAAAAACGGTTGATAACGCATAAGATAAATAAATCATAAGTCACACTTTATTTTTAATGGCAATCAGCGGCTAAAAAAAGATAAATAAAAAAGCCAATCTTTTCGAGAACAAAATGAAAACGGCATTTTTTCTGTTTACCACCTATTTTCTTGCATCCTGTTCATCAACAGATGATAAAAAATATCGAACCGTCATGGATACGCTCACTGCAGAAAAAAAGACAAGATTATTCAAACCATCGTCATACCGGAAAAAATGCTGAACGAAGCGACCTGTTAAATAAAGTAGCAGCTTCTTTTTTGGGCACGCCCTATCAAGGTGAAACCCTTATTGGTTCTCCAAACAGAGACGAAATGCTTGTCGTGAATTTTAACGGCGTGGATTATTTTGCTTTTATCGATTATGTTGAGGCCCTCAACCGGGCTACCAATCGAAAAACATTCTTAAACAGTTTTGCCAAAACCCGCTATGTTAAAGAAAACGTTACGCTCTTTAACAGAAAACACTTCTTTTCTGATTGGTTTGCTACTTTTCCTCGTAACGCAATGGATGTAACCCAGGCTGTCAGTCCTGACGCCATTACTGTTACCAGGCAATTAAACAGCAAAGCTGATGGTGAATACATACCCGGACTGGGTATCCCGTCTCGCAAAATCAGCTATATTCCAGCCAGCGCCATTAATGAACAAGTCATCGGCAATCTTAAAAGCAGCGATTACATCGGCGTCTATTCAGACCTGCAAGGGCCCGATGTTACGCATGTCGGAATTGTAATAAAGGAGAACGGAAAAGTCTGGTACAGGAATGCCTCTTCTCTGTCCGGTAATATAAAAGTGATTGATACGCCTTTTACGGTATTTATGAGCAACAATCCCGGCATTATCGTTTTACGCGCAAAACAAACATTATTAATGGTGTGCTGTACGCTGGTTCGCTCACTTATTAACAGAAAATCACTGAAGTGAATCCAGTGTGTAACCGGGTCAGGGAATAACCTGACCCGTCACTTAATTCACCCCTGTTATTTTAAAACGGTCACTTTGTTTTCAACAGCGAATAACGCTCCAGCGGCGCTGCTTTACTTATCAATTTATTCTTAACCATATAATCTGCAAATGCCTGATATTTTTGGCGATCAAATTTACCCGCATCGCTGGAAAAAAGGGCAACGTTGCCTGCCAGGCCTGATGATTTAAGGGCGTATTGAGTTCAGGATAGGCTTTGATAAATGCCTGCCAGACCTCCTCGGGATGTGCCCGCAACCAGGCGACGCCTTCATTCAATCCCTGAATAAATTTTGACATCCGCACATCGCTTGCCGCTGTTTTCTGGTTAGCCAACAGAATCAGCTCATCATAAGCCGGAACACCGTGCTCTTCGGGTTTAAATACCTGCGGCTTTGCTCCCTGCTGCTGCAATTCCAGTAGTTCATAGTTGCGGTAGATTGTCATGGCCCCGTCAATTTTATGGCTCAACAGCGCCGATGCCGCGTCCATATTTAAATTGATAAGCTTTACCGAATCAGGATCCACGCCAGCCGATTGCAGCATATTTCGCATCGCAACATCTTCGAAACCGGGGATAGCGTAACCCAGGGTTTTCCCCGCGAAATCTTTTAGCGAATGGATATGTTCACTATCCAGTGTGGTCAGCGTATTGAGCGGCCGATCAATGAGTGTACCGACACGTATCACAGGGACATCTTTATCCACCAGCGTATAAAGCTGCGGTTGATAGCTTACGGCCAGGTCTGCTTTACCCGCAGCCAGCAGCAACGGCACTGAAGCAGAATCGGCAGGTGCTATCATCTCAACATCCAGACCCTGACGAGCAAACGCGCCGCTGGATTGCGCAGCAAAAAGGGCCGCATGGTTAGGATTAACAAACCAGTCGAGCAGCAAGCGCACTTTTACATTAGCCTGTGCAGTGACAGAGCAACTCAATAACAACAGCGACGTAAACAGAGCTGCGTGTTTATTCAAAATAATGTCCTTAAACAGAAGTCCAGAGGAACTGGCGGCGTAATAAGCTGACTGCGCCAGAAAGCAGCAGCGCCAGTAACAGTAAAATCGCCAGCGCGGCAAAACTCAGTGCAGTTTCCAGTCGCGCATTGGCATGCATCATCAGATACCCCAGCCCTTCGCTGGCCCCGACCCATTCCCCTATCACAACGCCAATTGGCGCGAGGATCACGGCCATTTGCAAACCAGAGAAAAACTGCGGCAGCGCAGCGGGCCAGCTCACATGATAAAAGTGACGAAATCGCGAGGTGTTAATGGTTTGCGCCAGTTCAAGCCATCCAGGCGGCGTGCGGCACAGCCCCTCAAACAGTGACAGGCAAAGCGGGAAAAAGATGATTAAGGCAGCAATAACAACTTTGGATGCGATACCAAAGCCGAGCCACAAAACCAGTAAAGGAGCCAGCGCGAAAACCGGTATCGCCTGGCTGGCTGTAATCAGCGGAAAAAGCAGCCGTCGTAACAGTTGGCTGGCTGACATCG
This sequence comes from Candidatus Pantoea haifensis, assembly GCA_018842655.1. Classification (GTDB taxonomy): domain Bacteria; phylum Pseudomonadota; class Gammaproteobacteria; order Enterobacterales; family Enterobacteriaceae; genus Pantoea; species Pantoea haifensis. The sequence continues at coordinate 115,822 of JAGTWN010000010.1, read as the reverse complement.
CTATCGCGAGCACGATCCCACTACCGACGCCCAGCAACAGCGCCAGCGCGATTTCTGCCAGTGTAAATAAGAAATGGTGCCACAGCAGTCCAGCCTGCTGCTGAGCAGCTTGCAGTACCGCCAGCGGTGCGGGCAAGAGAAAAGCGGGCACGCCTGCATGGCGAGCCACCTGCCAGCCGCAGCCCAGCACCACCAGCAGATAGATAAAGCTAAAAGGTTATTTCTCATCGCTATTCAGCCTGTGAAAAAGCTCGCCTTGCGTTTGTAACAACGCTGTATCTTCTACTGCGCGTGGCGGTTCACCATTGGGTACAGCGAAACGGTCAACGCGTAAAGGTGTTTCACTTAACAGGCAAATTTCATGCGCCATGCGGCAGGCTTCCAGAGGATCGTGGGTGATGAGCAGAACGGTTTTTCCTCTTAGCACGTTCGCGGTGAGGGTTTGCAGGCTGAGTTTGGTCATCACATCCAGCGTCGCGAAAGGCTCGTCCATTAACACAACGGGACGATCAAGGTAGAGCGTGCGCGCCAGTGCCACACGCTGACGCATTCCACCGGATAACGCAGCAGGCAGTGCATGCGCGTACCCGGCGAGCTGAACCTGCTCCAGCAATACACTGGCACGCGAAATGTTGGGTTTTTCTCCCTGCAAACGTGAGCCGAGCATGATGTTTTCGCGCACGGTCAGCCAGGGATAGAGCAGATCCTGCTGGCCCATCCATGCGATCTGCTGTTTCAACGGACATGAATTGCTGCTGATAATCTTGCCGCGATCAGGCGTAAGCAAACCCGCAACTAATCTCAATAAGGTACTTTTGCCAATGCCGCTGCGCCCGAGAAAAACGGTGGTTTTTCCACCCTGCAGATGCAGTTCAAAATCGTGAAAGAGACAACATTCTTCCCAGGAAAAACCCACTTTTTCAAAGCTGATATCCGGTCCGGGCTGCATCTTAGTTCCTGTTGGCGGCAATGATTGCCAGCCGGGTAAATCCGCGACCTTCCAGCGTTCGTGCTGCCTGGGCGGCGCGAATACCGCTGGCGCAGACCAGAACGATGCGTTGATCAACGGGTGGTTGCCAGTGTGCAATTTGCTCTGGCAGCACACGTATCACCGCGTCGGTGATACTGGCGGGTGCTTCCTCCACGCTGCGTAACTCGACAATACAGTCATCTTCGTCCAGAAGCTGGCTGTCGATAAACGCCACAGGGGATTTCTCAGGCTCCTCTGCCTGTTCGAAACGAAACTGACGAAAATGCCAGTTAGCGAAGTCGCAGTTAATCATGCAGCCGAGCGGTGAAGGTGTCAGGTTTAACAGCAGGCTGAGCGCCATTTGCGCCTGTAAAGCCCCCAGCGTCGCCACTGCTGGCCCCATCACACCTGCGGTGTTGCAGTTGGCGGACGCGGCTGGCAATTGCGGAAACAACGCCCGGTAGCCAGGACCGCCGCCGCAAAAACAGCCGACATAGCCCTGGCGACCAAGCACTGAGGCGCAAACCAGGGAAGCTGTCGTGGATAACAGAAATCGGAGAGTTGATACGTAATGGCAAAATTATCCGCAGCGTCGATCACCAGATCGATATCAGCTAATGCCTCTTCTAACAGGCTGGCGCTCAGGGCCTGGGGGATCGCTTCCACCGTGCATTCAGGATTGCGCTTCGCTAAGGCGCGCTGGGCACAAAGGGCTTTCGGTTTGCCTGTATCTGCCATCTCATACAGCGTTTGCCTGTGCAGATTATGCAACTCTACGCAATCACCATCATAAAGCCGGATATAGCCGACCCCCGCGCCTGCCAGCAAAGGCAGCAGCGTGGAACCTAAGCCGCCTGCACCAACCACCAAAACCCGCGCGGCAGTTAAACGTTGCTGACCGGCTTCGCCAATTTCCGGCAGCACAGCTTGCCGCTGATAACGACTCATAGAGATCCTTAGCTGAACTGAGCCAGACCAAAAACAGGCGTAGACGCTGCCGCCATATCGCGCCGCTCCATCATTCCTGCCTGCTGCGCTTCATACCCGGCGTGAATAGCTGACGCAAATGCACCCGCCATGCGCACCGGATCGCGCGCTTTGGCAACCGCGGTATTAAGCAGGATGCCATCAAATCCCAGTTCCATAGCCTGTGTAGCCTGGCTCGGCGCACCGATGCCCGCATCAATGATTAGCGGCACATCTTTGAACCAGGCTCGCATGGTACGTAACCCTTCTGTATTGCGTAATCCCTGTCCGGAACCGATGGGTGCTCCCCACGGCATCAGCAGTTCGCATCCCGCTTCCAGCAGTTTCTCACCGAGGATCAGATCTTCTGTGGTATAGGGGAAAACCTTAAACCCGTCGGCGCAAAGAATGCGTGCCGCTTCAACCAGTGCAAACGGATCGGGTTGCAGCGTATCGGCATGGCCAATGACTTCTAATTTGATCCAGGGGTATTAAATAATTCGCGTGCCATTTGCGCGGTCGTTACGGCTTCTTTTACCGTATGACACCCGGCCGTGTTCGGTAAAACGCGCTTGTCGAGTTGCCTGAGTAATTCACGGAATGCGCCGCCCTGACTGCCTTCGCGACGCAGGCTGACGGTAATAATTTCCGCACCTGACGCGCAAATCGCCTGCTGCAAAATTTCTGGCGAGGGATAACCGGCCGTGCCAAGCAAAAAGCGTGACTGGGGTTGAAAGTCGTAAAACATGATTATCCTCCCTGCATCGGAGACAGCACTTCCAGCTGGCAACCCGCTTCAATGTGCTGCGTCTCATAGCGCGAGCGCGGCACAAACTCGCCGTTAATGGCGCTGGCGACGCAACCTGCGTCAATGTTTTGCTCACGCAGCAGGTCAGCCAGGGTACTGGCTTCGGTATCAATGGCGCGGCCATTGAGCTGAATACGCATTACATCGTCTCCTGTGTCAGTAGCTGTAGCAGTTTCTCGGCCATTATCGGTGCCAGCAAAAAGCCATGGCGATACAGCCCGTTCAATGAAAAAATGCCCTGTTCATAGCGCACTTCAGGCAGGTTGTGCCGGTAGGCGGGACGCAATCCCGTGCCGCTTTCCAGCACGCGGGCTTCTGCCAGCGCCGGATGGAGGGTATAAGCTGCGCTGAGCAGCTCCATCATTGCGCGTGCGCTGATCGGGCTGTCGTCGTGACTCTCCACCATCGTCGCACCAAGCATGAAACGACCGGAAGCGCGCGGCACCAGATAGCAGGGAAAACGGGGATGAAGCAGACGCACCGGACGTGAAAGGTGCACTTCATCACTGTGCAGAATAAGCATTTCACCGCGCACGGCGCGCAGTTCAGGTTGTGCATCTGCTGCGTGAATGCCACGACAATCAATAATTTGCCCGCTGGGTTTACCGTTATGAAATTTGACATCAGCCTGCTGGAGATTATGGCGTAGCTGTTGCATCGCCACCCGGGGATCAAGATGTGCTTCACCGGCGAAAAACAAGCCGCGTGCAAAACGATTCTCAAGCGCCGGTTCGATCTCGCTGGGTGTGATCCATTGATGCCCGGAAGTCATACTGGCGAAGCGGATCAGCTCCTGGCTGTCACGCGGTGGTGCAATAACCAGCGTGCCGTTATGGGCAACGCCATCAATACGCTTTGCCCACCACGCGGCGGCGTGTTGTCCCCAGGCGATCACTTCTGCTGGGGCGCTTTCCGCTTCGCACCAGGGCGCAAGCATACCGCCCGCCCAGTGGGATGCCGGGCGGCAATCATCATCAGAAATGACTTCAATTGATTCGCCATGCTCCGCCAGCAGTGTCGCAACACAGAGTCCAGCGACACCGCTGCCCAGCACCGACCAGCGGCTCATGACGGACGTACCCGTTGTTGAAAGAAGAATTTCATCACGTTGGCCTTGTCGTTTAACAACGAAGACCCGTGATACAGGAAAGGGAAAAAGGCGAGAGCAATGCGAAACCGGCTCTTGCGGCATGTATCTCATCAGACATGAGGTACAAGTCTTCCTACGCCAGTATCAACTGGGTCAGGTTCGAAGGGTCGCTAAGCCGCGCGTTGCGCTATTAGCCTCTCAGTCTCTTGGGCGAGACTCCCTGACAGGTTCTATTTGTATTTTAAGGGCGATGATTCGTCAAGCATGAGGTAACGATTTAACCCTAATCATATTTTGGCAGACGATCGTTATTCCCCTTCAGTCCATGATTAAGTTCACACGGTTGAATAACAACTTAAGCGGCAAAAAAGGTTGTCAGAAGCTGCGCTAACTTCTCCGGCTGCTCTTCAGGAATAAAATGCCCGCTATGGGCCACCGTTACGCCTTCAACCTGATGAGCAAAGGTGCGTAACGGTGAAGCCATATCAGGAACAGACCCCTGATCGGCACTGACCGCGAGTACGGGAAGAGCAAGTTTTCCCTGAGAGAGACGCTCACAGTTCTGCCTGGCTGATTGCGCCACGGCGCGATAAAACGCCAGACCAGCACGTAAAGCGCCCGGGCGGCGAAAGATACGCAAGTATTCTTTCATCGCTTCGTCATCAAAAATGTAGGGATTAGCTGCTTTGCGTTTCAAAAACCAGTCGAGATAAATCTCCTCGCGCCCACTGATAAGGGCTTCAGGTAAATCGCTAACTGTATGAAAGGCAAAGTGCCAGGTTCTCCAGGCCTTATCCGGTGTCACCGGCAACCTGTCTGACAGTGTGATGCCCGGAATGCCTGCATCCAGTAATGCCAGCTTAATGACGTTATCAGGAAACTGCGCCGCCAGCGGAAAGGCAACCCATGCGCCAACGTCGTGCCCGACCAGATTGAAATGCGTAACGTTGAGATGCGCCATTAGCGCCATTATTTGCTGTGCAATAGTGTCGGTATCGTAGCCGCTCTCGGGCATATCGGAATCCCCTGCCCCGGCAAATCGGGCGCAATGACGTGAAATTTTGTTGCCAGTTGGGAAATAACGAATCGCCATGCAAAACTGCTTTGTGGAAAACCCGCCAATAACACTATCGTCTCTGCTTCAGGATCACCTGCGCTTAAATAGTGCAGGCGCTGCTGGTTAATTAAAGCGAAATTGTGCTGATAACCTTCATTACTCATTGAAATCTCCCGATCCGTAATTAAGGAAATGGTCATTTCCTAATTGTTGAAAAATTTTTAACTGAGCGTTTTCAATGCCAGCGGAACAATGCTTTGATCAGGCCGCGTAGACGCTATTTTCCCTGCTACGCGCATCCCCAGAACAATGCATAACATGAGTGACGCCGCAGCGTCCGCGTCGATCTCTGCATTAACTGAACCGTCCTGCTGGCCTTGCTGAATGAGGGAGGTGATGGTTCGCAAGTTTCGCCTCATCGCTTCGCTTACCGCCTCGGCAAGTTCTTGCTCCAGGGTCTGTACTTCAACGGCGCTTCCCGCCACCAGACAACCACGTTGCCCTTCAATATCCTGGACTGAATCAACATAGAAATGCAGCAACGCTTCCAGACGTAAAATTCCCGTGGCGCACTTTTCCAGTCGTGTGCGCAGCTCCTGGTTTCGCAGCGAGAGATAACGCGCAAAAACCTGGGAAAACAGGGTGCGTTTATCGTTGAAGGCTTTGTAAATGCTTCCCGTGGTTAACTGCATGGCACTGCTGAGATCGCCAATCGACGCAGCGTTAAAACCTTTTTCACGAAACACCAGCATGGCGCGATCAAGGGCGTCTTCAGGCACGAATTCGCGGGGCCGGCCTCGTTCTTTAATGATGTTTTGCACAGAAATCCACTGACCTCAATTAGGAAATGATCATTCCCTTTAGGTTAACCGAAGAAATGCACCAGGGAAGCGAAGCACAAAGGGTTTTTATTTTTCCGATCCCGACATGATGTGCAGCGTATCCATTAAAGATGAGGGAAAAATTTGTCCGTGCGTCTGACCTGGATAGCGCGACAAATGTAAATCAACCCCTTTTTGCATAAGAATTTTGATTAACTGGCCTTCCTCCCGCTTGAGGTCAACAGAGTGGCCTTTACGCTGCTCAGTCACGCCATCGCCTTCCATCAGGTAAAGCGATCTGTTTTGCAGGTGGCGGGGGTTGCTCTCTTTGCCAGTTTTACGATACGCTGATCGCCCCAACCTAATGACGGTGCGGCCGCAAAAAGTCATGGAACCATGTTGCGTTGTAGAAGGTGTCAAGAACAAACAGCCCGCCGAAGGAGTGCCCCCATATCGCACGTTTTGATGGATCGCTGGGCGCACGTTTTTCAACGTAAGGGATGATCTGTGTGAGTAAAAACTGGCGAAACTCCTGGCTTCCTCCCGTTTTGCGGCCCTGAACAAGCGGTTGTTTCACCGCAGGATCGGCAGAGGTGGGCGTGTAATCATAGCTGCGCGCAATCACATCGAATGGCAGATTCGTGTCATAACCTACCGCTACCAGCACCGGAGGCTGATCTTCAAACATCTGCTTTAACAGCGGCTCCGATAAGTGTGCCATCGCCGCGTTACCGTCCAGCATGTACAGCACCGGATAGCCCGTTGAAGGAGCCGCTTTCTCAGGAATACCGATCCAGACTTTGTAGCGCCGCTCACCCGCCGCTGAATTAAAAAAATGCGTTTCAAACTGATAGTACGCCGAGCCGGTGTCAGCAATATTTTTCCCCAGAGGTTTGAGATCAGGTCTGGCTAAAAGCGTGGCAGGTGAGAAAAGCAGGGCCAGTGTGAAAAGCAGAGAGATAACCAGAGGCGGTGAAAAACGGGTATTGCGCATAAAGTAAGATACCTGAAAGGGGTTCGTTAGCCTGAATCCTAACAAATTACCGCCGGGATAAAATCCCGGCTTTTTTAAGGGTATCCCGACTGTTCAGGCGACACCGAAAGAGCGCAGTATTGCCGTCATCACCGCTGCGCCAAGGATAATCACGATTAATGGCGCTTTGCGCCAGGCCAAAAACAGTGCGAATAAAACACCCATGACGCGCGCCATTCCGGCAAAGTGCTGCCCTTCAAAAAGCGTGGTGGTTGCTGCCACGGCGAATAACAGGATGGTTGCAGCATCGGACAACAGGCTCTGTGTGCGTTCGGTGATCGGTAAACGATTGCCAAGTTTAACCCCCATAAAGCGCATCAAATAGGTTCCCACCGCGAGTAAGGCGATGCCGGCGATAATCATACCCTGTTGATTCATTTGCGCCCTCTCCATGTCAGCAAACCCAGTAACGAAAACAGCACGGGCATGCCCGCAGGCACAAAGGGGTAGCAATCAGTGAAAGTAGTGTCCCCACAGAGGCGGGAATACGGGTACGGCGCTGGCGCAGGGCCGGGAAAATCAAGGCAATTAAAATGGCAGGGAAGACGGCGTCGAGGCCGATTACAGAGATATCAGGAATAAACTGGCCAATAGCGGCACCGGTCATCACACTCACCGGCCAGATGAAACCAATCCCGATGCCGCAAATCCAGAATGCGGTACGCCGTTGTTCAGGCTGCGGTTGGGATATGCCAAACACGACGCTTTCATCATTCATGATATGGCAACCTAACAGTCCACGCGCGCCCCGGCCGACCAGGTCTTTAACCGCAATACCAAACGGCAAATGGCGTGCATTCACTAATAATCCTGCTGCTGCGGCCGTAAAGGGACTGCCGCCACTGGCCACAATGCCAATGAATAAAAATTCAGACGCGCCCGCCAGTACCAGCGTAGACAATGCCAGTGGCACCCATAACGGAAACCCATCAGCCGTCGCCAGCGAGCCATAAGACAAGCCAACAATGCCATCAGCAATACAGACCAGAAAAATGGCTTTTATGACCTCTTTTTCTGGCTTCCCTTTTGTGGCAACATAACAATTTCATCTCATAACGAACGTATTATTCATTATAATGAACCGCACCGCATTGCATTACAAGACGAACATTATGTTCGATTTAAAAACAGGAGTCGCTTTGATTACACCTATTAGCATTATTGCCCATGCCCTGGTTCGCGAACGCCAGCGCGCCGGTTTATCGCTGACAGAGGTGGCGCATCGGGCGGGTATCGCCAAATCAACGCTTTCTCAGCTGGAAGCAGGCAACGGTAATCCCAGCATAGAAACATTGTGGTCGCTGTGCGTGGCGTTAAATATTCCCTTCGCGCGTTTAATGGAGCCTGAAGCGAACCAGATGCAAGTGATCCGTCGCGGAGAGGGGCCTACTGTCACCGCAGAGTTAGCTGATTATCAGGCAGTGTTGCTGGCAACCTGTCCGCCCGGTGCGCGTCGTGATATTTATCTGTTGCATACGCAGCCAGGTTCTGAACGCCGGTCACAGCCGCATTCGCCTAATACGGTAGAGCATCTCATTTTAACGCAAGGACGGGCCTTGACTGGGCCAGCTGGCTCACCAGTAGAACTTAATCCGGGCGATTACATCCGTTATCCGGCTGACAAAGAGCACATTTTTCGGGCTCTGGAACCCGATACCTTAGCGGTATTAGTGATGGAACATATTTAAACCTTCAGGCGTACAAACTGTATTGAAATTAAGGCTAATTTTGTTATGTTATAACATAACAAATTAATCATTCTTTACAGGAACCGCTATGTCATTCACTTCTGCTGCATCATTACAGGGTCATCGACTGCCCGTTACCGTCCTCTCCGGTTTTCTTGGTGCGGGCAAAACGACGCTGCTTAATCATATTCTTCATAACCGTGAAGGACGACGTATCGCGGTGATCGTTAACGATATGTCCGAGATTAATATTGATGCCTCGCTGATCAAAAATGGTGGGGCTGAACTCTCCCGCACCGATGAAAAGCTGGTAGAGATGAGCAACGGTTGTATTTGCTGCACCTTGCGTGAAGATTTGCTGCTTGAGGTTAAGCGTTTAGCGCAGGAAGGTCGCTTTGACCAGCTAGTCATTGAATCAACAGGTATATCAGAACCGCTGCCCGTCGCAGAAACGTTCACTTTCGAAGATGATGATGGTGTCAGCCTCTCACACATTGCGCGGCTTGATACCATGGTTACCGTGGTAGATGGTTATAATTTTTTGCGCGATTACCAGTCGGTTGATTCATTACAAGCGCGTGGCGAATCACTGGGTGAAGGAGATGCACGATCGTTAGTGGATTTGTTAGTCGACCAAATTGAATTCTGCGACGTGCTGGTAGTGAATAAAACCGATCTTATTACCGGGAGTGAGTTGCATCATCTCAAGGCAATATTGTATTCACTCAATCCACGCGCGCAAATTATTCACACCGCCTTCGGCAACGTCGCCCTCGATCAGGTTTTGAATACCGGATCATTTGATTTTGATCAGGCTGCACAGGCGCCAGGATGGCTTCAGGAGCTGCGTGGTGAGCATCAGCCAGAATCAGAAGAGTATGGTATTCGTAGCTTTGTTTATCGCGCTCGCCGCCCTTTCCATCCACAACGTTTCTGGTACGCCGTTAACCATCAACTCAGCGGCGTAATCCGGTCCAAAGGCTATTTTTGGCTGGCGAGTCGCCCGGAATATGCCGCAATGTGGTCACAGGCGGGCGCAGTGGCGCAGCAGGGTTATGCAGGACGCTGGTGGGCAAGTATTCCCCGGGACAGCTGGCCGCAGGATGTCGAATCGCTCAATTTTATCGCAGAACAGTGGCTTGAGGACGTCGGCGATGCACGGCAGGAATTAGTGTTCATTGGTATCGAAATGAATAATGAACAGGTATACGCAGCACTTGACGCTGCACTCCTGACGCCAGAAGAAATGGCCGCCGGTCCAGAATACTGGATAAGGTTACCTGATCCTGTTCCAGCCTGGTTTGAAGAAGCTGAAGCATAAAATTGTCGTATGTCTCCTCTGGTTGACGCGGCTGACATCATGATTGATCTTAACTTCTTGCTGGCGGCCCAGTGCCGCCGTTTCTCAGCCGGGAGAATATCAATAATGTCACAGCGTATTGCTGTTGTTGGTGCAGGCGTAATTGGTTTATCAGTGGCACGTTCGCTGGCAATAAAAGGCGCGAACGTCACAGTATTCGATAAAAATTTGCCAGGCAGCGGCACCAGCCAGATTAGCTTTGCCTGGGTAAACGCGAATGGCAAAAGTCCGGAGAGCTATCATCAGCTTAATGCTTTAGCAATTGAAGAACATAAGCAGTTGCAACGTGAATCTGCCTCTCTGGCTCCCTGGTTGCTCGAAACCGGCACCTGGGAATGGGCTGCTGATGCCGCGACTCTAAGGCAACTGGAAAAACGAGCAAAAAAACTGGCTGCGTTGAAGTATCCGTTTCGTCAGGTGGATCGTGATGCCTTACTTAAAAACTTGCCGGAACTGCAGCTTGATCCTCGCGTTACGCAAGCCTGGCATTTTTATTCTGAATGTTTGATCTATCCCAGCTTGCTGATTGCGCGTTTGCTTGCCGATCTGCGCGAGCATGCTGTCGAAACACAGATTAACAGTGAAGTCATTGCGCTTAATGAAAGTGACAACGCTGCCAGTCTGATACTGGCTAATGGTACTGAGTGGCGCGGAGACAGCATTGTGCTGGCAACAGGTCGCTGGTCGCCCGAGCTGATGAAGCAACTCGGTTGGGAACTGGCAATGACCGATGCCAGTCGGGCAGATAAGACTGCGTGCAGTTTTTTGGCGCACACTAATCCATTGCCGATTCAGCTTAACAGCAACATCATTACGCCTGAGTTAAATGTGCGTCCTGATGGCGGAGGTAGACTGATGTTACAGGCACTCGATCTGGATCATCATGCCGATCCTGCACGTCCCGCCCATGTTGATGGCATGATTGGTCAGGAGATGTTGAGAAGGTTACGTCGTCTTTTTTGTAATACACAAGGTGCGCGGATTGAGCGAATAGACGTTGGACAACGTTCACGACCCGCTGATGGTTTGCCTGCGATGGGCTATGTGACAGCCGCTCAGCGCATCTATTTGATGGCAACCCATAGCGGCATGACGCTGGCACCACTTGCAGGCAGATTAGTGGCGGATGAACTGATCACCGGCGCGCGCTCAGATATGCTTCGCGAGTTTGCGCCGGATCGATTGCTGAGTCCGTTTAACGCAGATAACGTTTCTTCTGTTGCTGCTTATTTACCTGCGGCTCAGTAATTAACGGCGGTTCTTCCAGACAGTCTGCACGTTACAGAATTCGTGAACGCCGAAATGGGATAATTCACGACCGTAGCCACTTTTCTTAACTCCGCCGATTGTCACGCGCGGGTCAGAGGCGCCGTTACCATTGATAAACACGGCGCCCACTTCAAGCTGCTCACTCATCCGCTCGGCGATAGCGTTATCGCGGGTCCAGACCGTTGCGCTAAGTCCAAACTCACTGTGGTTGGCAATCGCCAGAGCGTGTTCAGGATTTCGCGCCACGGCAATTGCAGCGACCGGGCCGAAAAGCTCCTGTTTAAAGGCGGTCATTTCTGTTGTGACGTCGGATAAAATAGTGGGAGCATAATAGTTCCCCTGCCCTGCCAGCTTTTCGCCACCCAGAACCAAACGTGCACCTTCACGAAGTGTGGATTTAACTTGTTCGTCCAGCTCATCACGTAAATCAGTGCGCGCCATCGGTCCCAGGAAGGTATTTTCATCTGAAGGATCGCCCATTGTCAGTGCTTTGACAGCAGCGGTAAAGCGAGACTCAAACGCTTCAGCAATGGATTCTTCAACGATAAAACGCTTAGCCGCCATACAGACTTGCCCGGTGTTTTGAAAACGGCCAATTACTGCTGATTTTACGGCTTCGTCCAAATCTGCATCGGCGAGAACGATAAAAGGATCTGAGCCGCCCAGTTCAAGTACGGTTTTCTTCAGGGCTGCACCCGCTTGTGATGCGATGGCTGCACCCGCACGTACGCTCCCTGTCACTGCAACAGCGGCTACCCGATTATCTTTAATCGCTGTTGACACACCAGCATTATCGACATTGATAAGATTGAAGCCCCCTTTTGGAAGATCGGTTGCATCAAATAGCTCTGTCATCAGTGTGGCGCACCCCATGACGTTTGGTGCATGTTTTAGCAAGTAGGTATTCCCTGCCAGCAACATACTCACAGCGCCGCGCAGAACCTGCCAAAATGGGAAGTTCCACGGCATGACGGCGAGGATCACGCCAACGGGACGAAATGTCTGCCATGCTTCGGGAATTTGAGTCGGTTGATCGGCCAGCATTGCCGGGCCATTTTCTGCGTACCAGTCACACAGGTTTGCGCATTTAAGAATTTCTCCCCGCGCCTGAGCAATGGGTTTGCCCATTTCCAGCGTAATCATGCGCGACAGCTCTGCTTCACGCTGACGGAGCTGTTCACCCAGCTGACGTAACACGGCAACGCGGGTTTCCATGCTGCTGTAACGCCATTCGCTGTAGGCTTGTGCGCTTAGTGCCAGTGCCTGCTCCAGCTCAGCGGCAGATTGCATGGGATAACGTGCCAGAATCTCACCGGTTGTAGGATTTTGGGAAATAGCAAAATTCATCAGAGACCTCGTTACAGGATGAGTAAATGATATGACTCACCATACGCCCTGTAGTTTGTGATGAAAAATGAATAATAAAGATTAAGTTGTTTACGAATTAAGAAAGACTAAAGATCAGGTTGGTACGGCATAACGCGCTCAGTTTTTCCAGCAGGCACTGACGATAAATAAGCAGTTATGTCATTTTATCCACTTATACAGTGAACAGATCCAATATAACGATCATAAAGAGATCCTCTATAGATCCAAAGAGATCCCCGATCGCCGGAGGCCGCACCAGTCAAGGGCTGAGAGGGTGTTCATGTTCACTGTAATCAGTAAAGTGTTTACTGTAATCAGTACTTTATTCACTGTACACAGTAGAATGTTCACTATAATCAGTGCTAATGTTCACTGTAATCAGAGAACGATCCCTTTCATCCACAGAATGAAGATCTCATGCTATGGCAGATAAAGAGAGTGAAAACAAAGCGTTACTTGAACCTTTTCTGTCGGTGACCAAAAACAGTGGTGAAGTTATTCAGCTTCATCCCAACAAGAATAATACCGTCCAACCCGTAGCATTAATGCGATTAGGACTGTTTGTTCCAACGCTAAAATCAACTGCACGCGGCAAATCGGGAGCGATGGCATCTACCGACGCAACAAAAGAATTGAAAAATCTGTCGCTGGTGAAAGCCGAAGGTTATGAAAAGATTACCATTACCGGTGCACGACTGGATATGGATAACGATTTCAAAACCTGGGCTGGCATCATTCAGTCTTTTTCACGCTACCCAACCAAAGGCGATACCGTTACGTTGCCTTTCATTGATTTCGTGAAGATGTGTGGGATCCCCTCGGCAAACTCTTCAGCGGCGCTGCGTAAGCGTCTGGATGCCTCTTTACGACGCATAGCAACCAATACGCTATCGTTTGAAGGCAATGGCAAGGCCTATCACACGCATCTGGTACAGTCTGCTTATTACGATCGTGAAAAAGATATTGTCAGAATCCAGGCTGATCCAAAATTATTTGAGTTGTACAATTTCGACCATAAAGTCTTACTCCAGCTCAGGGCTATATCGCGGCTTAAGCGTAAAGAATCCGCTCAGGCGCTCTATACCTTCCTTGAAAGCCTGCCCACGAACCCTGCTCCAATCTCTCTTGCCCGCTTGCGTATGCGCCTGAACCTGGGCTCTAAAACCACGACGCAAAATCATGTTGTTCGTCGTGCAATGGAGCAGTTAAAAGAAATTGGTTATCTCGATTATTCGGAAGTCAAACGTGGCCGTTCAGTGTTTTTCCTTATTCATAGCCGGACACCAAAACTTGACGGCATCAGCAATCTGGAAAGTATCGATGCGCTGGATGAGATTGATTTTGAGGATTAACTCACAACGTTCACTGTAATCAGCGGTTTTTACGTTGCACTGTCACTTTATCTGTAAATGTGACAGTGCTATTCCGGTAAGACGTTCACTGTAATCAGCAACACCTGCTGCTGTTCACTGTAATCAGTAACATTCACTGTATTCAGTAGAAATCATATTCCATTAGCTTTTTCCTGTGCTTTCCCTGCCATCATAAAACCCCTAAACAACCTTTGTATTGATAGTGAGCACTTACTTTTCATACAAGCTCAGGTTGTAACATCCTGTCGACTCCTTCATCACTGATTACAGTGAACGCCGAAGCCCGTTTTGCAAGCTGTGCGCGTATCTGATTATAGTGAACACTTACATTTGTATTAATAGCTGATTATAGTGAATGGTAGAATTTAACCTTTTGAATTTTAATGAAATAGAAGCCATTACATCAGGTGATTAAGAAAACAGAGTGAGAGTGTATTCGTTCAGAATGAAAACGGTGGCAGGATTTTGGCGCGTTACAGATCACAGTGAATGGCTGAAGTAGGTTTACTGATTACAGTGAATGTATTTTTACAACTTGCTGATTATAGTCAATATTAAGAGACGAACTTTGTATCAACCTTGTGATACGGCTCTCACCTTCTGCTGATTACAGTGAATGTTAATTCACTGTTCTGATAAACCCGATAAGGCTGTTTACCTTTAGCGGGCCACGTAGACTGCCCTTCCCTTCAGATCTTACCTCTTAACATTGCTGATTACAGTGAACGTTAACACTCAACAACCTTTTCAACGTCGTTCATTCTGGTGATGTCCGGCAACGTAACGCTTACTGATTACAGTGAACCTTCTGTTTTATGCAGCATTGAGTCCGAAGGAATGTTGCTGATGAGATAAATGCGTCGGGTTTACTGTGCTGACTGGCTACTGGCTACTGGCTACTGGCTACTGGCTACTGGCTACTGGCTACTGGCTACTGGCTACTGATTACTGATTACTGACTATAGTGAATGTTCTCCCTGCCGATGACGTTTGTACTGATTACAGTGAATCTTATTCCTTGGCCGACGCGCCTTACTGATTACAGTGAATCTTATCCGTGAATCTTCTTCGCTGATCGTATGCTCCTCTGTTTCCTTAGCCCGCCGTTCTCGCTGTTGCACTCCATAGCGAAGAGTCACTTCCTTATCGATTGGGCAAAAATACAAAACCCGCATGATGTGCTGATTACAGTGAATACTTACACCCGCTCCGTTCATACAGCCATCAGGCAATGATCATTTACTGATTACAGTGAATCTCTTTCTGATGATGAGTCGTAACAGGAGCCTTGCTGATTTCAGTGAACGTTTGAAGCGTGTGCAGTGACTGCTAAAGCTGTACTGATTACAGTGAATGTTTTAGAAGAGAGACGCTGAAAAGGAGACTGCTGACAGTGAATCTTTGGGGCTATTTAACCAGAAATGAGCGATTTACAGCATGACCGATAAAGTTAAGTGCGGAGTTATGGCTGCTCACAGTAAACAGGAAAGGTTCGCACTACTGATTACAGTCAACGCAACAGGCTGACAGAGCAGAATCTGTACAAAGGTTCACGCTGTTCAGTTGTGGTGTGTAACAGCCCTGTTTAAAAGAGATTACCTTGATGCAGATTCTTTAGGTGATCAGATAATTAATTGCCTCATATGCAGGATTTCGGTATAAAGTCACAAATCCTACATGTGTGGAGCAGGAATGGCTAACGACGATAAACAGGTAATGAAAGTTGCTCAGCGTTCAGAGCGTATGCTTTTAAGCCTCACTGAACAAATTCAGGCGCAAAAACAGGAATTGCACGAAAACACCTATTATCAGGTTTATGCAAAAGCAGCCCTAGCAAAGCTACCAAAGCTAACACGCGCCAGTGTAGATTATGCAGTGAACGAGATGGAGGAAAACGGCTATCAGTTTGATAAACGTGCAGCGGGTTCTTCCGTTAAGTATGCAATGTCGATTGAAAATATTATTGATATTTATCACCACCGTGGCGTAGCAAAATATCGCGACCGTCATCCTGAGGCCTACACGTTGTTTGTAGGAAACCTTAAAGGCGGTGTTTCTAAAACCGTTTCGACAGTCTCTTTAGCGCACGCTTTGCGCGCCCATCCTCATCTACTTTTTGAAGACTTGCGTATTTTGGTTATCGATCTTGACCCGCAATCTTCAGCCACAATGTTTCTGAATCATGAACGCTCTGTCGGCTTGGTTGAGGCTACCGCAGCACAGGCGATGCTTCAAAATGTCAGTCGGGATGAGCTGATACAAGAATTTATTGTTCCTTCAATTATTCCCGGTGTCGATGTGCTGCCGGCTTCAATTGATGATGCCTTTATTGCTTCCCGCTGGGACGAACTTTGTGCAGAACATCTGCCGGGACAAAACGTGCACTCTGTGTTGTACGACAATGTGATTTCAAAGCTCAAAAAGGACTACGATTTTATTTTCATTGATAGTGGTCCGCATCTCGACGCTTTTCTGAAAAACGCGATCGCTGCCTCTGATTTACTGATGACCCCCGTTCCACCGGCTCAGGTTGATTTCCACTCTACGCTGAAGTATTTAACACGCCTTCCTGAACTCGTCGGTATTATCGAAGAATCGGGTGCGACCTGTCGCTTGCAGGGCAACATTGGCTTTATGTCTAAGCTGTCAAATAAGGCCGATCACAAACTCTGTCATAGTCTTGCTAAAGAAATTTTTGGCGGCGATATGTTAGATGCTGCCCTGCCGCGCCTTGATGGCTTTGAACGGTGTGGAGAGTCTTTCGATACTGTCATTTCGGCTAATCCTTCAACTTACGTAGGCAGCAGCGAAGCATTAAAAAATGCGCGCTCAGCCGCTGAGGATTTTGCTAAAGCGGTATTTGACCGTATTGAATTTATTCGTCTGAACTGAGGTTATTATGAGCGCGAAAAGAATAACGATTGGCAGAACCTTCAGCCAGACGCCTTTGAAAACAGAAGATACTGCAGAAACCTATTCGCAAACTTTTGTCCTTTCAACGGGCAAACGCGCCCTGTTCCGTGCAGAGCGTATACCGGCAAACAAAGTAGAAGACAAAACGTTTGTCGTGATGGAAACCAATGGGCGCGATCAGGCGGGTTTAACGCCTGATTCATTGCGGGATATTATCCGAACCATAAAACTACAGCAGTTTTTTCCGGCCATTGGTGTCATGCAAGGCGATAAAATTGAAATCCTGGATGGTTCCCGACGCCGTGCGGCGGCGATCTACTGTCAGACTGGCCTGGATGTTCTTGTTACCGATGCTGTCATTACTGCTGAAGAAGCACGCAAACTGGCTCAGGATATACAAACAGCACGTGAACATAACTTACGTGAAGTAGGGATGCGTTTACTGGCGTTAAAAAACGGCGGCCTTTCACAAAAAGAGATTGCTGAAAATCAAGGGCTATCCCAGGCTAAAGTGACGAGAGCACTTCAGGCGGCAAGTGTACCCGCTGAGTTAATCACGCTCTTTCCTAATCACGCTGAACTCACCTATCCGGATTACAAAGCGTTGCTTCAGGCAGCCGAAAAACTGCAGGAAACCGGTAAGGCTGTTGACAGGCTTATCGATGCTATCGCAAAGGAAGTTGAGGTTCTCTGTGCACGAGAAGGTTTAGCGGAAGATGAACTGAAGAATGGTATTCTGCGTTTAGTCCGTAACGGCAGTCAAACCCTTATTCAGGAGCCGGAGAAAGAGAAAACCCTTTCAACCAGCTTGTGGACTTTTGCTGACAAAGACCGTTTTGCACGTAAAAAAACGCGCGGACGTATGTTTACTTATGAATTTAACCGTCAGTCAAAAGAGTTGCAGGAAGAGTTAGACAAGGTTATTGCGGAAACGCTACGTAAGCATTTAGATCGCTAAAAGCAAAGATTAGAAATATCCCAGCCCGTGAGCTTCCGCATTCGGGCTTTTTTTATGCCCTGAGTTTCGTTACGTGGAAGTCGTATCAACATTGACTTCAGAGTCGATATTGACAGAACGAATAGCCTGTTTCGCTGAAATTTCAGGCTGAAATCGCCAAAAAAATACATCTGTTTTCTTATTTAAGTATATGTTTTTTATGTATTTATATTTTATTGAGCGCGGTTTTTTCGCCAAAATTTTAGGGTAAATTTCATTCGCACAAGTCGCGTTTTTATTTCAGGATGCCATCTTTAGTTATCTTTTCTGAAATTAAGCAAAACCACCGAAAACTAAAAATTTAACCTTTTGAAATAAAAGGATTTCAGCCTGAAATCGCCAAAAGGACCGCTGTTGAAGTGAAATGAATTCAGGTTGAAGAAGAAAAACAAACGTGGTCACAAATGACGCGCAAATTCACATCATTAAAGATACGCAGAGACTATCCCTGAGTTATCCACAGAAAAAGTGGATAACTTCTCGCAAAAATCCGTAGCAGCCGAAACATAATGACAGAACTCAATGAAAGAGGGGCCGCTGCATTGAAAGCGGCCCCTGCTGATTTTTTAAGCTTCTCAGTTTTGATACTTTATGCCTGAAGCCACACCTTGATTTGTTTCACCATCGCTTCTGTTGAGATTCCATAACGGTCATGGAGCGTCGGCAGAGCGCCAGCGGCCAAAAAGGCATCGGGCAGTGCGATTTGCTGAAAGCGGGGTGTTACGCCGTGGCGCATTAAGGTTGCTGCTACCGCTTCGCCTAAGCCACCCGTGATTGAGTGATTTTCTGCGGTAATAACTAATCGCTGATGATCTACCGCTTCACCTGCTTCCTGTAAGATAGTTTGTTCATCCAGCGGCTTGATAACCGGTGAATGAACCACGCCTACTTCTATGCCCTGTTTTTCCAGAGCTTCAGCCGCCTCTAGCGCACGCATTGTCATTAAGCCGCTACTGATAATGAGCGCGTGTTTACCCGCGCGCAGGCGCTGCGCTTTGCCATGCCGATAGCGATAACCATACTTATCGAGCACCAGAGGAACTTTGCCCCGTAGCAGACGCATATAGACCGGGCCTTTATGTTCAGCCATAGCCGGTACAACCTGACTGATTTCCAGTGCGTCGCAAGGATCGATAATCATTAAATTGGGCATACCACGAAAAATAGCAATATCGTCGGTAGCCTGATGGCTTGGACCATATCCCGTGGTCAGGCCTGGCAGGGCACAGGCTATTTTCACATTGAGATTTTCTTCAGCAATTGCCATGCAGATAAAGTCATAAGCCCGACGTGAAGCGAAAACGGCGTAAGTCGTCACAAAAGGTGTAAAACCTTCACGGGCCATGCCAGCGGCGGCGCTCATAAGAAGTTGCTCTGCCATACCCATCTGAAAAAACCGTTCCGGGAATGCCTCGGCAAACAAATGCAGATCAGTATATTTGCTCAGGTCGGCGGTCATGCCGACGATATCGTCACGCTGTCGGGCCAGCTCAACTAACGCATGACCAAAGGGGGCAGCTTGTGTGGGCTGACCTTCTGCGGCAATAGAGGCAATCATTGCTGAGGTGGTCAGGCGTTTTTTCACGGTCTGCGTCAAATTTTCACTCATGTGAATTTCCTTGTTCCAGTGCGCTGAGCGCCTGATCCCATTCGTTGGCATCGACGCGAATAAAATGTGTTTTTTCACGACGCTCGAGGAAAGGCACACCTTTACCCATTTTGGTGTCGCAAATGATGACGCGCGGCTGAGGCTTTGACCAGGAACGTGCTGCATCAAAAGCCTCGGTCAGGGCCGCGATGTCATTGCCGTTAACGCGCTGGGTGTACCAGCCAAATGCCTGCCAGCGATCAACGATTGGTTCGAAAGCCAGAATATCGGAACTGTGTCCATCGGCCTGTTGATTATTGACATCAATGATGGCGATGAGGTTATCCAGTTGCCAGTGTGACGCAGACATCACGGCTTCCCAGGTGGAACCCTCATTGAGTTCACCATCAGAGAGCAGGTTATAAACAAATGATTTTGAGGATTTGCGTTTCAATCCAAGACAGGCACCGATAGCAATGCCTAAGCCATGGCCAAGTGAACCGCCAGTGATCTCCATGCCTGGTGTATATGCCGCCATGCCAGACATCGGCAGGCGGCTTTCATCTGTGCCGTAGGTTTCGCGCTCGGCTTCAGGAATAATGCCGGCTTCCAGCAGAGCGGCATAAAGGGCGATAGCATAATGCCCAATCGAAAGGTAAAAGCGATCGCGGCCTTCCCACTCAGGATCATCATGTCGGTAATTAAGCGCATGAAAATAGCTGACAGCCAGCAAATCGGCAGCACCTAAAGCCTGCCCGATATAGCCCTGGCCCTGAACCTGGCCCATTAATAAAGCATGGCGGCGGATACGAGTCGCTCGCTGATGTAGCGACAGCGCAGACGACAGTTGAGGAACGGCGTTCATCTTACCTCCTGATTAACGATTAACATCGGATGCGCGGATTCGGAGTACGCAAAGCGCACCAAGCAGCAGCACCGCAGCGATAAAATACATGCCAGAAGCAGGCGAGCCGGTAGTGGTGGTGATCGAGCCGATGAGCCAGGGCGAAAAAACCCCGCCAGGTTGGCTATACAGTTCACGGCGGCAATACCCGCAGCGGCAGAAACACCCCCAAGCAAATTGGTGGGCAGCATCCAAAAGAGTGACGAAGCAGAAAGGATCCCCGCTGCCGCAAGGCAGAGGAAAAAGAGCGAAACCGCCACGCTGTGTCCGAGTGAGGTTGCCAGGGACAAGCCCGCCATGCCGACAAGCATGGGAATAATCAGGTGCCAGCGTCGTTCCTGGTGGCGGTCGCCACTGCGGCCTGCGATAAGCATAAAAATAATGGCGCAAAGATAGGGAAGGCTGGTCAGTAACCCAATGTGCAGCGGCTCGCGGATGCCTGAATTTCTGATTAGCGTTGGTAGCCAGAAGGTCAGCGCATATTGTCCCATCACCACACAAAAGTAGATGAGTGCCAGGAGCCAAAGACGTCTGTCGGCAACAAACGCCTTTATCGTGCCATGACAGGCTTTGTGTTGATTGTCCTCCTCCAGATCGGCGCGAACCATACGCTTTTCATTTTCATCCAGCCAGGGGCCTGCTCGACGCGATCTTTTAGCACTGTCAGTACAACAAAGCCCATTAACACGGTTGGAATGGCTTCCAGTACAAACATCCATTGCCAACCTGCCCAGCCATGAAAACCGGCAAATGATTCCATGATCCAGCCAGAAAGCGGCCCACCCAACATACCCGAAAGCGGAATAGCGACAAACCAGAGTACGGTCATACGCGCGCGCCGGTGTGAAGGAAACCAGTAAGTGAGATAGAGCAGTAAACCGGGTGCAAGACCGGCTTCGGCGACGCCAAGTAAAAAACGCAGCAGGTAGAATTGCCAGGCTGTTTCGACAAAAGCAAACAGTCCGGAAATAATGCCCCAGGTAATCATGATACGAGCGATCCAGCGCCGGGCACCAACGCGATGCAGGATCAAATTGCTGGGTACTTCAAAAAGAAATAGCCGATAAAGAAAATGCCTGCGCCAAGACCATAAACGGTTTCGCTAAGCGCCAAATCATCCATCATTTGTAACTTAGCAAACCCCACATTTACGCGATCAAGGTAAGCACAGAGATAGCAGAGCATTAAAAACGGCATCAAACGCCAGGCGATTTTGTGGTAAGCAATATCGCGCGCAGCAGAAGCCGCACTGAGATTAAGCGTTGTCATGACATTCACTCCCGGAGTGAGCCCGTTACCTGCCAGGCAGGCGCGGGTAAGGAAGATAACCTGATCAGTGGATCAGCATGCCGCCATTCACATCCAGCGTGATGCCTGTCAGATAACCGGAGAGATCGCTGGCAAGAAACAGTGCAGCGTTAGCGACATCTTCCGCTGCGCCTAAACGTCCCAGAGGAATGCCATCGATAATGGCGTGACGTCGCTCATCCTGCATCAGGCCGCCGGTAATATCGGTGTGGATTAAACCTGGCGTAATAGCGTTGACGCGTATTTGATCGGGGCCAAATTCCCGCGCCATGGCTTTCGCCAGCCCGAGCACGCCCGCTTTGGCCGCGCTGTAATGGGGCCCCCAAAGATGCCGCCGCCACGTTGAGCAGACACGGATGACAAACAGATAATACTGCCGCCGCCTTGCTGCTGCATGGTTGGGATAACAGCTTGCGACATCAATAATGTGCCGCGCAAATTAACGTCTAAAATCCGGTTGTAATCTTCAATGCCTATTTCCAGTGTCTTCACCGGTTGGGTAATGCCTGCATTGTTAACTAACACATCAATACGTCCCATTTCGCTAATCACCCTGCTAACCGCGCGATGAATAGCTTCAGGATCGGTAACGTTAACCGCCAGGCCCAGATGTTCTTCTCCTAACTGCTGCGCCGTGCGCTGAGCTGCCTGTTCATCTAAATCCAGCACCACCACTCTGGCACCTTGCTGAGCGAAACAGCTCGCCGTTGCACGTCCGATTCCGCGTTGTGAGGCTGCACCTGTAATAATGGCAACTTTATTTTTAGTAACATGGTCCACTCCAGAATAATATTTTTAGTGGTTCGGTATCTCTACCGGCAGGGTCCAAATCAGAATTGGTAAAACGGGTAAAATTGGCAATGCAAAAAAATTCATTTGATGCTGAACGAATTTGTTGATTTGATGCAGTTAACAAATTTGCATGAATGAAACGGGCACAGATCACAAAATCCATTCAACGGAGAGGTTATGAATAAGCACCCCGATCATCTTCCGTCATTAAAAGCGATTAGAGTTTTTGAAGAAGTTGCGCATTTCAATAATGTGGCGCGGGCTGCAGAAGAGCTAAATATTACCCCTTCAGCGGCCAGTCATCAGTTAGCAAAGCTGGAAAAGCAGCTCGGTTGCATTCTGTTCAATCGTTCTGCTAAGGGCGTAACCTTAACGCTGGCAGGTGAACATTATCTTAATGAAATCAGTCCATTAATGTTAGGACTGGCGCAGGCCACCGCGAATATCAGCGATGAAAAGGCCCGCAGTGCATTGCGTATCCACTGCGCACCGAGCTTTGGTTTATTGTGGTTGCTGCCACGGGTTCATAAATTCCGTGAAAAATATCCAGAGTTTCAGCTTACATTGTCATGTTCTTACGAAAATTTATCGTTCAGCCGGGACAATATTGATATTGCTGTGCGGCATGGTTTTCCTGACTGGAAGTCATTTGAAATAAAAACGATTCGACATGAAAAAATGTCAGTGTTAGCTGCGCCTGCCTATTTAGCTAAATATCCTGTTAATAAGCCTGAAGAATTAAAACAACACGCGCTTATACTTTCTGAGTCTCCACTTCTACAGTGGCCTCAGTGGTTCGCCGCACAGCAATTGCCACAGCCTGACAAAGACTGGCTATTCCGTTTCGATCGCTCATATATGAGCCTTGAGGCAGCGATGTTAGGGCACGGTATTATTTTTGAAAGTGAATTGCTTGCTGAGGAGTATTTACGCAGCGGCAAACTGGTCAACGTATTCTCTGCTGATTTCAGCCTGCCGGTTAGCGCACATCATCTGGTTTATCCGCGAGGATTTGCGCAGTTTCCGCGTGTCAGTCATTTTTTAAAATGGATCAATGATGAGCTTGAGACAATAAAAACAAAATAGACGCTTGCGTCTCCTGCCCGGTAACCTGCGTTGTTATTCACAGTTCCCCCTCTTTTTAAATCCCGTCTACACTTCTTTACCCAAGCGGTAAAAATGTTTCACTTTCATTGTGTATGAAATTTAATCATACAAATGTTTAACCTTTTGATTACAGGGCTATTATGAGCGCCAATATGTCAAATTCTGCCGAATCGGGTGGCTCAACCCCGGCTGATACTGTGCGTCAGCGCATTTTTTAGTGGTGTTGGTTGCCACTATGGGGGCGCTGGCTTTTGGTTACGATACCGGGATTATTTCAGGCGCGTTACCCTATATGACCTCTCCTCCCGATCAGGGTGGTCTGGGTCTTAACGCCTTTACGGAAGGGCTGGTTGCCTCTTCACTGGTGTTTGGCGCCGCGATTGGTTCATTTTTGAGTGGTTTTTTCAGACCGCTTTGGACGGCGTGTCACGTTGCGCAGCCTGGCGGTATTGTTTGTTCTGGGGTCGCTTGGCACCGCATTAGCGCCTGACGTACCCGTTATGGTAGCGATGCGCTTTCTGTTGGGCATTGCTGTCGGGGGCGGCTCGTCGACAGTACCGGTATTTATCGCTGAGATTGCCGGACCCAGATTACGTGCGCCACTGGTCAGCCGTAACGAACTGATGATCGTGACTGGTCAGCTGATAGCTTATGTGGCGAGTACCTTGCTCAGCTATTTATTGCACGATGAACATCTCTGGCGTTATATGTTGGCCATCGCCATGGTTCCTGGCTTGTTATTGTTTATTGGCACATTTTTTGTGCCAGCCTCACCGCACTGGTTAGTGGCAGAAGGGCGGTTAAAAGAGGCAAAAAAGATCCTTAAATACCTGCGCGAAACACCTCGCGAAGTTCGCCATGAGATGGCAGAAATGAAGAAACAGGCCAAAGCAGCTGAACGTGGGCCGGGTGCAATGACTCTCATCCGGGAAAAATGGGTTTTACGGCTCATGGTGATTGGCGCGGGATTAGGCTTCGTCATTCAGTTTACCGGTGTAAACGGTTTTATGTACTACACGCCGATCATATTGAAATCAACCGGTATGGGAACCAGCGCCTCAATTGCAGCAACCATAGGCAACGGCGTCGTCTCAGTGCTGGCTTCGATCGCAGGCATTTGGGCCGTGAGCCGCTTTGCACGCCGTAAGATGTTGATGACTGGTTTGAGTTTTGTCATTGCTGCTCAGGTTTCGTTAGGCGCGGTGCTCACTTTTATGCCGTCGGATCTGACACAAAGCTATCTGGCACTGGCCTGCATACTCCTCTTCCTGTTCTTTATGCAGATGTTCATTGCACCGGTTTACTGGTTGCTTATGTCTGAATTGTTCCCGATGCAGCTTCGCGGGGTGCTGACCGGTGCCGCTGTTTCGCTACAGTGGATCTTTAATGCCGTTGTGGCATTTGGTTTCCCGCCAGTGATGGCGTATGCCGGCAGTACCACCTTCTTTATTTTTGCTGTTATCAATATAGGTTCGCTGATTTTCGTAGCCATGATGCTGCCTGAAACCCGTGGCAAAAGTCTCGAAGAGATCGAAGCGCATATGAAAGATAAATTTGGTAAGAACAGTGAAGCGGCAAACGCTTACTGATTAACCCGGCAGACTGAGGAAAAGCGTTTCAGTCTGCCGGTTACCTGAGACAGAAACATCTTGTAAATGAAAGCGTAACGATTGATTTAAGCTCGCACATTTCCTGGGCGAGAGTTTAAAAGCCTGTCTATTCTTAGGAGAGTTAAGGATATTTATTCAGGAGAATTTGATGAAATTTTTCTATTTCGTTTCGCTTATTGCATCAGCTGGTTATTTGATGGCCTTTCTGCCCAAACTGAGAACACAGCGTGAACCCGTAGCCTATTGGGGCTGCTGGGCTTATTTAGCGGCAAACGCCATCTTTTGGGCGATCTATGGCGTGCGCCACTATCTTTAACAGATGTGTCCAGTGCAGGCTATAACAGGGTATCAGGAGGAAAAATGTCAGAAACTAACCGTGATTTAATGCCTTATATGCTGTTCTGTTGTCAGTCACGTTTGCTGATCCAGAATATTGATGGTCACCTTGTGGATATTGGCAGCGTGACTCAGGAAGGGGAGAGCTTTACCTGGCAACTGGACGGTAACGACGAACACGGCGACCAGGCTGAATCGGCTGAAGAGGTGTTGCGTGATGTCGGACAGCATTTAAGCTTTTTGTTTGTGGATGGTCAGTTCACCAGCTTACCGGACGTTAGCGACGAATATGGCGATCAGCTTGAGTCCGCACCTTCGCGTCAAATTCAGCTGCATGAGCTAAACGACAACGATGAGGAGTCGGTGCGCTAAGCTTTCGCAACATCTCATGGAAGAGATCAAATGTCAGGCCACAGCAAGGGCATGCGAAGCATAGAGTGATGCCCTCTTATCTGTGGCAAACCAAACAGGGTTTGATGAATCTGTGTTGCGCGAAACAATGGCCCCGACAACTGAGCAGGCCTGCATCTGATCTGTTTTCAGGATACAGGTCAGATCTTCAACGTGCTGACTTTACTGTTTCCCCATTTCATTCAGTTTTGCCATCGCCTCGGCGGGCAAATCGAGGTCCTTACTTGCCAGATTTTCCTGTAAATGTTGGGGTGAAGAGGTACCGGGGATCAGCAAGATATTAGGTGAGCGACGCAACAGCCAGGCCAGCGCAACCTGCATAGTGGTGGCATTGACATAGGCGGCAACCTGTTCAAGCTGCGATGACTGCAAGGGTGAAAAACCCCTAACGGAAAGAAGGGCACATAGGCGATACCCTGCTGCGCCAGCGTATCAATTAGCGCATCGTCGCGACGATGCGCCAGGTTATACATATTCTGTACGCACACCACCGGCGTTATTTTTTGTGCATCAGCGATCTGCTTTGCGGTGACATTGCTCAGTCCGATGTGCCGAATCAAACCACGATTTTTTAGCTCTGTTAGCGCCTCAAGCTGCGGTTCAAGCGAACCTTCCTTGGGCTGATTGACGTCAAGCATGCTACGGAGATTGACGACGTCCATACTTTCAAGCCCAAGATGTCGCAAATTGTCTTCCACTGCGCGGGTAATTGCCTCGGGTGTGAAAGCGGGTAGCCATCCGCCTTTTGCATCACGCTGTGCACCAACTTTAGTCACAATACAGAGATCGTCGGGATAGGGATGCAGCACCTTTTTGATCAGCTTATTGGTTTCATGAGGACCATAAAAATCACTGGTATCGATATGATTAACGCCAGCGGCAACGGCATTGCGTAGCACTTCTGCTGCTCGCGTTTCATCTTTCACCGGGCCAAACACGCCGGGACCGGCAAGCTGCATGGCACCATAACCTAAACGATTAACGTCACGATCGCCGAGGCGGTAAGTCAGAGTGGGTCGAAACATGGCAATCTCCAGTAGGGGTCTCTTTTGAGTGTATCTTCAGACTGGCGACAATTTTTTGTCAGCACCAGAAAATTGAAAACAGCCTTGACCGGTGTTGCATCACCTTTTCTAAAATCGTGCTCTCAATTGAGGGCCAAATTGAACCGGCTGCCGCTGTGTCAATAGTGCTGCCCGCAATGTCCGTCATATCTTCAACCGGCACAATGAGTTGTATCTTCAGTGTGCGTGCTGACGTGGGATTAACAATCCAGGTTTCCTGCGTGCCGCCGAGATAGCGCACGATATGTTCGATGGGGCGGAGAGGCCAATACGTTGCGCCGGGGAGGGCAGCAATCAATCTAAACGTTTCAGGCTGACAGCCAGTTGCGATCCGCGCTTTGAACCTGCCACCGCATGCACTTCATCAATAATAATTATGGTAACGCCAGATAATGTTTCTCGGGCTTTTGAGGTCAGCATTAAAAACAGTGATTCTGGCGTAGTGATCAAAATATCGGGGGATGATGCACTAATCTGGCGCGATCCGCTGACGAAGTATCGCCAGAGCGCACCCCGACATTAAGCATAATATTGGGTTCACCCAGTGCCTGTCGCTCAGCATAAACGCCTGCCAGCGGGAGCGTTAAATTGCGCCGTACATCAGCGGCAAGGGCTTTAACCGGCGAAATGTAAAAATGCGCGTTGTGGTTTCTTTTAACCGTTTTTCCTGGGCGGCACGTTCCTGAATGAGCCTGCCGATAGCACTGAGAAAAGCGGCCAGCGTTTTACCCGATCCGGTTGATGCCTGTTTTTTCTGAGGCAGCTTCCACTATTCACAGCGTTAACCAGGCGATGTCATCACCTCCTAAAAGTCTCTGGTAAAGGCCAGAAATTATTTCCTGATGAGTTATCACCACTGCACAAAGGAATGTTGGTCGGAAGTGAAAAAAGAGTAATTGATTCGGGCCTGGCTATTTTGTGCAAAATCGCGGCTGCGCTTCTAATAATCAGCCTTATCGTTATATAATTAATTACTTAACGCATTTAATTACGACCGGTAATTATTTGCCTGACCTTTTCGACAATAAGCAAAAATGTATTTTATTCCTGGTAAGTTTTATACGATTGGTTCGCTCAGTATTGCGATATTAAGTGCAATAAATGCGCATGCTGAACAAAATAAAGAGACGTTAGTCGTCACCGCTGCGCCTGATAATACGAGCACTGCCAGCAAACAGGTCACGTTAGGAAATCTCGGGCAGCAAGAAATACGCAACACACCCTGGTCGGTTCAGACCGTTTCACCTGAATTAATGCAGAAACAGCAATTGAAGAGCGTCAGCGATCTCTATCGCTATATGCCTTCCGTCCAGGGAGAGGGCACACGGCCCCAAACACGCGGTATGCAGGGAAGCGTGGTGCAAAACAGCATGATCGATGGTTTGAATGTGGTTTCAACGACCGATTACGCAACTGAGCAATTTGATCATATTGAGGTCCTGAATGGCCTGGCCGGTTCGCTTTATGGCCCGGCCAACCCTGCTGGGCTGTTTAATTTTGTGGCTAAGCGGGCAACGGATTTGCCACAGAACACGCTTACGGTTGGCGCGGGTACGGGGATCAGTCGCCTTTTGTCTGGCGATTTCAGCGGGCCGTTAGATGATAATGATCGTCTGCGCTATCGACTCAATGTGCTGGACGATGAGGGAAACGGCTATGCCAGCGGCAGCAAAAACGCCGACAGCTTATCAGTCTGGCGCTTGATGCCAGCCTGTCTGATAAAACCGTGCTGGAAACTAATGTCAGCTATTACCACTTTTATGAAAAAGGCTTGCCGGGGAAATTTGCGCTAAGCAAAGGCCTCTCTTTTCCCTCTGCGCCCGATCCTGAAAAGGCAGGCTACGGACAATATTATGCCGGCAACAATAATCATACGCTTTCCGCAAGCCTGCATTTGAAGCACGATTTTGATGGCAACTGGCAAGGTGAAATCGGTGTATTGCGTCAGATTGCCGATCGTGAATCAACCGCCGTTACCAACACCTTTACTGACAACAGCGGACATTACACCACCACAACGTCATCTGCCACTGCCAGTCGTTTCACCATCAATAGCTATATGGCTAATATAAATGGTGATGTGGAGACCGGCTGGCTACAACACCATATTTCCGCAGGATTGCGTGGTTTTGTCTGGAAAAACATGAACCCGCTCGACGGGGGCACGCAGACGCTGGGCAGCGCCTCACTGGCGGATCCGGTAGCTTTTGCTGAGCCTGATTATCCTGATTTCACCCATCGTTACCATTCGGCTACGGCGACGCAACATGCTTTTTTACTGAGCGATAATCTCTCTTTCAATCCGCAGTGGAGCCTGTTACTGGCGGGCAGCGAAAGTTTGCTCAGCACGGCTAATTATACGCAAAGCGGCGTACGCAGCAGCGCCTCCTCAAACCGGGGTTTTAGCGGTTCGGCCAGTCTGATGTACAAGCCGATCGATCCGCTAACGCTCTATATCACCTGTGCCGACAGTTTACAGCAGGGCGATACTGCGCCGGCGGGCAGTAACAATGCCGGAGAAATACTGACGCCTTACCGCAGTAAGCAGATTGAAGCTGGCAGCAAACTGGCGGTTGGCGACATGCTGCTTACTGCCGCAGTATTCCAAATCACGCGCCCCTTTGCCTATACCCAGACTGATGGCAATTATGCGCAGGATGGCAAACAGCGTAATCGTGGCGTCGAACTGATGGCAAATGGTGATGTTACGCCGCACCTGCATCTCTATGGCGGCATGACCTGGCTGGATGCCCGTTTGCTCAGTACGGCCAGCGCAACCACAACCGATAAACAAATCGTGGGTTTACCTAAATACACAGCCAGTCTGTTTGTCGCCTGGGACCTGCCGGTATTCAGCGGGACGGACGTTCATGCGGGTATTCACTACGCAGGACGGCGCGCAACGGATAACAGCAACGCGAGTTGGGTGAGCAGCTATACCACGCTGGATGCGGGTGCGGCTTATCACACTCAGCTATTTAATACCGCTACGACGTTTCGTTTTGATGTAACTAACCTGACGAATCGTCATTACTGGGCCAATATCGTGCCGGGGGATTAAACGGCTATAGCGGGGCAGGCTATGCCAGTGCTCAACCTGGCGAGCCGCGCATGATGCAACTCTCAATGCAGCTTAACTTCTGACAGGAATAGTATGTTCAAAAGATCACTACTCGCCCTCTGCCTGACACTGCCGCTCGCCAGCTTCACCACGTTGGCGAAAACAGTGACTGACGATGCGGGAAATCAGGTTGTTATTGATAAACCGGCGTTGCGCATCGCAGACGCCTGGTATGCGCATCACTCATTATTAATGACGCTTGGGGCAGGCGATCGCATTGTCGCCACGGTCAATCATGCCGCTGATCGGCCCTGGATGTTTAAAGTGCAGCCTTCTCTGAATCAGGCTTTACAGGTGCACGGTAAAGATTTTTCCAGTGAGGCTTTGGTGGCGCGCAATGTGGATGCGGTTTTCGTCCCGAAAAACGATCCGCAGGCAGCCGCTTATCGCCAGGCGGGTCTTCCTGCCCTTATGATGGGATTTAATGATTTTGCCAGTATGAAGCAATCGTTGTTAACCACGGCTGAAGTTATCGGTACCTCAACGGCGATGACGCGCGCGCAAGCGTACAACCACTACCTTGATCGGCAAATTGCATTTATTTCACAAAAAACGGCGCATCTGAGTCACGAGCAACGTCCGCGCGTTTTGCATATTCAGTCGCTCCATCCGTTAAAGGTTGATGGTTGCGACACGCTCATTGATACCTGGATTACACTGGCTGGCGGGCAAAACGTGGCCGGGCAGATCAAGGGCAACATGCATGAAGTGTCGCCTGAAGATGTGATCATGTGGGATCCTGATGTCATTATTGTCGGAGCAGGCGCGGGAACACTGACCGATTCCCCCTATGCGGCATTATTTGCCAGCCTCAGGGCGGTAAAGCAGCATCGAGTCTGGCAAAACCCGGCTGGCGTATTTCCATGGGATCGTTACGGGACGGAAGCGGCGCTGCAAATTCAGTGGGCAGCGAAGCAACTGCATCCTGAACTGTTTCCAACCCTGGACATGATTCGAGCCACGCAGGATTTCTATCAGCAGTTTTTTGATTTTTCATTAAGCCAGAAAGACGCTGAACGCATTATCGCTGCACAACCGCCGGAATAACGGTTTGGCCTGTTGCGTGATGCGCCAGGCCGGGTGGGTTTTACGCTGGAAAATCCCGCAAGGCGTTTTCAACACGCATAGCGGCATCCGTTTCTCCATTTTCAAGAAGTAACTGCGCAAGCTGACGCAGCTGCGCACTGCTCAACCCGACTCGCAGGCTGGCGCGCAGATGAGACAACAATTGTGCCTCTGCGCCCGGTGTAGCGGCTAATGCACCCACGGTTGCCAGTTCTCTGCTTTGCCAGTCGAGGTTGTCTCGGGCAAAAATATCGCCAAATAAATGCGTCTGAAGAAACTGATTAATCACGGGCGCAAAATCAAAAAGCGGCCCCTGCACCGGCGCACCAGATATTCTGGTCTGGTTCGCGATACCGATCCGGCGCAACTCTTCGCCGACGGGAACAGCACTCACCGGCTCCTTGCCCTGATCATCGTGAATGCCGCGCTGTTTACGTTCTTCAACCACCTTCATTAATTCATTCAGTGCATTAAGACTGCGAGGGAAACCGGTATAGGCATAAAGCTGAACCAGAATTTCTTTGGCTTCGTTCACCGTTAATCCGGCATCCAGCCCCTGATTAAGCGCGCTGTTCAGTTTTGCCATACTGCTTGTTGCCATATATGACGCGATCAGTGGAATGGACTGCTGACGTTCAGATAAAGTCTCGGATCTGTTTTGCATCTTTGTTGCTCCCTCTTTAACCGGCGCGGCATATAAAGCCGGGCTGAAACTGGCCATGATTAAGCATGCTGCCGTGAATTGTTTAATGCGCGTGGTATTGTTCATCTGTCACTTTCTCCATCCATTCAACCGATTTGCCTGCCACAGTGCCGGTTATTGCCAGATGCGTCATGGCACTGCCAGGTGTCGCACCATGCCAGTGTTTGACGCCCGGTGGGCACGATACAACGTCACCGGCGCGAATAATCTGTACTGGCTGACCTTCCTGCTGGGTCAGGCCAACGCCAGTGGTGACAATAAGCCGCTGGCCTGCCGGGTGGGTATGCCAGGCTGAGCGTGCGCCCGGTTCGAAGGTGACATAAGCACCGGAAGCATTGATGGTCTTATCCGCCGGGAACAAGGGATCCACGCGAACCCGCCCGGTAAAATTTTCTGCGGGGCCGGAAACTGCGTTCTGGCTTCCGGCGGGCGCGATATACACAGAAACGTTTTCTTGCTGAGCAAATGAGGTTAAAGAAACCAGAGGCAGGAGAATTGCTAAAAAGCCAGTTTTTTTCATCATATGAATACCTTAGTGTGTAAAGGATCCCACAGATAACGCTGTGTCGATAACAGGCTGACAGAGGAAGGCGATGATTTTTTTCAGCAGGTTTGTAAAACAACTGTCTGCAGAATAGCGAACAATGACAAAGAGATAATTACGTCAGATTAATAGCCGTTATGAGCAAAATTCACAGACGCTTTTCTGTTTTTTAATTACCCTAAATCATCAATCGCATTCGTCAGGTAAGCGAACGGATTGACGATGTTTCAGTAGCCAGTAATGAGCAGAGCGTCGGGATTGATCAAGTAAACCTGGCCGTGACGCACAGGGATGGCGCAACCGGCAGCATGCGGCGCTTTCTCAGCCCTCTAATGCTGCTGCGCAGGCTGAGAAACTTTAAACTCAACCCGCTTCCTGCAACGCATTCATTTCCTTGCATGGTGAGTCACATCGTTGCGCTTTTAGTGACAGAAAAATCGTTGCTGAAAATGAAAAGCCTGTTCATTCTCAAGAGCAATAAACCCGGCTTAACGATAAGGAGCAAAAGTGAATGTTATCGGCTTGATTGGCGGTATGTCGTGGGAATCGACTGCGCTCTATTACCGCATCATTAACCAGGAAGTGAAGCAGCGTTTAGGCGGATTGCACTCGGCTAAGCTGGTGCTGTATAGCGTCGATTTTCAACAAATTGAGCAATTACAGGTATCGGGCGAGTGGGAAAAAGCGGGAGCCATTTTGGCGGACGCGGCACGCAACCTTCAGCGCGCAGGGGCCAGTTTCATCGTGCTTTGCACGAACACCATGCACAAAGTGGCGCAGCAGATCACGGATGCGGTGACGGTTCCGTTGCTGCATATCGCCGATGCGACCGCGCAGCGTATTCAGCAAGCGGGCTTGCGCAAAGTGGGTTTACTGGCGACGCGCTTTACCATGGAGCAGGATTTTTATCGTGGACGGCTACAAAATAATTTCAACATTGAGGTCATAACGCCAGACGAGCAGGATCGTATCTTTGTACACGATGTTATTTATCAGGAGTTGTGTCTGGGGAGGTTAAACCAGAATCGCGTATACGCTATCGGCAGATTATGCAGAAGCTCGAAGAGCAGGGCGCTGAGGCCATTATCCTGGGCTGCACCGAAATCACCTTACTGGTAGAGATCAGTGATGCCAGCGTCCCGCTGTTTGATACCACATTAATTCATGCGCAGGACGCAGTAACTCAGGCGCTGCAACAGGAGCATTGATGAACATAGAAAATTTGCCATTTGGCATAACGCACTGGAATGACATTGAACCCGACATTCATCCAGGAGAACAGGGCAGTGCCACGTGGCGTACCGCGCAGTTTAATGATATACGCGTGCGTATTGTTGACTATTCGCCGGGTTATCTTGCCGATCACTGGTGTGTTAAAGGGCATATTCTGTTTTGTCTTGAAGGCGAACTGCAGACGGAGCTCGAAGATGGCCGCACTTTTGTTCTTACGCCGGGCACCAGCTATCAAGTAGCGGATAACGCGGAAGCTCATCGTTCTTCTACCGCAACCGGTGCAAAACTATTTATTGTCGACTGATGATCTCGCCTGAAGCGTGGCTCAGCGTAATAAGCCACGCTTTTTAATTAATTAAAAAAATTAGCTGGAAACTAAAGTCCATTATGAATTTACATTACTATGAATTAGCTGAATGTAATTTATAAATATATCGAAATCAACGTGTTAATTTGTCAGAATTATCTGTGTTCTCTCGCTATTCTTCTGTCAGGTTGTATGCTTTATTTTCCATACAACACATTTGTTGTTTCCTTCCTATCGCTGACAGTTATGAGGAATTAATGTGCTGATAAAAAAGAAGCGAGTCCGATCGCATACCGAAGACCGTTATCTGGCGCTGGTATTAGCCACTACGGCAGGGATCCTGAATGCAATGGCACTGGGGGCATTTGGCTTTTTTCCGTCCCACATGACGGGTAATGCCTCTCAAATTTCCAGCGAAATATCCAGCTCTAATATGCACAGCTTGTTATTTTTGGCTGTGCTGATAACTGCGTTTGTATTAGGTTGTACCACAGCGCGTTTCGCTGTCATTGCAGGCCTGCAGCGTAAAATCAGAACAATTTTTTGTCTAATCATCCTGGTTGAAGGGCTGGCACTTACGGCAGCCTCCTTTTTGAAACGGTATATTACTCGCCTGGCTACAACGGTGAAATACTGGTATTGCTGGGATATTTGATGGGTGTGCATAACTCAACATCAACCCAGCTTTCTAACGGTCGCGTTCGCTCTACGCATATTACCGGCACGCTGACTGATGCCGGTATCGCATTTGGTTCATTTGTAACTTCATTTATTTCCCGCTCTCATTCTGACGAACGGCGTTTTTATCAGAAGCAGCTTCATACTCACCTGACCACTATTTTTTCATTTTTAAGCGGCTGTATTGCCGGATTGCTGCTCTTTAAATCTTTTGGTTTCTACTCGATGATTGGTTTAGGTATTTTGCTCACTGTCGTGGCGCTCAGTGCTATCGCTGTAACCTTACAAACCGCGAGAAAACGGCTGTATTAACAGGAACTATTTCACGGTGCGGCTTTTTGCACGATTTTTTATAGGGTGCAGAAAGTCGCTCATTTGAATGAATAATTAAAAAGAAAAGGATTAGCATATTTTAGGTTTAACAGCGTGAAAGCAGGGGAAAAGAAAGGCTTCTGTTTTCTGGCAGGGCGAGGCAATCCATTGCCTCCGATAACAAGCGCATCTACCTTATAGCCTGTCAGCTGCGGCGACTGTTCTGGCCACCTTTCTTCCCTGCTTCGGACGCTTTTTCGCGGTCATTTTTAAAGTTGCCACCGCTGTGCTGGCCGCCTTTTTTACCGGCTGAGCTTGCTTTCTCGCGGTCGTCTGCAAAATTACCTGAACCGCCTCTGTGCTGAGTCATATTATGTTCTCCTCAAGAGTTTTAAATTACATAACTTATTTCGTTAAGTTATGCGCGTCGTTCAGCATTAATAATAGCCAGGCGTGTTATCTGTGCAAGCGTAGCGCGAAAATTATTTTAGCTGTCGCTGTTTTTTAATGATGAGAACAGCGCAGGTTATTAACGCAGTGTTATTACTGTATGTTTCATTATGTGCCCTGTTTATCAATTGACGAAAAATTATATGAAAAGTGAAAGGTTTTAATCAGCTTTTATTTCTGTTTTTTTCAGTAAGAAATAATGGCTTATGATATTAAAAAAAGAGGTTACAAGGCAGGCGTAATCATCTGTCGGTTATATACTTTGATCGCCTCATTTAAGGCAATTCTTATTCATTATTACGCAGTTGCCTCTTTTTTCAGGAGACTCGAATATGATTACGCTTCACCACGCCATTAAAATTGCTGCTCCGCGCAGTATGGTTTTCCTTGCTCTTGCTGATGTCATCACCATGTCGAAATGGCATGTCGGCGAGGTTGAAGGAGAAATTGCTCTGGGAAAAATCCTGACGCTTCATCCAAAACCGGGAACTCACTTTAGCTGGCGCACTGAAGTACTGGAGCCGGACAGCAAAATTGAGCAGACCTCGGTGCAGGAAACTGACAGCCATGCGGGTAAGAGGCTGACATTTATCCTTTCCGATCTTGATGATGGCCAAACGCTGGTGAAACTCAGCCACGGTGAGTGGTCAGAACAGGATCCACATTTACCTTTTGCAATACCTGGTGGGGCGAAGTACTTCATCACCTGAAATTGTACGCTGAAAAAGCGTGAGGAGAAGCGTCATGCCACAAAAACGTCCTGAAAACTACCGTGTCGTCAAGCCCGGCGAGCCCCATCCGCAAGGCTGGAATGTCCCCCGGTCAACGATTTACGATCGGCTATCGCGCTGCTTAAAACGCTTCCGGGCCAGTATATCGAAACCGATCGCGAGGTTGATCCCATCGCTGAGCTTGCCGGTGTTTATCGCTATGTCGGTGCGGGCGGCACGGTAATGAGACCCACCCAAACCGGCCCGGCCATGACTTTCAACACTATTAAAGGCTTTCCAGATTCCCGTGTTTTAGTGGGAATGATGGCGAGTCGGGAACGTGTCAGTGCTTTGCTGGGCGCACCGGTGCGCGAGCTGGGTATTCAAATGGCTGAAGCGCGGAAAAACGTGACGCCGCCTGTGATGGTCAAGCCACAAGACGCTCCCTGCCAGGAAGTGGTTTATCGGGCTGATGATGAAGGCTTCGATTTAAGAAAAATTTTGCCTGCCCCTACAAACACCACGGAGGATGCCGGTCCCTATTTTTGTCTTGGGCTGGTGCTCGGCAGCGATCCTGATAATCAGGACAACACGGATGTGACAATTCATCGCTTGTGCGTACAGAGCAAAGATGAATTGTCGATTTTCTTTGCGCCGGGCCGCCACATTGACGCCTTCCGCCAAAAGGCCGAAGCTGCGGGTAAACCTTTAGCCGTGTCGATCAACATGGGACTGGATCCGGCGATTTATATTGGTGCCGAATTTGAAGCGCCTGTCACGCCTTTTGGGTTTAACGAGTTGTGTGTCGCGGGCGGTTTACGTGGTCAGCCGGTTGAACTGGTGGATTGCCTTACCGTAAAACAGCGCGCAATTGCCCGTGCTGAAATCGTTATTGAAGGTGAGATCCTGCCCCATACCCGCGTCGCGGAAGATCAAAACAGTGGCACAGGCAAAGCTATGCCAGAATTTCCTGGTTATACCGGCGAAGCCAACCCCTCGCTACCGGTAATAAAGGTCAAAGCGATTACTACCCGCAAACAGCCTGTCTTGCAAACCCTGGTGGGGCCGGGTGAAGAGCATGTCAGTCTTGCCGGTATTCCTACCGAAGCCAGTATTCATATCCAGTGCAATGATGCCCTGCCAGGCCTGGTAAAAAACGTCTATGCCCACAGTGCGGGAGGCGGAAAATTTCTGGCCGTGCTGCAGGTTGCGAAACGCAATGCCGGTGATGATGGCATGACGCGTCAGGCTGCACTAATTGCACTTGCGGTTTATCGCGAGCTGAAAAATGTCATTTTGGTCGATGAAGATGTGGATTTGTTCGATACCGATGATGTGCTCTGGGCGATGCAAACCCGTTTTATCGGTGATTCAGACACTATTTTTGTTCCCGGCATTGCCGGACACGTGCTTGATCCTTCTCAGGCACCGTTTTATGACCCACGTATCACTGCAAAAGGCACCACGACCAAAACCATTTTTGACTGTACGGTGCCTTACCACTTAAAAGAACACTTTGTTCGCGCCCGCTTCAAAGAAGTGGATCCGAGCCTTTGGGTACCTTCACTGTTTAATAAAAACGCCAGTTAAAGCCATTTTTTGTTATGAAATATATACACCGCTGTGACAGGCGGTGTTCATAACCCTACCTGCCGCATTACATCAACTCTCTGCCTGCTCATGGATAAACTGCGCAGGGTGCGGCTTCGAACAGCTTTTCCCCAACGCTTTTCATGACGATTTATGGTGACCTGACAGCCGCATTGTTTGTCCTGCCTCAAACCCTGCACGTAAATCCCTGCTGATTTTCAGCGTACTCGGGAGATTGTTCTACATTTATTAGGCTGTTATCGCGATATTTACAGGAGCAATGAGCAATGTCTAAAGAGAAAGATAAAAAAGAACTTAGCCACAACGCCCCTCATAAAGGCCCTGAAACTGCCAAACCGGGGCTGGGGTCTTTGGCGCCAGGCGACGGGTCACATACCCCGTCTTCGCATCCGACCTCACCAGGCAAAGAACCTACCGCACCGGGCAGTCTTAAATCACCTGCTATTCATAACGCGAAATTAGACCAGCTCGAACAGAACCGTAAAAATGGTGAAAATGCTGCGCTGACCACCAATCAGGGTACGCGTATTGCCAATGATCAAAATTCGCTTCGTGCCGGTACACGTGGACCGACGCTGCTTGAAGATTTCATCATGCGTGAAAAGATTACGCATTTTGACCATGAGCGTATTCCGGAGCGTATTGTTCATGCGCGTGGCTCAGCTGCGCATGGTTACTTTCAGCCATACCGTTCACTTCAGGATCTGACAAAAGCCGATTTTCTCAGCGATCCTGAGAAAACTACGCCGGTGTTTGTCAGGTTTTCGACCGTACAGGGCGGGGCTGGCTCAGCGGACACCGTGCGTGATATTCGCGGTTTCGCTACCAAATTCTATACCGATGAAGGCGTGTTCGATTTAGTGGGTAACAACACGCCAGTGTTCTTTATCCAGGACGCGCATAAATTTCCTGATTTTGTCCATGCGGTTAAACCGGAACCGCATAACGAAATTCCACAGGGACAGAGTGCGCACGACACCTTCTGGGACTATGTTTCACTGCAACCGGAAACGCTGCATAACGTCATCTGGGCGATGTCAGATCGGGGTATTCCCCGTAGCTATCGCACCATGGAAGGCTTTGGCATTCATACATTCCGCCTGATCAATGCCGAGGGTAAGGCGACCTTTGTACGCTTTCACTGGAAACCGGTGGCAGGTAAAGCATCGCTGCTTTGGGATGAGTCACAGAAGCTAACGGGACGCGATCCCGACTTCCATCGCCGTGACCTGTGGGAAGCGATCGAAGCGGGTGACTATCCGGAGTATGAACTTGGTCTGCAACTGATCCCGGAAGAAGATGAATTCAAATTTGATTTCGATATCCTTGATGCCACCAAACTGATCCCCGAAGAGTTAGTTCCCGTTCAGTTAGTGGGAAAAATGGTGCTTAACCGTAATCCGGATAACTTTTTTGCTGAAACAGAGCAGGTGGCATTCCATCCTGGTCATATTGTTCCCGGCCTCGATTTCACCAACGATCCCTTGTTACAGGGCCGTCTCTTTTCCTATACCGATACGCAAATCAGCCGTCTTGGTGGGCCAAACTTCCACGAAATCCCCATTAACCGTCCCGTTTGCCCGTACCATAATTTCCAGCGTCAGGGCATGCACCGGATGGAAATTGATACCAATCCTGCTAACTACGAGCCGAATTCCATTAATGACAACTGGCCGCGTGAAACTCCACCCGCAGCCAAAGGTGGCGGTTTCGAGAGCTATCAGGAGCGGATTGAGGGCATAAAGTGCGTGAGCGCAGCCCGTCATTTGGCGAATATTATTCACATCCGCGTCTGTTCTGGCAGAGCCAGACCCCCGTCGAGCAACAGCATATTATCGGTGCTTTCTCATTCGAGCTGAGTAAAGTGGCCCGTGCTTATATTCGTGAACGGGTGGTCGATCATCTGTTAAATATTGATGTCTCACTCGCGCAGGGCGTAGCGGACAATCTCGGCATTGGCTTGTCTGATGAAAAACTGCAAACGGCACCGGCAAAAGAGGTAAATGGTTTGAGCAAAGATCCCAGCCTCAGCCTGTATGCCGTTAACAGCGGCCAGATAAAAGGCCGTCAGGTTGCGTTGCTGTTAAGTGACGGCGTTAAATCCGCAGATGTGCTGGTGATCCTGCAAGGATTGCGAGCGCAGGGCGTTCACGCAAAATTGCTGGCTGCCCATATGGGGCAAGTGCGTGCCGATGATGGTTCTGTTTTACCTGTTGATGCCACGTTCAGCGGTTTGCCATCGCTTACTTTCGATGCGGTAATTGTCCCCGACGGCAATATTGATGCCCTGTTGTTAAGCGGAGATGCCCGCTACTTCCTGCTTGAAGCCTATAAGCACCTTAAAGTTATTGGCCTCAGCGGGGATGCGCGCCGCTTTAAAGCGCAGTTCGGCTTAGAGGATGATGAAGCAGAAGAAGGGCTGATTGAGGACAGCAAAGCCGAAGGTACCTTTATGGATGACTTCCTGGCTGCGATGGCGTTACACCGCGTCTGGTCACGCAGCCAAAAGGCCCTCTCTGTACCAGCGTAATGCGCTTGCACGTCCTTAAACCGGAAGGTACAAACAGCCAGGTTGAAATCCCTGGCTGTTTTTTATTTATACGATTTTACTATCACCCTAAGCACCGCGCGTGCCAGAACGCGCATTCCTCCTCGTGATCAGGTTTAACCTGCTACCTGTCAGCTAAAGGTTAGTTATAGGCGACAGGGGTAAAGCAATAACTTTTCATGCTGCATTAAAACGCTATGAAAAGATTTTAATCTGCCTGCGATTATCACAAAAACCTATCACTCCTTGCTAAATAAAACCACATATCCCACATTGACAACAAAAATCGGTCTTGCGCCTTCTCTGCGCTAACGTCAATATCATTTCAAGATGACTTAGCGAGAGCAGAGCAGAAAAATGGGTAACAGCGAAAATACACCGGGGCTAATGCCTGATTTGGTGACTGCGGCAAGATTAATTAAGCAGCAAAAACTCACCAGTGTGGCGCTGGTAACGCGGTGTCTTCGTTCCATTGAAAGCCACAATCCCACACTTAATGCCTTTGGTGATGTTTATGCTGACGCGGCGCTTTGTGAAGCTGAAGCCTGCGATCGTGAAACTGCGCAGGGAATTTCACGCGGTCCACTGCACGGTGTTCCTTTTGGTATTAAGGATCTGTTTTCAACCGCAGGTCTGCGCACCACAAAAGGTTCGCTCAGCTCGGTTGATGTTATTCCCGACAGCGATGCGCCGGTGATCACGCGGTTAAAAGCGGCAGGCGGGATTATTTTAGGCAAAACGGCAACCACGGAGTTTGGCTGGACCGGCTCAAGTTTTTCGCGTCTTTTCGGTCACGGACGCAATCCCTGGAACCCCACCTTAACCAGTGGCGGCTCCAGCTCTGGCTCGGCTATTAGCGTTGCCGCACGCATGGTACCCGCCGCGCTGGGGTCAGATGGTGGCGGCTCGGTGCGCATTCCCGGCGCTTTCTGTGGCATTTTCGCTTTAAAGGTTCTCTTGGCCGCATTCCAACCTGGCCCTGGTCCGCAACTGAAATGCTGAGTCATGCCGGTCCGATGACGCGCACTGTACGGGACAGCGCACTGCTGTTCGATATTCTTTCGGGACCCGATGCACGCGATCATCAGGCGCTCCCTGACAAAGGCGAATCTTATCTGGCTCGCTGCAACCAACCGCTTAAACCGCTACGTGTACATTTTAGCCCGACCCTGTTTGATACACCGGTTTCACCAGCCATCGCCTCGCGAGTGAAACAGGCAGTAAATCTGCTCGCGCACGCCTTACCGGTAGAAATTCGCACCGAGACGCTGACGTGGCAAAGCCCGTTTGAAACGTTCAATACGTTATGGACCGGTGGACGTGGTATTGCCTATGGTGCGGCGCTGGCTAATCAGCTTGATCAACTGGATCCCGGTTTTGCTGACCTGATTACTCGTTCGGCTAACATCAGTCTGGCCGATTATCTTGCTGCCCAGAAACAGCGAGCTGCTTTTGCTAATCAGGTGCATGCGCTGTTTGACGATGTTGATCTGTTAATTACTCCCACTTTACCGATCTTACCTTTCGCGGCAGACCGACATACCCCCGTTGATCAACCGGAAGGAGAGAGTGGTGTTGAGTGGGCGCGCTGGACACCCTTTACCTGGCCCTTCAATCTCAGCGGCAATCCCGCTGCCACCTTACCCTGTGGTTTCACTCCCGAGGGTTTACCGGTGGGATTACAGGTGGTTGGACGCCGTTATGCCGAGGGTGATGTGCTGCAATTCTGCGCTGCGCTGGAAGCATTAATGCCCTGGGATCAGCATCTGCCGCCAGTCATTACGTAGGCATGATTATACTGCGGTGTTTACAGCAGATAGTGAGAGAAAAAGATGATTAATCAGCCGCGTCTGGATGAAATCAAACGGGTAATCAGCAGCGACAAACGCGTTCGCGTTAGCGGATTAGCACAGCGTTTTGTGGTGTCTGAAGAGACCATCCGCCGCGATTTAAAATATCTGGAAGAGCAGGGCGTGCTGCGCCGCGTACATGGCGGTGCCATCTTACCGGTCCCCAGTGAAGAGCAGCCACTGCAAATTCGCAGCCGTATTAAACCACGCGCAAAAGGACGTATCGCTCAACTTGCCAGTACGTTAATTGAAGAGGGCATGGCGTTGTTTCTGGATACCGGCACCTCAACGCTGGCGCTGGCCCATCAGTTGACGCAGTTTTCACGATTAAAAGTGATCACCAATTCACTTGATATTGCCAACCTGCTGACGCAGCAGAGTGACAACGCCGTGACATTAACGCCTGGTCGGGTACGGCGAAACGATAACGCCTTGACTGGCCCGCACACGCTGGCATTTGCTCAACAGTTTCATTACGACATTGCCTTTATGGGGATTGGGGCAATCGATCTGCAAAACGGTTTTATGGATTACGAAGAGCCTGAAGCGTTATTGCGCCGGGTGCTGAGCTTACACTGCCGCCAGAGCGTCATTCTGGCCGATGAAGGAAAATTTGGTCTGCGAACGTTTGTAAACACCTTGCCGTTTACTGCCGTTGATGTGTTGGTCACAAACGTGCTGCCAGCGGAAAATTTTATAACAAGTCTGGAGAAAGCCCATGTCAATATCCTCCATCCCGGTGCTGCCGCGGATGTTGCCAGGCGATTATCAGGCCTTTGATGCGTTGTTTGCGCAAAGCAGTGCCATCGGGGCAACTGCGGGTGGCGGACTGCATCGTCTGACAGCCAGCGCCGAAGATGGCGCGATGCGCGATGCGTTTTGTCACTGGCTGCGTGAGCGAGGCTTTACGGTTCATGTTGATGAAATCGGCAATATTTTTGGCTTACTGACGCTTCGTCCCGGAGCGCCCTGGCTGCTGTGTGGTTCCCATCTTGACAGCCAGCCTGATGGCGGTCGTTTTGATGGTGCATTTGGCGT
Source organism: Candidatus Pantoea haifensis (assembly GCA_018842655.1). GTDB lineage: Bacteria > Pseudomonadota > Gammaproteobacteria > Enterobacterales > Enterobacteriaceae > Pantoea > Pantoea haifensis. The sequence goes on along the minus strand of JAGTWN010000010.1, from coordinate 72,819 downwards.
GACTGCCGGTGCTGTTACGCTTGCCAGCCTGGCGCGACAGATGAAACAGCGGCCTGATGAGGCCCAGCTTAATCTTGCCGTGGTCAACTGGACCAATGAAGAGGGTGCGCGCTTTCAACCCAGCCTGACTGGCAGCGCAGTATTTACCGGTGCCATGAGGCTGGAAGCCGCGCTGGCGTGCCGGGATGCCGAAGGGATAACGCTTGGTGATGCACTGAGCAGCATTGGATACCGGGGTAAACCGCTGCCGGAACTGCCGCTGGCGGCCTATGTAGAAATCCATGTTGAGCAGGGTCCGCATCTGGAACAGCAGCGGACGCAGCTCGGGGTAGTAACAGAAACCTGGGCGGCAATTAAATGGCAGGTGACTTTTCGCGGTGAGCAAAATCATACCGGTCCGTCATTAATGGCGAGTCGCCGTGATGCTTTGCTGGCGGCGGCTAAAACCATTATTGCTGTGCGCGAAGAGGCAGATAAACAGGGGCTGGCGCTGCATACCTCAGTGGGGCGCCTGGAAACTGCGCCAAATTCGCCCAATGTCGTCACGCGAGAAGCCACACTCTTTATTGAATTTCGCTCCGCAGATGAAGTGCTGTTACAGGCCATCGGGGAACGCTTTGCTCAGGTACTTCAGGCTATTGCGCAGTCAACGTCTACCGATGTCAGCTTAACGCATTCTCAGTTCAGACCGCGTCAGAAAATGGATCCTTCACTGGCACAACGCGCTCTGGCACAGGCGGCGCAACGGGGCATAAGCGCCATGCCGATGCGCACGGTAGCCGGACATGATGCCATCAGCCTGAGCTATCGCTGCCCAAGTTGCTTGCTGTTTGTGCCAAGCCATCGGGGAATATCGCATAACGAGCAAGAATTCACCGCCTCAGACGACTTATACCGGGGGATGGATTTATTGATGGCGCTGCTGGCCGATCTCTGTGTGCAACCACCGGCTCCGGCGGGAGGGGTGTCATGATAGATCGCTTACAGCAGGTACTCAGCGCGTGGCAACCCACAACCGCGTGGTCAACAGAGTCCGGCACACCGGGTGTGGCATCGCCACATCGCGTCGCGACTGAATGGGCGGGATTTAAGGTTAAAAGCGCCACACAGAACCTGTATGCCAAAGTGCTTTACGATGATCAAAGGGCATTGATTGACGTTGCGCGTAGCGTAGCCGCCGGACGTGCAGCTGCGGAGCAAGGCTTGTCGCCGCAACTGGTGCACGCGGACATTGAGCAGGGCGTAGTGATTTATGTCGCGCTGGATCACAGCTGGCGCTGGGCAACGCTAGACCAGCTGATGCAGCCGCAACACTTTAGTCGGTTAACGCAGATGCTTGATCGCCTGCATACCGTTACGTTGCCTTTGCAAACGCGGCAGGATGATATGCAGCTGCTGCGTCAGCGTTGTCAGAAAGCGGGCGTCACGTTACCGGACGAAATGGTTTGGCTGGCCGAATGTGTTGATCTGGCATGGGCAGCGTTAACGGCACAAACCAACTCCCCGGTACTCATCCATGGCGATCCTATCGCCAGCAACTGGCTGGTCAGCGATCGCGGTGAATGGCAATTGCTGGACTTTGATTATGCCTCACAGGGTGATCCCTGGTTCGATGTTGCGGTATTGCTGAATGAGCGCATGCCATTTGACGATCAGTGGTGTGAAGCAATAACGGCCTGGCGGGGCGAGTGCAGCGAGGTTGATTATGCACGCTGTCGTTTATATGCGCTGATCGATGACTATTACTGGACGCTGTGGGGATATTACAACAGTCATACCAGCCCACGGGGCCTGGAGTTTGCAAAGGTCGGTCAGTGGACGCTGTTGCGCTGTCGCCAAAGCGCCCGCGATCCACGTCTTGAACGATGGTTAGCCCTTGTGGCGGGGAGTGCAGCATGAGTAAGCGTCCGGGAGAGGCTGTAACCTGGCAGGAGCAGCGGCTGGAGCAAGCCATTGCGGCCATGCCTGAATGGCAGGCGTGCGATATTGTGTATCGCCCAGTGAGCGGGGAATTTCAAATGCCAACTGGCATGTGGAAGTCGCGGGCTCATCAGTCAGCTACTTTGTCAAAATCCCTGGTGAAGGCACTGAGCGTTTCATCAATCGGGATACGGCACATGAAGCCAGTCTCAAAGCAGCGGCAACAGGCTATGGTGCTCAGGTTGTGGCTTATCTACGCGAACTGGGTGTGGAAATATTTGAATTTATGGAGGGCTGGCGTGCTTCTTCTAATCAGGATTTTCAACAACGTGAAATACGTTATTGCGCATTAAAAGCGTTGAAGAGCTTTAACGATCAGCCATTACTTACCCAAACCAAGACGGTGTTCGATATGCTTGATGAGCACAGGGAACAGGTCAACGCTCTTGGCGCACCGTTATCGGCTGATGCAGGTTGGTTAAATAAACAGAGCGCGCGTGCGCGTAATGCGTTACAGGCGAGTGGTCTGGATTTGGTTCCCTGCATGAATGATACGCTGGCTGGCAATTTCATGTTGAATCAACATCAAGATATTCGTTTAGTGGATTTCGAATATGCATCGAATAACGATCGCTGTTATGAACTGGCGCTCTGGTTTGGTGAAATGTTTTTTACGCCAGAAATTGAACGCGAATTATTAGAAGACTATTTTGGCAAAGTCGATAACGCCTGTTTTGCCCGCATACAAATTTATAAATATCTTGCCGATATGAAGTGGTCAACCTGGGCAATCATACAACATAAGTTGGCGGATATCGCATTCGATTTTTCCAAATATGGTGCATGGAAAGCCATGCGGGCGCGTAGCGTGCTTAATCATCCTGACTGGGAAAATTGGTTACGCGCGGTTTAATGACCCGTCTGGGCATTTAATTTTTATTTAAATAAAACGGTTATCGGTATCCACATTGTGACTGGGGAGTCATTGTTGCATGTCGTTTATACCCGTTCATTACAGGGAAGGGGTGAGTTTCAGCAGGTAAGGGAGTGCGAACCTACTATCAACTCTGTCTGGAGGTGGCCATGAGCTCTATGATTATGGCGCACAATATGCGCGCAAGAATCAGTTTAAAAAATAAAGTTTTTGCCCTTTATCTGTCAGTATTACTCTTTTTTCTCTTTTTCCGCCGCTTTATTTAAGCGTCAGCGGTAGTACACATTTAATTATGGGCGTGCCATTACCCATTATTTACTGGTTATCAATTGCCGTTTTTCTTGGCATTGGTCTTTGGGTGATGTATCTCGCCGAGTGTGCATTTGGGGAAATACCCGAAGATGAGGAACAGTCATGAATATCTCTGCTGCTGAACCACACTATTTTATTACCTTCGGCATGATCGGCTTATTTTTAGCGGTTATGATTGCTGTTTTATATGCTACCAACCGTAAGAGCACCTCATTTACCGATTATGCTGTAGGGGGCGATCTTATGGTCCCTGGTATATCGCGATGAGTTATACCAACTCCTGGTGGCCGGGTGCGACGTTCACCGCTTTCTTTGCCTTATCGGTAAGCGGTGTGATTGGATTTTACGGGGCTGTTTATTCTACCCTCGGCGTGACGGCTATGTATTTAATGGCCCGTCGTGCCTGGAAATGGGGGCAGCATTTCAACCTGACTACTCAACCTGATTTGTTGGGGATGCGCTTCAACAGCCCGGCCGTGAAGCGCGTGGCCTCTGTTATTGGCATCATCTGTGTATTTCCGTGGGTAGTTATGGGAATCCAGGCATTAGCACTGCTGGTAGAGTTTGCCAGCTTTGGTCGCTGGAGCGTGACGACCTGTTTGATGGCGGGCGTTCTGTTGATTCTGATACGCCAGTACTGGACGGTCAGCATGGGAATGCGCGGCTTAATCATGACCGATATGTATCAGGGCATCATCGCTTATGGGCTGGGCGCGCTGGTATGCATCATTTTACTGTTTACCGACGATCATGGTTACAGCCAGCTTTCAGGCTTACCGCCAGCGATGTTGCAGGTTCCGGGCGCCGAAGGCAGCCATTATGGCAACTGGTATATGTTCAGCCTGATTTTCACCGGTGTGGTGGGATCAATGTGCTGGCCGATGAGCTTTCAGCGTATTTACACGGCAAGCGGTATTCGCTCGGTGAAGAAAGGCACGCTACTGACAATCTTGCTGGTGGGCGGTTTCTACGCCATTTTGATGCTGTTCGCGACGGCGGTAAGTCAGGATCCTGGCGTACAGGCGAATCCGCAGAACGGTTTCTTTACCGCGCTGTTCGATCAAGGTGGGCCGTGGCTGTTGGCGCTCGCATTAGTGATTGTGTTGGCAGCCAGTATTGGGCACGTCGATGGCTGTGTTCAGGTATGTGGTACACAATTCGCGAACGATCTTGCCACCTGGAGCAAACCACGCAGCGATCGCCAACTGACACTGCTGGCGAAGTCTGGCATGGCAGTGTTTATCATTGCTGCCGCGCTGCTGGCCTATCTGACCTTTGACTACGCACGTTTGCAGTTGCTGGCACAAATTTCCTATCAGGGCATTATTCAACTGGCCGTCCCGCTGTTCTTCGGCATTTTCAGTCGATTCGGCAATAAGCAGGGCGCACTGACGGGCATGCTGACCGGTATTGTGATTGCTATCGTGCTTACGGTCTTTTATCCGGATGATATTCCGGCGCTGGGTTCGCTTACCAGCGGCATAGTGGGACTGGCAGGAAACGTACTGGTCTTCATCGTCTGTGGCGTCATGATTAAGGTCGATGCAGCGGAAAAAGCGCGGGTAGAGGCGTTATTTGCGCTAGCTGAGCGTCCGGCGCAGCCTGCAGGAAAACCCGTATTAAATTAATCTCTGCGATCTGTTTAAGTCTCCCCGAATAACGGGGAGGCTTCACTTAGCTCAGCGTATAAGAAACAGACAGCGCCCCTTTCTTTAATTTTACTGCGGTTATTTCTACGGTTCCGGTTTCTTCGGTTGACGCAACGTGTGTGCCGCCGCATGCATAAGGCGGCAAATCGCCCCAGGTTACCTTTCGCGTTTCGCCTTCCATATACTGGTGACGTAAAAGTTTGCTGTTTACCAGGTGATTCACTTGTGCATTAAAGTCTGTGACGGTGAGCGGCGTGCCGTTATCCGCTGCGTCAAAAACCACACGTCCTTCACCGGGGCGATGATTGGCTTTAACCGCTTTCCATCCTGCCTGCTCACCAACATAGCCAATAAGATGCCCGGCAGAGTGCATGCGCGTATTCATCTGCCGGTTTTCCGCTTCCACAGCAATTGCGGCCATGCCTCTGTTTACAGGACGATCGGTTATATGAACAATGCCGCTTTCATCCTGAATAACGTTGAGAACCTGTGCATCACCGATGGTGCCAATATCCGCAGGCTGTCCGCCGCCTTGTGGGTGAAACAGGGTCGCCTCCAGTAAGACATGGTAACGGCCCTCTTCAATGGGTTCACAGGCTATAACCGCGGTATTCATTTTTAAATCATCACTGTCCAGATAACGCCTGAAGGTCATTGTCACACCTGAAAAGAATCTGCGGAACGCGATTAACGCGCGGATCTCCCACTGCGCGAAGTCTACGCAGTGGGAACGTACTGAACTTATTTATCTTTACCGAATCCCTGCTTCAGCAGCGCAGAGAGTACATCCGGGAAGTAAATCTTTTCATAATAGCCGCTGACGCTTTCGCTCCAGCTTTCACCATCAGTGCGACCGATATTTTGCCAGTGCGTCACCATCTCGTGATTGTAACCGGCAATTTTCTCTTCCAGACCCGCAGCCTGATACGTCTCTTCGTGACGGAAGGTGCTCATTGGCAGGCGCGGTTTTTGGTGCGCCGGTTCGTCCACATAACCGATAGCGATACCCACGACCGGGAAGGTATATTCCGGCAGGTTAAGCAGGTTAATCATGGCTTCAGAATCACGTCGAATGCCGCCAATTGGCACGATGCCCAGGCCTTCCGCGCGAGCTGCTGCCATGACCGCGCCGAGGGCAATACCGACATCGGTTGAGCCAGAAACAATACTTTCGATGCTCTGCTGGGCGATCTGTTCTTTATCGATAGCCGACATCGCCAGACGCGATTTATGCATATCCAGCACAAAGGTAATAAACAGCGGCGCTTTTGCTATCCAGGGTTGTCCACCGGCAATAGCAGCGATCTGTGCCCGCGTTTCAGCATGGCGTGTTACGACCACCGAAACCTGTTGTGAATTAACAGAAGTGGGCGCGCGGTAGGCTGAGGTAATAATGCGATCGATGACCGCTTCATCAATTGGCTGCGCGGTAAAACTACGTTCACTTTTATGCGCTGTAAGCACATCAAAAACAGGGTTCATTTTGCCTCCAGTTATAAACGCTGGAGACTATACGACACTGTAATTCAGGCGTTTAACATCACATGCCGTCACGAGAAAATAGCGCCATGACAATCGTAATAATCCATTACGCACGTTTTTTCTTTTCAGGCCAGTTGACGGCGGGTAAACCATTAAGCTGAGGCCGGGCAAATAAAAATCCCTGAAAATAGCGTATACCTGCGGCTTCAAGCCATAACCACTCTTCAATTTTCTCGACACCTTCAGCGATGACAGAAATCTCCAGCAGTGAGCAACATTTAATCATTGCCTGAACGATAGCCTGCTTCGGCCCGCTCTTATGAACATCACAGATTATATTGCGATCTATTTTAATTTTTTCAGGCTGGAACTGTGCCAGTAATGAAAGCCCGGCAAACCCTGCACCAAAATCGTCTATGGCAAGTCCAATGCCAGCTGAACGCAACTGATTAATGGCAATCTCAAATTCATCAAAACGGGATATCACTTCATCTTCGGTAACTTCTACCACCACCTGTTCCGGCACAAGCCCATGAAATTTAATCTCTTCAAGTAAAAAATCAACGGCTCCTTTGTTCATGACCAGCGACATAGGAAGCAAATTAACCGAAAGGGTCTGATTAACCAGACCAATATGCTTAGCAAGTGCGAAAGCGGTGCGCTTTGATTCAACATCCGCCTGGTAGAGTTGATCTTTGCTTAATGAAGCGAAGTAGGTGGCCGGAGAGCCACCTTCTGCGCTACGGATCAGTGCTTCAAATGAGATGATCTCTCGGTTGGCGACATCAACAATGGGTTGCAATGCAAACTGACACGCCTGATCTTTCTGCATAAAGCGCGATTTTTGAGGCGCAACAGCGGGCTGTTGAATTAAATCCCAGCGGCTTGATGAACCTGTATTAATAAAAGCCTCTTTATTATTACCGGCGACAAAGGTGCGGATAAATTTCAGCACCCGGTCATCATAGGTCAAAGCATATTGCGATGTCCCCTTGGCCAGCACAGCCTGCAAAACTGACGCTTTGTCGTAGCATCTGAGATCAAACAGCTCCATCCCTGCATTACCGAACCGGCGTGAAGGGGCGTAATCGCGTAAAAGTTCGACAAGGTTATAATGTCGGGTATCCTTACTGATACGGTCATAAACCGCATTTACGCTTTCAACAGATCCTTCTAATACTTGAAAAAATGTTCGCCATCGAACAGTAAAATGCCGGTGACGTTAATCTTTTCATTATTAACTTTTGCACGGGCAACGACTTGCTCAAGCACGTCTAATGCAACCTCTACAGACAGACGGCTACGGTAAATCAGGGTCGACAGCATAGGGGTCTCGGATTCTCTACCTTTACCTGGCATAGATTAGCAGAAGCGATTACAGGTTTGTCTGGTTATGCTTTCAATTTGTGCTGTAATTGTCAGATTTTCGCCAATAAACAGGAATCATGATGCTGAGCTATCTCTTTATCGGTGCAAATGATGTTGATCTTTCTGGCCGTTTTTATGAAGCCGTCTTGCTGCCGCTCGGTTATATAAAGGAGAACGATGACGGCAGGCTGGTTTTCTCGCTTCCTGACATCCCGGACAGAGTGAATGGGCCGGGTGCTGTTTTTATTGCGCGACCCTGGGATGGCAACGAGGCTGTGCCCGCAAATGGCATGATGCCGGGGTTTCGGGTGAAAAGCCGTCGACTCGTGGATGAAGCTTATCGGGCAGGTTTATGCGCTGGTGGTACAGACGAAGGCGCTCCCGGCGTGCGAGAGCGATACAGTTGTCATTTCTACGTGGCTTATCTGCGCGATCCGGCGGGAAACAAGCTTGCGCTGTTTTGTAATGCTGAATAACAGCGCAAGTGATGGCTTTTACTGCGTGGTTCGGGTGGGACGTACCACGATCTCATTGACATCCACATCATCCGGTTGTGTTATGACATAGCGGATCGCACGGCCAATGGCATCGGGCTGTAACGCAATGGCACGGTAGCTTGCCATCGCGTCCGCAGCCGTTTTATCAGTAATGGTATTGGCGAGTTCACTTTCTACCACGCCAGGATGTACACAGGTTACGCGCAACTGGGTGTTTTCCTGACGTAATCCGTCTGAGATTGCCCGGACGGCAAACTTGGTGGCGCAATACACAGCAGCCCCAGGCGTGACGGCCAGCGCACCAATCGAAGCAATATTGATGATGTGGCCCGTTTCCCGCGCCAGCATTGTGGGCAACACCGCAGCAATACCATACAGCACGCCTTTGATGTTCACATCGATCATCTGATCCCACTCGTCCACTTTTAGCGATTTCAGCGGTGAAAGCGGCATAATGCCCGCGTTATTGATCATAACGTCGATGCGGCCCCATTTTTGTAATGCGTTATCGGCAAACTGCTGGACCGACTCGCGCCGGGTAACGTCGAGTGACTGAATTTCCACTTCTGCGCCATTAAAACGCAGCTCATCAGCCAGCGTTTGCAAACGTTCTACACGCCGTGCACCTAACAATAATCGGTTACCCGGCGTTGCCAGTTCCCGTGCGATGCCTGCGCCGATACCGCTCGACGCGCCGGTAATTAAAATCACTTTGTTATTCATAAATACGCTCCTGTTCAGATGTTCAAAACGATCTTAGGCGCGTTAGACTCTAAAGATAACCCACTCAATAATTAATGTACTGGTAACGGAAACTAACCAATGCAGCTGGATAAAAATGCGCTCGATGTGTTTGTCACGGTAGCCGAAACCCGTAATTTCCGCCTCGCGGCAGAAAAATTAGGTGTGACGCGGCCAGCGGTCAGCCAGGCGCTGCGCCGACTCGAAGAGAGGCTCAATATCGCCTTAATGCGCCGCACGACGCGCAGTATCAGCCTGACGGAAGCGGGTGAGCGGCTGTATGCAGAAGTGGCTCCAGCGATTGCTCAGCTTAATCGCGCTGTTGTGGATATTACTGAGCTGTCGGGAGAACCGCGCGGGCAACTGCGGCTGGCGGTTTCGTCAATTGCGGAGCGGATCATGAACGGTGAATTGCTGGCATCCTTTATCGGGCAGTTTCCCCACATTGAACTGGATATCACTATCACTGATGATGAGTTTGATATTGTGGCGCAAGGCTATGACGCAGGTGTGCGGCTGGGTGAGATCATCGCGCAGGATATGATTGCAGTGCCCGTGTCTTCACCCCAGCGGCAAATTGCTGTGGCTGCTCCCGCTTACCTGGCGCGCTATGGCACACCGCAGCATCCAAACGAACTAATCCATCATCGCTGTATCGGCTGGCGCAAAATGCCTGGGCTGTCACCCTATCGCTGGGAGTTCGCCGATCAGGGACGTGAGTTTGATGTGGCAGTCAACCCCCAGCTCACGACCAATGACATGAGAGTGATGATACGTACCGCCTGTGCAGGGGAGGCATTACCTTTGGTATGGAAGAAACCTTCCGGCCTTATCTTGATCGTGGTGAACTTGTGTCTTTACTGGATAGCTGGTTACCGACCTTTGCGGGTTTTTACCTCTACTTTCCCAGCCGAAAGCAACTTGCGCCAAAGCTTCGGGCGTTGATTGATCATGTCCGGATGTGAAACGAAAGCGTCATTTTCTGACGCAGCGATAACCGCGGCGTCAGTGGCAGGGACTATTTTTGATATTGCTCGTCGCTGACTTTTTCCATCCAGTCTACCGGGCTGCCATTCAGCGATTCTGCAATGGCAATGTGCGTCATGGCGGTATCCGGGGTTGCGCCATGCCAGTGTTTAACCTCTTCCGGGATCCAGACGATGTCGCCCTGATTAATTACGCGGATTTCTTCGCCTTCACACTGAATCCAGCCCTGCCCGTGAATAACAATCAGGGTCTGGCCAAGCGGATGCGTATGCCATGCGGTGCGTGCGCCTGGCTCAAACGTCACCGTCGCCCCCCGACACGCGCAGGCCCGGTAGCCTGAAAAGGCGCATCAAGTCGTACCGTACCGGTAAAATACTCGTCCGGGCCTTTACGTGAAGGCTGAGAACCGTTGGTGATAATTTTCATTTTTTACTCCTGTTTGCGTGTAATGCGTTAAACCTTAGCAAACCTGTTTAATGATTATCAGCGTAATAAAGCAGAATAGTTCTATGAGTAGCGTTCATTAATAAAAGTCTGTTAACTCAGACAAACAGCACAGAGACTGACGCGCACGCTGACATCACGCAGAAGGATCGAATCAGGCGTATTCCGTCAAAAGGTGAAGTTATTTTAGAAAAAGACCGTTATAACAACGCTATTTTTAAAGACATGACGTTGGCGTGCAGCCTGCTGGCAGCCTGTAACGGTAGATATTAGTGAGTGAAAAGATGCTAAAAGAGAATTTCAGCGATCTGATCTATTTGGTGATGGTGGCAAAGGAGCGGAGTTTTACTCGCGCAGCAGCAAAGCTGGGCGTTTCACAATCTGCGTTGAGCCATGCAATCAGAGCGTTAGAAGAGCGTTTAAAGACGCGATTGCTCACCCGCACCACGCGCAGTGTTGCGCCCACCGACGCGGGTGAGCGTCTGATTGAAAACATCGCGCCCCTGTTTTCAGATATCGAGAAAGAACTCATTAACCTGTCGGAGAATACCGGCAAGACCTCCGGTAATATTCGTATTACAGCAGGCGAGCATGCACTCTCCTCAACGCTCTGGCCGCTGCTTAAACCCTTTTTGCAGGCCTGGCCTGAGGTCAATGTTGAGCTGTCGGTTGATAATACGCTGACAGACATTGTTAGCGGCCGGTTTGATGCTGGTGTCAGACTTGGTGAGCAGGTTGAAAAGGATATGGTTGCAGTGCGCATCGGCCCGGACTGGCGCATGACCGTGGTCGCAACGCCTGATTATTTCGCCCGTTATGGCGTGCCCGAAACGCCTTACGAGTTGCAAAACCACAACTGTATCAACATGCGTTTGCCGACGCGGGGCGGCGTTTATAGCTGGGAATTTAATAAGCAAGGCAAAGAAATTCGCGTCAAAGTAGAAGGACAACTCATTTTTAATCATCTTGCCTCGCGCATTGAAGCGGCGTTGTCTGGCATGGGCGTGGCTTATGTGCCGGAAGACTGCGTAACAGATCTGGTTGAGCAAGGCAGGTTAATGCAGGTACTGGTTGACTGGTGCGATCCGTTTGCGGGTTACTATCTCTATTATCCCAGCCGTAAACAACACACTGCCGCGTTCGCAAAACTGATCGAAGCGGTGAGATACAAAGGCTAAAAGAACATTGCAGTGGTCGGTTTTGCCTGTTCGGGTTACCTGCGTCATGACCTGATAACAGAACAGCGACGCGGCTCTCATTTGGTGTGAATGAAATGTGATCAACTCGTGAGAACCTTATTTTGTAATCGATTACTTTCCGGTCGTGATGAATGTAATCGATTACTTTAACCCCGCGAGGTCCATTATGGTGTCCACAACGCAAGGTTCTCAAAGTACAGCGGTACAGCAGCGAATGCTTGTTCCGCGCCTGTCGCTCATGATGTTTATGCAGTTTTTTATCTGGGGAAGCTGGTCCGTTACGCTCGGGCTGGTAATGACGCAGCACAACATGTCTTTGCTGATTGGTGATGCGTTTTCAGCGGGACCTATCGCTTCGATCCTGTCCCCTTTTGTGCTGGGTATGCTGGTGGATCGCTTCTTCCCGTCACAAAAGGTCCTGGCAGTGATGCATCTGGCGGGTGCGGTTATCCTTTGGTTTGTACCGCAAGCCATGATTGCTGAAAACGGCACGCTATTGATTGCATTACTGTTTGGCTACACGTTGTGTTACATGCCAACGCTGGCATTAACCAACAATATCGCTTTTCACAGTCTGGCAAGCAGTGAAAAAGTTTTCCGATAGTTCGGGTATTTGGCACCATCGGCTGGATCGTGGCGGGTATTTTTATTGGTGTCACCGGTGTGTCGGCCAGTGTGTCAATTTTCACTGTGGCGGCGATTTGTTCTGTTGCGCTGGCCATCTATAGCCTGACGCTACCCCATACGCCCGCACCGGCAAAAGAACTGCCCTTCAAAGTGCGCGACCTGTTTTGCGCCGACGCCTTTGCCCTGTTAAAAACGCGCCATTTCTTTGTCTTTTCACTCTGCGCCACGCTGATTTCCATTCCACTTGGCACTTATTACGCCTTTACCGCGTCATGGTTAGCGGATGCGGGGGTACAAAATGTCAGCACCATTATGTCCTTCGGACAGATGTCCGAGATCTTTTTCATGCTGGTGATCCCGCTGCTGTTTCGCCGCCTGGGTGTGAAATACATGCTGCTGATCGGCATGTTTGCCTGGTTCGTACGTTATGCACTGTTTGCTATGGGTATGAATGATGAAACACGCACCCTGATCTATCTCGGCATTTTGCTGCACGGTGTCTGTTATGACTTCTTCTTTGTGGTGGGTTTTATCTATACCGATCGCATCGCCGGAGAAAAGGTGAAAGGTCAGGCACAAAGTATGGTGGTGATGTTTACCTACGGCATTGGCATGCTGCTTGGTTCGCAAATTTCTGGCGCACTTTACAATAATCTGGTTGCTGGTCAGGTTTCAGCTCAAAGCTGGGCACTTTTTTGGTGGATCCCTGCTGTTGCAGCAGCGGTCATCGCTGTCGTTTTCTTCTTCTCTTTCAAATACCGAGACTGAGAAGTTTTACTAACGGGAGGGTAATGTGAAAACGTTAAAAGGACCGGGTATTTTTCTGTCGCAATTTATTGGTCAGCAGGCTCCCTTTCATTCGCTGGAAGGATTAGCGCAATGGGCGGCAGCTTTAGGATATAAAGCCCTGCAAATTCCTTGCAATCATCCGCACATTTTCGATGTGGAGCAGGCGGCAACAAGTCAGACCTATTGTGATGACATTGCCGGTTTGCTGTCACAGCATGGCCTGGTGATAAGCGAGCTTTCGACGCATCTGGAAGGGCAACTGATTGCGGTACATCCGGCGCATGATGTAGCTTTTGATGGTTTTGCGCCCGCTGAAGTGCGTGGCAATAATGCCCGCCGCAGCGAATGGGCAATCAATAAGGTCAGGCAGGCGGCTGCCGCGTCGGCAAACCTGGGACTACAAGCGCACGCCACGTTTTCAGGTTCGCTGGCCTGGCCCTATTTTTATCCGTGGCCGCCTCATAACGCACAACTGTTTAGCGAAGCTTTTGCTGAGCTGGGGCGCCGCTGGGGGCCGGTGCTGGATGAGTTTGATCGGCACGGGGTGGATGTATGCTACGAAATTCATCCAGGCGAAGATCTGCACGATGGCGTGACCTTCGAACGTTTTCTGGCACAGGTGAAAAATCATCCGCGCTGTAACATCCTGTTTGATCCCAGTCACTTACATTTACAGCACATCGATTATCTACAGTTCATTGATATCTATCACAGCCGCATAAAAGCGTTTCATGTCAAAGATGCCGAATACCTGCCTGACGGGCGCAGCGGCGTTTACGGGGGCTATCAGTCATGGATTGATCGGGCAGGGCGCTTTCGTTCACCTGGTGACGGGCAAATTGATTTCAAAGGCATTTTCAGCAAATTAACGCAATATGACTATGCGGGCTGGGCGGTACTGGAATGGGAGTGCTGCCTGAAAGACGGCGATACGGGCGCACGGGAAGGTGCAGAATTTATTCAGCGTCACATCATTCCGGTAGCCGATCGGGCCTTTGATGATTTTGCCGTGCAGGGCGATCAGCACGCCAGCATACGTGCACAGCTCGGTCTGGATAAAGGAGCCTGAGATGATTAACGTTGGTGTTATCGGGACCGGCTTTATTGGTCCGGCACATATTGAAGCACTGCGTCGCCTGGGGAATGTGGCGGTGGTCGCGATTTGTGATTCCTCACCACAGTCCGCACGCGCGCATGCGCAGCAATTATCGGTTCCGCACGCCTACAGTGATGTGGCGTCCTTTTTGCAGCATGAGGGGCTGGATGTCGTACATAACTGTACCCCTAACCATCTACACGCTGAAATTAACCGCCAGGTTTTGCTGGCGGGTAAACATCTGTTCTCAGAAAAACCGCTGTGTATGACGATGGCGGAAGCGGATGAACTGGTGGCGCTGGCAGAGCGGACTGGCGTGGTGCACGGCGTCAGCTTTGTTTATCGCCAGTTCGCGATGGTGCAACAGGCGGCAAGCATGCTGCGGCAAGGTGAAGTGGGGCGCATCTTTTCTGTTCAGGGCAGCTACTTGCAAGACTGGATGCTGGAAGAGACGGATTACAACTGGCGCGTCGAGGCAAACAGGGGCGGGGCATCACGCGCAATGGCCGATATTGGCTCGCACTGGTGCGACACTATCCAGTTTGTTACCGGCAGAAAAATCGTGGAAGTGATGGCCGATCTCTCAATTGTCTGGCCAACACGTCGAGCCAGCGTTACCGGCTCATCGACTTTTAGCGCGGTGCAGGAAGGTGTGCGCTATGAAGATAAAGATGTCACCACTGAGGATATGGGTAGTGTGCTGTGCCGCTTTGACGATGGAAGCAAAGGCAGCTTCAGCGTATCGCAGGTTGCCGCCGGACGAAAAAACCGGCTGTTTTTTGAAATCAGCGGCAGCGCGGCATCAGTTGCCTGGGATCAGGAGACGCCGCAACAGCTGTGGGCAGGCTATCGTCGCCAGGCCAACGCTATCCTGTCGGACGATCCCATATTAATGAATGCTGACGTAGCAGATCGTGCCCGTTTTCCTGGCGGCCATATTGAAGGCTGGCCCGATGCATTCCGCAATATGATGCAGCAATTTTACATTGCGGTGGCTCAGGGAAAACCGCCTGAACGCGATAAGGCGAGCTTCGCGACCTTTTATGAAGGTGCTCAGGTCATGTCGATTGTTGAAGCGATGCTAAAAAGCCACCAACAGCAGTGCTGGGTCAGGGTATGATCGCTATGTTACGTGGGCTGAGCCGGGCTAACTTATTGCTTATCGGGATTTTATGATAGCCTGCATGCCATCAGTTTCATTGCGGGAAATGATGCTTCATGTCGATTCAAAAAATTGCCCAACTGGCGGGGGTCTCGGTAGCCACGGTTTCCCGGGTGCTCAATAACAGCGATACCGTGAAGGAAGCAAACCGTGCCAGGGTTTTGCAGGCTATTAAAGAGAGTAACTACCAACCTAATCTGTTAGCGCGCCAGTTGCGTACCGCACGTAGCTCAATGATTTTGGTGATGGTATCGGACATTTCCAATCCATTTTGTGCTGAAGTGGTAAAAGGCATAGAGGCGCAGGCTGAACGAAATGGCTACCGCATTTTACTGTGTAATTCTGGCTCTGATATTGAACGCTCACGCTCCAGCCTGCAATTGCTGGCAGGTAAAATTGTCGATGGCATTATCACCATGGATGCCTTCAGCAAACTGCCGGAATTAGCGCATCTGATTGGTGCGACGCCCTGGGTTCAGTGTGCGGAATATGCTGATGCAGGTGACATTTCCTGTGTTGGGATCAGTGACATTGAGGCTTCGCAACAGATGGTGCGCCACCTCATCGGCAATACCCGCAAGCGCATCGCGCTGATTAACCACGACCTCAGTTATAAATATGCCCAGCTGCGTTTACAGGGCTATCAGCACGAGCTGGAACGCCACCATTTGCACTGGCAAGCCATTGCCTATGCCAGCGAACTGAGTTTCAGCGCCGGTAAACGCGCGATGGAAACGCTACTGGCGGCAGAGCAACCCGATGCCGTGTTTGCGGTGTCAGATACGCTGGCTGCGGGCGCGATGTCGGCCATTGAACAGGCTGGCTTGCGCATACCGCAGGATATTGCTGTGGCGGGTTTTGATGGCACAGAATTAGCTGAGATGGTTTCACCGCCGTTAACCACCATTGCTCAACCTTCACGGGATATAGGGCGCAAAGCGTTTGAGCTACTTCTGCAAAAGATTGTTAACCCGCAATCTCCGGCAAAACGCGTGATGATGGACTGGCATCTGATTGTCCGCGAAAGCGCGTAACGAATTTATTGTCTGTTTCGGGCAATCTTACTGGCAAACGCTGTTTATTATTTTCCGGATGCCGGAAATGTGTTGGCTGACACGGTAATCGAACGGTGCGGATACTGACGGATGTTTCAGGCTGAAAAGCGCCCCATCTAAGGTGAATAAATTTTTAACTTACTGTTTAGTAATAATTAGCACTTTTTGCACAAAAATATTTTTAGCAAAAAACCAAAATCCTGTACAAGTTTTTTAAACATGTATAACTTCTGCTCAAAAGCTAAGATACATCTTTAACCACTTGAGGATTTTTAATATGCGCCAGAACGGACATTCATCTGACACTATCAGCGACATTTCCCGTTACTTTAATCAGGCCAGCGAACCTTCGCAGCAGGAAACGCTGGGACAAATAGTCGTCGAAATTCTTCACGCAGGCAACAATCTTAGCCGTAAAGCGATATGCAGCAAGCTGCTGTATCGTCTTGAACGTGCAACCTGCGTTAAGGAAGAGAGCCATTATCAGGAACTTATTAGCCTGCTATTTGGACGGGAAGGTTAAAGATCCTAAAGTTAAGCCCAGGCCTGAGCCGGTTTAGCTTGTTTTGAGTAAATTTCTGATCGGACTTTATCCGGAAGACCGCGGGCCGTTTAACTCCTTAAGATTCACAGGTGTCAGGCGCATGGTACCTGTTTTCTTATTCAGGCCCGAAAAACGGTCATAAAATCGTAATCAGAGAAGCCAGTATGTACAGAAGTGATGATGAAAAGCTGACGGACGTAATGATCGGCGAAGCCGTATTAATATTACTAAAATCAGAAAAACCTGTTTCGAGCACGGCGTTAATTGAACAGCTTGAAACGATGGTGGCGGCTGCAGAAGACGCCAAAATACGGCGTACCATTAAAAGCGCGATAACAGAAGTGCGTAAAGGCATGGCGGCTGCGAGCAACCGAAGCAAACTTGATTTACCCGATCGGAATAATGTCACGCATCGGTTTAACAGCGAAGGTCCCCGGCAGGGTCGAAAAACACTAAACATGCCAGTGAATAGTGCAAAAACCAGAAAGATAAGACGTGATAAGAAGAAGCAAATAAATGTTTGCTTATAATTCCAGGCACAAGGCAAACATGGTCTACACTCCTTTCTGTTTACACCAGAACACGTTAGCTCAATTTTCTTCAGAGAAATAAGACCATGCAACAAAGCACTTCAAATTCAGCAATCATTGACTATTTTCGCAATGCTGGCGACGCACTTGCGTCAGAAAGTGAATTGCTCGGCGCCGTAATTAAAAATATCGTGGCCGACCAGGGTCATGTCACTAACAAAGCGATTATCCTGTATCTTATCGCAGAGCTGGAAACGACCTCTGATATCCTGAAACAGGATATGTTGCGTAAAACACTGGAAATCGTGGTTGGCCGTACGCCTGACGACGCCGGTGTCTGATAACGTTTCCCTGCGTTACTGGATGATTCAATAACGCAGGGTGCGCACGCTAAAGCCTCTGTTCATTTTAAACTGCGGACCGGTTCAGTGCCCTGGGATGTTACAGAACGTTGCGCCTTGTCCTGTTTGTGTACTGTTTCAAATCCACCTTGTGATGCCATGACTGAACAGGACAGCGCCGCAAGTATCGCTAACGTTATAGATAACTTCACGTTTATTTCCCCTTTTGCCTGAACGTTGATACCTGAAACAGCCTGGCAGATAATCGCCTCAGGCGCGCCGCCAGAGGTATTATTGATTAATTTCCGGCATTGTCTTAAGCACGTCTTGCCAGAATCAGTGCATTTTACCAGCAAGAAAACGGATAGCCTGTTTGCAACTTTCCTTTATTTTTGAATCCCGGCTCTCTTCTCCCATCCGGAAAAGCGCCTCGGTGATCTCATGAAAATAGACAGGCTGGCCCGTTTTGAGGCGTTCGGAAACCGCTGCGCCGACGATGGCGCGTATATCTACAGAAATATTGTCTTCATCGTTATTCATACAATCCCCAACAGGTGTATGTATTTACAGCTTAACAACCGGGCAGGCGAAAAACAAAAACGGGGCAGGTGGGCAAATGAAAGGAATGGGTTTGAAAATATTGCTGTTAGCTATCGTGACGCTCTCCGCTTTTGCCGCTAATTCACTGCTGTGTCGCATGGCGCTCAAGGATCTGCATATCGATCCCATCTCATTCAGTAGCCTGCGATTAATCAGTGGTGCGCTGGTTCTTTTGATCTATATGCAGGTTAAACGCGGTGTTCGCAATATTGAATGGAACAGCATCAGCGCCGGTTGTTTGATGGTGTATGTCTTTGCGTTTTCAGCCGCCTACGTTTTTATGGAAGCAGCAACTGGCGCGCTGTTGCTGTTTGGCTCGGTTCAGATCGCAATGACCGTTTGGGGACAATGGCGCGGTGAACGCATGACAATGCGCAAAGCGGCGGGCATGTTAACGGCGCTGGCAGGGTTTTGCCTGCTTCTGCTGCCGGGGGCGAAAAGCCCGCCACTGCTTCCCGCTCTGCTGATGATACTCTCTGGACTGGCCTGGGCCGCTTACTCACTACGTGGCAGGCAGGCTCACGATCCCAGCGCCGCCACGGCGGGTAATTTTATTCTTTGCGTACCGGTGGTACTGATCATTGCTTTACTGATGCGCCATTCCATTGAGGCAGATGCAACCGGCATTTTGCTGGCGCTATTGTCGGGTGGATTAACATCAGGTGCGGCTTACGTTCTGTGGTACGCCTTGCTGCCGTACTTTTCTGCCGCAACGGCCAGCACGCTGCAACTCCTTGTGCCCTGTATTGCGCTGGCGGGCGGCGTAATACTCATCGGAGAGAGTCCGGACAGCCGTATGTTGCTGGCAACAGTGACTATTCTTGTGGGTATCGCGCTGGTTATCCGGGCAGATCGACAGCGTACTGAAAGGCGTTGACTTGCCCGATAAAACGCATCACTGGCTACGCCGAAGCAGGGTGAAGCGAGGTTCTCAGCGGCGCTTCTGGTAAAAACCACGACAGCAGCATCAGGCCGCTATCTGGCAGAGAAGCAGCGTGTATGCCCTGACCAAACAAGCGCGTTTAAGATCGGCTGGCAGATGATGCACCGCCACAGCATTCATGCCTTGCTTTTATGTCTTCAGCCCCACTTTAACGTGACAGCTAACGTCTTATCAGCCCCATAAACTGGCTCAGGTCTGTTGGCAGAACGCGATATTTTTTGCTGAAAATTCAGGCATATTGCTGCGTAAATAATCATGTTCTCTTATCCACTGGTCGGAGCCAAAAATTAAATTCCTTTTTCCATCAATCCCTTTACAAAAAAGCCCCATCCTTAACTTGATTGATTCCATTGTTCCCTATTACTGTAAATATATACAGTTATTTGATTTGAGGGGAAAATTTTATGGAGTTCATCAAACCTGCGGAAATCCGTGCCGTTATGCAGTTGCCACTTTATATTGAGCGTGTGTCCTGCGGCTTTCCATCACCGGCCCAGGATTATGTAGAGCAGCGGCTCGATCTCAATGAATTACTGGTACATCGCCCAAGCGCGACCTATTTTGTCCGGGTAAGTGGCGACTCGATGATTGACGCCGGGATCAGTGATGGCGATATGCTGGTGGTAGACAGCGCGTTAAAGGCTGAACACGGCAATATTGTCGTCGCCGCGGTGGATGGTGAATTTACTGTAAAACGACTCCAGTTACGCCCCTTTATTCAGCTCATTCCAATGAACAGTGCTTATTCACCTATTAACATCCGCAGTGAAGAAGGACTTGAGATATTCGGCGTAGTGACCTTTGTGATTAAAGCTACACATTAAGTAAAATCAGCAGGCCGAAAGTGCTGCTTCAGGATATTGCTCTGAACTGCAGCCTCTACATATCGTTGTCCCTGTTGAGAAATAGCGGCCCAGACAGCCCCGCATAAACAGACAGAGGACTTTCTGCGCCCGCTGTTTCTTCTGTTATTCGGGCTTAACTGGCTGGCGTGTAAGTAGCGTGGCGATACCGGCCAGGATTGGCCGGGCATAGTTGAAAAAGGTTTTGATGCCGGGGCAGAGGTAGTTCAGGCCCGGCTCGCCCGCTTCGCTGCGCACGATGCGGCTTTTCGGGCATTCGCCGTAACAGAGCGTCAGGTAAGGGCAGCGTTTACAGGCCCCCGGCAGGGTGTCGCGCTTGCCGAGACCAAAGGCCTTTTGCCGCTCTGAAAATGCCATATGCGCCAGCGGGGTGGTCTGAACGTTGCCCAGCTGATATTCGGGATAAACGTAGTGATCGCAGGAAAAAATGTCGCCGTTTTTCTCTATCGCCAGGCCTTTGCCGCAGAATTCAGAGGTGATGCAAATCTGCGCGGGCATTCCCATCGTCTGGGCGACGGCGGTTTCAAACAGGTTAACCTGCACGCGCCCGAGATCGTGGTTGACCCACTCTTCAAACACCGCAATCAGGAAGTGGCCCCAGTCGTCGGGATCGACTGACCAGTCGGTGACCACGGAATCGATGTGGCCGGGTTTTGCGCGGCGGGAGCCGGTGACCGGTATGCTGTCGTCACGCCAGAACTGCGGCGCGGTCTGTTTAAAATCCACTGGCTCCACGCAGGGGTTGAACTGAATGTAGGTGGCGCCTAATGCCTGCGTCAGGAAACGGTAAACCTCCAGCGGAAAGCGGGCGTTAGTGCGGTTGATGGTGACCAGCGCGTTAAAGGGCACCTGATGGCGCTTCAGCGCCGCAACGCCCGCTATCACCTTCTCCGAGGTGGGCTTGCCGCCGCGCGTGACGCGGTAACGGTCATGCAGCTCAGCCGGGCCGTCAACGGATATGCCAACCAGAAAATTGTGCTGGCGCAAAAAGCGCGCCCAGCGGTCATTGATCAAGATGCCGTTGGTCTGCAGGTCATTTTCGATGCGCTGTCCGGGCTTCTGGTATCGCTTTTGCAACGCCACAATTTTTTCGAAGTACGCCAGGCCCGCCAGCGTCGGCTCGCCGCCCTGCCAGGAGAACACTACCCGGTCGCCGTCCTGACTGTGGATGTACTGCCGGATAAAGGCTTCCAGCACCTCATCGCTCATAACGCTATGGCGGTCCTGCTGTAACAGCTGCTCTTTGTGCAGGTAAAAACAGTACTGACAGTCGATGTTGCAGCGCGACCCGGTGGGCTTCGCCATGACGTGAAAGCGGCGCTGATAGGCAGGGCCTTTGCCGCTGTATTTTTCAGCCGTGGGCAGCGGCTTAACCGGCAGCGTGGTGCTGTACTTCATGAACGTCTCCTGAATACCGGGTGAGGGATTTCACCCGGTCGGGTGGTGAACATATCAGTTAGTGGCCGGGCTTCCTTCGCTGATTAGTGCCTGAACATCTGATACGGTAAAGGAGCCGGGTTTCTGGCGTGGCGGGAATGCTTTAAAACTCTCCGTCATTTCCGCTGCATATTTTTGCGCGCCGGCCAGCAGATATGAACGCTCATACGCCCACATGTTGTAATCCATTCCGGTATCGCCTTTTTCCAGCGGATCAATTTTAAGATCAAAAATCAGTGGCACACGGAGTTTGGTAAAAGGATAACGCCAGACATCAATGCCCGAGTGTTCCTGAATCATAAAGTGCGCCTTCCAGCGGCCGTAGCGCATCGCCAGCAGATCGCCGTCATCGCTCCAGTAGAAAAACTCTTTGCGCGGGTTCTCCTGGGTTTTACCGGTAAGGAAGCCGAGCTGGTTATAACCATCCAGATGCACCCTGTAGGTCATGGCGCTGGTTTTGTAGCCTTTCAGCAGCTGCTGTTTGATGTCGGGCACTCCTGCTGCGGCAACCAGCGTCGGGAACCAGTCGTTGCTGGCAAAAATATCGTTAATCAGGGTTCCGGGTTTGATGTGTCCCGGCCATTTGATCATCGCCGGTACGCGGAAACCGCCCTCCCAGCCGGTATTCTTTTCACCGCGGAACAGCGTCACAGCGGCGTCAGGCCAGGTGGCCGTCATTGGGCCGTTATCGGTGGTGTAAAGCACGATTGTATTGTCTTCAATGCCGAGGTCTTTGATCTTCTTCAGCACATCACCCACAATTTTGTCATGCTCAACCATGCCGTCGGCGTAATCACCCAGTCCGGTAACCCCGACACTTCCTGGCTTAAGATGGGTTTTGTTGTGCATGCGCGTGGTGTTATACCAGGTAAAGAAAGGCTTGCCGGCTTTAACCTGACGCGCCATGAAATCGTTATTTGCCGCCAGCGTCTCTTCATCCACCGTACTCATGCGCCTGATGTTAAGCGGTCCGGTATCCTCCGTTTTGCCGTCGGCCGTGGATTTCAGTACGCCGCGCGGGCCAAACTGTTTGCGGAAAGCCGGATCTGCAGGGTAGTCAGAATTTTCCGGCTCCTCTTCGGCATTAAGGTGATAGAGGTTGCCCATAAACTCATCAAACCCGTGTGCGGTAGGCAGAAACTCATCGCGATCGCCGAGGTGATTTTTACCAAACTGCCCGGTGGCATAGCCCAGCTGCTTAAGGATGCTGGCAAGAGTAGGATCTTTTTTCTGAATACCCTGCGGTGCGCCAGGCATACCGACTTTACTCAGACCGGTACGGAACGGCATCTGACCGGTGATAAAAGCTGAGCGCCCGGCGGTGGAGCTCTGTTCGGCGTAATAGGAGGTGAATTTGGCCCCTTCAGCGGCGATGCTGTCGATATTCGGGGTTTTATAACCCATCATCCCCTGATTGTAGGTGCTGAGATTCCAGTAACCGATATCATCGCCGAAGATCACCACAATGTTGGGTTTGCTGTTGTTCTGCTCCGGTGCTTTTGGGGTGGTAGCGGGTGCTGCGTGTACGCTGGTGACGCAGCAGGCGGCAGACAGCACTGTGGCGAGCAGCGTTTTGCAAAAAGGCATGTGTGACATTTTTGTGCTCCGTTTGAGTGGACTCCTGTGGGGGCTGGCGTGTGGCTTATCCGCCCCGTTAAATTCATTAATAAATGCTGCGGCGATGTCTCCTTTTTCAGTCAGGTCAGAAGGTCCGGCTGTAGCTCATGCCGAAGAAATAAAGCGCAGGGCTGTCATAGCCTCCTTTGAAAAGAGGAGACGAGACGGAAGAGGATTCAATGTGAACATACTCGAATGCCATGCCCACGCTGCTGTCAGGATCGAGTTGATAACGGGCACCCGCTCCCCAGCGCCAGGCAGCGCCGGAAGGCATGGTTAAGGAGGTATCGCTCTGGCTGCGGTAAAAGCTGCTGTCGAACGCCACGCCGGTATTGAGCGTCCAGTCCGCATTCAGCCGGAACTGCGTGCCGAGCGCCAGGTGCCAGGTGTCGCGCAGCCGGTCGTTGCTGTCAAGGCGGTTACCCGCCACGGTGATTTCGCTGTTGCTGTAGTCGCTCCAGTCCTGCCAGCCGGCATCGCCCATGATTGCCCAGCGATCGCTGAGCTGATGGTAAACACTGAACATGAGTTGCTGCGGTGCATTGACGCTGGCGCTGATGGGTAACGTATAAGAAGAGGAATGGCTGAGCGGGTCGGGCCGGACGGTCTGATTAACGTTAAAGTTATAATTTGTCCGGCTGGTATAGGTGAGTCCGGCGCGGGTCTGCTTACTGAACTGCCACAGCGCACCCACTCTGGCATTCAGCGCCCAGTCGCGATCGGAAAGCGCGTCGCCCCGGGCGCGTTTAATCTTCAGCAGGCCGTAATTAATACCGACCCCGGCCCCCAGAGAGAGCGCGTCATTATATCGCCAGGCGAGAGCGGGCATGAGCGTGACGCCCAGCAGCGTGCTGTCTTTAAGCACATTTTCGCCCGCCCAGTCACCGAAGTGCAGGCCCAGCCCGTAATTGCCGTAAAAGCCGATGCCTGCGCTGATGTCAGGCGTGAGCCGCTGCGTATAAAAGGCGCTGCCGCCGGGAAACCAGCCAATGACATTACCCGGGCTTTTTCCGCTCAGTCGTGCATCCCTGTCCAGGTGATAAGGTGCATCGCCATACAGCGCCTGTACGCCCGTTGTCAGCATCTTATCGGGCAGCAGCGTCATGCCGGCCGGATTGGTAAACAGTGTTGAGGCATCCTGTGCACGCGCAGCCTGACCGGCGCTGGCCAGGCCAATATCGTCGGTTCCGATTTCATATAAATAAAGTCCACTCGCATTAGCGGTAGAAAGGGTGAACAGCAATATCAGGAGGTGTTTTTTATGCATGCGTTTCTCAGCTTCGTTTACAGCAATATTAATGAAGTAGAAACATCAGGTTGCACGAAAAACTATCAGGGTTAATTGACCATCAGCAAACTAAGCGTGGAAGCATATGGATTGGCTAAAAATTTGCTGCACGGCAACGTTAAAATTACACATCTTTAGTTCGGAATTATTTATTAATAAGAACAAACAGGGCGCAGCGAAGAGATGTAAATGCAGTGCCGGAAGGCTTTGGGGAGATTTTGAGTTGAATCTGAGCGGTTAATAATTTACAAAAAGCGTTAATGATTAACCTTGTAAGAAAATAATAAATTAATTTTTATAAAATAACTTTTCCATGAATTTAAGAAGCGGCTAAATATATTAACGCAATTTTTCATATTTATATCTGCGCTCCTGCTTTTAAACCTCATTTTTCCGGTAATAAATGAAATCTCTTCTGTCTTTCAATTAAGCTTGAAAAAACCATTTCATTTAGCGGGGCATTACCGGTGAGTATGGCTCGCGCTTCTGAACATTCGCTCATCAAGGCAGAGCAGCGTTTACAGAAACAGGGGTGTTATTGACACCCCTGCAAGGGCCATGCGGCACGGCCTGGCCCGCTGCAATTTTTTACTTTAACTCAGGCCAGGCAACCGCAGGAATGCCATTGAGTTTTGGTGCTGCAAACAGTGAACCCTGGAAATTATAAATCCCGGCCGCTTCCAGCCACATCCATTCTTACGCTTTTTCTATGCCTGCAGCGGTCACTGAGATTTGAAGCGCAGAGCAGCATTTAATAATTGCCTGCACAATAGCTTGTTTCGTGCCACTCTTATGCACATCGCTGATGATCTCACGATCAATTTTAATTTTATCGGGTTGAATACGTGCCAGCAGCAAAAGCCCGGCAGAGCCTGCACCAAAATCATCTATCGCAAGGCTAATACCTGCGGCTTTCAGCTGCCTGATCGCGGTATCAAACGCTTCAACGCGAGAAATAACCTCATTCTCTGTCACTTCAACAACAATTTGCTCTGGCACCAGGCCATTTTCATGAATTTCCCGCAGCAGGAAATCGACAGCGTCGGGCACCATAACCAGTGACCCAGGCAGCAGATTTATCGACAGCGTCAATCCTTCTATACCCAGTTTTTTAGCCAAAGCAAAGGCAAGCTTTTTGGATTTCAGATCGGTTTCGTAGATATCACGCGACGTGTCCTGAGCAAAATAGCCACGAGGTGAAGAGCCATCTGGATGGCGCATTAAGGCTTCAAGCGAAACGATACGACGGGAAAGCGGGTCGATAATAGGTTGAAAGGCAAAACGGTAATTTTCAACGCCCGAATGGGTTGAATTGCCTGTGAGCACTGGATTTTCATCCACAATGAAATCCCACGAATCAGTTGAAGGGATTTCAAAGTAGTTTTCCTTTTCTCTGGCTTCAACGAAGGTGCGTAAGAACTGAAGCGCACGATCATCGTAAGTGAGCTGATACTTTGAGGTGCCTTTATCCAACACAGCCTGAAGGACCGTGGTTTTGTCATGTTCCCTTAGATCAAAAAGCTCCATTCCGGCATTACCGAAGCGACGCGATGGCGCATAATCGCGCATTAATTCAACAATATTATGGTGCCGGGAATCTTCACAAATTCGTTTGTAAATAGCGAGTACGGCATCATTCGGGCCCTCAAGCACCTGAAAGAAATGCGTACCGTTAAAAAGCAGAATACCTGTTACCTTGAAGGATTCATTGATTTTGTTAGCTTTTTTTGCAAGCTCTTCCAGTTCTTTTATTGGAACTGCATCACAAAGGTGGCTGCGATAGATGATTGTCGACAACATAAAAAGTTCCAAATTTTTTTCTATTTTGCGGCATACATTACCAGAAGCCCTGGCACTGTTGTCCAGATTTGTTTCTAAAATGTGTAAAAATTTGCCGTGTTACGGCGTTTGGCTTTAGCTCTGTAACAGAAAACAAAAATCCTTTTAATCTCAGTCGCTTCGCTTAAATCTGCATGGCGATGCTTGATCAAACCACCCACCAGAATCTACTGTATTTATATACAGTTATGTTGTGAGGTGTCTTTGCGCGTTTTTAGTCTGTTTAAACTTCAGCTTCCCGCCGAATTATTGTGTCAGCCAGGCCTGCTGCTTCTCTTTGGTGAAAGATGTGGCATGAAAAGGGTGTAGCGATAAATCGTGCGCACAAGATAAGGCTGTCATTGTGTTTGCCTTAGTGGATGTAAACAGTTTTTATGCGGCATGCGAAACCATTTTTCGCCCAGACTTGAAAGGCAAACCTGTTGTCGTTCTCTCGAATAATGATGGCTGTGTCATTGCTCGCAATCGCGAGGCTAAAAACGCAGGAATTGAAATGGGGGCACCCTATTTCAAAATGCGTGATGAGATTCGACAATACAATGTGCACGTTTTCAGTTCCAACTACACGCTTTATGCTGACATGTCATCAAGAGTAATGAGCATACTTGAAGAAATAGCGCCTTCAGTAGAAATCTACTCTATAGATGAGGCGTTTATGAATCTGGCTGGGGTACGCAATTGTCGGGTGCTGGAGGCGTTTGGCCATGAGATACAGGATCGTATCTGGCGAGAAACACATCTTAAAGTTGGTGTGGGCATTGCACAGACTAAAACCCTTGCCAAACTGGCTAATTATGCGGCAAAAAAGTGGAGTAAGACTGAGGGCGTACTCGATCTTTCTAACGTTGAACGGCAAAAAAATTGATGGCGCTGGTTCCGGTTGAAGAGGTCTGGGGCGTGGGGCGTCGTATCAGCAAGAAGCTCAATGCGATGGGTATTATTACCGCTAAAGACCTGGCTGAACAGAGCACCTGGATTATCAGAAAGCATTTTAACGTGGTGTTAGAACGCACGGTGCGTGAATTACGTGGCGAGCCTTGTCTGGGAATTGAGGAGTTTGCGCCTGCTAAACAACAAATTATCTGCAGCCGCTCTTTTGGGCATCGCATCACGGACTATGTGGAAATGCATCAGGCTGTCTGTACCTATGCAGAGCGGGCAGCTGAAAGGCTTCGGCAGGAAAAGCAGCATTGCCGCCTGATCAGCGTGTTTATCCGTACCAGTCCCCATGCGGATAATGCAGTGTTTTACAATAATCAGATAAGCAGCAGGCTGTCGATTCCGTCAAATGATACGCGCGATATTATTCGTGAAGCTGTACGCGCCCTTGATTCAATGTGGAAAGAAGGGCATCGCTATATGAAAGCCGGGGTCATCCTGAGTGACTTTTTAGTCAGGGCGTGGCGCAGCTGAATCTGTTTGATGACTTCCAGCCACAAGCCAACAGTGCTGCCTTGATGGGGGTCATTGATAAAATCAACACATCAGGAAAAGGAAAGGTCTGGTTTGCCGGACAAGGCATACAAAAGACATGGGGAATGAAGCGCGAAATGCTGTCACCTGCTTATACCACGCGCTTTTCAGATCTTCCCATCGTAAAATAAACGCTGCTGAGGCCGCTATGTATGCGGAACACTCACCTGTGTCACCGCTATACCTTGTTCCTGAAGCTGTAGCAAACAGTCAGGATTGAGCGCATTGTCAGTAATGACATGACGTGTCTGGTGCCCAGGTGACAAAGGAAAAGGATGGATTTGACCGAATTTTGATGAGTCCGTGAGTACATAGGTGTCAGAAGCTTTTGCTAAAACTGCATCAACGACATCGCAACGCAACATGTTGCGGCCCGTAAAGCCGGTAGCGGGATGCCAGCCATCAACGCCGACAAAAGCTTTATGAAAGTGGACCTGTTGAATACAGTAACGGGTCAATGGGCCGACCATCGACTCGCTACTTTTTTGAAACATGCCGCCTAACACAATCACTTCGCAAGCCGCTTGTCTTAATAAATGGGCAATGTAATGGCTGACCGTAATCAGCGTTAACTCGCGGCGATCGGCTAATGCGCGAGCCAGTAAAGCATTGGTGCTGCCACCTTCGATAAACACAGATTCACCATCGTTGACCAGGCTGGCGGCATGGTTAGCAAGTGCTTGCTTGACGCTGTAACGCGTATTCATGCGCGTGCCGACATCGTCGCTATCCAGCGCCAGTGCCGCACCGTGGACACGTCGAAGGAAATGATCGCGTTCCAGCTGAGTAAGATCCTGACGTACTGTGACTTCAGAGACGCCTGTCAACTGTGCAAGTTCGCTAACAGCGATGCTGCCGCGTGTGTTAACCAATTGAATAATCTGCTGATGGCGTGTGTTCATATATCAGTTTGCCAGAGAAGTTATCGTCGCAGTTTAGCAGAGTTAGCGAGGAAATGACCGCATCGTCAGACGATGCGGTTAAACCTCATACCAGGCCCAGCGCACGTTTACCGTTATGGTTTAAATCAGCCAGCGTGAAGCGATCCATCCATTCGGTTTCGTAATTTTCCGCTGGGAAATCACCGGGCGAATGCCCTTGCCTGAGTGCCTGGGCAACGGAATGGGCATAAGCCAGATTTTTTCGCACAGAGGTGCGGCGGGAATATACATCACATTGCCCCAGCCTTGCTGGTTTTCTACTGGCGCGACAGAGTGAATCACATCGCAGTGCCACCATACCGAATCACCTGCTTCCAGGGCCGGAACAGAACTTAACCCTTTGATCAAATGCGGATGCCACTTTTCATTGACAGGCAACACACGACCAGGAGCGACCCCACAAAGCTCATCGTCGGGAACATCGGATAACAGCGGGCGCAACAGTATATAGGCCATCGCTTCCGGCACTGGAACCACATGTAATAACCCCTGGTCTGGGATCATATCGGACAGCGCCGTCCATCCCTGAAAAGTACGGAATACCGAGCACTTGGTGGTATTGGGCACGTCATATTCATGCACTTCAGTGCGGTGCGCCGCATCCCACGGATCCCAGGCATCAATATTTCCGTTGAAAAGCTCTCTGAAAACGTTTTGATAAGCGGGCAATAACCAGCGTTCCAGTGCACCTGAATCAGTGTGCGCGCCTAATCCTTTTGATGTTGTACCCGGTAAGCGACGACGAATGCGATCGGGATAAATAACGCTGACATCAGGATCAAACCAGCGTTGGCCTTGTGATTCAAATTTCCATAAGCGATTAAGAAAGGACTGGACCTGCATCATCTCATCACTTTGCCGCGCCTGCATTTGTGCGTGTGACCAGTATATGGGATAAATTTCTGGCCGCGACGCTTCAAGGCTGCCAAAGAAATTATCGCCAGGGCCGCGATATTGCTGATCAAAATGATTGGCATCTAAATAGTCGAGCATTGACTGATCCCAGGCCAACGCCTGATCGCGGGAGAAGTGCTGCTTTATCACTACGCAGCCGCGTCGCTTTATCAATGCGCGGGTTTCATCCGAAACTTTACCGTTTACGATATCCTGCACTGGAACAATGGGCCAGGCACTGCCGGTACGACGCTCGTCCGCTTTCGCCTCAGCGATACGCTGCTCAATTTTTGATGAAATTTGCGAAAAAAGCGCATCAACATCGCCAGTCTGGGCGCGTAATTGCTTTTTTAACTCACGAATGGCGAAAGAGACATCTTCAGGCACCGGTGTAGATTGTGTTTTTACTGTCATAGAACACTCCGCTGACGTTTGTTGTGGGTTACGAGCGTAAGTTTTTATCTTTCATTCGTAGATAGTGCGCGTAAATTCATAACACCGCAACAAGAAAAAGTGTGCGCTGAAACACATGCCTGAGTCAGGAAGGCTCCGAAACCACTCAACAAAGTCACGATTTGGATTCTCAATAATCCACACAGCGATTAAGCTTTAAGGATCAAATTAACAAGCCGAAGGGAAAATGCGGCATTAGCAAAAGGTGAAAAAAATGGCGGTAAAGATGATTGCGGTGGATATGGATGGCACCTTTTTAGATGAGAACAAGCAGTACAACGCCCAACGATTTTCACGTCAGTACGCGCTATTAAAAGAAAAAGGTATCCGGTTTGTGGTGGCCAGCGGTAATCAGTTTTATCAGTTACAACGCTACTTTCCCGACATAAAAAATGAGATCGCGTTCGTTGCTGAAAACGGTGCCTGGGTCTCTGACTGCAACGAAACGCTCTTCTGTGGCGAACTGGCTAAAGAGAAAGTGCATCAGGTTCTGGATATTCTGGCGCAAGAACCTGGTATCAGCACGGTCGTTTGCGGCAGAAACAGCGCCTATGTACATTCATCTGTACCAGAAGAGGTGATTGCGATGCTGACTAATCACTATTACCGACTGGAAAAACGCGACAACCTTTACGATATTGACGACACCATTTTCAAATTCTCCCTGAACCTTGCACATGAAGGTGTGGATGAACTTATGGAACGCTTGCATAGCCAGTTGGGTGAAATTGAAAACATTATGCATCCTGTATCCAGTGGATTTGGCTTTATCGATCTGATCATTCCTGGATGTCATAAAGCACACGGCATTGCTATGCTGCAAGAAAAATGGGGCATTGGCGATTGTGAGGTCTTAGCTATTGGCGACAGCGCAAATGATATAGAAATGTTACGCCAGGCCTGTTTCAGCTTTGCTATGGCTAATGCTGCTGCGCCAGTGAGTGCCGTTGCGCGTTATAAAACGGAAAGTAATAACGATGAAGGTGCGCTGAATGTGATTTCACGTGTGCTGGCGCGTGAGTTTCCCTTTGATTAACGAGACAGGTCATTGATTGTCTGTCAACGAAAGGATTTTATCCTACAGTAAAACAAGGCGTTTAATTAATCGGTTGCTGTAGGATCAAAAATCCGTAATCACGCCGGATTACGGATTTTTTAATACCCTAAATCAAGCGTGGCTTAGTCAGCTCTGTGCAATATCTTTTTTAAAAATCTTATAAAGGATTAATGTTAATTAAGCCTGTTGCGTCGGGATTAGCAGGGTACGGAATATTAAGAGAGATAGCAGGTGTTTTTAAAATAAGACGTCCGTTATTATTTTCAGGTGGTTCGCCTGGATAAAGTATCAAATAACCACCCCTGTTACCATACAGCGGCGATGCCTCAATAGCTATGGCAACAATGTTATTAAATTCAATGCTATTTCCTGACCAGCTTTTATGAAGATAAAAACCAACTAAAAGATCATGGGGAATTTTATCTGTACGATAAACCCCTTGCTCCATCCTGAAGCTGCCGATATTCGAGTCATCTATAAAAATTTTCGTTATTCCTGCGGTGTGATAGTCTTTTATAAAGCGTTCAATTACAGGGGCCAGTAATGCATTCTCCTTGTTAACTTTCTCCTTTATAATCTGTTTCGATGTTTCATCAGCGGTTTGATAAACAGCAGGGACGTCACTGAGTAACATGTCAAGCGGTGTTATGCCTTGTTCAAGTAATGATTTCCACTCTTTGTTTTTTTGGTCCAGCAGATAACCCGCCAGCATACCAATGGTATAACTTTCGCCATCTACAGTTGCATCTATAAAGCTTGCCTCCTCTTTTAATTTTTTCGGAACGCGTGGTGGTATTGTTGCGAATCAAAATATATGCCTTGCGCGCAAATTTCCGAAATCGCTTCGATATACTTCGCACTCCCTTCAATAACATCGGTTGCGTTGATGCGGCTTGTCTCATTTGAGTACTCTTTTTCCACCGTTCAAACCAATATCGTGCGTGACCGAGACCATTACTGTCACCTTGAATGGTAGAAGATAAGGCCCGAATAATACTGTTTCGATAGAATCGTGGTGTAAACGAGGCGGGATAGACCGTTGCTCGAGAATTATCCGTTGTTGCGGGTAACTTCCATTCTTCATGAACAAAAATATGAAAGGCTTCATGGACAGCACCATAGAAAATTTCGGGTACGCCACCCGCCTGAAACCGCGCTTTTTCCGCTGCAGGCAGAGCCTCCCCAAACTCATATAAAGCGTTGGGCGCTTATCTGACCACTCTATTTGTTGATAGTGAAAATATTCAACAGGCAGATTGCGCTTAGTGATCTCTTCATAAGGAATTTTTACTATGCTGGAATCATCTATCGCCCAGGCATTTTCTTTATCAGCAACAATAAGTCGTAGTTGCTGATAAAGATTGTTTTCCCAGGCTTTGTTAAGTTGTGGCCAGGCGTTTTGCGCCGATTCGAAAATTGACTGAGCATATTTCTCATTGATTGATGTTACTTCATCCTGCGTTTTGCAGGAAAGGAGAAATAGCATTAAAGAAATAATGGTTATTTTATATAGCGTTTTTTTCATAATCACTCCATTGATACTTTTGTAAAGCAGAAAGGTAATGCAGTGAGCCATTATTATACTGGCTCAGTAATAAAGACTATTTTTGCTACTGTGATAAAGAGTTAGTGGGGGATTTAGCGCGCAACCCATAGGGAAGCACTATTCCTGAGTGAATTTTAAAATATCCCCTGGCTGACAGTCCAGCACCTGGCATATTGCTTCTAAAGTGGAGAAGCGAATTGCCTTTGCTTTTCCACTTTTCAGTATTGATAAGTTTGCTTCAGTGATGTCTATCGCTTTAGCTAACTCCTTTGCTGTCATTTTTTTAGATTTTAAAATTAAATCGAGCTCTACGATGATTGCCATGTTAAATTACCAGGTCTTGTTCTTTTTTCATTTCGACGGCCAGTTTTAATATGTATCCTAATATGATCAATCCTATTCCTACTGGCAGGTAGAACAAATGGCCAAATTCAAATTCATACTCGATATTTCCCCCGGCGCTTGCAGAAGATAAATTAGAATGTCCGTTATAATGTAATAGACAGAAAGCAGAATTAAAAAATAACCCGCACAGTAGATGTGCTTTAAAATTTGTGGGCTGAATATATTTTTATGTCTGATGTTATTGAATATTTTATAGAGTTGCCAAAGGATTAAACAAATAATCAGGTCACCGCAAAGATAAGTGATAAACGGCACGATATTATTTGTGGTGCACAGATTAAAAGAATCACATTCATAGGTTATGGTGCCGATAGCAACTTCAATTGTTCCTCCAGTGGGCACTCCACGAGATAACCAAAAATTACTTGCCCTAAAAGGGAGTGAAAATGAGGCATGTCAGTAATGTCACTTCCATGATGCGACACCAAAATGCCACTTTTACTCTGTTCATCGCTTCCTGCACCTTTTGGTTACATATGGTCACTTATCAGGGTTTACACCGACTACGGTTAGAATATTCAGCATGATCAACAGCGTGCCAGTAAAGCGATTATTATTGAGAAGCGATAATAAGACAATTAAAATTATCGAAAATCAATAATTTTTTAATGTTTAAACGCGCTGTTAAAATTTTTAAAAGCTACTAATAACTTGATTAAAATAGCTTTATCCGATAATCACGCGCCAGGATCCAGAACGCGCTGATTCGCTTCCATCGCATCCAGAGCCGCCTGGTTTTCCAGTCCCCACCGATACATCTGCTCCACAGGCTCAGCGAACGTTTTGCCCAGTGGCGTTAACGAATAGTCCACTTTTGGGGGATCACTTCGTAAACCTGGCGTGAAACCAGGCCACGTTGCTCCAGTTCACGCAGCGTCTGGATGAGCATCTTTTTGAGATGCCTTGCAAACTGCGCTGAAGCTCACCCGTGCGCGCCCGGTTTTCCGGCCAGTGGTAAAGCGCGTGCAATACCATAGTGCTCCATTTAACGGAGAAAAGTTCAAGTAATCGACGCGGTGGCGAATCGGCAAAAAAACAGAGTTTTCCATCAACCCATGCTGGCATAACATCCTGCTTATTCAATGGTTACCAAACGGTAACTACTACCAACAAGGTTCCCGTGTGTCTATAGTGTGCCGCTTTATTTTCTGCAAAGCACAGGAAAGTTCTTATGAATATCAAAGCACTCATTGCACATTATGCGGAACAACCGCTTAAAGCCGGACCGATCCCGCTACGAGATTTACAGCCCAGTGATGTAAAAGTTGAAATTTTATACTGTGGGGTTTGCCATTCCGACTTACATATGGCGCGTAATGAGTGGGGCGTGAGTCGTTATCCTCTTGTGCCAGGGCATGAAATTGTAGGGCGTATAACCGCAACGGGTGACAACGTCACTAATTTCTCCGTCGGCGACGTTGTAGGTGTAGGTGTCATGGTGGATTCTTGTGGTCAGTGTCATTTTTGCCAGCAGCAGGAAGAGCAATACTGCGATGCGGGTTTTACTGCCACTTATAACGGCACCGATAAATATACCGGTGGCACTACCTTTGGCGGTTATGCGCAGCATGTCATAGTTGATCACCGTTTCGTCGTATCCATTCCTGATAACCTTGCGTTAAGCGGCGTTGCGCCTTTGCTGTGCGCAGGCGTCACGGTATGGTCACCGCTGCGCCATTTCAATGTAAAAGCAGGCGATCGTGTAGGGGTAGTTGGTTTGGGTGGGTTAGGGCATATGGCCGTTAAACTGGCGAGCGCATTGGGCGCCGAGGTCACGTTATTTACCACCTCGCCAGAAAAAGGCGAAGATGCGCGTCGCCTGGGCGCAAAGCGAGTTGTGGTATCACGTGATAATGAACAAATGGCAGCATGCCTGACGTCGCTGGATATCATTTTAGATTGCGTCGCTGCGCCACACGATCTTAATCCTTATCTCGCCACCTTAAAAACCAATGGCCATTTGGTGCTGGTGGGCATTCCCGATCAGCCTCATCCCTCACCTGACGTCACACCAATGGTATTCCGTCGCTTGAGTATTACCGGCACATCAATTGGCAGCATGCGTGAAACGCAGGAGATGCTGGATTTCTGCGGTAAGCACAACATTACCGCAGACATAGAAATAATTGCTGGTGAGGAGATTGAAACCGCGTTCGCACGCATGTTGAAAGGTGATGTGAAATACCGCTTCGTCATCGATATGCAAAAAACACGCTGGTAAAACAGAGCATGCCTGCTGATATCAGGCAGGCTTTTTAACATGCTTTCAACAGCTGAAGAGGCTATTAAAAATTACGCCGACAAAGAATGACGTAATTAAAATGTGCAGCCAAAAATCTTTTGTAGTTACAACATTCTTTTAGTGGTTAAGCTAAAACCGCTGTCGGTGAGGCTGAATACCTTATTCAGATCCACCATTAAAAATAGCGTCCAGCAAAGATTCAATTTCGGCTTTGCTTTGAACTGGCGCAGACAGTTGAGAATCAAACTTTTCATCAAAACGTAGCGAAGGTGCGGCAACAGACAAAGCTTATTGCCTGTTAAGACAGGCAGGTAATATGACTGCGACACCACAAACGTCACGGGCCTGTTCTTCACGTATCGTGACCAGTGGCAGAAGGTCATTTCATCGCATTAGGGAAACGTGGCTGGCGGTGAGCGACGGGATCCCTTCACTCACCGCGCGGTAGCGTCAGATCACTGGCTGGCGTGCTGGGCCAGTTTAGGCGACAGCAGTTTCTTGCCAAGCTGAATGCCAGGCTTTTCGACATGTTTAAATAACAGCGCCGCCAGTGCGTAAGTGACCGGGATCGAAACCGCACAAACCACAATAAAGCGCATCAAATCGCTTTTGTATTCAAGATCCGTATGGTTGAGCAGCAGAGCAATCGCCGGGATAACAATAAGCAAATGCAGCAAATACACTGAGAATGAGACGTCGCCCAGCCAGGTACTCAAGCGGTTGTTAAGCAATTTACGCGGAAAGATGAGCAATTTTGCCATCAGGCCATCTTCCTTATACTGCCAAAGAATCGCTGCCATGCCCACTATCATCAGAGCTTCCATAATAATCTGCAGCTTGATTGCTTCAAGGCCAATCACCATGCTCGCAACCGGTCCCAGCAGTGCCAGAGCGACATAAAACAAAGACTTGCGGCGGATCGCTTCTGCCAGAAGCATGCCTGAGAGAAACATATTGAGTTTAATGAAGATCATCGAGGGCATTTCAAATGCTTCGTAATAGTCAGCGAACACGTAACGACCTGCGCAGCAGAGCGCCATGATAGTGATCAGTGATACGGCATAACCAAAACGCATCGTGACTAACATAATGAACGGGAACAGCAGATAAAACTGCATTTCCAGCCCAATACTCCAGTCTGGCAATACTGTATTGAATCCGTATGCGGGCAGCAGACCAAACAGGAAACTAAAGTGAGTTAAAATGTTAGCGAGCGATTGATCAGTATAGCGAGATGTCTCGGTCGCTGTACCGGAATAGAAATGAGCAATAGTGTCGCGCATTTCACCAAACCACGGGCCGTAAAACAATGCGACGATCAGCAGCAGGTAATAGAGTGGCGCGATACGGAAAAAACGGCGGATCCAAAATTTCTTAATCGTGCTTACGCTTTGCCAGGGCTCTTTATGCTGGCGCTCGACGTAGTTCTTCGCCATCAGATAGCCGGAAAGCAGAATAAAAAGATCGACGCCAATTCCAGGGGACGAAACAAGTGTGATATGGCAGTGGACCAGCAAACTGATGTGTCCCACCAGCACCCAAAGCGATGCAATGCCTCTCAGCCCCTCTAACTCCGTGGACCAACCCCGTGTTGCAGACATAAATATTCCTTAATTGTAAATTGTCTTCAGGAAGAAGGCGCTCACTTAGCCTTAAGGCAGGAATTAAGTCTACTGTCTGGAGAAAAAGCGAGATAAATCTGAAGCCCGGCATCATTGAAAAAATCGGAGAAGGCGTAGGCGTTTCACTGCTGATTACATCTTATTTATAAGGCGGTTAGCTGTAAGAGCACGATGTTTACCACAGGCCAAAAAAGTGCCGCAATAAAACGCTTACTACGCTATTAATAAGTACACACTGTGACAGTGCTTTGTATGGTATCTCTATGGCTCGCTATAACAGGAACGTAAAACTATGTCATCTACGCTAGGGATTATTCGGGTCCTTACCCACCCGGATCAACACTTTATTGAAGAGCACGGTCGGTTAATTTATCAGGCCTATGGACTGAATTCTGTTAGTCGCTGCATTCCCGATCAGCCCAGGGGGATATTTGATGACGCCAGCGAAGCTCTTGCTGTACCCAAAATCATTGCACTTGGCCAGCAATTGCAGTCGCAGTGTGACGTGTTGTTTCTGAGCTGTGCCGCTGATCCAGGCCTTGCAGAACTGCGTAAGGCGGTAAATATTCCGGTGGTCAGTGCAGGAAGCGCAGCAGCCAGTATTGCAGCGATGTTGCAGCGCCCGGTGGCAGTAATGGGAATTGGGGCAGAGGCACCACGTCCGTTTAAACATTATCTGGGTGAATCGGTTATTTATGCGCGCCCGGAAGGGATAACAAACACAACAGATTTACTGACGTCGCAAGGGCGACAAAGTGCATTAGCGTGTGCCGATCAGCTGTATCGCCAGGGTATAGAGGTGATTGCCTTTTCGTGCACTGGTTTTTCCACCATTGGTCTCGCTGATGCGATAAATCAGCAACTCGGTCAAATTGCTATTGATGCGGTACAGTCAGCCGGTCTGTTTGCCAGTCAGCTCGGTCGTTAAAGGCAACCGACGAGCATTCCGTTCATGCGATGCCGCCTGCAAACGGCATCGCAGTGCAGTACTTATTCCTTGTCTTTTTCCGACTCAGCCAGCTCTCTTTCTACAACATGCCTAAAGGGCTTCAGCAATTGAATATCAAGAATGACGTAGACCATCGTGCTGATGAACAATGAAATCACGCTGCCAAACACGCCACTGGTGGTAAATGTCAGATAGTTGTAAATGACAAGCCAGGTGACGCAAATAAATAAAGCGAGTGAAATAATAATGGCAGGCAGAGAATAATTGCTGGTTCCGGCGCCCTGAGTATGGGTTAATTTAAACATATTCCCGCTCGAATATTTTTCGAGTATATGAATGGTCCGTTCCCAGTTCCTTTGTTTGCGGGCGCTGGCGCGAGTAATAAACAAAAAGAGTATTGAGATAAAAAAGCCGGAGAAGGCAATAAGCACCGGGATAGCCTGCAAAGCATAGACAATACTGATATGGTCGGAATCGCCCGGCGACAAATCTAACGTAAGCGATGCGCCAAGCGCAGCATAGAGAAACACGAACAAAACGAGAAAAGTTGCTGAACGTTTCCAGTCTGAATCCGCTTCAACGTTTTTTTGCACGATCGCAATCTGTAACGACTGATTGATTCTGGCTGCATGACGGGAATCTGTTTCGATAGTAACAATATCCTCGTCAAGGAAATCGCGCATAAATTGCGCGTCATCTTTATGTATATTCATTGTATTAGTGTCTCAATAACCCTTTTCCACTTATTTTAATCACCTTAATAAAAAATGACATACGTTTCAGTTAAGCGTGTTAAGGCAATGCGAGGCGACTGAAGGAACGAAACAAAACCGGTTAAACACGATGTGACCAGTAAGCCATAAAGTTTATGCAGCTGCGATCCAGGCAGCACTCATCCAGTAAAAGCGGCGCAGACGCTTTACAGCGGTGGATTCAGCAGCAACCCAGCCATAAAACGGCTGATTGCCGTCGGCACGTTCCCATAACAGCTCATCGTCGCCTGTTTCATTCACCTTTTCATAGGGCTTTTCGCAAGCTGCTACAGGAAGCGGCAATGTTTCCTGTATCGCTGCCAGCAAACGCTCCCCCAAACCGTACTGCCGGTCTCTTCACGGGGTAACCAGTACAGATGCGCAAAAGGAAATTCAACAGAAGTGAGGCAATCTTCACGTAGCGGGACTTCAAAGAAAGCCTGTACCTGCGGTGGGTTTGCCTGCTTTGCCAGCATTTCAAGAATATTCATAGCGGCAGGCAGAGCTGTTTCATCAGCAATTAGCAGTGCCTGACGTACCTGATGATGTGGCAACCATTCATAACCGCCACTGTCTTCCTCAGCCAGGGCGTTAGGTGCAACGATTTGTAACGTATCCCCTGGTTGTGCATGAAAGGCCCAACGGGATGCCGGCCCGGTTTCACCGTGCATAACAACATCAACAATGGCCTGTTTTTGCTCGTGTGAAACCGCACGAAGCGTATAGATGCGTAATACCGGACGCTGCTGGCGTGGCAGTGCCAGATAATCTTCATACCAGCTATCGCTGACAGGCATGTTGGGTGTTTCACCGTTTTCAGCAGCGAACAGCAGCTTGATGCGTTGATCGGGTCCATCTGATTTCATCTGACAGATATCGTCACCGGTAAATACACAGCGCAGCATAGAGGGTGACAGCAGATATTTGCTTTTTAAGCGAACGTTAAACAGGCGGTAACCAGCAGCCATGCAGGGGATCTCCATCAGGTGAAAGGAAAATCGACATGTTTCAAACGAGAATTCTTATCATTTCGTAACGGGCCTGTCTAACGGATTATCGCGCTGAAGAGGACAGACAGTTACCTGGCAAGAAACAGGACCAGCGATAATTTCATCAGGCGTGAGCCTTATCTCATTCAGGCGTGCGGGAGCGGGACGCTTCACGACTGACCTGTTTTCCACCCAGCGCGTCGCCGTGATTTTACCTTTTTGATTCATCCTGCTTTCCCTTGATGTGAAAAGTCTAAAAAAATCTCTCCGATTTTTGATAATTCTCGATAAACTGCGTTAATTCTCCGTTAATTCTGCTGATCGATGAACTATTACTCTCCTGATGATAACCATCTGAAGTTGCGCTCAACGCGATTTGTGCGCCGTATGTTCGCCATGCGTCAGCTAGGAACGTTTCTCTGTTTTCTTCCCATTTTGTCAGTATTAATGGAAGCAGGAAAAGGAGCGGGCGCTTATGCCTTACTTTTTATTAATGCGTTTGTCTGGCCTTATATCGCTTATCGGCTGGCATTATCTTCACGCGACCATACAGGGCGCGAACGTATAAATTTGACACTGGATGCTGCATTTGGGGGAATTTGGGTTGCTATGATGGCGATCAGCCCGCTGCCATCTTTTATCATTATGGCCATACTCATTGCCGATCGTTATTCAGCTGGCGGATGGCCGCAGCTGATAGCGGCGCTACAGGCTTTTTTATTCGCTTTCGTAATGGTGTGGGCAGCAGAGGGTTCGCCGGTGGAGACGGATTTTTCAACGCGAACCGTGTGGTTAACATTGCCGCTGGCGACGGGCTATTTACTGGCGCTAAGTATTGTTTCGCATAATCTCACATTGAGTTTACGCAAAAAGAACCGTGAGCTTGAACGTATTGCGCTGATGGATCCTGGGCTAAAGATCCCTAATCGAAGACTGTTTGACCGTCGGCTTGAAAGTGAATTTCTGCGCACGCAACGCGGCGAGGGTAACGCCTATCTAATGCTGCTGGATGTTGATCGTTTTAAAAGCGTTAATGACACATTCGGTCATGAAGCGGGGGATTTCTTGCTGGCAGAAATTTCAGCATTACTGCGTGACAATGTAGGAATAAAGGATATTCCGGCCCGTTTTGGCGGTGATGAGTTGGGCGTCATTGTGCGAGATGCTGATGATGACACTATCGTGGTATTAGCGGAGAAGTTAAAAGCCAGATCGCGTTGATTCAGCTGCCCGCATCCGCTGATTTTCAATGCTCAGTCAGCGTGGGTATTGCGGCTGCAATTAAAGCGCAATCTATCCATGAATGGCTGCGCTTTACCGATGAAGCACTTTATCAGGTGAAGCGCGCAGGGCGTAACGGCATTCAGTTGTGGCGCGATGATTCACTTCACTGATTCAGACAGGAAGCGCAGCGCGCTTCCGTCTACGCCGCTGCATTTATATCGCGTCGTATTCGCCCGTACCGTCTGGCCACGGGGTCAGCAAATCAAAGCCGCTTTCTGTCACCGCAACGGTATGTTCCCACTGCGCTGATAGCGAGCGGTCTTTTGTCACGACTGTCCAGCCGTCAGAGAGCACGCTGGTCCCGGCTTTGCCTGCATTAATCATTGGCTCTATGGTAAAAATCATACCGGCTTTGAGGGGCATCCCTTCGCCAGGCGTACCGTAATGCAAAATCTGAGGCTCGGTATGATAGATTTCGCCTACGCCGTGCCCACAATATTCACGTACTACTGAAAAGCCTGCACCTTCGGCAACGCGCTGAATCGCAGCGCCAATATCACCTAAGGTCGC
Source organism: Candidatus Pantoea haifensis (assembly GCA_018842655.1). Lineage (GTDB taxonomy): Bacteria > Pseudomonadota > Gammaproteobacteria > Enterobacterales > Enterobacteriaceae > Pantoea > Pantoea haifensis. The sequence continues at coordinate 31,438 of JAGTWN010000010.1, read as the reverse complement.
GCCAGGACGCACCGTCCTGATCCCCGCCACCATTGACTGATAAGTGATATCAACCAGCCGTTTAGCACGAACCGATGGCTGCCCGACAAAATACATACGGCTGGTATCGCCATACCAACCATCTTTGATAATCGCAACATCAATATTAACGATATCGCCATCCTTCAGTTTTTTACCCGCAGGAATACCGTGACACACCACATGATTAACCGATGTACAGGTAGTGCGGCTGTAGCCGTGATAGCCGATATTGGCTGGCGTCACCTTGAGCTGGTTAACGATATAGTCATGGCAAATATCGTCTAACGCTTCGGTGGTCATGCCAGGCTTAACAAAGGGCGTAATCATGGCCAGCACCTGAGCGGCAGCCTGTCCTGCGGCACGCGCCAGCTCGATTTCATGCTGAGAGTGGATTTTTACTGTGTTCATGACACATCTCCTTGTGAAGTCATGGTGTCGCTAACGACTAAATGGCGGATGTCAGAGCCACCTTTAAGCTCAACGCGAATAAGCAATTGCGCCAGTTCATGTTGATTAAGATTGGGATAGAGTTCAGCCAGCATGCCTAACTTCATCCAGTGCTCTGCTTGTGAGTTAATGGAACGGCTCATTGCCTGGCTGGCAATGCGCAGGTTTTCATGCATCATATCGGAAATTTTTACGATACCCATATTAAACCTATATAAAACGTATATGGTTCGTATATTGCCAGAACGTACGATAAAAACCCAGCATTATGATTTAAAGTGACGTTGTAACGAAAAGCGGGCGTTGGCATGCGGCTCAGGATGATAAATGAAACAGGAAATGGCTTGATTAACCCACTGTTTAAAAAAAGCGCCTGAGTATAAGGCGCTTTCATTACCACTTGTTATCAGAACGAAGCCGTTAAACCTGCATAATAGGCGCGGCCAGGTTCATTATAGGTAGATGCACCTTGCGCTTCACGATAGATACGCTTATCCAGTAGGTTACTGATGCCCGCGTTAGCACGTAGATTCTTCGTGATATCGTAATTGAAATTCAGGCCAACTATAGAGTAAGCGCCAATTTCTTTAGTCGACAAAGCATTAGCTTCAGTACGCGATTCTGCATATTCGCGCGGCTTTTGCCGGCCATACATTGTCCAGTTCAGGTTGCTGGAAAAATTCTGCGTAACCTGCCAGTCCAGCATGGTATTGATGGTGTATTCAGGAATAATCGACAGCGGATTCCCCGTATCTTTATCTTTCGACTGGAACATATAGGTTGCGTTGGTGCGCCATTCCAGCGTGTCACGAATAACCGGGATCGTCATATTACTTTCCAGGCCTTCAACAACAGCTTTGCCGCCGTTGCTCCACTGCAATATATTGTCACCGTTTGCGGTATAACCAATCACTTGCGTGCCTGCGACGATTTTATTTTTGTAATCGTTACGGAACCAGGTAATGCCAGCAACATAACCTTCGTGGCTAAACTCGATACCTAATTCTTTGTTGACGCTCACTTCAGGATTAAGATCTTTGTTACCCAGTAAATAGCATCTGCCACTCTGAATGCTTACAGGGCAACCATTGCCACGTGTTGACAGTAAATAGCCTTCTGTTGACTGGTACAAATTTGGCGCTTTAAAAGCACGCGCAATGCCCGCTTTTAATGTGAAATAATCACCTAAACCCTGAGAGATGTTGAGAGCTGGACTCCAGTTCGCACCAAAACTGTCGTGATAATCAAAGCGCAGACCGGGAATAACTTCCGTACTATCGGTGGCAGCGATGTTATCTTCAAAATAGAGTGAGCTAATGGTGGCCGAATTTTTACTGCTGCGCCCAGATCCATCACCACTCACCCCACCAATATTGGCTTCAGAAGCATTCGTCGATTGCATTGAAGCCGGATCGTTGAGTTCATCACGATTCCATTCAGCACCAAGGGTAACGGTTTGTTCTCGCAAAATTTCAACTGGGAAACTGATTTCACTTCCTGCTCGGTAGCTTTCAAAACGGCTGGTTGAGAAAGTCGTGCTATTGATTCGGCCTTCGCTACTGCCTGCTGTGCCCTCCTGCAGACGGGTATTATTGGTCTTTTCGTAGTTAAACGTCAGCTTCGACTGGCCCCAGTCCCAGATACCGTTATGTGCGATGCCATAACTTTGGCGGTAGAGACGGTTGGTTTCATCACCTTCGAGTGATTCAATCAGCGCATTGCCCGCACCATTGCTGTATTGCGTATCACCCGCATAGATATTGCCCTGTCGGCTGTAACCATAAGAAAAATCAATAATTTGTAACGGCGTGATCTTCCAGGACAGCACACCATTGATATCTTTGTTACGCACGCCTTCACGACCCGCAGCGGCAGAACCATTTTCAGCAGTATTAATGTCGAAAGCATCAGCATCGGTTTTATTAAGGTTGCCATACAGCCGCATGGTCAAAGCTTCACCAGCCAGCGGTCCGCTCAGATTAAAGTTAGCGCGTCGGGTTGCGCCTTCTTTATTATCTTCAGGCTGATTTGTGTAGAGTGACAGTGAACCATGCCAGTCATTAGTGGGGCGTTTGGTGATAATGTTGACCACACCGCCTGCTGCGCCAGTACCATAGCGCGCTGCTGCCGGACCACGAATAATTTCAATACGCTCAACCATTTCAGGCGGAACCCAGTTGGTATCGCCACGTGAATCACGCTCGCCTCGCCAGCTATAACGTACAGAGTTACGTGAACTGGCGGGAACGCCATCGATCAAAATCAACGTGTTTTCTGGTCCCATGCCGCGAATGTCAATTTGGCGATTATTACCGCGGCTGCCATTGGCCGTGTTACCCGTCAGGTTGACGCCAGGCATTTTTCGAATAATGTCGGAAAGATCGTTTACAGGAGGGCTTTTTCAATGTCTTGCGCTGTGATAGTAGAGACACCTGGCTGCTGTTTTAACTCCTGCTCGGCAGTGATTAACATGGTTTCATCATCAGCCAGTTTTTCTGTTTCTTCCTCACTTGCACCGTAAGCAGAGGTGCTTAACAGTCCAGCCAGCAAAAGCGCGGCGGGGCGCTTTTGGACACGCATAGTTACATTCACTTAAAGGATCTCCCTGAAACATTTACGTTTGTAAGCAAATGCGTATGATAATGATAATGCTTATCATTGTATATGCACTCGCCAAACCTTTACATTCCTCAACAATTGGGTAAAAAACGCTCATCAGTCAGGTTCAGATAGCAGTTTTATCAGTGCGTAATCTGATGCTGTTTCCGTGTTAATATGCCTGTAAACGTGTCTTTATGACTCCAGACCTATTAAGTCTGGAGTCATAAACAAAAAATGGTAGACTTCACCTCAACTGTGTCTGATAAAACGTAAATTCACGCTATGACTGATCGACAAAAGGAATGCGTTTCGCCCCACGTTGGCCGCCATGTTGTACTTTGGCTGGAAAACGTGAAGCAATCATCGCTTGCTCAGCTTGATAATTTCGGGGATGACGGTTCTGTAGAGCAGGTCCTGAAAGTCTGGGTAAAACTCTCTTTACTGATAACCCGACGCAGACCAGAAATAGCTATCTCTTCGCTGTTGAAACATGTGCTGCCTCAAATCGGCATGTTGCCGTTAAAGAGCATTACGCGTCTGCGGTTGAATCGCCTGTATAATCATCTGATTGCTGAAGGTAAAAAAGAAGAGGCCCGGCGCGTATTTGCATTGACCAAACAATTTTTAGCCTGGGCTGAAATACAGGGGTATCTTGATCATTCTCCCATAGCCTCAATGAAAAAGCGTGATGTGGCCGGGCGAGGAACACCGCCGCGCACCCGGCAATTATCCGATGCTGAAATTTGGGTTTTTTGGCATGGTCTGGATAACTGGGCATTATCAGAACAGGTTCGCTGGTCTTTACGTTTATGTCTGGTGAGTGCACGCCGTCCGGATGAAATTGTTCAGGCGCAAAAAACAGAATTTGATTTAATACTGGGATTGTGGAAGCAGGGGACACGTAATAAATCTCAGCGCGAACATATTCTGCCTGTTTCGCCTTTAATGCGTTTATGTATTGAATCACTTATTGCAGCATCAGATCCGCTATCCCCCTGGCTCGTACCTGCGCCTCGCGATACATTTCAGCCCGTTTCTAAAGGGGCACTTAATCAGGCATTAAGGCGAATGATACGAGCCCCTCGTGGATTAGGTCTGGAACCTTTTTCACCGCGTGATTTACGCCGAACAGCACGTTCAAAATTATCAGCTCTGAATACGCCCAATGATGTTGCGCGAAAAATCATGAATCATGCATTAGAAGGCATTGACCGCGTTTATGATACCCATAATTATTTAGACCAGATGCGTGAAGCACTCGACAATTATTCTCAAAGTATTCAGGAAATTATTAGCTGCGAAAGTTATCACGTGCCTGATCACCGTTTTGAAGGCGAAAAGCTTTATTTAAGTGAACAGGCAATGATGAATATGTCTGCCTGACGGCATGGTTATCAGAGAGCCAGGTTTAGCACGGAACTGATTATTATCGCCAATATTATGTTGTAACTATAATGCGGCAAGTATGCAGTCAGAGCAGTCTTTGAAAAGGGTGTTCGACGAAGAGTGATTATGCTGAAATAAGCAGATCATTACATACCCGCTGAGCTTATCATGACAACTGATATCAGAACGCTGGATCTTAACCTTCTTAAAGCATTAGACGCTTTGCTTGAAGAGCGCAGCGTCACACGTGCTGCTGAAAGGTTGGCCCTGACGCAACCCGCAGTAAGCGGAATGCTCACCCGGCTGCGTGATTGTTTTGATGATCCTCTTTTTACCCGCACACAAAGAGGGATCATTCCAACATTACGGGCGCTGGAGCTGGCCACGCCAGTGAAGCAAATCTTGTATGATGTAAATTCACTGTTACAACCCAAAGCTTTTAATCCCGGGACGGCGGAAATAACGTTTACCCTGGCGGCCACTGATTATGCGTTACGCGCGATCGTCGTGCCCTTTATGGCAACATTACGCCAACAGGCCCCTGGGATTCGGGTTGCAGTTTTACCGGTTAATAACGATCAGGTGAAATCGCAGCTGGAAAACGGTGATGTTGATATTGCTTTAATCACACCTGAAACAACACCGCTCGATCTGCACGCACATGCTCTTTATGATGAAGACTATGTTTGTCTTCTGCGGCAGGATCACCCGGCAGTTATTGATGAAATAATGTCGCTCGATACCTTCTGCGCACTGGATCACGCCCTGGTTTCCTATGCAGGCGGGCTCTTTCGTGGCGTAACGGATGATGCACTGGCAAAGCTGGGACGAAAACGACGCGTTACCTTATCAGTGAGCAGTTTTTAGTGTTGCCAGAAATTCTGCGAGTGAGCGATTTAGTTGCGGTGATACCGCGTCGCCTGGCTGTAAATACCCAGGGTTTGAAAGTAATGACGCCGCCGTTAACGATTCCTGGCTTCACAAAAACCGTTGTATGGCATGAACGCACTCACCGTGACGAGGGCTTTCGCTGGCTGCGCAGTGTGTTATTTTCAACCAGTACGGTAAGTCAAAGCGGCGCTTAACATAAGCGCCGCAGCACAGCTTAAATCAGAAAATCATCCAGTGAACCGCCAGCATCCAGTGCTTTTTTGACAGGTGAGGGCGTCCGACCCTGACCTGTCCAGGATTTGGTTTCACCGTTTTCATCAACGTACTGATATTTCGCCGGACGCGGTGCGCGTTTAGCTTTAGTTTTCGGTTCAACCGAGGCTAGCATGGTTAAATCTGAAATATCGATGCCGTCATTTAATAACATCTCTTTATATTTTGCCAACTTGTCTGCCTTTTCGCGCTGTGATGCGAGAGCAGTTTCTTCTTCTTCTCGACGTTCTGCAACGACAACAGAGAGTTTCTCAAGCATTTCATTTAATGCTTCAACATCAACTTCACGGGCCTGGGCGCGCAAAGTGCGCAAGTTGTTCAACGCTTTTAGCGCATCACTCATTGATAAATCCTTAAAGAGGGAACGAATAATTATAAAGCGCGTCAGTTTACGGAAATCAATTAAAAAAATAAACACATCATGATCTAAAAATCTACTGAGCACGCCCATCTGAGGGCGTCGCCTTTTTACCTCCTGCATAAAATGACACGATTTAAAAACACTTCGTGCTGTCAACGCTGTTTAAAATGCCAACAGCAAAAGACATGAAAATACATTTTACGCATTCCGCTAAAGAGGTGAGCCTGCATACGCAAAACACCCATAACCCCGGGTATTTCCTGTATTACTTTACACGCTAAAATTCTCGCTGAACACGGATTCAAACAAAGCAGAGGAAATTATGTTATCAAGACTATGTTTCGCTTATTGATATGCCATGTGAATAAACATAAATCGAGTGCGTAATAAAAATAATTTGCTTTAATGTAAACCTTGCCATAACCCGAAGCAGTAAATTACGAACGTGACGGAATTATTTTTATCGACAACAGAGGCCGAACTTAACGCTGTGTTATATAAGCCCTGTCTCTTCTGAACAAAGGATTGTGGAATACAATTTATCTGCCGTTATTCGGTTTTCAATATTCAAGGCTATGTCAGATAAAGGGAATTTTAAATGGAGCCCTGCTGTGTCACAGAAAAATAAAAAAAGCGCACTCACAATTTTAGTCAACTACAACGGTTCCAGCCCGACTGCCTGCACCGCCAGAGTGAGGGCAATGCAGAGACACTTGCGGTTGATAAGCTCCCGCTCGCCCGTGTTGATCTTTTCGCTAAAAGCAGCCGTTCTGGCGTCTGGATTTGCAACTTTCCTTTGCAATAAAACGGCGATTTTATAACGCTTTATTGTTGATATTATGGCATTTCTTCTCAATCAGCTTGTCAGAACGTTCTTGTTATTTCTGAAAAATCCATTGTTATCAAAGGTTTTCCTGGTATTTACGGTTTCAATAAAATTGGCATCATTTGCTAACAAATTCTTGCAATGATAATGGCAATGCGTATATTTCTCATTTGCTTTATAGGTTACATCACGCCAGCACAATGACGCGTCAAGGGAAATGTCAGTCAACGGTAGCCAGAGCAAGGCCTGGTCGTTTTCCCGTCACGAAGGCATGGCTGTGAACAGTGGCAAAAAATTAAAAATAAATGAGGAATGATGTAATGCCTTCTGATATTCAGCGCGTCAGGGAATCCCGGGGTGTGAACCCCTTCAGGCTAAACACCCCTGCGTCTCTCTTTACTGGCGGTGGTCGTTGCTACCGCCTTTACGCACCACAATGTCCGCGCGGCGGAGACGACAACTGCCGCAGCAGCAGATAATCAAACCATAACGGTCAATGCATCGGCTGACAGTTCAGGCGCTGATACAGCTGAAACGGATTACAGCGTGCCCGTCACGCGCGCCGGGACAAAGTTAACCTCAACCGTACGAGATATTCCTCAGTCGGTGAGTATTATCACTAAACAACGCATGCAGGATCAGCAGCTTCAGTCGCTGGGTGAGGTGTTAAATAACACCACTGCGATTCAGGAAAGCACCGCTGATATGGACCGCAAAACCTACTATTCCCGCGGCTTCCTGATTGATAATTACATGGTCGATGGCATTCCAAGCGTATTTGAAGAACGCTGGAATTTAGGTGATGCTCAAACGGATACTGCTCTGTATGACCGTATTGAGGTCGTCCGTGGCGCTAATGGTTTGCTTGTTGGCGCAGGCAATCCTTCGGCCGCAGTTAACCTGATTCGTAAACATGCAAACAGTCCTGTAGCGACAGGCGATCTCTCTGCCAGTTATGGCAGCTGGAATAAACAGCGTTACGTGGCAGATGTACAGTCACCTTTGACTGAATCAGGCAATGTGCGCGGACGTCTGGTCGCAGGTTATGAGGATAAAAACAGTTTTGTTGAGCGTTATGGCGCAGAAAAGAAATTCCTGTCGGCGATTGTTGATGCCGATCTGACCGACTCAACAACACTGTCGGTTGGCTATGAGTATCAGCAAACGAAAGCAGACAGCCCAATGTGGGGCGGCTTGCCACGTTTTTACACTGATGGCAGCAAAACTGATTATCGTCGTGGTTTCAATACCGCACCTGACTGGACTTACAATAATAAAGAGAGCAAAAAAGTTTTCGTTAACCTGCAACAGGCGTTTGATAACGGCTGGCAGTTAACGCTGAATGGCACGCATAATGAAACGCTGCTCGACAGTAAAATGATGTATGTAGATGGTTATTTTGATAAAACCACCGGTATTGGCGTTTCCCTTACGCCGGCTATCCGGTCGTAGCCGGTACTGGCTACAACACGGGAAAGCGAAAAGTTGATGCAGTGGATACTTTTGTAAGTGGCCCGTATGAATTGTTTGGCCGCACCCATGAATTAATGGCTGGCGTAAGCTATAGTAAACAGCAAAATACCTACTACAGCGCATTTGAAAATATCTCGCCAGAAGAGTTGGGTAATTTCAATAATTACAACGGACAATTTCCTGAAAGCGACTGGGATCCACGAACGCTTGCACAGGATGACACAACACGTCAGAAATCAGCCTATATGGCGACTCGTATTTCTCTTGCCGATCCGCTGCACCTGATTCTCGGCGCGCGTTATACCCGCTGGAGCACCGACACGCTGACGACTGACATGGAAAAAACAACATCACGCCTTATGGCGGGCTGGTGTATGACATCAATGAAAACTGGTCAACTTATGCCAGCTATACCTCAATATTCAAACCGCAGTCTTACCGGGATGCCAGCGGTGCTTTCCTTTCGCCTGTGGTCGGTAAAAACTACGAGGCCGGCGTTAAATCAGACTGGTTTAACAGCCGCCTGACGACGTCATTCACGGTATTCCGTACTGAGCTGGATAACGTTGGTGAAAGTACCGGCCGGACAATTGAAGGATCAACTGATTACGCTTATATCGCCAGAAAAGGTACCGTAAGCCGGGGCGTAGAATTTGAGGTAAACGGAGCCTTAACCGATAACTGGCAAATGACCTTTGGTGGGACCCGCTACGTTGCAGAAGATCGTGATGGGGAGGCGGTGAGTTCTTATCTGCCGCGCACTCAGTTGAAACTGTTCACCAGCTATCGCTTACCGATGCTGCAGGAGTTGACCGTGGGCGGTGGCGTCAACTGGCAGACCCATGTCTGGAGCGAGAGCGCCGGGCCTGATGGCAACGGAACCTTCTATTCTGAACAGGGTAGCTATGCGCTGGTTAACCTCTTTGGTCGCTACCAGGTGACGAAACAGCTGGCATTGCAAGCTAACGTCAATAACCTGTTCGATAAAGAGTACGACACTAACCTAGAAGGAGACGTTGTATACGGCGCGCCGCGCAACGTATCTGTTACTGCCAGCTATAGTTTCTGATAAACGTATCGCGCCGCCGCGCAACGGTACAAAGACGAAACGCCTCTCCGGGGGCGTTTCGTCGTTCATTGCCTTGCTCATCCGCGACGGTTCTTCCCGCCCGCCGTACTGATTTGCGCTACACTCTCCAGCGTTAGCGATTTATCCTGCCTTGCGACATCATAAAAACAGTAAACTGGCAACTTACTGAACGGGATACAGCATGAAAATCAGATTTCTTTCTGCCAGTGAGCCAAAACTGGCAGAGGTACGCAAAATTCTTGAACCGGTGGGCGTTGAGGTATTACCTGTCGCCCGCCGCATCGAAGAAATTCAAACTGAAAACGAATTAGAACTGGTGCGCGATAAGCTGACCAAGGCTTTTTCTATCATCGGCCGGCCTCTGTTTGTCGAGCATACTGGCTTATATCTGGATGGTCTGAATGGCTTGCCTGCCGGACTGACACGCATATTCTGGAATCGCCTGGATGCCGAGCGTTTCGCCTCGCTGGTGCAAGGGCTGGATAGCCAGGGAGTCACAGCCAAAACGGTACTTGGCTATTGCGATGGCCGTAAAATGTATCAGTTTTCTGGTGAACTTCGGGGCACTATTGCCGCTAAACCAGCGGGTACACGTGGATTTCAGTGGGATTGCGTCTTTATTCCTGAAGGCTGTAGTCAAACGTTTGCAGAAATGGGTGATAAAAAAATGAGATATCCATGCGCCGTATTGCGCTGGATCGTTTCGCCACCTTTTTGAAAACCGCTCGGGGAGTGGCATGAAACCAGAACTAAAACGCGCCTATGATTCAGGAAAATTGATCTTATTCGCTGGCGCCGGTATTTCGCGCAACCTCGGCCTGCCTGAATGGCATGAACTGATTTCTCATTTAGCCAATGAGCTGGGCTATGACCCCGAAATTTTTAATACTTACGGTACGCATCTGTCGCTGGCGGAGTATTACAAGCAAAAGAAAGGTTCACTTGGGCCGTTAAGAAGCTGGATGGATCGTGAATGGCATCGGCCAGATATTGATGTTCGTACCTCTGAAATTCACACGATGATCACGCAGGGTCAGTTTTCGCGTATCTACACAACCAATTATGACCGCTGGCTGGAAGCCGCACATGATGCGCATGGCGTTCCCTATTCAAAAGTAGCTAATGCGGCGGATTTAGTAGCCCTGACAGAAGACAAGCGCCATATCATCAAGTTACACGGTGATTTCGATGATGACACGTCGATTGTGCTGGATGAAAGCAGTTACTTCGAACGCCTCTATTTTGATTCTCCGCTGGACATCAAACTCACACATGATGTGATGGGCAATTCGGTATTGTTTGTCGGTTACAGCATTAGCGACTTTAACATACGCCTGCTGTTTTATCGTTTGACTAAAATGTGGGGCCGCACCGGGCTGGCCACAGCCCGCCCAAAATCTTATCTGTTTACTAATCGTAATAATCCCGTGGCAAAAGAAGTGCTGGGGCAATGGGGCATTGAGATGATCGTGTCAGAGGAGGATGACCCGCGTAAGGCCCTTGCGAGTTTTCTGCAAGAACTGATCGTCTGATGCTTGCATGTTTTACAGCAGAAACATTCCACTCATCCCTTTTTGGCTTGATTATTCAGTCACTAATGAAAAACAGGTGATTCGATCAAGGTTGTCGGCGTATGCCGGGTTATACACTGATAATCTCGAGTGGTAATCAAAAACTATCGTGTTATACTGTATATAAACACAGTATCAGAGGGCGAGAAAATGGCTGTCGAAACAAAATTTGTAGTCGTCAGAAAGGGTGAAGAGAAGATGACGTTTGCCAATAAGAAAGAGGCCGATGCCTACGACAAAATGCTCGATATGGCTGAAGCCTTTACCGACTGGCTGTTACAGCATCAACCTGCATTAGAAGAAACACAGGCTGAAACGCTGGGCCTGCTGATTGCGGAGCAAAAAGACGCCGTTCAGCATATTCTTCGCACCAGTAAGCTGCCAGAAGCTTTACCGTCTGCCTCCGCTATTGATCACGAAGAAAATGACGATGTCGCCACAGCGACCAACACGAAAAAGTCCGAGCGGTTAAAGCCGCCTGATAGCCAAACGCCGAAAGTATTATGCTTTCGGCGTTTTTGTTTGCGCTTTGAGGAGGGGGTAATCCCATAACGCATACTGCGCACCTCCACCTCAATCTTATGAATACAGTTCTTTTCTGGCAGCTCTAAGTAGTATTCATTGTCACTTAATGTGAGCCGGAGCTGTTGTTCATTGGCAGTTAATGTGGGCCGAAACTTGCGCTGATTGCGAGTCGGAGGGATTTCAATTGCGAGCTGCTACAAGTTAGAGAACTGCATAAAGGTGCTGGAATAAAAATGAGCCATCCACGCAACGTAGGCCAGCCACACAACCAGTCCACCCATTAAACCGATTTTACTTGCTGTCATATTATCTCCTGCTGTCGCTATGTAGTCGGAAACCTGTTTACATAAACTGGCAGTTGAGAGGCGCAGGGACATTGCTTTAGATCAATCAATACCCATTGCGCTGTAAAAACATTCCATGCATGTATCAATTCATCTGTTTGGTTAGGCTGCAACAACCTTCAGCCAACGCTTTTGCATCTTTTGATCTGAAATCTTATCAGCAGGAGGGTGGAGTTAAATCAGACGGTAAAACCCGCCAGAGTGGCGGGTTCACAGTACCGATAATATGCGGTTGGCGGTAATAATTGCCGTGTCGCCAGAAATGACAGGAGAGTTAGCCTGGATAAATGCCGCGGTCTTTACGTGCCATAAGGATACGTTCACAGGCTACTATGTAGGCTGCCGTGCGCAGGGAACAGTCCTTTTCTTTCGCTTTTTCCCATACGTGAACCATAGCGTCGGTCATGATTTTATCGGATCGATTGTTGATCTCTTCTTCGCTCCAGAAATAGCTGGCCATATCCTGTACCCACTCAAAATAGCTCACCGTTACGCCACCAGCGTTACATATTACATCGGGTACCACGATGATACCGCGTGAGGCCAACATATCATCTGCGTCAGGATAGGTGGGGCCATTTGCACCTTCTAAAATCAGTTTGCAGCTCAACGTTTCTGCGCGCTCGCGGGTGATTTGTCCTTCCAGCGCCGCTGGGATCAAAATATCCATATCGGTCGTCCAGAACGCGTCTTTATCAATCGCTACCGCACCGGGAAAACCTGCAATCTGTTTGTGCTCGATCTGCCACTGTGTCAATGCTGCCATATTGATACCGCTTTTATTAAACAGCGTCGCGGTATGATCCTGAATCACCACAACGCGTGCGCCAGCCTCTTCAAAGAGCCGTGCCGCTTCGCTGCCAACGTTGCCGAAACCCTGCACTGCTACGCGGGCTCCTTCAATTTCAATGCCTGCGCGACGCGCGACTTCACGCCCCGTAATAAAGACGCCACGGCCAGTTGCTTTTTCGCGCCCCAGCGAGCCGCCCAGGTGAATGGGTTTGCCTGTTACCACGCCAGTAATCGTGGTGCCGTGGTTCATTGAGAAAGTATCCATCATCCAGGCCATGACTTTGCCATTGGTCCCAACATCCGGCGCAGGAATATCTTTTTGTGGCCCAATAATAATTCCAATCTCACTGGTATAGCGGCGTGTTAAACGCTCCAGTTCGCCCTCTGAAAGCGTAAAGGGATCGACGCGAATACCGCCTTTCGCTCCGCCATAAGGTAGATTCACCGCTGCACATTTAATGGTCATCCAGGCAGATAAAGCCATCACTTCATTAAGATCAACATCCGGATGGTAGCGAATACCGCCTTTTCCCGGACCGCGCGAAAGATTGTGCTGAACGCGATAACCTTCAAAATGGCGGATAGTGCCATCGTCCATTTGCAAAGGAATATCAACAATCAAGGTTCGTTTAGGGTGACGTAACGTATCAATCCAACGCGACAAATCGCCCAGATAAGGCGCAACTCTGTCGATTTGCTGTAGATAAGTTGACCAGGCAGATGTACTGCTTTCAGACGCGTAAGATAACTTAGCCATATAAAAACCTTTCTTAATGAAGTTATTTATTGTGTAGAGCCGTGGATACAGAGCGCATTCAACCGCGCGCAGATAATTTATCACTCTGGCAGAAAATTTGATGGGGTCGTATTGTCTTAAAACAGCGCGGCTGGCCTTCTTTTCCGGGAAAATATGAATAACTATCCGGTAATCAAGCCTGGCATGGGCGCATAAGAATGCAAAAGAAATGCGTAATGAATGCATAAAAAACAATATTTATCATTTTTGATATTTTTGAAGATGTTCAAAAAGTGAAAGAAATGTTGATAAGTGACATTGACTTTATCGCACCAACATGGTGCATGAATATAACTTATTAAAGGATTATTTTAAGTAATGGCAGAATTTTAAGATTAGTGAATTGAACACACCTTTCAACTGCCATGGCGTTAAGTTTATTCAAACCGCAATTGACTGTTATCTGTCAGAGGTAAATTCACCCTTTCAACAACGTTGTGTGAGCTAAAAACAGCAAAAGAAATAAATGCAAAAAGCCAGGGAGCTGGATTCTGTCTTTTTGCATTTGTAAGCGTGATTACAAGGAAAGGGCCTGCTCAGCCTCGGCAAGTTCCTGTCGGGCATCATCAAGTTTTTGTTGGCGCTTTTCGATTTTACCGGGGCGACCACTAGCCTGTGCTTGTGCCAGTTCCTGCTCGCGTTCTCGCACTTTCATTTGTTTTTCAGCAACTTTAGCCTGACGCTGTTGTAACAGATCACCGTCAGTGCAATGTTCAGTAATTTCATTTAGCGCCTTTTCCAGACCGCTGATACGGGAAAGTGCGTTGTGCTTGCGGGCAAACTCTATTTGTTGCTCAATTTCATGTTTTTTAGCTGCGCAGCCTGTTAAATCAGAAGCCGCATGGGCAAAGGAAAAAGTAAAAGGCAAAGCGCAAATCATGATGGCTAAAAATGTTTGTTTCATGGTTTTTCTCTTTTGGTTTGAAGGGCATGTCGCGCATTATACTCAGCAACCTTAAGAGATCCTTAACCAGAGACAATATACAGGATGATTTGCGTGTAATTACTCAATGACTGAATGATTTAGGGCGCATTTCATAAATGTATGGACGGCAGTATTACAGGAAAAATGACAACGGCAAGTGCAGCGTAATATTTATGAAAGGAGTCAGGCTATGCCTGACATCAGAATCATACCGGCTGCTTTATTTAATGAACGATATAAATTTTTGTCAGGTCCGCTTAGCATCACTGCGTTACCTGCGGCTCGCTCATCATCAAAATATTGATACATGACTTTATTAATACCTGCGCCACACCACAAAACATGATGGTGATGGCGTTGGGGCTTGTCTGCAGGTGTACCTGTCACAACGGAAGAGAGACTGACGTTAAAGCCCATTGCAGTAAGGCGAATTGCCTCAAGCCAGATTTCACTCGCGTTCTTGATACTGACTGCTTCCAGAAATAACGGTACGCTTTCACCACGACGTGATGATGTGCGCATAACCACCTGAGCCTGCTGTTGAACGCTGAGTTCAAAGCGAGCCAGTCGACGTCGCGCACCTTTCCGTTCGTCGTTTTGCAGCCAGCAGCTAAGCGGGCTCAGTAACTGGTAAATTAAATCGTCACCGCAGTAATTATTCGACATCTCCCGCATCTTACGATAAAGCGACATCTGAGTGCCGTACTCAAGTTGCCAGAGCAAGTCGCCTTTACGCGCCGCCCAGCCTGCGGTACAGACCGGACGCTGCAAGACTTTACCGGTATTGATTTCCTGCAAGGTCGCGCCTGTACCTGTTAGCGTAACCAGGCTACGAATTTCAGCGAGCTGGTTATCACTCCAGCCGCTGACAGAAGAATTACCTGAAATCAAACCGTGCTGCATCCAGCGTTTCAGGTTTGCTGGATGCGTGCCGGTTATTGCGCAAACAGTGTCTGTGGTATGAAGTTGCATATTAATCCCTATGCAGGGGGTGGCCGTCGGGTTCACCGAGGATGAAAAACCACTATGAACCTCATTAAGTCAAATAGAAAGGTTTGTTAAGGGGTGAGCTAGCGTGATTTTCAAAAGTAAGGATGGAGATTGTTCTTAACGACTGATTTTTATTATCAATAATCTTATTGATAGAAAACTTATACGTCAGATAAAAAGCGTAAAAAAAGCCGCCTTTGCCAGAAACAGGGGAGAGCAGATGCCAGGCACCCTGATACATACGGGTTTACAGGCGGGTTTCTGTGAGTAATGCATACCGCGCAGGCAAAGCAACGAAAACACCTGACAAGATCTTGGCATTTAAAATTATTTTTTAAGAGCATGCCGACTCTCTCCGGGCTTTAATCCCCGGTTAAAAACGCTAAAATAGATAATTCAATTGCCATGGAGAAAGACTGCCATAATGCGTTATCGTTTTACACTCGCCGCGCTCACAGCCGCTACCCTGTTGGCGGGATGCGCCAAACATTCATCTGAAGATGCACCAAATGAATTTGCTGTCGGTCCAACGCAAATCAATGTTTCGCACATTGTGACTCGTGCAGATGATGGTTCTAATGTCTACCTGACCGTCGACGGCAAAGATGCCGGTGAATTGCTTAACGGTGAAAGTAAACTTATTCATGTGCCAGCGGGCAAGCATAAGGTTGGGGGTTATGTCCCAACACTATTTGGTTTAGGCCGCGTCACTATTGCGCCAGTTGAGATCACAACATCACCTGAAAACGTTAAAAAAGTAGCTTATTCTGTAACACGTAATAAGGCCTCGTTCGCAGAGCACAACGACGCGCAAGGTTGAGCATGATGTTTAGCGCGTTGCGGTGGCGATGCGCTAAACACGCTTTCTTCTTTCTCCCTTTTTTAATGCCACACGGCAAAACTTTCCTCTCGGTAAAAAGGACTCTCCTGCGGCTGTCGTCCAGTCAGACTCATGGCGTTGTCTCGTTGTATCGGAAACAGAGGGTCTGCCAGTGGATGGTGGTATGTCTGAGAACCTGATGCGATCCAGGTGCTGCCTGGGTAATGAGGCAATGAAAGAGGGCGTATCAGCTGGCTTAGCGGGTCAGGGGCGGTTGTTTATAAGATAAACACGCTGCCGGTAACTGAAAACTGGCAGCGTTTACAACGTTAACGCAGCGGTGAGTTACAGCTCCAGCGCATGAATTTGGCTTACAGCACGGGCGGCTTCTTTGCCTTTTTTCACAAAATGCGCGGTATAGAAGTCGATAAATTCTTCAGCAGGCTGGAAATTATGTGGCGTGAGTGAAACAGAAAACACGGGCACATTGGTCGCAAGCTGCGCCTGCATCAAACCGCTTACTACAGACTGGGCAACAAAATCATGACGATAAATGCCACCATCAACCACCAGCGCAGCACAAACAATGGCGTCGTATTTGCCTGTTTGAGCCAGACGTTGTGCCAAAAGCGGCATCTCAAACGCACCCGGAACGTCCCACGTTGTAATTTCAAACGGCGCGCCGCGATTCTCTAATTCTTGCTGAAACCCCACCAGGGCCTGAGAAACAATCTCGCTGTGCCAGTTTGCTTTGATAAAGGCGACTTTCAACGGTTGCATGATTACTCCAGTAAAAGTGACTGTGCGGAGGTTGCGAATCAATCAGGATCCCGCATCCGCATTGATAAAGTTAGTCCTCACAGGCACATTTTAGGCATTAACTCCTCTCTTATTTTTACCGCTATTGAATCAAATCTTGATGCAAAAACGGCTATGCGACCGATGTTAATGCCTTTAACAGCGTAGCCAATGAGGTTCGACTGCTCGCAGTATACTGTAATGTAAAGAATCTGTGTCCGACTTTATCAGTCGTAATAGCTTTGTGAGTAAACCCCCAATAAGTTAACGCTCTAGATAACAAGATCGGTTAAAAAAACACTGGATATTTAAACAGGTCTTTGTATAATATTTCTACTGCCCGCTGGGTATTGGTGTGAGTAAGTGGATGGTGAAGCCTATGATGATGTCGACAGAAAACCTCAACACATTGGATCAATCGGTTACGATGAGCAGTCGTGAAATTGCCAAATTGACCGGCATTACGCACGGCGAAGTAAAACGCCTGATCAAAAGTCTGGAAACCGCGCAGCGCCTCACGCAGCCTATAATGATTAATTTGTATGAGCATGAAGGGGAAATGCGTCAGGAGTATTGCCTGAACAAACGCGATTCATTGTTTGCGGTTGCCCGCCTTTCTCCGGGATTTACAGCGGAAGCGTTAGATCGCTGGCAGGATCGTGAAAAAATGCCCATTTACCGGACTTCACTAATCCTGCAGCGGCGGCTCGCGCCTGGGCTGAACAGTTCGAACAGCGTCAGGCAGCGGAACAACAACTGGCGCTTTCTGCCCCAAAGGCGGAATTTTTTGATCGCTTTGTGCAGGTTGAAGAATCGCTTGGTTTTCGCCAACTTTGTAAAATGCTGAAGGTGAAAGAAACAGAGTTCCGCCAGTTTTTGCTGGAACGCAATATTATGTACCGCGCGAATGGCGCTCTGACACCGCAGCATTATCACCTGCAGGCCGGGTATTTTACTTTGCATTCAGGTGTCGGTGAAAACCAGCATGCCTTTTCACAGGCACGCTTTACGGCTAAAGGCGTAAAATGGGTGGCTGGTCTCTGGGCTGGACATCTCGCTACTCAGCCGAAAGGGGCTGCAGCATAGTGATCGCAATAGCACGTCTGGTCTTATGCACCGCTGAGGGCCAGACGTGATACTCAAGCAGATAAAATATTTTTCTGATGAATCACCTCTTTTTTCTCTTCCCGCTTTGTCTTGCTTTGATACCTTTCTTTATCACCTATCCACAAATTGAAAAACAAGCGTTGTTCAGAAGGTTTCGCTGTTACCGCGACTGTTTCTTCCCTGGATATTTCACGCTATCCGTGATGTTTTAAAAGAAGCCAGAAAGTAACTGACCTGAGCAATCAATAATGATTAGTGAAGGGCTAATTATGCAGGGCGTAATTTTTCTGCTGTTCTGCGCATAAAAAGAAGAAATGAATAATCAATTAACTATTCAGAGCAATGTGGCCCAGCAATAAAACCCGGATCAATTATCTTCGCTTGCAATACTTTATGAAACGTTGCCATACTGCACCCGGTGAAAATGTAAAGACTTTCAAAAAATCAACCCTATTAAAGTTGGAGCTAATGTTTATAATAAGGTTATCTACATACTTTTTGTTATGCACTTCATTTTTAGAATGATAATTACCTGTAGCTTCTCAGGGATATCCATGACGGAGGATGTTCCTCTGTAAAAGGAAAGAACCTGAAAAAACATTTACGCAACCGTTATTTTTTAGTTAAACTGCGGCAATGCCCATTTTATCGAACTAATCAAAATGTATGCTATTGTTTGCATTAAGCCTACATCATACGTTTATTGCTATTTTCGTTTTTTCTTTCCTGAACTCCCTGAGACTCTTGCCAAATGATGACTTTAATGAGGACAAGGTTTAAATCAAAGCATTGAGCAGCCTCAGTAATACAATCACTCGCATCTCCTTTATTGACAGGGAAAATAAGAAAAGCAAAAAGCAATAATTTAATGGGAAACATAGTCCTTTTAATTTATAACCCGACCAGTAGACCGGGTTGATTCAAAAATTCACCAAAGCTCTGGTTTAACTGTCGTACCGTCATCTATAAAAACTTTTTGTATAAAGTTAAAAACAGACAATTGCACTGCTAAATCTTCGCCAGTCACCTGCTCACTAGCTTTTTTATTGAGCATTTTCATAAACATCTCTCCATTTGAATCGGATACATTATTCGGAAAAGGAGAATTATTATCATTTGGTTTGTTTACAGTAATCATTTAATCACCATTTGCGTTATCGGTTAAAAGCAACTCACTTGAGGGAAGATGCGCAGATAAACTATTTATAAAGCCTTGCAAGATTGAAGCTTTGTCTTTCATGTTTGAACGCTGCTTATTATCTGCTTCATCCATCCACTGCTGGCATAAACTCCCTGTTGGAAACCTTACAGCACGAGAACCCGAACGAAGGGTAATACTTTCATCTTCGGTCCTGATGATCTTAAGTGATGCTACAGAATCAGGCAGCTTAATATTTTCGGGAATAATTAGCGTCAATTCTTCATAACGTTCACATTCATTATTAAGATAGAAAATGATTCTTTCAACAATGATGGGATCACGCAGAGAACCCTTTAATTTATCTATTAATGAACGACGATAGTCAGCAAAGTTCTTTTTCTGCAAATTTTCATACTGACAAACTACCGATAAAAATTCACAGAAAAATTTTTCATAGCCTTCAGTAAATGCTTTGCGCGTTAACTCTTCATATCTTTTATGGTTTTCTTTTTCACTATCCTTATATATTTCATTGCAAAGATTGATTGTCCTCTCTATAGCAAGCCCCATTTTTTTCTTTCGGACTCTGTCACTGTATTTTATTATAAAAACATCTCTGAAATCGTCGGGTAATTCATCGAGAGATATTATTCGCATAATTAATTGCCATGTTGATTAAGTTGAAATTATCGGGATCAGGTGAACAATCCAGATTGATGAGTTCCATCTCAAAGGGAAAAATCAAAAGAAAACGTTGTCTGAATGCAAAGGGCAGTAGGGTAAATTGTCGAAGAATAAAGGCTGCGCCACAACGAAGCGTATCATGAGGCGAATAACGCGCCTCGGGTAAAATGACTCGTGTTTTTAATGGTAAGGAAATGAACATTGAAAGCAAAGGATCAGTAAGTACTAAAGGCGTGTAGCCACGCAGATCCTCCCTCAATAAATAGCCCCCCGTCAAATGCGCCACAGATGACATCTTCATCCAGTTTTTTAGTAACACTTCACAACAAACGTACCAGTCACGTTGAGTCTCATCAAAGTCTGGCAAATTTTTATTAATATATAACCATTCATTGAGCAACATCATGTTATAAGAGTTAACCGGAAGGAAAGCCTCCGGTAGATGACTCAAGTGTGTATAACTTAGCGGGTTATATAAAATTTTGACTATTTTATCTTCATCATTAAACATAAGCCTAATCTCTTACATCTATCTTATATTGTTTCATTGGAATCTTTATTTCCCGTAACGGATGTTCGGGCATTCCGTTTGGTAAATAGAAAATAGCCACCAATAGTTATCATTCCGATAAAAGCAATAAGCGGCATAATCCAGGCATTAGTATCTTTAGCGGCGGCCGGCATGGGAGGTGCGTGTTGAATTGTAGGTGCATGGAATAGCACCACGGAAATATTTTCATAACTGACATTTTCAATGCTGTTTTTGATAAAAGATTTGATTTGAGATATGAAAATATTTTCTTCTACATCTCCTTTATATGTGATTAACACACCAACATGCGCTGTATAGCTTTTGCCGTTACCATTTTTTCAAAAGAAGGGTAACTGATATGTACTTTAGCATTAACAACTTCACCAATAATGCGTAGCGATTGCTCCAGCCGCTGTTCTTGTAACGAAATTACCTTTGCGTGTTCTGCTTGAGGTGATGCGACAAGAGAGCTGTCTGGAAAAGCTTGTTGGATTTGCACATCCGCTTGCCAGGGAAGTTGATATTGATTTATGACTGAGAGCGCGGAAGTCGTTTCCGTCTTTCCAACAGTTATACTATAACCCCTTTTAGGGTGCCCGTTTTTTGCGCTGAGATATTATGCTGCTGTAATATAGCTAATACCTGGTTAGCCTGCTGCTGAGTCAAATTATCAAGTAGTTTGTTATCGTTGCATGCAGTGATTAAAAAAGCAGAGAAACACACAATGATAAATCTTATCAAGTTATACTTATATATCACTGGGATTTTTCCAGTGTTTCTATAGTGCTGACGACTTTACGAGAAAGTGCACTTACCAGAGATACATAATTACTGTATTCACCGAGATAATTTTGTAGATGTTGTAACATTTCAGGGTTACTTGTGAACTCTGGTGATTGACTTAAAGCATTAACAACACGTTTATAATCTGAATGTGTGTCACTTACTTTATTGAAAGCATTCGACACAATCGCATCAAATGATTTATCGCTGACAGTAATAGAAGGATCATTTTTGACATCTAAATCACCTGAAAAATTCTTTATCAATGCCTGAATAGAGTCGATTGTTAAGCTCATGATTTATCCTTATTAAAAAGGTACGGTAAACCGTACCTCTTGTATGAAATTAACGGAAGTTTTGGATAATTGCAGCGCCAATATCTTTATAGACTTTTACAGTGCTGGTTTGTGCATTACGAAAAAGGGTGTATTCTTGCAGCTTGGCTTGATAATTTGCTAAAACAGAGGGATTGGATGGATCAGCCTTAAGCTGTTCTTCCGCAGCGGCTAAATCTGCCATCATGCCAGAAGCACCAGTTTCAAAGCCATAGGCCAGTTTATCCAGAAAGTAATCTCCGGCCCAGTTAAGCGGCGGGGGTTATTGTTGGCATATTATAAATCTCCTTTGCTGATGGGAAAGTACCAGTGAAGTGGGTTAAGAAATAAGTAACCATTTTTAGAACTCAGATAGGACTTATTTTGGAGCCAGTTCTCATCAAGGTTGATTGAGAAATTGATGACATCATTTCCCCACTGGTGGTAAAAATCATGTATAAAACGTCTAAGTGCAAGAATCATATGGTCGCTTAACGTATCTCTTACAACAAGTGCGTAACCACTTTCCGTTTTAATTTGACGATAATAAATATGTAACCGATCAAGTCCCTGACGAGCCTGTTTAAGTAATTCAATCTTTTCCCGAAGAACGATGTCAATATCATCAGCAAAATGAATTTTTTCAAAAATAGCGATTTTAAGTGCGTGGTCTGGCTAACATTTAAAGGTTTATAAACGAACAAAACAGGATGGCTCAACTGTGTCATGTCTAACTGCAACACGGGGTAACCTTTTTTCTCAATTGCTCAACAATGTCTTGCTTTATATCCTTCTTCCATAAGGGCGTAATATGATGCACATTTGTTAGTTTGAAGGCTGCCTCTTTTAACCATTGATATGATCTGTAATCGTCAGCGATAGCATAGATAGCTTTATCATGCCCTCTCAGGATGCTAACTGGTGAGGGAGAACCCGCAAGAGATTGGCGTACTGCATCCAGTTCGTTATTATATTCATGGTTTTTATAAGTGCTTATAACGCCAACAGACAATAATAAAATAATTAAAACGATAGCTATTATCTTCTTAAAACCTCTCTTTGATTTAACCTCATTAATAATTCCTGACAGTTTGCCAGCACGGTTTACACTGTGGATGGAATTAAAATTAATTATTTCATCGCTCCAACTGTCTTGACTTTTTTCAGCGCAAAAGCGATATGTTGATGCCTGAAAATTTCATTTTCATACATCAGTGAAGCACCAAAACCACTGATGTCATTTATCTCTGCTTTATACCCGCCCCTGTCGCCAGAAAATTCCGCCCTGGAAAGATGTAAAGCGATATTTGGGGAGTCAATTTCACATGGAATATACAATGTTTTTAAAGCATATTCAGCAGCGTGATCTGATGATAAATTATCGCCAGGAAAATGTTGTTTTCCAGTATCAGGAACCAAATTGTTGTGGATGATAATGAAATAATTATCAGCAGGGAGATGCAATTCGCATCCAAACATTGGCCCAAAGAAAATCTTTAGTGTAAAACACTCAACAGGATTTGTATCAGCTATGCTATTTTTATCTGTTTCACTGGTCATGGTTATCTTATTATGCCCAATCATCAAGAAACTTATTTATTGCAAGACGTATGCTTACTGGCTTGTCATTCATGAGCGGATAGTAATGTTCTTACAAATCCTTAGTCAATGAAAACAAGTCAACTCCTTATCAATACCTCTTTATTAATTTCTTATGCAGCATTTGCAATTCCTTATAAGCATTTTAATTACTTATATTTAATCTTAAACGTTTAATTAAGTTTTTTTGGTTGATTGTTAGATCACGATAGTTAATCCTGAGTGTCGTAGCCTTATTCCAAAGGGAAAGCCGGGCTTATTGAACTTTAGACCTTCAGATCTTTATTGATAAAAGGCTTACTATTTAATAATGGCATGCTTTATGGGAGTTAATATGAAAAAAACATCATTAACAAAGATATAAACTTCAAGCATGAGATGCCAAAATTAGAACTAATAAGAAAAGAAAAAGCAAACTTCACTGATGGCAATATCAAGATAATGCTTTATTCAGCAATGATTATTAAACCACAACACAGCACCAGTTACTTTAAAATAACCTGCGCAAAGGGTGATGATCATTATGCTTATGAAGGCAATAAACCTACCCTTGTTATAGCGAAAAATGCGATGAAACTTAGCCTGACGGGTGAGTGGGAGATTGAGCACTGCCCATTAGCAGAACTTATTACCCTGATAGCATTTAGAGAAGCGAAATTTACGGCACTTAATAACAATGAATTAAATAGTGTAGCTGAGGGCAATGGCAGCTTGCTATTTGAGCATGATGACGCATTTGCTATAGAACTCCAAAACAATAACATTTCTTTTATGTACGTTCTTTTTGAAAACAACGCCACTGTGCATAGATATGCAATGAATAAGTTGTTTAACTTTATACGGAAAAGAGAAAGTTACTGGATAGTACAATTTTTATTAAAACAAGTTGTAGATATTGATCGAGAAAGCGATGCCAACAAAATATATAACGCTTGCAAAGAATATGGCGTTTCCGAATCTTATTTCAGAAAGTTATGCTATAACATTTTTTCTTGCGGGCCGAAAAAGAAAGTAAGAATGTGGCGAGCAGCAAACAGTGCGTTACAGCTGATAGAAGGCGATGATTCTATCTCTTCAGTGGCATGGAATAATGGTTATGCTTCTTCATCGCATTTCTCCACAGAAATAAAAAAATATTTGGTTTAACTCCAAAGGAGTTTAAAAAACTTGAAGGTTATTTCAATGAGTCGCTTGATAGCTAAATTTTCACAGTATAGTGTGGTGGTAATGTTAGTCAGCACATGTATGCTTAACCCTGCCTATGGAACATTATTTGATCAAAAAAATCAAATGATTTTCAAACTGATTCCGCTTTGACAATGCCAAATGAAAATATCTATGTCGCGAGTAATAACAGTATTCAGCAGCTTTTTTACGTTATTGGCAGCCTCTTACACAAGCCTGTTATTGTCAGTAGCGAAGCCGTTAAGAAGCGCGTTTCGGGAAACTTTGACTTATCAAAACCAAAAGAATTGCTGATCTCCGTAGCGGAAAAAACAGCTTTGATATGGTATGACGACGGCAGCTCCATCTATATATATGATGCTAATGAAATTCAAAGCCGTGTCATCAGGCTGAGCCATGCTCCCTTTGATCGATTAGTTGCTTATTTAAAATCTACTGGTCTGTATGATGTGCGTTTTCCACCCAAATCGAATGGTCATTCAGGATCATTTTACATATCAGGGCCTCCAGTCTATGTTGAGCTGGTAGCAGCAGCAGCCAAATACATTGATGTAACGTATTCACATGCGAGTAGCGGCGAGACAACGATCCGCGTATTGAAGTTAAAAAATACGTTTGTGAATGATCGCGTTTATACACAGCGCGGTGAACAGAAAACGATCCCTGGCGTTGCTACCGTTCTGAATCAACTATTGAACAGCCCGGCGGTGGGAAGCCGTCAACAAGCAACTATTGGGGCAGCCAGTATTACGGTTGATTCTGAAACGCGCCAGGCATTAGAGAATATAGCTCCACAGCAAACAGGCAATTATCCTCTTTTACCTTCCTTTAATAGCGCCCCGCAGGGAGCACGAGCAAAACGTACTCTCTCTCATCATGAAAACCCGATCAATATCGTGGCTTACACTGATACAAACAGTCTTTTGATCCAGGGCTCGTCAAGACAAGTCGGTTTTGTTGAAGATTTAGTCAATGCTATTGATATCCCAAAACAACAGATCCAGCTTTCATTATGGATTTTAGATGTCTCGAAAGAAGATGTTAATGAATTAGGTATCCGCTGGCAGGGATCTGCAACAGTAGGAAAAACCGGACTTCGATTTAACACCAGCACGTTAACACCAACCAACAGTTTGAACTTTTTAGCTGACGTTTCTGCACTGGCCAGAAAGGGTAATGCACAAGTCGTTTCCCGTCCCGAGATACTGACACAGGAAAACGTTCCGGCACTTTTTGATAATAACAGTAGTTTTTACGCCCGGCTTGTTGGCGAGAGAACCTCTTCTTTAGAAAAAGTGACGTATGGAACCATGATCAGCGTGTTACCACGTCTGGCGAACCGCAGCAAAGAAATTGAAATGATCTTAAATATCAATGATGGCACGTTACCTGTTAATTCAGATGGCAAGACTGTACTGGTTGATACATTGCCTGTGGTAAACAACACACAAATTAGCACCGGGGCGCGAGTACCAATGGGATACAGCCTGTTAGTTGGCGGATATACCCGTAAACAGGATGAATATCATAGTATTGGCATTCCTTTACTCAAGGATATTCCTTTAGTAGGAAAATGGCTGTTCGATTATAGTTACACAAGTCATAAAGATATGATTCGTCTGTTTCTTATTCAACCCAGAGTGCTATCACATGGCGAAACCTGGCAGGGAAAGCTCAGCGAAAACCCAGAATTAGGAAAAAATATTTCTGGTGACCAGGTCACATTGAAATCAACTGTTTCTATGTTACAGCAATATATGAAACAAAATTAACAGGACAGGTAATAAACAATGCTAATTCGTCCTGCAGGTTCTCATAATTTTGGTCATCAAGATAACACAGTAAATACATCAAGCCGTGCTCCGGCTATTGATGATTTTGACAGGGAACCCGTTATCAATTTGCAAGTAGCTCTTCATGACGCTGCGGAGGAAATGGCCGATATCCTGAGTGCTTTTGGTCGTTTCAATCGCACCGGGCGTAAGCAGAATGATGGCGAAAATGATTTAATCGCATCAATACTTGAATATAAAGCAGAAGAGAAATTAGAGACATTAATCAGGCATGTTACCAAAACGTTATTGCAAAAAGATAACTTGCTAAATTTAGCCCGCAGCCTTTTCCCGGATGATAGCGACCTTATGCTGGCCTTGAAAGAATTACTGAAGAGCCGCCAGCTGACAAAATTGATGAAGGAAAAGATTAAAGAGGCGATTGATGATTTCGAAAAGTTTTCAGACAGCCAGAAAATGCGTTCAGGAATGAATGTTGGCCAACTGGCGCGTAATTTCAGCACTGAAGGCGGCAATCAGCCTTTAACTGCCAAAGAATTGCGCTCTGGCTATTTACGCTTCCTTAAATTAGATTTGCCTTGTAGCTATATTTACAATGACTGGATAGAACAATACGGTTTCAACAATCGCTTACGAATGTTGGCATTTATGATGAGCGCCTTGATTATCGATATCAAAGCACTTGTACCGGGCATTCACTATGAAGAGTTTGGTCCGCTGAGTGAAAAATTATCTGACACAAGGGTCATTCACACGATGGATCAGAAATTACTGCAGCGATTTTCAAATCTATCTTTTTTTGAACGAATGCATAAAGAAAATATAATTGATTGTAAAAAAAGCATCCTTGGTATTTATATTAATGGCCTCCTTGCGCAAGACTTACTGGAGGAGAATTTAAAATACTTTAATGAATCTTTTTTACGAAATTTGTTTATCAAAGAACGCGCAGCTGTATTGCAATCACTAAAAGTGATATTTAGTGAGACTCCAGAAAGGATTTTTCCCAATATGGACGCCAAGGAACTCCTGTTGACTACGCTCACAGACTTAGTGACACAGCTGGAAGCAAAGGAAAGAAATCTGGGGAACTGGAAGGAATACTACAAGTGATAACAATAGATTTTTTCTTATTAACCGCATCAATGCGATGGTAATTTAGAATGCGCGAATTTATCCTTCAAATAAGAAACCGGCCTGAGCTTATTATTCTTACGATGATGATCATGGTCGTCGCCATGCTTATCATTCCACTTCCTACTATTTTAGTTGATTTTTTTATTGGCATTAATCTAACTATCGCCTTGTTAATATTTCTGGGTTCTTTTTATATTACTCGCATATTGGAATACTCCTCATTTCCTTCAGTCCTTTTGATTAGCACAATTTTCAGGCTGGCTATATCAATCAGTACTACCCGATTAATTCTCAAAGATGCTGATGCAGGTGAAATCGTCGCAAGCTTCGGTGAGTTTGTTATTGCAGATAATCTTATCGTTGGTTTCGTTGTATTTTTCATCGTCACAATTGTGCAATTCATTGTTATTACAAAGGGTTCTGAACGTATTGCGGAAGTTGCTGCGCGATTCTCTCTGGATGCGATGCCAGGTAAGCAAATGAGTATAGATGCTGACCTGAAGGCGGGTATAATTAATGAAAAAGAGGTTATCCGTCGCCGCAGTGATCTGGAAGCTGAAAGCCAGCTTTACGGCGCGCTTGATGGAGCAATGAAGTTTATCAAAGGTGATGCAATAGCAGGTATTGTTATCATTTTTGTTAATTTAATAGGGGGAATATCGGTCGGTGTACTCCAGCATGGCATGGAGGTTTCACAAGCCGTGTCTGTATATACTTTATTAACCATCGGCGATGCTTTGGTTGCGCAGATTCCCGCACTGCTCATTTCAATCAGTGGCGGTTTTATTGTTACCCGAGTCAATGATAATGAAAAAAGTAATCTGGGTGCTAAAGTCATTCAAGATATGTTCTCAAATAAGTTCATATTACTTGTAACTGCTTTTCTTTGTATAGGATTAGGGCTTTTGCCTGGCTTTCCATTGCCTGTGTTTGTTGTTTTGGCCTCTATTCTTGTCGCTTTATATATAAAACACTGGCGAGATGAAAAGAAAAAGACAAAACCATAACGGAAGACAACAGTGAGGCTGACGCGCAAGATAACAAGCCAAAACCTGTTGTTATTGATGGAGAGTATATTCCTGAAACAGTCCCTCTGATTATTACTGCATTCAAAGGTCATGAAAAGCTTCTGAATGAGTACAATATTACCTCATTCCTGAAGAAGGAATTCTTTATAGAATACGGTGTCAGACTACCCAATATTCTGATGAACTATAGTGAAGATGCCGAACCGGGAAAGTTAACTATTGCTATTAATGAAATTCGCGTTGCGAGCTATGATGTACTGCCAGGCATGAGTAAAATTTTAATGCGCGGAGACGAATATCAGGTGATCGATAATTCTGTGCATATCGTTGAGAGCGAACAAGAGACAACGTTTTGGCTGCCTGAAGATAGGTGCGAACGCGCGCATAAATTAGGTTTTATTACACGAAGCGCCATCGCTGAGTTTTATGCATGCATTTCCTCGTTACTGGCACATAACATATCAGAATTCTTTGGTATTCAGGAATCCAAAACATTACTGGACGATTTAGAGACTAAATATCCAGAATTATTAAAAGAATGTTACCGTAACAATACAGTGCAACGTATCACGGAAGTCTTCCAGCGCCTGCTTCAGGAGCGAATCTCCATCAGAAATATGCGCTTAATTCTGGAGGCTCTCGTGCAATGGTCACCCAAGGAAAAGGACCCGATTATGTTGGTTGAACATGTTCGGGGTGTTTTATCACGCTATATATCAAATCGGTTTTCCATTGATGGAAAAATAAGAACACTTGTTATGTCGCATGAACTTGAAAATATGATTAGAGAGGGCGTTAGGCAGACATCTTCAGGAACGTTTATAAATCTTACCCCTCCTGAAACAGAAGCGATTATCCAAAGGCTGAGCGAATGTATCCAGGTTAATGGAATCAATGCACGTGATGTCATTTTAATGGTCTCGCTTGATATACGCCGTTTCGTAAAAAAACTAGTTGAAGGGCATTATCCAGAAATGGAAGTGCTTTCATTTGGTGAAATATCCAATACGGTAAAATTAGATGTTATCGGTTCACTAAGAAACTAAGAGAGGATAAAATGAAATATAATATTGCTGAAATTTTAAATGAAATGTTAAAGGAAGTGGGCGCAAATGATTTAATCGAAAGCGACTTAAGTAATCACTCAACAATTTCGCTTAACATGAAAGATGACATTCCGGCTATCCATCTGAAATGTGATACTGATGAGGTTTGGGTTTGGTCGCAACTCGGTCAGTATTCAGAATCAGCTCTTAATTACTGTAGCGCCAATTTACTGTCACTCATTCTTGAGCATGATGAAGAAGTGTTTTACCTCGGTCAGCCCGCGCTATATTTAGCCAATGGGAACTTAGAAATACGCGCGATGGTTAAAGAGAATCACCTTGATTCTGCTTCATCCTTTATGAATATGTTAGACACTTTCCTGACCATTTTAGTGCAATACCGTAATGCACTGCACTAATTACGGAAGCCGATCAGCATGAATAAGCAATGTTTTGTGCATATTTCTCATCCGATTCGCATTCAGGGTAATGTTGTAGAGGCCTTATTACCTGATACGCAAATCGGTGAGATTTGTGAAATACAGAAATCGCTTTCAGATGCATCTGTCATCGGCTACGCACAGGTTATTGCTTTCACTAAAGAACATACATTGCTTAGCTTGCTGAATGATAATCAAGGGTATTCCCGAAGTAACGTCTTCATACCCACTGGAAAACCATTCGAATTCAAAATGCATGAACAGATAGCCGGGGCTGTTCTAGATGCTACAGGCAATATCAAAGATCGCTTGAATGAAAACGACATAACCACTGAAGTGACAGAGAGCGAAAGTTTGCTTGTCTCAGGTAAACCAAAGGATTTTACCGAGCGCAAACCCGTTACAGAAGTACTGGCGACGGGTATACGCGCTATAGACAGTTTACTCACTTGTGCAAAAGGGCAGCGTGTCGGTATTTTTGCTGCTGCCGGCTGCGGTAAAACGTCACTGATGAGTATGATTGTTGAACACTCAGATGCCGATATCTACGTCATTGGCTTGATTGGTGAGCGGGGCCGTGAAGTGACTGAGTTTGTAGAAGAGCTCAAGCGTTCATCTCGGCATAATCAAATCGTTGTCGTGTATGCCACCTCTGACCGTTCATGCGTGGAACGTTGCAACGCAGCACAAATCGCCACTGCAATAGCCGAATATTACAGTAGCCAGGGTAAAAACGTGCTGCTCTTTATCGATTCCATTACTCGATATGCTCGTGCATTACGCGACCTGGCGCTGAGTATGGGAGAATTGCCGGCACGCCGCGGTTATCCCGCCTCGGTTTTTGAAGCTCTGCCAAAAATTCTTGAAAGGCCGGGCCGTTTTTACACGGGCTCCGTAACGGCTTTTTATACCGTTCTCATTGAAAATGAAGAAGAACCTGACGTCATTGGAGATGAAGTTCGTTCGATTCTTGATGGCCATATTTATCTTAGTAAGAAGTTGGCTGCGCAGGGACATTATCCAGCTATCGATATCCTGCAAAGTATCAGCCGAATATTTCAGCAAGTTAATAATGATGAGAAATTAAATGCGGCCTCACGCTTTCGTGAGCTTATGGTCAGACAACAAGAGATGCAACTTTATATAGATTTAGGTGAATACCGCCCAGGAGAGAATCCTGATAATGACGAGGCATTTGATAAAAAGAAGATTATGGAAGAATTCTTAAAACAGCCACTTGCAGAAAAAACCGCCATTATAACTTGCTGGGAAAGATTATATGAATGCCTTACATAAAGGACGTTCTTTTTTAATGTTTCTTGAGAAAAAACAATTTCTTTTAAACAGGGAAATTCATTGTATCAATCGCAAATTAATTACCATTGATGATAAACTGAAAAATGCCATGAGTGAAATTGAACATCTTAACAAACAGCTTGAAGACATTATACCGTCAGGCGTGCAGAGCCGTGAACAAATCTACAATATGATTAGAGCTCAAGGTATGTTGCTTAGCTGTCAGCAAGAGATTGTTCAGTATATCCTTTCGCTTGAGGATAACAAAAAAGAGTTAGAGGCAATGATGGCGAAATGTTGCCATGCGAAAAAAATGTTAGATAAAAGGCAGACTAAAATTTCCTCATGGGTGTTGAAATTAAAATATGAATCAAACATCCAAATTGATTTTCAACTTGAAAATGAAATCCAAGAGATAGCTGT
>JAGTWN010000009.1 GCA_018842655.1 Candidatus Pantoea haifensis | reverse complement strand
TCACAGCACCCGGCGTATACAAGCCATCACGAAAGTAAGCCGAACCGGTGATTTCCCGCATATCCTGGGCATCGAGCAGGCGATATTGTTCACCTAACTTAGATAACGCTTTAGCATAATGCGCATTGTGCTCAACGCCACGTCGGGTAGCGGAGGCATTAATTTTGCCCCACGGATTGAAGGTTCGCTGCGACATGCCATATTCCACCGACGCTGAACGAGCAAAATCAATCGCCAGACGGTTACGGCTGATTTCAGTCGCTGTGGCTTCATCGCCAGAACCGACATACTCCCCTGATGAGAGATTGTGTGGCACGTCAATCATAAAGCCGGAGTTACGACCTGCCGGGCCGGTGGCCATTTCACAAGCGTCAAGAATGACAATTTTCTCACCCGGGCGCAGCTGGCTCAGTCGTCTTGCTGCAGACAATCCGGCAAAGCCCGCACCGATGATCAGCCAGTCCGCCTGAATGTGCTCATAGAGGGTTTTCATCGGCAGCGTGCGTTGGGAGATTGCCTCCCAACCTGAGCGCCCGGTATCAACCGGAAAGCGATTGATAGTGAGCGTACTCATGATGACGCTCCACTGAGATCGATCCAGATTGTTTTCAACTCAGTGTACTGATCGTGAGCAAATATCGACTTATCACGACCACCAAAGCCTGACTGTTTATAGCCGCCGAATGGCGTAGTGGCATCGCCTTCACCAAAGCTATTAACCGTCACGGTTCCCGCCCGCACGGCGCGAGACACGGTTAATGCCTTGCGCAGGTTTGAGGTGTATACCGATGCAGCCAGTCCATAGTCGGTGTCGTTGGCCAGCGTGATGGCTTCTTCCGTGGTTTTAAAAGGGGTAACGGTCAGTATTGGCCCAAAAATCTCATCTCTGAACAGCGCATTATCACGCTTTACGTTATCCACGATGGTGGGCTGTATATAAATGCCCTCTTCCGTTTCACCACCGTGCAGAATGTTGCCTGACTGTTTCGCTATGGCCTGATACTGGCGAACTTTTTCATAATGCGCTTTGCTGATCATGGTACCGAGGCGATTGCTGGGATCCAGAGGATTTCCCATCTTCCACTCGCCAATTTTGTCTGACAGACAGGCCAGCAAACGTGCTTTAACCGATTCCTGAACCAGCAGACGAGAGGTTGCAGAGCAGTTCTCACCCATGTTCCACAAGGCACCATTAAGTACCTGCTCAGCAACGGACTGTAAGTCTTCTGCATCCTCAAACACGATAGCCGGGTTTTTACCGCCGCACTCCAGCACAATACGTTTGAGATTAGACTCGGCGGAATAGTGTAAGAAGCGACGCCCGGTTGCGGTTGATCCGGTGAAGCTCACCATATCGATATCAGGATGCAACCCGACAGGTTCGCCAACTTCCTTGCCCGTGCCGGTAACGATATTCAACACGCCAGCAGGAATGCCCGCCTGATGCGCTAATTCCGCCACGCGTAAGCTGGTTAACGATGTTTGTTCTGCCGGTTTCACGATGACAGAGCATCCCGCTGCCAGCGCCGGACCGATTTTCCATGCCAGCATCAACAGCGGGAAATTCCACGGCAGCACACAGCCCACGACCCCGACTGGCTCACGTACGATCAGTGATACGGCTTCACTGCCAACCGGCGCACTCTGATCATAAAGTTTGTCGATCGCTTCGGCGTGCCAGCGCAAAATGTGGAGGGTTTCCGGCACGTCAACCGCCAGACATTCACCGATCGGTTTACCGCTGTCGAGACTTTCCATCAACGCAAGTTCATCGCTGTGCTGTTCAAGCAGATCCGCAAGTGCCAGCAGAACGCCTTTGCGCGCCGAGGGGCTTGTAAACGCCAGTCGCCGCGCTCAAAAACATTACGCGCCTCGCTAACGGCATAATCCACGTCCGCCGTGTCGCAAGCAGCGAGTTTCGCTAACACTTCGCCCGTAGCGGGATTAACCGTATCCAGCGTCTTGCCTGATAAAGCAGGCCGAAAGGCACCCGCAATAAAGGCATTGTGGGGAAATGACAACTGTTGCGCTTTAGCTGTCCACTCCTGAAGGGAATAAGCAGTCATCATTGCTCCTTAGCTAGCCATAGCGGCAGCAACGTTACGCTTCACATCTGCGATAACGGCTTGTAGCGCCTGTTCTTCTGGTGCATTCAGCGGCAGCAACGGTGCGCGTGCCTTACCGGCATGCAGGCCGTTTACTTCACATCCATATTTAATGGATTGCACAAACTTACCGCCATCCAGGAAGTTCATCAGCGGCATTAACGCAGACATGATTTTGCGGCCTTTATCGAAGTCCTTTTCGATTACACAGGCTTCATACAGCGCCACATGCTCACGCGGAATGAAATTTGACCCAGCGCAGACCCAACTGGTCGCGCCCCAGGCAAAAAATTCCAGAGCCTGATCGTCCCATCCACAGGAGGGGGCAATGTTGAGGTATTTATTCACCAGCAGGTGAAGATTGTTGATATCGCCAGAACTTTCTTTGATTGCAATAACGTTTGGAGACTGACTCACCGCAGAGAAAAACGTGTCACCCATGCTGACACCCATTCGCCCGGGATAGTTGTAAAGCATAATGGGAAGCTGCGCGGCCTTATCGATGGTCAGGGCGTGGTGCGCATTTTCCGCTTCCGTTGGCAGCGCATAGGGCGGCGACCCTACGAGAATTGCATCAGCTTTAATCGCTTTCGCCTGCTCAGCATACACTACCGATTCCTCAGTACGCGTTGCACCAGTGCCGATAACCAGTGGCAGGCGGTTGCCAATCACCTCTTTTGCATGGGCAGCCAGTTGCATCCGCTCATCAACGGACTGCGCATAATATTCGCCTGTTGATCCACCAATAATGATGCCATGTACGCGCGCCTCGATAAGTGACTCAATCACATCAGAGAAGCGTTTAATATCAATTGATCCATCTGCCGCGTAAGGGGTAACAGCCGGTGTATAAATACCCTCAAATCTAAACACGATGACTCCTAATATTTCAGCGTAAGGCAGCCAAACCTGTCAGTATTAATAACTGACAGTGTTTGAATGCATTTTTATATGAACTGTTCCGGGAGGTGACAAGATGTTTTTAAATTCACGCAGTTTTGTCATTACCTGATCATTCAATCTGCATAAATTTTAAAAGACCTTAATTAAAAATAATCTTCCCATTTTCATTAAGGTTTCATAAATCGCTTTAATCGATAGTCGATACACAGCGCCTTGAGAAGTACAGGCATTGATATTGGAACGCTGCCTGATATTTCCCTCAGGAACGTTAATCATTCCTTCACCGATAGCGCAATAGATCACTTCGCGCTTTTTATTTTTAACCGTCGTGTTTCCTGAGGTTTTCATTGAAATGATATTGCAATCTGCTTTTTTAGAAAATGCGTGTTGATTAATCATCTTTGCGCCCTCGTGACTTAACACTGAACTTGTAAGGGAAATAATTGCACTTAACGTTTTGATCGGTCAACTCGCCAAAAAAGGAGAATAAAAGGAAAAATTAAAAAAATATAACGAACAGGCAGCCTTTTTAAACATAATCCTTTAAAAACAGAAGGTTATCCTTTTAACATTTTCTTCATATCATTTTCTTATTTTTGTGAAACAGGCCTGATTTTCGTATTGGTACTGAAAAACCCCCTTCATGCACCTGTAAATAAATCTCTATATATCAACAACATAAACAAACCCCAGGCATTTCTGGCGTTTCTGTTAAAAATAACGATAGTTGTTAACAACCTACGCTACCGCAACACATATTTTGGCTATATGGCTGGAAATAATGCATGGGCGAAATGAATGATGTAACAGAAAAAGTGTGAGGGGGATCAATGACCACAACAATAGCACTCAGCTCAAAATATTAGCTGAATGCGTTGTTCAGGGGGAACAGCAGAGACGTTAGCGGTGCTTTATTCTGTTCTGAGAAGACGTTCGACTTCGCGACGACGCTTTCTGAAACGGGTCGGCGTTTCTCCATATTGCTTACGAAACCAGCCAATAAGATGTGAGGCATCAGCGAAGCCACAGGCTTTAGCGATGGCCTGGATACTATTGCTGGAGTTGGTCATGAGCTTGCGCGCATGTTCAAGCCGCAGCTTGCGCCAGTGTACTGCAGCGGTATCGCCGGTGCTGCGAATAAAAGCCTGATTAAGCTGTCGCGTATTCACCTGCATAAACTCAGTTATCTCCTGCAACGGCACCGGCGTATGCAGATGGTGCTTCATGTACGCTATGGTGTTTTTAACCAGTTCGTCATCGTAACTCATCTCCTCTTTATCGAGGCTGCAACGCTGATTTATCGGCTTTTTATCTTTTTCTTCTTCTGTTAGCAGATACTTCAATACTTTTTGTGCACGCAATTCGCCACAGTGACGACGAATGATATCGACCGCCAGGTCCACTGGCGTCCCGCCTGGGCTGGTGATAACCCCCATCGCTAATATAGGTGCGATCAATAACCGGTATCGCTTTAGGAAATCGCTGTTTAAACTCATCGCGCGTGGTGAAATGTATGGCGCAACGCTTACCGTCAAGCAACCCTGCTTTGCCCGCAATAAAGGAGCCGCTGCAAAGCGTAATGATGGGTATTTTACGGGCATATAGCTTTTTGACAGCCTCTATCAGCCCCGCAGGCGGATTACGTGTCTCTTCAAGCAACCCCCGCCAGCACCACATAATCCCAGTTTTCATCCAGGTTGAGCGGTGCGGTGGGGAAACCGGCATGCCGCAGCTGCTGGTAACAGGCCGGTTGTCCCAGGACATCCATTCCCACTGACAAAATATTTGCCGGCTGGCAAAATCGACGTCAGCGGCAAACCGTATTGGCTCAACTAAACCCGCAACCGAATTCAGCGTAAATTTATTCATTAATACAAACCCGATCCTTAAATCAGGCTTGATTGTGTCGGGCACAGTCGCGAATGTTTTTACTTCTGCATATCCGTCCATATATTGCCTTTACCAATTTAAGAAAGATTTGCCAGCTTTAAACTTCACTATTCAGCAAAATGCACCCTGCTATTTTTTATTTTTTCACTTTCATCCTGAATATCAGCGTGAAAATACGACGGTCCGGTTGTTATATAAAAACACTCTGCGTTCGGCATAGCAGGAAACAGCATGCGCCAGCGTCAGTCTTTCAATATCGCGCCCTTTATCAACCAGGTCGTCGGCATAATCGGAATGTGTAACGACATCAACCTTCTGGCTAATAATGGGACCTTCGTCCAAATCTTCATTAATAAAATGCGCTGTCGCTCCGACTAATTTCACGCCTTTATCGTAAGCCTGATGGTAAGGCTTCGCGCCTTTAAAGCCGGGCAGCAGGGAATGGTGAATATTAATGGCACGTCCGGCCAGCTTTTTACACATATCCTCTGACAGTACCTGCATATAACGCGCAAGTACCACTAATTCAGCCCCGGTTTCCTGCACCACCTGCCAGATTTGTTCTTCTTGTTCGCTGCGGGTTTCAGCCGTGACAGGAAAATAGTGATAGGGCAAGCCGTGCCAGCTTACGAGGTGTTCAAGGTCAGGATGGTTTGAAATCACCGCTTTGATGTCAATATTGAGCTTGCCAGTACGATGGCGATAAAGCAGATCGTTCAGACAGTGATCGGTTTTCGACACCATGATCACCACAGGAACCTTAAAACCGGGTTCCGTTAATTCATATGACATGCCAAATTCGGCTGCTCTGTTGTTAAAGCCGTCGCGAAACGCAGCGGCATCAAACGCCTCGGTTTGCGGTTCAAATTCGGTGCGAATAAAAAAGCGTTTTGCACGTTTATCATCAAACGAATGTTGTTCAGCAATATAGCAATGTTGTGCTTTAAGAAAGCTTGTCACTACATCTACGGTGCCCAGCTGGCTGGGGCATTGGGCCGTAATAATCCAGGTATTGTTATTGCGACTCATAAAAAGATTCCTGTAACGGGCCGGATAACCGGCCCGATAGCGAGTTGATAACGGCAAATCATTAATGACTTACGGCGATACCGTATTCAGCGCCTGCATCCAGCAACCAGCGCCAGGTATAATCAGCAAAGCTGCGGCGTACGACCAGTTCCCAGCGGCGTTCATCAGGTCGGCGTAAGATCACCGAGGCTTTAGCAAATACGGTCGCTACGCCTTTGCCTGCCGGAAAACTGTTGGGGTGCACGTCATACGTTACTGACTTCATCAGCAATTCCCGTACGTTGTCCCCTTCCAGTGAGATCAGGGTTTGGCCGCCGCTCACATTCACAATGGCATAATGCTCCTTGCCCAGCGCCTCGCGTAGCTTCTGCTCAACCTCAAACTCTTTTCCTTGTGGCACAATCAGCAGCCATTCATCAGGCGACATCCACTGTGCGCTGTAGTCACCAGACTGATCGCTGACCAAAGAGAGCGGTTGCGCTGGCAACGACAGGTTCAGCACCTTACGTAACGCCTTATCCAGTGCAATGGCGCCGCCGCGCAGCGTGAGATGACCCAGATACGCACGCTCCTGCATCAGGATGCCGCTCTCCTTGCTGCGCTCCGGTACACCGCTATGGCTAAATGACCAGGCTAACGGCGATTCTTTGGGAACGGCGCTGTCTGGATGTGAATCAAACATTTTAAACGAGGCGATCTCAGACATTTTGGCGCTCTCCTTTTGGATCAATGAATACCGAATTCACAATCTTTGCTTCATGGATTTTGCCATCCCTACCGGACAGATAAACGGTGTCACCGACACGCTGATGACCGCTGGTCACCAC
Source organism: Candidatus Pantoea haifensis (assembly GCA_018842655.1). Taxonomy (GTDB): domain Bacteria; phylum Pseudomonadota; class Gammaproteobacteria; order Enterobacterales; family Enterobacteriaceae; genus Pantoea; species Pantoea haifensis. Next base: position 105,655 of record JAGTWN010000009.1, on the reverse strand, counting down.
TGCCAGAGCGAAGCCACTGTTCAGCGTTGGGCTGTAATAGCTCGACGTGACGTGGCCTGACATCGGTACCGGAATAGCGTGATGGGGATCAAACAGCACCTGTGCGCCCTCTTCGAGCACCACTTTAGGATCTTTAGGCAGTAATCCCACCAGCTGCTTACGGTCGTCGCGGCAGGTATCCAGTCGCAGATGGGCGCGCTTGCCAATCCAGGAGAACGGTTTGTCATTGGCAACACACCATTGCATGCCTAGATCAACCGGCGTCATCGAACCATCGGTATCCTGACCGCCAATAATGAAGCCTTTCTCTGCGCGCAGAACGTGCATCGTTTCTGTACCGTAAGGCGTCAAACCGTACTGCTCACCGTGCTGGAACAGGGTTTCCCAGACGTGTAAGGCATAATTCGCCTGCACGTTGATTTCGTAAGAAAGCTCGCCAGTAAAGGAGATACGGAAAACACGTGCAGGTACATTCGCTACCTTGCCTTCGCGCCAGTCCATAAATTTAAACGCGTCACGGCTCAGATCGATGTCGCAGATTTCTGCCAATAGCTGGCGCGCTTTAGGCCCGGAGAGCGAGATCGTTGCCCAGTGATCTGTTACTGAGTTGAAGTAAACGTTTAACTCAGGCCATTCGGTCTGGTGCCATAATTCCAGCCATTCCAGTACCGTTGCGGCATTGCCGGTGCTGGTAGTCATCAGAAAATGATTATCGGCGAGGCAGCTGGTGGTACCGTCATCAAAGACCATGCCATCATCACGGCACATCAAGCCATAACGCACTCTGCCCACTGGCAGTTTGGCCCACTTATTGGTGTAGACGCGCTCAAGGAACTCGCGCGCATCTGGCCCCTGAATGTCGACTTTGCCCAGGGTTGATGCATCTAACACCCCGACGCTTTCACGCACCGCGCGACATTCACGGATTACCGCTTCGTGCATCGACTCGGTTTTTCCCGCGACTTTGCGTGGGAAATACCAGGGACGTTTCCACTGGCCGACATCTTCAAACTTCGCACCTTGATCAACATGCCACTGGTGCATCGCGGTATAACGCTCAGGCTGAAACAGTTCGCCGCAGTGACGTCCGGTAATGGCACCAAAGGCCACTGGCGTGTAGTTCGGACGGAAAACGGTGGTGCCGACATCAGGAATAGAGCGACCCAGAACGCGAGCCGCGATCGCCATGCCGTTGATATTGCCGAGCTTGCCCTGATCGGTACCAAAACCCATCACGGTATAACGCTTGATATGTTCGATAGACTCAAAACCTTCACGCGTTGCCAGTTCAATCGACGCGGCTGTCACATCGTTTTGCAAATCGACAAATTGCTTAGGCGCACGCATTGTGGTTTTACTGTGGGGAATTTGATACAGCGCCACGGCGGCGGTATCACGACGCACTTTCGCTTTCGGCAAGCTACACTCACTGGCCTCGCCGCCCGTTTCATTCGCCGCACGCTGGCCTGCAAGTAAACCATCACGCAGTACGTCTGACAGCCCGTAAATTCCGTGTGCGCCACCTGCGACGATCATGCCTTTAACCGCTGAAGGCACGAAGCCCAAAATATCGTCCCGCCACACCGGGCGTCCACCCGTATGCGACGAAAGATGGATCACTGGACTGTAGCCGCCAGAGCTGGCGACCGTATCGCACTCCAGCGTGGTGATATGCCCTTTCACCTGGAAACGTTCAATATCGATTTCTGCTACCTTCACGCTACGAACGCGTGACGATCCGCTCGCTTCAATCACCGCACTGCCGGCAATAATACGTAACCCTTTTAAGCGTGCTTGTTTAACCCAGTCACCCTCTGGCTTAATCCGCGCATCAACGATGGCAACCACTTCATTGCCGCTGTCTACCCAGTCCAGGGCTGCGCGATAGGCTTCGTCATTGCTGGTAGAAAGTATCAGCTTGCGCCCAGGCACTACGCCATAGCGACGAATATAGGCAGAAACCGCACCGGCAATATAGTTGCCTGGAATATCATTGCCTGCATAAACCAGCGGACGTTCATGTGCACCTGTCGCCAGCACCACGCGCTTAGCACGTACGCGGTGCATGCGCTGGCGCGACGGTTTGTACCCTGCGCTAAAAGGCGCGGTAATAGACAGATGATCGCTCCTGCGTTCAAGCAGCGTCACGAAATTATGATCGTGATAGCCATTTGCAGTGGTTTTAGCCAGTAGCTGCACATTTTCCATCGCCTTAAGCTGGGTCAATGCCTGACTAACCCACTGACTCGCCTCTTCGTCGTTCAGGGTTTCGCGGCTGTCCAGCAGGCAGCCGCCCATCTCTTCCTGTTCATCGACGAGGATGACCCGCACACCGCTGCGCCCTGCTGCTAGCGCGGCGGCAAGCCCGGCCGGGCCGGCACCAATAATCAGCACGTCACAATATTGATTGAAGTGATCGTAAACATCCGGATCGGCAACGGTTGGACTGCGGCCCAGGCCCGCGCCTTTACGGATGTACTTTTCATAGGTCATCCACATTGAGGCGGGTTTTTTGAAGGTTTTGTAGTAGAAACCCGGTGGCATAAAGCGACCACCCACTTTGCCTACCACGCTCATCAGATCGCGTTCGACGCCAGGCCAGCCGTTGGTGCTGCGCGCCTCGAGCCCGTCATACAGTGCCTGTTGCGTGGCGCGAACGTTAGGAATTTGCTCAGCTTCTTTTCCGCCTAACTGGACAACGGCATTCGGCTCTTCTGCCCCTGCCGCGACGATGCCGCGCGGACGTGAATATTTAAAGCTGCGGTTAACGATATCGACGCCGTTGGCAATCAATGCCGAAGCCAGTGTATCGCCAACATAGCCTTCCATGACCTTACCGTTGAAGCGAAAGCTCACCTTGCGCGATCGATCGATGCGTCCGCCGTTATCCAGCCGATTAACTTGCTTCATGACAGACCTCCAACTTTCACTCTGACGTCATCCGGCGCGTCTTCGGTCAGCTCATGACGCACCGGCAGCGTCACGACTTCAGCTTCTGGCGCTTTTGCGGGTTGCTGACCCACTTTGTAGGTTTCGAGAATTTCATAGGTCACGGTATGACGCGTGATGTTAAAAAACTTCCGACAGCCGGCAGCATGAACCCATAACTCATGGTGAACGCCGCGCGGATTATCGCGAAAGAACAGGTAATCGCCCCACTCTTCATCGGTGCAGGCTTCCGGTTCTTTGGGGCGAACCAGATGAGCAGGCCCTTTGGCATGAAACTCTTCTTCTTCGCGATGTTCTTCACACCAGGGACAATAAATATGAAACATGTCAGTTCTCCATTCGGCATCTTCCTGCGTGATTCAACGTCTACGCAGGCTCAACATTAGTGCGCAACCGCTGCCGCGCCGTGTTCATCAACCAGCGCACCGGTGTGGAATCGCTCGATTGAAAATGGCGCCGCCAGTGGATGCATTTCACGTTTCGCAAGACTGGCGGCGAAGACGTGTGCCGATCCCGGCGTGGCTTTAAATCCGCCGGTTCCCCAGCCGCAGTTGAAATAGAGACCCTTTACTTTGGTCTTCGAAATGATCGGGCTGGCATCTGGCGTGGTATCAACGATGCCACCCCACTGACGATTCATGCGCACACGAGAAAACGCCGGGAACATTTCCACAATCGCCTGCAAGGTATGTTCAATGACGGGATAGCTGCCGCGCTGGCCATAGCCGGTGTAGCCATCGATACCGGCACCAATCACCAGATCGCCTTTATCGGACTGGCTGACATAGCCGTGTACGTGGTTGGACATCACAACGGTATTAACAACGGGTTTCAGCGGTTCAGAAACCAACGCCTGTAACGGATGCGATTCAACCGGCAGCTTCAGGCCCGCCATATTCGCCAGCACACCAGAGTTTCCTGCCACGACGCAGCCTACTGTTTTTGCTTCAATATCACCGTGGTTAGTCTGTACACCGTAAATCTGACCATCACGAATCATCAGTCCGGTAACTTCGGTTTGTTGCAAGATATCGACGCCGTGCGCGTCAGCGCCGCGAGCAAAACCCCATGCCACAGCATCATGGCGAGCGACGCCACCACGCGCTTGCCACGATGCACCCATAATGGGGAAACGGGCGCGTGAAGAGCAGTCCAGCAGCGGTTCTAAATCCTGTACACCGCGCGTATCCAGCACTTCGCCATCAATTCCATTGAGACGGTTGGCGTTAACGCGGCGTTGTATATCGCGCATATCCTGCAGGGTATGACCCAGATTCAGAACGCCGCGCTGCGAAAACATGACGTTGTAGTTGAGTTCCTGCGTCAGCCCTTCCCACAGCTTCATTGAGTGCTCAAATAAGGCTGCCGCTTCATCCCACAGATAGTTAGAACGAACAATAGTGGTATTACGCGCGGTATTACCGCCGCCCAGCCAGCCCTTTTCGATTACCGCCACATTGCGGATGCCAAACTCTTTGGCAAGGTAGTAAGCCGTACCTAATCCGTGGCCGCCGCCGCCGATAATGATGACGTCGTAAGATTTTTCGGCGTTGGATTACGCCACAGTTTTTGCCAGTTTTCGTGGTAGCTGAGTCCATGACTGATCAGCCCAAAGCCGGAATAACGTTGCATAGTCAATCTCCTTGAATTCCCGGCCTGCGCCGGGAAATGAATTTAGGCAAAAGCGGCTTTGGAAATAGCTGTCTTGTGATACTCGCCATATACCGGATGTTTGGCGCAGAGTTCCGCGACGTTAAAGCGAACCCAGGCCTCAATGTTTTTGCTGCTTTCCTTTTTCGCCAGGGCATCAAGAATGTCGCAAATCCAGCCCGCCAGGGTTTCACACTCTTTCTGACCAAACCCTCGCGTGGTTACGGCAGGCGTACCGATGCGCAAGCCCGAAGTAACGAAAGGCGTTTGCGGATCGTTGGGAACGCTATTTTTGTTAACGGTGATATGCGCCCGACCCAGGGCGGCATCGGCCTCTTTTCCGGTGATACCCTGTTTGATCAGTGAAACCAAAAACAGATGGTTTTCGGTGCCACCGGAAACGATGTCGTAACCGCGCTCAATGAAAACACTGCACATGGTTTTGGCGTTATCGATGACCTTGGCCTGGTAATGCACGAAGTCTTGCTCCATCGCTTCACGAAACGCCATGGCTTTGGCGGCGATAACGTGCATCAACGGACCGCCCTGCTGGCCGGGGAATACGGCGCTGTTGAGTTTTTTGTACAACGCTTCATCACCCAGTGCAGATAAAATTAATCCCCACGCGGGCCACGCAGCGTTTTATGTGTAGTGGTGGTGACAACGTGCGCATGCGGCAAAGGACTTGGGTAGCAGCGCGCCGCGACCAGTCCGGCAACGTGAGCCATATCCACCATCAGCCAGGCGCCTACGCTGTCGGCGATTTCACGAAAACGTTGCCAGTTCACGATGCGGGAATAAGCAGAAAAGCCGGCAACAATCAGTTTGGGACGATGCTCCTGCGCCAGACGCTCAACTTCCTGATAATCAATCTCGCCGGTTTCAGCATTCAGGCCGTATTGCACCGCGTTGTAATGTTTGCCGGAGACGTTTGGCGCAGCGCCGTGTGTTAAATGACCGCCATGTGCCAGGCTCATACCCAGAATGGTGTCGCCCGGCTTGATCAGCGCCATAAAGACTGCCGCGTTAGCCTGAGCACCTGAATGGGGCTGAACGTTGGCGTAATCTGCGCCGAAGAGCATACAGGCACGCTCGATGGCCAGGCGTTCAACAATATCAACGTGCTCGCAACCGCCGTAGTAACGCTTGCCGGGATAACCTTCCGCATATTTATTGGTTAACTGACTACCCTGTAAGGACATCACCTGGGTACTGGCGTAGTTTTCAGATGCTATCAGTTCAATATGCGCTTCCTGACGAACCATTTCGTCAACGACAGCGGCGAAAAGCTGTGGATCGGCATTATTCAAATCGTTTGCGTTCATCTTTTCACCTTCAGGTGTAGGCTTAAGGGTCATAGTCATTTCAGGACCTTCGGTAAAACGGTAAATGACGTTTGAGAGAAATATTCGCTCAATCAGGAAAGGCGCTACGGCGGCATTAAACAGGCGGGATTCAAACAAGTGTTAATACAGAAACTCGTTACTATTCCGTTCTGAGCAACACAGCTTTTCGGCCTGTCCACCACATTTCCAGAATAGCGATCGGGGTGAGTGATAATCTTGAACGTTTGCGACAATAAATATGACATTTTCACGACAAGGCTTATTTATCATAGATTTAAACAAATTACACTTTGAAGGATTTTTGAACCTAATCACTTAAAGGATAAGTAAAAGCTATGACTAAAGTGATTAACATCACAACGGGATAATTTTTGAATAATGAGCAGTAGATAAAAAAATGAAAGGATTCAAGCTAAAGCAAGGCGGGTAGAGAAAATGTATACAGGCAGAAAAGAATCAGGCCGTTTAATTAACGACCGTCCATATTACTCTCTATATGAAGAAAGAATGGATCGACATGGTCTTGTTTATTTAATTTTGCATCTTTGCGCGCTGTAGTCGGTGGATAGCCAAATGCATCACGAAAATGACGCGAAAAATGTGCTGAGTCTGAGAAGCCACAACGTTCGCCAATTTCAGTGACGCTTTTAGTGGTGTAATGCAACAGCCACAGGCCATAGCGCAACCTGAGATCGCGCGCAAAACGCTGTGGGCTAATCCCTAATTCATCCTGAAATTTGCGCTCAATATTACGGCGAGACGTGTTAAGCCTTTTTGCCAGCGCCTCAATTGAAATCACTTCGCCCATGTGTTGAGAAATAATATCAACGGCACGCCTGACCAGACGATCTTTCACTTTTTCGAAGATGACCGGCTGAGGCTGAGGATGCTCGCCGCGCCGCACTTCATCAATCAGCATGATGTGCAGACTTTTAATCGCCCACGCACGTCCCAGATGGCGTTCAATCAGATGCGCAGCGAGATCGGCCGCTGCAATGCCGCCCGCACAGGTAAGCAAATTGCCATCATCAACAAACAGGCGATCCGCCACCGGGGTGATCCCAGGAAAGCGACGCGTTAAATCACCATGGTGATACCAGCTTACACAGCAGCGTTTCCCTTTCATTACGCCCGCCTGTATCAGAGCAAACACGCCGGTACAAACACCAACCAGCGGCACATTAAACTGGGCCGCCAGACGAATATAATCAATTGCGCGCTGATCAACTTTGTCGCGTTCATCCTGTACACCCCCAATGACGACGATGTAATCAAACTGTTCAGGGTTGAGGTAGGCTTCACAAGGCCCGATTGATGCGCCGCAGCTGGAGGTTGCTTCATCTGCTGTGCTGTTCATAAACGTCCAGTGACAACGCAACTGGCGACTGCGATCGCCTTCATCGGCAGCTAATCGCAAACAGTCAACAAACGCAGCGAAGGGTAAAAGCGTAAAACGATGCAGTAAAACAAAGCCCACGGATAAAGGCGTGGCGTTAGCGGGTTTCGTTGCGCGGACTAATGTCATACTGTTCTGACTTACCTGCCTGAAAATACTGATGAATGATTCATAACGAAGTGCGTTCAGAAGGTCAAAGCATTTAAGCTTTTAGTTTTGAATTTGCCCCGATGATCCGCTACAGCGCCTTTATATTGGCGTTAATTTTTGCTGCCGTCTCTTTTATTACTGAAGCAGGCAGCGCCTCGCCCAAGGATTTTGCAGTGGTCACAAAAGTGTTTGCCACTTCGCATACTTCTTCAATAAGGTGGTTAATGACTTTTTCACTGATATCCGCAGACTTTGCCGCTTTCTGCAGAGCTTTACGGCTGATTTTGCTGCCAAATCCCGCTACGGATGACTGATGCTCACCTCCGGGCCCAGCCTGGAAAGTCAGGTCATAGGCAGGTGAGACTTGCCATTCCTCTGCCTGATTGAGCGTAAACGCGAAGTTTTTTGCATGATCATCCTGATTGTTCATGATCACATTGAATACCATCCGACGCGCCTGGATCTCACGCTCAGTGACAGAACGGGTGATCATCCCCGTTGCCTGTAGGATATCGCTATAGTCAAGGCAGGGAAGACGAAAATCAGCCTGTAGTGCGCCTGCCATACTGAGTGTAGGAATACGCATCCCCTGATGACGGTCAAAACGCTTAACGCCGAAAGCGGACAGACCCTCTGCGAGCGGGAACCAGCGACTTTCAGGAAAGTTGATACCAGCCTGCCGCGCCATACGCGCATACACCTCTTCTAAGGCACATACCCAGGCAGCTTCCTGCGAAGCAGGAAATTTAATCAACCAGGGATGACTGCCGTTAAACGGCGATGAATCAATACGACCGCTAACAGAATTAAACTCTACCAGCACTTTCGGGCGAGCACCGTGTGGCGATCCCCCGAGGCGCACCAGTTCGGGTAGCACTTCCGAGTTGTGACCCGCTATTTCAACCTGTATTTCCCTGGCCAGTAAAATCAGATCATTTATATCTTGCTGATGACGATCCTGGCCAGGCATAGCCACTAAGGGACGATAAGTTAAGGCGCCCATTGTATTGCCGCCCAGCATGGCCAGCCTGTCGAGTGGTGAAAGCATTGCGGGCTCAATATCGTTACGGCGTAGCAGCCGATCCATCAACAGCCTTCCCCAGCCATCAGGCAACGAATCGGCAATGAAACCGGGTATGCTCTCCTGATGGCGCGCGAAGTCGTTGTATGTGGTACTGACTGGCGGATGGAGCAAAGGAGAAAATTCGATGCCGCGTTGCATGTTCTGCGCCGAGTATTCAAAAAGCCACTCACCGCGTCGTCTACCCGCCGCTAAAATACCTACAGGCCACGCTTCTCCCCAGCCTTCGTAGATCACTTCCAGTCGCTGAAGCGGTAGGTAATTTGTTGTTATTTCTTTCATCACGCTTATCCGTTGCCACTGCCTGAGGAGGATTTTATTTTGCGCCGGGTCGCGCGCTGACGTGTTTCTGTTCTCATTGCTTCAACCTGAGCGATAGTCAGCGGCGGGGCATCAAACAAGTTCATCATTTCTTTCTCAAGGCGCAAGGCAAAGACGACTTTCATAAAGTTTTCCAGCGTCACTTTACCGTCGCTTTCCAGTTTTTTTAAGGCAGATACCGATATCCCCGCCTTTGTCGCCAGCTCCTGCTGTAACATATTTCTGCGCAAGCGATGTTCCCTAAGACGATGCCCTAACTCAGCTATTAAAGCCGATTCCGAATAAAGCTTAAGAGACATAAAAACAGCTCCTGATGACCAAAAAAGCCAATAAGGTTTTTTATTTAAACCATTATATCAGGATTGCTTTAAAGCGGTAGCGTCAGGAAAAGCGTTGAAATGTGAAGATGTTGGCTTTTACCGGCATTCAGTACGGGACATATCTTGTGCCCCGCAGGAAGAAAAGGGATATGCGGAAAGCAATTCGTTCAGTTTGCAGAGATTGATAGCGTCATCACGCCTGAGCGAGTAAACGCCATTTATCTTATGGCGGACCCTACAAAACCCGCCAATGGCGGGCTTGTCCGTAGCTAAAATGATCAGACGTGCTTAGTGGGGTGTGTGATTTGCTCATTGAAGGCTTCAAACGGCAGTTTAAACCGCTTTGCAAGTCTCGCTTTATGTTTGTCCGTGAGTACACGTTCACCACGTAGAATACGACTCACATACGAACGCTGGCCAATCTCATTCACAAAGGAAGATTGTGTCAACCCATGCTAATCCATCAAGGCACGTAGCAGGGCAACGCCGCGAGGTATTTCTGCAATGCGTGCGTTGAACGCAGCGAACTCAGGCGCGTTATCTTCATAGCGGGCCACCTTTTCAGCCAGCATATCTACCAGCGGGCTATCAGGGTCGTGCTCGACAAGATACTCCACCAGTTCAAGCGCCTGTTCGTAATGTTTTTTATTGGTACTGCCCCCAAAAAGGGAACAATTTTAATCAGGTTGTTGGTTGCCGGAATTGCTTCGGTAATCAAGCTTTGCTCTCCCGATACTGCTTAACCAGCTTGCCGTATTCCGCGTGGGTAACGTTGATTATCGGCAGGGTATCAGTGCTTACTTCCGGCGCTTTCAGCTGCCCACGCGAGCGGCGCAGCATCTGAAGAAATTCCATCAGCGAATCGAACTTACCCACAACGACACGCTTAGCCGGAGCGCTTTCAATGAATCTGTTATATGCCGTGTTTTCGGTGCCTACGGTATTCACGCAGGCAGTATCAAAAATGCGGCTGACGTAACTGGCTACTGCGCCATCGACTTCATTCAGAGGCTTATTTCTACAGACTCTCTTCGTTTTTCATTTTCTCAAGAACTGCCCTGATGGCCGCATCAAGTTCGGCCTGACAGGCTGAGGATATGCGTGAAAATTCGTAGGTCACCAGTCTCTTTTCAGTATCGATTTTTTTGCGGGCAAACTGTTTTTTGTCGCTGAATTCGCCCAGCTTTTCAGTTACGGCTTTTTTCGCTGTCTTCGGCGTTTTGAGGTTGTTACTTTCTGCCCGGAAATAATTAATGATTTTGGTTTTGCCCAGTGGGTCATCAGCATCGATAGCGTTCTCTTTTTCCATTCGATCACGAACGCCCGATACGATCTCCTCAATATCGACTCTTTTCGCCTGCGCTTTTTCGGCTATGTCGAGCAGCAATTGATAATCGGTAATAGCCAGCTCACTCACTGACGGAAAAACGGAAATCATCTCGTCCGGCACGGAGGCAGCCTGAAACGCACGTGTTACCTTTGCGGATGAGATCCCTTCGGCTTTAGCAATATCAGACTGGCTCATACCATTGGCATACATCAGCTCAAGCCGTTTTCCCAGTTCGCGAAGCGTGTGTTCTTTGGCGGTTTGAATGTCTATTGCTAACTGGCGCGCATCGGAGAGGTCAAGATTATCTTTTGTTACCAACACTTCAAAGGGCGTGCCGTTATAAAGACAAGCTGCGCGACGGCGTGAACCATCAAGTACTTCAATGCGTCCGTCCACTTCCCGCCCAATAGCAGGAAAGAACTGCTGCAACGTTATTGTTCGGGCGATATCACTTACTGACTCAGGCGTCAGCAGCGACTGATCGCGGCCATTGACTGATGAATCAACGTACGTTTGCGTTTCAATGTCGTCGTGTAGAATTTTGGTTAGTACAAAACGGGCTTCTTTACCTGATTTGAGGACAAACACGCGAGTGCCTTCACTTTCACTCAGCATTTTTGAAAAATTCGAGTTACCCAGCGTACGGCCCATTTTTTTCATTACTTTGCTCATTTCATGCCCCTTACAAACTCGATCCGTTTAAACACTGCCTGAGTGAAACGCTCAGCTTCACGTTTAGCGTTTTTAAGCGCCTCGGCGCTACCCGGATATGACTGAGGATCGGCACTAACAATGGTATCGAAAGTCTCACCGCAGCGTTCAAAACCATCGAGACGTGGCAGAGCAGCATCAAGGATGTAAGAAGTGAAAACATCTCTGGCGAGACCATGGGTCATTTCATGATCGCGCTTAGTGGTCATTTTAGACATGAACCCGATGTTGCCCTTGATTCGAGGATTTATGCCCTCTTCTTCCAGCTGCTCAAGCATTTCGGGTAAGCGGGTCAGGTATTTCAGGGTGGAATGAAAATCAACCTGTGCGGGCGGCGTAGGGGTAAGCAGCAGATCGCTGGCCGCTATCGCATTGAGCATAAACGCGTCAAGATGCGGACCGGTATCAATGAAGATGAAGTCATAATCTTTACCCACGCGATCAATGATATTGCGACGCAACACTTCTGAAGGCAAAACGCCTGGCAGATTTTCACGTACAAGGTCATTCCACTGGCTCGCAACGAAACCATCATCAATCGAGGCAGGGATAATATCGACGCCTGGAATGATAGTCGGCTGGATAATATCTTCGTGTAGCTGCTGCGCATCTAAATCGTTCAGCATTGCCTGTGCGGCCGTTTCCATAATGGAGCCGATGCTGTTGGTGTGATTCAGGAACATGGTGCTTGAAGCCTGAGGATCGAGATCAATTACCAGGTTACGCAGATCGTATTGTAACAGGTCTGGATGAACACGCAGGCCGTGAGCAAGCGTGACGGTACTGACCGTTTTAGACACGCCGCCTTTGAGATTAACCACGAAGATGACAAAAGGACCTTTGTTTTCGTGGATGTCACGATATTTGGGGACTTTCCGGTGAGCGTATATGTCGACAACATCCTGAACAGTAAGCGCGTAATGTTTTGTATTACCCGCAACTTTTTTGCCAAACTGATGGCCTTGCGCTTCCATTTCCTCAATCGCCTGCTCTACAGCACGGCGGCTCAGCTTCGGCATGTTAGCAACAGAATTGCGCGTAAACGTTTGATAATAGCGATCAAGCCCAAATTCATGGCGCTTGTCGATGATGTCATCGCTCATGCTACGCAACATCGCATTTGCCCTGCGAGCCGTCTCGTCTACGCCGCCATAGTTACTCTTCATCCCGTTGCTCCCCGACAGAATTTTTCCCAAGTGTACATACGAAATTGTCATGTGCAACTTTTTTCGTTTTTCAGGAAAAAATTGTACTCAGCAAAAAGAATTTGTCAGCAACGTATCAGTGCTTTTAACTGGCCTTTGCCCTGTGGGGATCTCACAGAACGGCTGACACTCAGCAGGCGCGTTGGAGACGTGATAACAACAGCACAGGCGCAGTCTTAGCAGCTGAGTGTTTTTGATAACCAGCTCTGTTCCTCCGACGGAGACAGCCGTTGAAGGTTTCCGGTCATATGCTAAATAAGGCATGAAAATATGCGGATGCTGATTTAACTGTCCACTTTGCGAACAAAAACTGCGGCTTATACAAACGCTGGTTGCCAGTTATATCTCAAAGGTTTCCAGTCGTATGTCATCCTGCAAAACTGACAACAGGGAAAAACGCCTGCTCAGTGCATACGAATGAGGTGTTATTCATTTAAAATCAGCTTTATTCATGTCTCTGAGAAGCCACAATCTTTAGCGCCGGTGAGAGTTTGCGCATAAAAACAGCTCAGGTTTGCAGTCGTATGCTGAAAGTTATCGGTTGTATGCTTATCACTACGCAGAGATCAGGGAAGGTTTATTTTAAACAGGCGTAATCTGAGTGCAGGTAAGGTTATCAGTTGTATGCCAGGCAGAAAAAACCGCTTATTGCGCCACCCGATTATCATTATGAATACTAAGTGAAAATTCCGTTAAACCGCTTGAAAAAGTTTTCAGTCGTGGGAAAGGTTACCGGTTGTATGCCATCAGAGTAAATATCCATTTAAATCAGGGAAATAAACGGAAAAACAGAGTGAGTTCATGTGAGTGGCAACAGATTCAATCGTTTTCGTTTAGGAAGCCTGCATTCCTGATGAAATATGAACGAAGCCAAATCGTCAACTTCTGAACCAAAAGGTTTCCAGTCATATGCTAAAAAGTTTCCAGTCATATGCTACAGGGGAAGATGTTTGATAGATTAACAGCACACGTAGTTTCATTAACCCCTGCAGTCCTTCTGATAAATACCTTTTATTTCAAAGAGATAAACCGACAAAAAATAATGACACCACGCCGTCACCTGGCAGAACGTTATCACTCATATGCTGAGCGGATGTATAAAACGTTTGCATACTTTAAAAGGTTATCAGTCGTATGCTGACAGGTGGGCAAAACGGTTATCGCCCGTATGCTAATGCAGCTGAAAGGCGAGCGAAAAAGTGCGGTTTAAGGCTGAAAGGGTAAGTCTAATGCATTAACCTGCTTTTTAACGCTTTGAAAAAACAGGTTAATTTAGAAAGGTTAGCCGTCGTATGCTGGCGTAAACAAGAGAACAATCATTCTGAATCAAGGCTTAGCAGGATCTTCGCGATCTGTTCTTCTGTAAAGCCTGAGTCTTTTAACTTACTGATTTTAGAGATCATCTCTTCGCTGACGATTTGCGCCTCTGTTGCACCGGCTTTCTCTGTTTTAAGTAATTTATCAGGTACTAAACTCGGGTTTCTCTTGGTGATATTGAAATAAACAGACCGCCCTCGTTTAAACTCGCTGTACTCCAGATAATTAATTTCTTTGAGCTCTTCCAGTGCCTTACGAACGATATGATTCTGGTAAGCAGTACGAGATTTGAGTCTGAGCCTTTCACGCAGGCGCTTCATTGAGACGGGCGCAGGGTTTTTAGGCAGGCTTTCAATAAAGGTATAAAGAGCCTGAGCAGACTCTTTTCTGGGTAAGTGATCAATGGCCTTCAGGCGCAGATAAACCTTATAATCCATTTGATACAGATCAGACAGACGGGGATCACCTTCGATCTCAACTTCATTTTTCGCCAGGCTGTAATGTGCGCTGTTAACGAGCCCTGTGGTCAGTGAACCGGTCTCGTTGCGAAACTGTATGGTTACACCACGCAGACGCATCAGAGACTCATCTATGCGTTTCTTCATGTCTTTATTAGAACGCTTTGCGTCAAAGCCACAGTTTTGGAGAAATCGGGTGAAGGGAAGCTTCAATTTGCCCGCGAAGCTGCCATTGTCATAAATAGAACGAATAATACCGAGCCACACCCTGAAATCTGTTGCCATATCTAACCGTTCAGAGCGGATAGAGATATCCTGATAGCCTTCCCTCTTAACCACTTCCAGGTGACAAAGATCTTCCGATGCATCAACCGTAGATTTAACGGTGTTAACGGAGCTTTTGGATTTGGCATGATCAGTATTGGGAACAAACAGGCCAAGACGCATCAACGCAACCGGCTGAACTGTGGCATTGGCCGTAGGATTTAAGTGGACAACTTCGCCGGTTTTTTTGTTCACTTCATCAGTCATACTGTCTAAGTCTTTGACTTTCTTAGGCATAAAAAAGATCCACTTATCAACAGGCCCAATGGCGTTGGCATATGACCGATAACCTTACCAGCATATAAGCGGAAATCAAAGCGCATCTGACTGATAACCTTAAGCATATAAGCGGAAACGATTTGCATACGACTAACAACTTTTTGCATACGACCGATAACCCTGACTGGGCTTCAGGCCAGACGTGGCAAGGCTTTGGAAGGTGTGGGGATCGTTTTGGCAGTTTAGGATCGATACTGGATCGTATTAAGATCTTACTACTGGATCTACCCTGTTAATAATGGGGATAAGTATGAGTCGCTTTATCTGTTGTTCCAGGGTGTGATTTTAAAGTTCTTCACCTGATCTTTCTTAATCATACATGACCTTGAAAAAGCGAACGGCCTCTCATCAGGAAAAGACTTCCAGAACCTTGAGTCGTGCTAATTCAGACAATAAACAGCACTGAAACAAAAACGATGCAGCCAGAGCGTAACCGCTGAGCGAGACGTCTGTCTGCCAGGCCTTTTTATCAGCACCAGTAATAGTTTCAGCCAACCTGCGCAATTTTGGTATTACCAAGGCAGAGCATTTTTTTGCATAGCGATAATTTGTCGCTAGTGTTCTGTCATGCTTTTAAACGGACTGCCTGCGTTAGGTTGCAGGACCAAAGAGGCAGCGTTTTCACTGTTGCCTGCGACAGCCCCGCGCGGACAAAAACCCTGGGTTTCTGCTCACGGATTACATTCTGTGCAAAACCGTATAGTGTGAAGTTGTACAAACAAAATTCTGATGAGCTCTACCCCACGCAATTTACATTTATGTATTTGTAATTTAAGGATAAAAAGTAAAAATTTCAGGCTGAAATTCCCACCGGAACAGTGTTTTTTATCAATAAGCAGGGCTATATTTTACCCTGCGCAACCCGCACCCACGTTGTCTTTTGGCTACGTTACTTTGTGAACAGAGCAAGCTTACTTAACTTCCGAAATATCATACTCTCTACGGATCGAAAGGGTTTTCTCTCCCCATATGGAGGCTTTTGTTCTTAACTGATGCGCTTCGAATGTTTGTTTGTCTGTAAACAGTTCTTCTACTTTCCAGAGCAAAGGATCCGCTGTTTCTGTCACACTGAATGAGAGACACCCTGCTTCCTGTTTTGTTAAACGCATATGCTCCGGAAGAAAGCGTTGAACAACCTCAGATTCATTTACGTTTTTGCATATCAACCAGCCGCTCAGCTTAATCATTTTTGTCCTTTTTATGAGTAGGTAAACGTCTCAGTATTTTGTATTTCTTTTGGTTTTTATAACACAAAGAGAAGCCGTTGCAGGTAACAGAGAGGTATTGAATATTTTTATATCCTGACCCGCTTACGCAATTTTTCTATTATCCCGGGTATCAGTTGTTATGGAAAACGCAACAGGATAGCCAGCTTTTCCATGGAGACAAAAATGCGTCAATGCCGGGCTCACCACTGCTGCGTTAACAGCTTTATCCGTTTTTGATAGTAACGCCCTCTTCTTGTTACCTGTTGGGAAAAAACGTTTGCCCTGGGATAAAGCCAGGCGTGGGGAATTATCTCTTCATCATATGCTGTAATGCTGTGTTCAACACTCTGAAATAATGATGTTATACCCGGCATTATTTCATGTTTAAATTATTGTTTTTAATAGAGTAATTAGAAATATTTCAGACTGAAATTCCCGGCATGAACACAATGTTCATCACACGGCTATTGTTCGTCATCTTTCTGAACAGCGATTTTATTTCTGCACTCATATGTAATTTTTACTATGCAAAACCGCGCTGATCGGTAACAGCATAATCTGTAACCCTCCTGAGGTAACCAGACAGAAAACCGTTCGTACCCTTGCTGCCTTCGCAGATAGGGCCGGGATAATCATTTACCCGAGCCGTGAGTGTGCATTCTGAGCGTAACAGGCGGCAGAAAGGTATGTTTGATGTGCCGGAAAAAGCCGCTGAGTGCAGCCTGACCGCTTATTGAGGTGATATAGCCGTTCATAAAACAGAGCCGCCGATGCCGAAACACAGAGAGAAAAGCGATAGCTCCGCTGGAAAGCAGGATGATGACTGCTGGAAATAAAACGGTGTATCAGAAGCCGTTGCGAAAAAAGGCGACCTCAGTGACGGTCGCCCTTGCTACTCTTTTTTGTTCTGTCTACGCCAATCCCAAAAACCTGGAGATCACCGGGCTTTTCCTGATAGAGACTGAGGCGATAAAGCTCAAAACAACATTAAGCGTGACAACATAACTCAGAAATAACAGCGGATTTCGTGAGATCTCATATTCACTCCCTAGCCACCCAAGGAAGATCAAAATTGGCAAGTGCGTCAGATAAAAAGGTAGCGCCAGTTTTGATAAAGCGGTTATTGCCGTGCTCTGTTTGATTTTTAAATTTTTAAAAATAAAAAACAGCGCCATACAGACTGAAAGCACGGCCACAACTTCCGCAACCTTAAACGTCAGCTTGTGTTTTCCGTCGAAATAAACGTTGGCCAAAAACCAAATAAAATAAAGCAGCACTAAAAAAAGGGCGCTTTTTGCCGCTATGTTTTTCTTCACAAAGAACAGAATCATTCCTGCCATAAAAAAGGGCAGATACTGGAGAGTTGCTGCCAGTTGCGTGATGTTTAAAAAGGCGCGGGGCAAAAACATGCTAACCGCTTTGCTTAAGGCAACAGACGCATATATCACAGTTAAAAACAGGGTGAACACAGACACCCAGCGCATTTTATTGAGCGTGTCTGCCAGATTACGCGCCAGTGTGTTTATTTTATCTGGCGCTGATATAAGCAAAAGGCTGATTTGAGAAAGAACAATAAGAAACCAGAGGTGCTTATAGCTGAGATAATCACCCAATCGTCGGTCACCGAAAAGGAAATACATCTCCGATGCAATGATCGGCAACGTAATAATGACAGCCCAAAAGTCGGTTTCAGCACCCTTTTTATACGACTCTCTATAAAGTGCTCACTGCCCTTCCTGGCAATTAACAGCGATGAAAAGAAACCGGATATCATAAAAAACAGTTCCATTCGGAAGGGGTGCGTCAGATTTAATGCATCGACTATCCACGGGTTTTTATAAAGTTGGTAATCAAACCCCCACGCCCCGTTGTAGAGCATAGATGCATGAAAGACAGGGCCGAAGATCATGATAATTGAGCGAAGAAGATCAAGCCCGGTAAGTCTGTTGTGCATGCTTAATGACTCGTTCAGGAAGAGATAATTGTGCGGGTCATTCTATTTAAGCAAATGCATCTGTAACAATGGGGGTTTTCTCATTCGCCTTTAGCAAACAAGTTTATCTTCCTGGCGCAGACAGAAAAAAGATAAATTAAGGGGATCAACACTATCGTGCAGGATGAACGAATGAAAATCTGCGCCTGCAGAAAAGCGAAGCAGCAAAGATTTATTTATAAGCTTTAAAGCGTTTAAGTTCTCTTTCTGTCATACCGGTTATTGCAGCAATGGCTTGCAGGGAAAGCCCCATCCGGTAAAGATTAACGATTCTGGCGTGCTCCTTGCTGTTCGTACAGATAACCCGTGGTGCTCTGTCATTTTCCCATTCCTGCTTAGCCGAATAAGCTGATGGCTGACTGTTGTTCATCTCTTTAAGCAACATAAACCCGTTCTCTGTCTGAGTATATATATCTGTCATCAGACATATTTAAACGCTAAAAAAGGGAAGGGCATAACCCTTCCCCGCAGATAAAACTTAAAGCAGGTCGAAACGATCCAGATTCATGACTTTCGTCCAGGCAGCGACGAAATCGTTGACGAATTTTTCTTTGGCATCGCCACTGGCATACACTTCAGCCACTGAACGCAGAATCGCATTTGAGCCAAACACCAAATCTGCACGGGTCGCGGTAAACTTCACAGCGCCGCTCAGACGATCACGACCTTCAAACAACTCGGCAGTGGCATCGGTAGCTTTCCACTCATTACGCATATCCAGCAGATTGACAAAGAAATCATTGCTGAGCACACCTACGCGATCGCTGAATACACCGTGCTGACTTTCATCGAAGTTAGTGCCAATGGCACGCAGACCCCCTACCAGTACCGTCAGTTCCGGCGCGGTTAATGTCAGCTGCTGTGCTTTATCAATCAAAAGTGCTTCAGTTGACGTGCCGTTACGTACGCCGCGATAGTTACGGAAGCCATCGGCAGCCGGTTTAAGCAGTTCAAATTGTGCAACGTCTGTCTGATCCTGACGTGCATCAACGCGGCCTGGCGTGAAGGGAACCGTGACTTCTACTTCAGCCGCTTTAGCTGCCAGCTCAACGCCGACAACCCCTGCTAATACGATAACGTCAGCCAGAGAAGCTTTGCCGGATGCCTGCTGGATAGCTTCCAGTACCGGAAGTACACGGGCAGCGGTTGCGTTAACGTCCCATTCTCTTTGCGGCGCCAGCGCGAGGCGGGCACCGTTAGCACCACCACGCTTATCGCCACCACGGAAGGTGGACGCTGAAGCCCAGGCAACTGAAACCAGTTCGCTGACAGACAGGCCACTGTTGGCGATCTCTTTCTTCAGGCGCTCAATATCTTCAGCCGATGGGGCATAAGAAGGCAGTGGCAGCGGATCCTGCCAAATCAAATCTTCTTTTGGCACTTCCGGACCAATGTAACGCGCTTTTGGTCCCATATCCCTGTGAGTCAGTTTGAACCAGGCACGGGCAAAGGCCTCATTGAACGCCTGTGGATCGTTCAGGAAGCGGCGTGAGATTTTCTCAAACTCCGGATCGAAGCGAAGCGTTAAATCGGTAACCAGCATCGTCGGCTTGCGTTTTTTCGACGGATCAAACGGGTCAGGAATAATTTCTGGTGCGTCCGCGGCTTCGTACTGAATCGCACCCGCCGGGCTGCGCGTCTGTACCCATTCATATTTGAACAGGTTTTCAAAGAAGTAATTACTCCACTGTGTTGGTGTCTGCGACCAGGCAACTTCCAGCCCTGACGTGATCGCGTCAGCCCCCGCGCCGCTGGCGTGGTTGCTCATCCAGCCCAGGCCCTGAGCTTCAATTGGCGCGGCTTCCGGATCAACACCGACATGGCTGGCTGCGCCAGCGCCATGGGTTTTACCCAGCGTATGACCACCGGCAATCAGGGCAACCGTCTCTTCGTCATTCATTCCCATGTTGCCAAAAGTGGCACGAATAGCAGGTGCGGCTGAAGCAGGATTGCCACTGTTATTTGGACCTTCTGGGTTGACATAAATCAGACCCATCTCGGTCGCACCTAATGGCGCTTTCGCCAGAGACTCCGGATGGCGATGTTCCAGCCAGGTTTTCTCATCACCCCAGTTCACATCCTGATCCGGTTCCCAGACATCTTCGCGTCCGGCACCGAAGCCAAATGTACGGAAGCCAGAGTTTTCCAGTGCCACATTACCAGCCAGAATAAAAAGATCGGCCCAGGAAATTTTCTGGCCGTACTTTTGTTTAACCGGCCACAGCAGACGACGGGCTTTATCAAGGCTGACGTTATCCGGCCAGGAGTTTAATGGCGCAAAACGCTGCTGACCACGTCCGGCACCGCCACGACCATCGGCAGAGCGGTAAGTACCAGCACTGTGCCATGCCATACGAATGAACAGACCGATGTAGCTGCCCCAGTCCGCAGGCCACCATGGCTGAGAGTCAGTTAACAACGCTTTAAGGTCGCCTTTAAGGGCATAATAATCTAATTTGCTGAATTCTCTGGGATAGTCGAACGCCTCTCCCAACGGATTAGAACGATTAGAATGCTGGTTCAGCAGATCGACGCGTAACTGATTAGGCCACCAGTCACGATTGTTAGTACCACCGCCGGCACTTTCATTTTGATTGCCTTGATGAAAAGGGCATTTTCCCGCAGATAAAGCATTGTGTGTATCAGTAGGTGTGCTCATTATGATGCTCCGTTTTTAGCTTCACCGCTACGTTACAGAACTCCCCTGATAAGTCATACCTGAATTAATCAACAGATTTGATAGTTATTTCCTTTGATTGGACGCGCCGTAACGCCGCTTAATAACGCCCGCTCAGATGCGCCCTAACGGATTTGACCAGACATTGCGGGAGTCAGGGCGAAAAACTGAGAACACTCAACAGGGGGTGATGCTGTCTGGCGTGTTTTGGCCAGGCTTATGCCGGCGTTTCACCGAACGATCTCTGCCGACGCACTGAAGGCGGGACTTTGTTGAGCATTCGTATCCGGGCAGGAGATAACCGGGTTGAAGAAAAGACGGTAAAGCTGGCGCAGGCGTAACAGGATTGTGTGATGACGATGTATCGGCCTGTACAGGCAACGGCAGGTGAGAAGCCTGCCGTTTTTTCGCTATTTCGCAAACTGTTCAATTAACCGTGCGGCGGTCGCAGCTGAAGACGTCGGATTCTGTCCGGTGATCAACAAACCATCACTGACAACATACGATGCCCAGTCATCACCACGCGAGAACAGGCCACCCAGTTTTTTCAGCTCATCTTCGACCAGGAAGGGCACAACCTGGGTTAACTGAACGGCTTCCTCCTCAGAGTTTGTAAAACCAGTGACTTTTTTGCCCTGCACCAGCGGCTGCCCGTTGGCTGCCTTAACGTGACGCAGCACGCCTGGCGCATGACAGACCAGCGCAACAGGCTTGCCCGCATTGATAAAAGATTCAATCAGCGAGACTGAGTGTTTGTCTTCCGCCAGATCCCACAGCGGGCCATGACCACCAGGATAAAATACGGTATCGAAATCATCCTGAGAGACGCTGTCCAGGCGAACGGTTGATGCAAGCTGCGCCATGGCCGCTGCGTCTGCTTCAAACCGATGGGTCAGTTCAGTCTGAAACATCGGCTCGTTGCTTTTAGGATCCAGAGGCGGATTCCCCCCAGCGGCGAGGCTAAGGTAATTTCTGCGCCTGCATCTTTAAAGGCGTAATAAGGTGCAGCCAGTTCTTCAAGCCAGAAGCCCGTTTTTTTGCCTGTGTTTCCGAGTTGATCATGAGAAGTCAGAACCATAAGAATTTTCATTTTTTTATCCTTCTGCACATTGTTTTAAGGCTGTATGGGTTAAGCGATGCCTTTATCTTTAAAGAGCAGTCGCTGTGTTGACAGCGTCATAGTGGCCTGCAGTGACATATTCTGGAAATTTATTTATCTTATTTCAGATATTCATAAGAGATTATAGCTGGATGAAATACGATCTGAATTTACTCCCGGTTCTGGTCACGCTGATGGAAGAACGCAACGTAACGCGCGCAGCCGAACGGCTGGGGATCACCCAGCCTGCGCTCTCCAACGCGTTAAATCGCCTGCGTGATATGCTGCACGATCCGCTTTTCATCCGTGAACGCTACGGCATGAGGCCAACACAAATGGCTGAGGAGCTGGTGCCGGTGATTGCTGCTTCACTGGCAACCCTTGATGATGTGATCCTGGGGCAGCAGGATTTTGACCCGTCTCAGGCGACACGGCTTTTTACCCTCGCGCCAAACAGTTACGTCGAGTTTGTGCTTATGCCCGCCATTGTTGCGCGCCTGCGCGAATGTGCTCCCGGCATCAGGCTGAGGCTTATACCCTTCGGTAACGATCTGACGGAAACTGGCGCAATATCGGGCACCACGGATATGGTGCTGGGAAGGATTTCAGACGCGCCAGATAATCTGGTGGTACAGCACCTGATGGATGAAGGTCTCGCCTGTGTTGTGCGGGCTGACCATCCTGAAATCCATAACGCCTTGTCTTCAGCGCAGTACGAGTCATTAAAACATGTGAACGTGCTGCCGCCCGGCAGAATGCGTGCTGGTCTGTTTCAGGCATTAGAACAGCGGGGGCTTAAACGTCAGGTTGCCATTTCCGTTACTCACTTTTTAGCTGTCCCGGAAATCATTGCCGTTACGGACTATTGCGCCACGCTACCCGATTTAATCTGCCATCACCTTGCTAAAGATCCGCGACTCAACATTTTTCCTGCGCCCGTCGATCTTGGCACTTTTCCTGTTGAGATGGGGTGGCATGTGCGCTATCGCCACGATCCTGCTCATCGGTGGCTACGCTCACTGATAAATGATGTGGCAAAAGAGAGGATGGAAAACGCTCTGCAAACATAGCTGAGGAAAGAACTTCACGGTTGGCTCTGCAATCTGTCGCGTGTTTCCGCAGATGATGCCGGCTTTCCAACACATCTACACGATGAATATGTCATCAGCACCAGTCTGACCGGCACAGAAGAACTCTGGCTTGCCGGGATCCCCGTCCTTCAGGGCGGGGAGGTTGTCAAAACCAACGCCACTTTGTTCATGCGTTTCGTAAAATGACGGGAACAACGCCCCGTCACTACACCTTACAGAGAGGATCAGGCCACCATAAATTCCCGATAGCCTGAAACAATCACCCAGGCGGCGAAATAGCAAAAAATCAGCGCAGAAGCGACATAAGAATATTTAAGCAAGCGACGCCCCAGTACTTTACCGCCAACGCTTCCGACAAGGCACAGCACGCAGGTCCACAACACGCCGGCAATAAAAAAACCACTCAGAAACCAGGATGAGGCCGCGAAACTGTGCTGCCCCATGCGTGATATCAGCGCCCCTCCGACAGTGGCGAACCAGAGAAGTGCGCTTGGGGAGGAGACGGCAAGCAGTATGCCCCGGCAAAACTCACGCCGTAATGAACGCCTTTCGTGTTCTCTTTCTGTTTGTGGAACGGTGGTGTTGTGAAAAGCCGCCATCAGCATTTTTCCTGCAAACCATAGCAGCATAAGGCCGCCACCGATCCACAGTACCCAGCGGACAATTTCAAACTGGAGCAATACAGCCATTCCTGCTAACGCCAGAAGAGCATAAATCAGATCGCCTATGCAGGTTCCTATCCCTAAACAGAATCCGTGGAAATAGCCACGCTGCATGGCGAGCGTCATCATGGCAATATTGGCTATGCCAATATCAAGGCATAATGACAGGCTCAGTAAAAAACCATTCGAAAACTGCATCATAAAATGACGTCCTGACCCACAGTCTGTAACAAAGGCTCTCACTACAACCTTTCTGACAGGCTCAGTATTGGAAAGAATTGCGCAAACACAGCGTTAAAGCTTAATGCTTTAACTTACTGTTTTTCAGCGAAATTCAACAAATCTTCACCCTCAAGGCGATAGCGCACCCACTCGCTCAGCGGTTTGGCACCTATACCCAGATAAAAATCGATAGCTGGCTGATTCCAGTCGAGCACACTCCACTCAAGCCGGCCACACTGGCGCTGTACGGCCAGCCGGGCAATATGCTGTAGCAACGCTTTACCTGCGCCCTGACCGCGATAGTCAGGTGAAACATACAAATCTTCCATGTAAATGCCGTTGCGTCCGAGCCAGGTGGAGTAGCTGGTAAAGAAAACGGCATAGCCCGCGATAGTCCCCGCCACTTCGCAAATCAACGCTTCGGTTTTGCTGTCATCTCCAAACAGGGTTTCTCTGATCTCATCAGCGTGAGTGACAACTTCTTCCGGCGCCTTTTCATAGACAGCCAGTTCAACGATCATGTTGTAAATAGCCTCCGCATCTGCGGGGCGGGCCTGACGAAGGGTGATACTCATCTTTTACATTTCCTGGTTCAGTTTGAAGCTGCTAAGCATAAGCGTTAATGTTCGATGAATTAAGTGCAATAAAATCAACGAAAGGTGAAAAGCATGCATCCTACGTTACGGCGGCTCGATTTAAACCTGCTGCCCGTTTTTGATGCGGTTTTCCGGCATCGTTCTGTCAGACTCGCTGCAGAAGAGTTGTCTGTGAGCACATCGGCGCTGAGCCATGCGCTTTCGCGGCTCAGGATCTTTCTGCAGGACCCGCTTTTCTACCGTGAAGGACACCGGATGTGTCCCAGCGTTTATGCCTGCCAGCTGGCGCCCTCTGTCGCCTCGGCACTCTGTTCCCTCAACCAGCAACTTTCACCTCAGCCCGCTTTTGATCCGGCAACCAGCGATGCCTGTTTTCAGATAGCCATTACGGATTATACGGCGTTTTGCGTTTTCCCTGCCCTGATACATGCGCTTCAGGCCAGCGCGCCAGGCCTGCGCTTTGATCTGCGTTACCTGCCACACAGCCCTGCGTTGAACGAACTACTGGCAGGTGAAATCGACCTGGCTTTAGGCTTCAGCGTACCGGGGAAGCGGCACATCCTGAACTGGACGAAACTGACTGGTTTGAAGATGAGTACGTGGTCATCAGTCATGTAAACCGGACGAGCCTTAGCTTTGATGATTATCTGGCTGCCCGACATTTAGTCGTGACGCCGTGGAATGAAAGCAAGGGCGTGATTGACCTGCAACTGGAAGGCCAGGGTTACAGACGTAAAGTCATAATGAAAACGCCGTCTGTGTTGAGTGCGCCGTTTATCGTGGCGCAGAGTGATTTGTTAATGGCCATTCCCCGCCTGGTCGCCAACAGGTTGAAGCAGGCGGCGGATATCGCCATTTTGGCGCTGCCTTTCCGCGTGCCTGCATTTAGCGTGAAAATATATTCGCATCAACGCAGCGGTAAACGCGAAGCCACTGACTGGTTAAAAAAGGTGTTACAGCAAGTCAGAGTGGGGGAGCATTGACGGCCACAGCAAAATAAGAGGCTTTTTAACCAGTGTGGCTCCAGCATTTATTCAGGCTCTTTGAAGGCTATGTTGAGTTGTAAGGCATCCAGCGTGGCGCAAATCAGGGCAAAGGCATCGCTGTATTCGGCATTGTTAGCCAGCGCGGTAAGGCGATTATCAATCAGCAGCGTTGCCATGCCGTGGATCAGGGACCAGTTAATAACGATGCGCATCGCTTTTTGCTGGCTGAGCGATTGTGCCGGGCGCTCTGCGGTCTCTTCCCGCTCCAGGCTGCCAGACAGAACAGCCATGGTTTCGCGCATCGCCTGAATAAGGCCCGGATTTTTAGCATCGATAATCTCGTTGCGGAACATGAGTCCGAACATTTGCGGATTTTCGTAAGCCCAGGTGATATAGGTTTTCGCGAGCGTTTTACGGCGCTGAACCGGATCGACAACCTCGCTTACGGCACTCAGCAGCGTCTGTTTCAGGGTTCTGTAACCTGTTTTTGTCAGTTCGCTTAGCAGATTAGAGAGGTCGCCAAAATGGTGCCGGGGCGCGGTATGAGAAACGCCCGCTTCGCGTGCAATAGCGCGAAGCCCTAACCCGGCAATACCATCGCGTAAAAGCACGCGTCGGGCTGCACATAAAACAACGTCAGGAACATCGCCGCGATGATAGGGTTTTGCTGTTGCATCCCTTTTTTAACATGCCGCCTCCTGGCACTGTTTACACAACTGAACATGAGAAAAGGTGATGATAATTTATGCCTGCCCATGAAAGAAGTCACATTTTCAGCGTGCAGGCCACGGGCGATTCACCGCCCGTGAGGAACATGATATTAAGGCTTATTGAACCAGTTACCGTGGAAACCATCGGGGATACGATGGGGCAATATCACACGGGCGAGCGGGCCTTGATCAACATTCAGCGCATCAAAAATAGCCAGTTCGCTGCTGTTTTTCGAGGCAAACCAGACGGTAGCCATGATCCAGCCTTCACCTTCACCCGCATCAGAGGATGCCGGGACAAATACGCCTTCAGATACCGAAACCTGCTCGTTCCAGAACCAGGTTCGGGTAAGGCCAGCGGTATTATCGTAATGGGCCAGTCCAGACAGCAGGCTGACTGCATGACCTTTTGTTTTGTTGGCGCTAAACCAACCGTGACGGTAAGGTTTGCCCGTAAAGCGTTCATCAATACGGGAAATTCACCGCTGACGTCTGAAAGCTGCTGGCAGGTTAAATGCGGCTCTGCATCATTGTGGTTAACTGACCAGCGAAAAAATCTTCCTTCTGCTTCACCGTTATTCACTGGCGTTCCGTCTGGCCAGGGAAACAGCGGCGGCGTTTCGTATTGCATTAAATCGAGCCCGATTACGTCGCCTTCTTCCCAGGCGTTCATGATATGGAAAGAGAAGCAGGCATCGCCTGGGATCCACTGAAGTGATTTTACCCCTTCCGCAATGGACATAATGCCCAGATACATGCCCAGTTCAGGCTCCCAGGCGAAAGGCGGATAGCCTTTTTCGCACGCTCTGCGCTGGCCGTCAGCGGAAAAAGCGGAAACAGAACATAATTCTCGGTAATGGCGAAATCATGCACCATGCTGGGGTAGGGCATGGTAAAGACTTCTTCCTGTACCGCGTGACCTGTTCGATCAATCTGACCATACACCGCCTGGTTGCTGAATGACTCGGGTGTGCCATAGGCGAAATAGATCAGTGAACCCTTCGCAGGCAAAATTTTGGGATGAGCTGTCATGCGTCGCGTCATTGTAGTATCGAACGCGACCTGTCCCAGCGTACTGAGATCGCTGATATCAATGGCAACCGGTAAATGCGCTTCTTCAAGCGCCAGGTAGTGGCCAGCGTGATGAATAAAGTTGGTGTTTGCAGCACCATCGGCCACTTTCTGCGAAAGGTTTTTCCCTGATGCACTTCATCCTGCGTCTCAGCCAGAAAATGTTGTGTTCTTACCCAGCGGTTTGAGTAATTAACGTTGCCGTTTTCGAAATAGAAGGCATGTAGCATGCCATCACCTGTAAACCAGTGACTACCCGGTTGGGGATTAACCGGGTTGGGTCCGTTTCTTACCAGCACGCCTTGCAGACCTGCCGGCAACTGACCGACAACAGGCAGGGCATCCAGATCAACTTCAAAATCGATAGGTTGTTCATTTGAAAGTGACATAAGTCTTTGCCTTTAATGGACTGAATTGATTCAGTTAAAAGGAATGCAGGCATTAATCTTTCGCGTTATTTAAACGGCAGATTAATCTCTATGCACGAAATATATGCCTGATACAGAGTGATAGCAACTCTATTTTTACAGTGGAAAGTTACGAGTGATTCAAGGTCATGATTTATTTTAAATAAATGTTTTATAATAAATCCTTGTTGCTGTTTGTATTTTTAGTGAGGCGTATTCCTGATGCCAAACGCAACGGGAATAAAGTAATTTTTTAAAAAAGAGAAAGATAAAAAATAAAGATAAACAATCAGTAAGGATGTTTTCTGGCAGATTAATGTGATGTTCTCTGCATAATAAATAAAAAATAGTATTTTATTTAAATTGCTATCAGCAAAATAACAATGTTATGTTTACAGTGGAAAGATGGCGAGAAACAGACAGGGCCATCATAAATTCAATCTTATTTGGTTTATTTAGGCAGGGTTGCTTAAAAGCAACCTGTGAGGATATGCATGATGACCATGATTATCTCTTTTCTCCCGTTCTTTCTGTTTTCCTGTTTATTTCATCAGGTTGCCGTTCTGCCTGCATTAAGCGCCGCGGCAATACTGGCGCTGGGGCTCAGCCTCTGGTTTCGCTACACAACCGGCTCTGCACGCCTGATTGAGCTGACCGGCGCAGCATTATTTGGTGCTATGGCTTTGTATAGTGTGGCCGGAGGAAAGCCACTCTCTTTCTATGCTGTGCGTATGATACTGGATACCGGACTTGGCCTGATGGCAGCCATCACGGTCGTGATCGGCAAACCTTTTACACTGCAATATGCCAGGCAGTCAGTGGCACCGGAATTCTGGTCCAGCCCACGCTTTATGGCGATTAATAATAAAATTACCTGGATCTGGGCGCTGGCTTTTTTGTTACTGGGGCTGACTGATCTCTTTATGCTGCTGGTTCCCGGTGCGCCACATCTGTTCAGTACACTGGCTGCCATCGCCATTGTCACAGCAGCGATTAAGCTTAATCTCCGTTTTCAGAGGCAAAAAGTTAAGGCTGCCACTTTGTTATGAAACGCTACGGGGCAGTCAGTGACGGGCAGGGAAAGCAGGCGGGTATATAACCTGTTCACTGAGAATATTGAGCAGAGGCTTTATATGCTTAATATCGTGTCTGGCTTCTGGCAGCCGTCGCGTTTTGAAATGCCTGGCCTAGTTATGCTCAGCCAGGCATTTCGATTAGCCGTGACGTTAACGGCGGCGGGGATTAGCGTACCAGGTGCAAGAAGTGCAGGTGCTTCTCATACTGGTCAAGGATGTCATTGATAATCTGCTCCTGTGTCCAGCTCATCACATCGTAATCCTGCCCCCTTCTTTAAGGTAGATCTCTGCCCGGTAATAGCGATGCTCTTCATCCTGCTGCTCGTCACTCAAGCCAGCCAGAGCAAAAGCAGGTTGAATATAAGAACGCAGACGCGCTTCATAGACAAAATTGAGTTCATTGCCTAAATCAACTTCAAAGCGAACCCGGTCATCAGCACGGTCTTCGATGTGTGAGGGGGTATTTTGCTTCGCCAGTTCTGCGCTGACCATCTGCATGGCCGGTTGAATGATTTCATTCATAAAGCGTCGGACGTTCGAGCGTTTAGGAAATAAGCAATATTGCGCAACCGGCGTTGCCACGGTATAGGGTTACGAGAAACAGGGGGAGCAATAGTAGTGATCTGCTTACTTTCCCGCTTGTAATAATCTCTCCGTAACGCTTTCAGTAACCCGTATATCGCCGCAAGCAAAATGATTGAGAAGGAAGCGCACTGGCAATCGTGACGGTTTGCAATGCTTTCATACCACCGGCCAGCAATAATACGGTGGCGACCACGCCCATCAGTGCCGCCCAGAAAATACGTTGCCAGATCGGCGTATGATCAACACCGCCGGACGCAAGCGTATCCACGACCATTGCGCCTGAATCAGCTGAGGTCACAAAGAACACCACCACCATGGCCATAGCGATAAAAGAAAGAACTGAACTAAACGGGAAGTGTTCCAGGAAATTAAACAACGCCAGTGTCTGGTCAGACTGCACCGTCTCGGCAAGGTCACGCGCGCCCTTGCTAACGATCAGCCAGATCGCACTGTTACCGAAGAAGGTCATCCACAACAGCGTAAAGCCCGCAGGCACAAACAGTACGCCCGTGACAAACTCCCGGATTGTACGTCCACGCGATACGCGGGCAATAAACATGCCGACAAAGGGTGACCACGCCAGCCACCATCCCCAGTAGAACAGCGTCCAGCCGCCTAACCATTTGCTGGATTTGGGTTCGTAGGCATACAGATTGAATGTTTTAGTGACTATTTCAGAGAGATAACCGCCGGTATTCTCAACGAAAGATTTTAACAGCAGAACCGTAGGCCCCATTGCGCCAACCAATACCAGCAGAAGAACAGCCAGCGTCAGGTTGATTTCAGACAGAATACGAATGCCTTTGTCTAAGCCGGACACCACCGACAGCGTAGCCAAAGCGGTGATGACCACGATCAGGATCACCTGCACCGTTTCGTTAACCGGCAGTCCAAACAGGTGGCTTAGTCCCGCATTGACCTGCAAAACACCGTATCCCAGTGAGGTTGCCACACCCAGTACAGTACCTGTTACGGCAAACACATCAACGGCGTGCCCAATGGGGCCGTAAATTCTGTCACCAATAATGGGGTACAGCGCAGAGCGTAAGGTCAGAGGCAGGCCGTGACGATAACTGAAAAACGCAAGAATGAGCGCCACGATGGCATAGACAGCCCAGGCATGCAGACCCCAGTGGAAAAAGGTAATGCGCAATGCTTCCTTGGCGGCCTGAACGGTTTCAGGTGTTCCGGCAGGAGGAGACATGTAGTGCATAACAGGCTCAGCGACGCCAAAAAACATCAGGCCTATGCCCATCCCTGCCGAGAACAGCATGGCAAACCAGGAAACATAACTGAAATCGGGTTCTGAATGATCGGGCCCCAGCTTGATATCACCAAAGCGGGATATACCGAGGTAGGTTACGCTTAATAATATCAACGCAACGGCAAGAATATAAAACCAACTGGCATTGGCGAAGAGGCCGTTTTGCAGGGCGCTCAGTTGCTGATCCGCGAGATCGGGAAACAGTGCGGCGAATGCCACAATAATAAAAATTAAAATCGCCGAGGTATAAAACACTGGCGGGTTGATCTGACTTCTGGGTTTTTTATCTGTCGCTTCAGTTTGAGACATAACTTACCTGTAGCTGCTATTTATTACCAAATGTAACAATCATTATGGCACAGATCACAAAAAATTTCGGTTATTCAGCCATCAGTGGGGAGTTTCTGCTGTACACAGCGTACCTGCTTCTGAAAGCGGCAGCGCATTGTTAACGACCAACTCGTTAAGCAGAGACGGTGTGATGCCAATCCCGTCATTGATACGCAATCCCGGGATTAACAACAGCAGGGCAGTGCGACTGGCCTGATGTCAAAACGGTTAGGGCCTCGCCGATCCGGTAACAATAATGTCTTTTCATCGTTGATCTGCATAACGCCAGGTGCAACATCGCCTGGCGCATCGCACAGTGATGCTTTTTGCCAGAACGCGCTCAGAAAAGTAATCAGTGGCTTACCTATACTGGCCATAGCGGTCAGATGCGCTGACCGCTCCCGAAACGATGGAGGATGTTATGTCATATGTTGACGGTTTTGTCGTCGCGGTACCTGCAGAAAATAAGGAGGCTTATCGCGCCATGGCGGAAAAAGCCGCACCCTTATTTAAAGAGTTTGGCGCAACGCGCATTGTTGAATGTTGGGCTGAGGATGTAAAAGAGGGTAACCTCACCGACTTCCGTATGTCCGTTAAAGCAGAGGAAAACGAGGAAGTGGTTTTCAGCTGGATCGAATATCCCTCACGAGAGATACGTGATGCTGCCAATGAAAAAATGATGGCTGACCCAAGGATGAAAGCGTTGGGTGATAATATGCCATTCGATGGCAAGCGTATGATTTATGGTGGGTTTAATGTAATACTGGATGCGTAATGCGGAAAATTTTTACGCAGGCGATCTGATTTACGCTGCCTCGGCATGCCGTATTTCAGGTCGTCGCGGCCCCGCCTGGCGTGCGCTGCCTCGGCTCAGTGACCGCGACCTGTTCTGATGCTTGTCATGCAGTGATAATCTGATTATTACGCGACTGACTCTTTTTTATACTTTTCCATGCACAGGCTATCCCCATTTTCTGTGGATAACTCTTTTTCTGTCATAACATCACGCTGGGTTAAAGGTAACGGATTGGAATCAGCCAGTAAGCCATGCTGCTTCTGTTGATTGAGCGCGCACCCGTCGCCCCCTCTCTGATTTCTTACTGTCTGGCCCACTTCGGCTGCGGATCCTCTACCGCCTTCGCTTCCAGAATAAGCGCATTACTTTTCGTGTTCAGCGTTTTCAGCACCGCCTGCAATTCCCGCAATACCTGGTCAAGGTGCTGCATATCCCCCACCAGCTTAATGTAGGCTGGCGAAACGGGTTGCAGGCTCTTCATGCTACGATTTAATTCCTGCAGGGTTTGCTGCATGTTTTCCGGCAGCGTTTTCATCGCTGGGCTGGCAGTCAGCTGGCTGATGTGTCTCAGCGTTTTTTGCAGCGCGTTAAGCGTACGTTGGCTTTCCCGTAAGGTATCTGTCGCCTCATTAAAAACCGGATTGAGCGGTAAACTGTTGATCTTATCGAGCGTTGCGGCCAGTTTTTGCAGTATCTGACTCAGTCCGGCACTGGTTGTGGGGCAACGTCGTAACCGGCGACCTTAGCGGGGCTTTGATAAGGCGCCGCATGGTCATAAAAATCCACGTCGATATAAAGCGAGCCGGAGAGCAGGTTACCTGTTTTTAGTGCGGCTCTCAAACCGCGTTTTTTGCCATCCTGCAACCGTTGATCAAGATTAAAATGCTGGCCCATACCACTGATAAAACGCCCGGGTTCTATGCGGATCAGCACCGGCACGCGATAGTGAGTGTGCAGATCCTGCGTGACGCCGGGTAAAAACAACGGAACCTGTGCGACGGTGCCAGGGCGTATGCCACGAAATTCAACCGGTGCGCCTGCCTGTAAGCCACGCACCGAATCGGTAAAAAACATCAGATAGTCGATGTGCCGGGTATAGCGCGAGTCCTGAATACTGTCCTGATTGTCAAAAAGATGATATTCAGCCTTGCTCTTCGCAGTTTCACCACTATAGTTCTTGTTTCGTCGATCAGGCTCTGTTCCTGCTCCCGGATTTTGAAAAGTATGATTAACCTCTGATATTTTCCATATTTAATTATTTCTCTCCTCAGGCGATGTATAAATTCACGCTATATAAAAAGAACGCTGAGTGAACTAACTACAGGTAATTTATCAAAACAGCGGTAAGCCCTTTTTTACATCAGGTTAAAGGATGCATTAAGCAAGAGGGAGGATAATGTCGTTGTCACTGAATCCGCCGTTAAAACTTTAAACCAGGTGAAACCATTCAGAATCATGACGACTATATTTAACAGTAACCTTTTTATTTCGTGAGGCGAGTATGTTTCTTAACTACTTTGCGCTTGGCGTATTGGTATTCGTCTTTCTGGTTATTTTCTACGGGATTATCATCCTGCACGACATTCCCTATCTCATCGCAAAGTCGCGCAATCATCCTCACGCAGACGCAATTCACGTGGCCGGTTGGGTGAGCCTGTTTACGCTCCACGTTATCTGGCCATTTTTATGGATATGGGCCACTTTGTATCGCCCGGAACGCGGCTGGGGTATACAAAGTCAAAATGTCTCTCTGGAACAGTTGCAGCAGCGGGTGACGGAACTGGAACGCAAGCAGGGCGATAACCAGTCGTTGCCACCGGAGTGATGCCATGGATCTGTTGATTATTCTGACCTACGTCGCATGCGCCTGGACGATATTTAAAATATTTAAAATCCCGGTAAATAAATGGTCAGTACCAACAGCAGCATTGGGCGGTATTTTTCTGGTTGGTGCGCTGATCTTACTGATGAACTATAACCATCCTTATACTTCCCTGGCACAAAAAGCGGTGATATCGATTCCTGTTACGCCTCAGGTCACGGGTATCGTTATCGACGTCACCCGTAAACAGAATATACGCATACAAAAAGGAGAGATGCTGTTCCGTATAGATAACACCCGTTATCAGGCCCGGGTGGACAGACTACAGGCTGATTTAACGACGGCTGTGCATAATATCCGGGTTTTAAAAGGCCAGTTAGATGAAGCTATTGCGATTACCTCGAATGTCTCGGCTGAGCGGGATCGATTATTTAAAGACTATCAACGCTATCTTGCAGGCAGTAAGGCTAAGGTGAATCCCTTTTCCGAACGGGATATTGATAATGCCCGCCAGGCCTTTCTGGCGCAGGATGCGCTGGTAAAAGGTTCTCTTGCTGAGCAGGCACAGATTAAAAGCCAGTTAGACAGCGTAGTGAACGGCGAACAGTCTCAGATTGTCAGCCTCAGAGCTCAACTGGCTGAAGCCACCTATAACCTCGAACAAACGGTCGTTCGGGCACCGAGTAACGGCTACGTGACTCAGGTTCTGATCCGTCCCGGTAGCTACGCGGCAGCACTGCCGCTGCGTCCAGTGATGATTTTTATTCCTGAGCAAAAGCGGCAAATTGTTGCTCAGTTCAGACAAAATTCACTGCTGCGTCTGGAGGCGGGAGATGAGGCTGAAGCGGTCTTTAATGCGCTGCCCGGGCAGGTATTTGCGGGAAAACTGCTCAGGATCCTGCCAGTGGTGCCTGGTGGCTCATACCAGGCACAAGGAACGCTCCAGTCACTGACCATTGCGCCAGGCACTGATGGGGTGCTGGCGGTGATTGAACTGGCACCGAATGCTGATCTTGATGCATTACCCGACGGTATATTTGCTCAGGTAGCCGTCTATTCCGATCACTTTACCCATGTCTCGGTCATGCGTAAGGTTTTGCTGCGCATGACCAGCTGGGTACATTATCTCTATCTTGATCATTAAAGCGCGAACCGCCCTGTCTGAATGTTCAGCCGGCAAGGCAGAGCGTGGCAAATGGCATGATTATCAACAGGCAATTTTACTGTCAGACGGCACCCGGTAAGGGTGCCGTTTATGACCAGCGTACAGATTTAAAACTGGTAGGTAATGCCGAATCCCACGGTATCGTCGGTTAAAATAGTAAACGGCGTAGCGTTATCCAGCAGGTTAATACGGTAATCGACATACACAGACATATTCATATTGAAAAAGTAGCGTAGCGATGAATCGATGTAATTAAGCAGATCGACGTTGCCGTATCCTTCAATATCCTTTCCTCTGGAGTAAAAATATCCCAGGGCAGGTTCAATGCCATTATCAAATATATATTTTGTATAAACTTCAAAATTTTGGGTTTTATTGGCGTAGCCAAAGCCGTTCACAGGCGTGATGTTAGTTCCTGCTGAATATTTCACTGCAAGGTAATAAGCGCCTGGATTATATTTTATTCCTGCTCCCCAAATCTGCGCCAGTTTGCCGTCACCGAGCGTTAAGGCATTCTGTTCTGCTGTGCGATGCGATGAAGAGTAAGCACCAAGGAGCGCCAAATCGGAGGTAACATCCCACTCAAGGTTTGCGCCGTAGCCTTCACCATTCGCGGTATAAACCGAACGTCGACTGTTATTTTCGCCAGCGCCGTTGGCGCCCTGATACTGAAGCGTTAATGAAACATTCTCTGCGTAGCCGAACAGGTTTTTATTTCGATAACTCAACAGATTATTAGCACGTCCGGTCATAAATCCGTCCATGTAAGCATCGGTAAGAATATCATAGATGGGGGCCAGATCGGTGATGCTGGCAAACGTATAGTAGACGCCGAAGCCGCGCCCGTAATCAATTGAACCCCATCCTTTAAAACTGAGTCCGGCAAAACCCAGCCTGGTTTTGTCTGAACCGCTGCCCTCAGATTCCGCTTTGTTAGCCTGCGCCTGATATTCCCATTGGCCGTAGCCGGTTATGTCATCATTAATAATGGTCTGGCCTTTAAATCCGAAGCGTATATAAGAAAAATCACCACGTTGACTGGCGTTGTCGCTAAAGTAATGGCGTCCCCGTACGCTGCCGTAAAAATCGAATTTGTTGCCGTTGTTGTTATAAATCATTGCAGAGGTCGCATTATCTGAGAGGATCATCAATGCTGCTATCAATATAATTTTTCTCATACACCCTCAGTTCGGGATTGTTATTTTTAATTAAAGAAAAGTGAGCACCTTCTCCGTGTGGAAAAAAACGGGATTTATTAAAATAATGATCGCAGCAGGATGTGGCTGTTTATTTTTAAAAGGGTCATGCCGCGACCCTTGCTAATTTACAGAAATAAACGCTTTTGGGAATTTCAAAATAAATAAGGCAGGTTTGTTTAAAAAGCAAAGCTCAGGGGCAGGGTTTATTGTTTTATGCTGGTGCAGTTAACCACCAGAAAACCCCCTTTTGCACCAGATTGCGGCATATTTTTTGTGACTTTTAAAAAAGCGGCCCTGCTGTGGTGAATATCCTTTTTTAAACATCCGGTGCGGCGATACCAAAGCACCTTATCAGGGCAGGGGAAAGCATTTCATCTGCGATGTTCCGCGTGAAAACCGCCGCTGGTCGCTGTTCAGGGCGCAATGTCCGGCACGTCACACAATCGTCTACACTTCCTGAGAGGCAAAAAAAGTTAACACAACCCACGAACGGAGGTGTCAATGCAAGTCTGTCCTTATCTGTTTTTATATGGCCGCTGCGAAGAGGCAATTGAATTTTATTTGCAGGCCACCGGCGGTGAGCTTCTGGAAAAAATGACCTTTGGTGATATGCCGGAGCAGGGCGAACAGATCGGTGATAAATCCGCTACGCCACAACCTCCTGAAAAAATCATGCATGCGCACCTGCGTATTGGTCAGGGTGAACTGATGCTCAGTGACGGCAATACGGAAAGTGGTCCGGCATCTTCACATGCTGGCTATGCGGTAAGTCTGGCTACCCCGGATGAGGCGCAGGGAAAAGCCTGGTTTGAGAAACTGTCGGCGGGCGGCAAAGTCACGACCGAATGGCAGGAAACGTTCTGGGCTGAGGGATTTGCGATGTTCATCGACAAATTTGGCATTCCGTGGCGTATTAACGTGGTGAAGAAAAGCTAACCGTCACTCAACGAACGGCTTGCACGTGAAGTCGATAATCAGGCTTCACGTGCGAAGGTTCTGAGCAACAGTGGCACCTGTCCGTGGCGAATGCCGACGTGAACCTGTATGGCTCCGTCCGCTGTTCAGCCACATCTCCCCGGGCGAGGGCGCGCCCATGCGACAGGTAAAGGCGCTGTTTGCTCCTGAATTATGATTCCAGCAGGGCCACGGCCCGTACGGGCGAAGCGGATGCGCCTTTGATTCTGAGTGGAAGCGCCATAAAGATGAATTCGGAAGGCAGATTTTGCAGATTGGCAAGATTCTCGATGATCAGGCAGTCTGACCCCAACACGGCAAGGTGAGCGGGATGCGCATCATTGCTGTATCTGTCAAGTGACATAGCATCAGTGCCCAATACGGTTACGCCTTTTTTTGTGAGGTAATGCGCCCCTTCCCCTGACAGACCTGGCCAGTTTTTTAGAAATTCAGCCTGATGAGGACGGCAACGCCATTTGTTGTCATAACCGGTCCGAAAAATCACAATATCCCCTGCGACAATTTCTCCTTTATCTGCTTCCCATGCCTGAATCATTTCAACCGTAATATCTGCGTTCTCAGCCAGATGCGACATATCCAGGCAGCGGCCTCGTCCGGTTAACTGGCGCACGTCAATCTGTTCGATAGTTTTGCCGCCTTCGATAAAATGTACGGGTGCATCCACATGTGTCCCACAGTGATCGCCAAGGCTTAACTGACAGTTGTAGTTGCCATCGCCTGCGCTGTAATCCTCCGCACGGCTACAGAAAAACTTTCCATGTGTGGGCCAGACGGGCATAAATTCTTCATATGCATGATTCAGTTCAACGAGGGTGGTCTGGCGTAACAGGGTCAACAGATCGTGGGTCATATCAGGCCTTTTTTAACGTAACGGTTTCTTTAATAAACCATAAAGGAAGAGAGGACATTAACAGTACGGCGACGATCACCAGATAATGTACGGTGAAGCCAAAACTGTGAATAATCCAGCCGCTGACCGGCGCCACCAAAATACCGGCGATACCAACAGCCAGGCCGATCATCAGCCCCATACTGGACGCTGCTGCACGAGGTGAAGAGTCAATCAGCAAGGCATACGCGACAGGGTAGGGTGAGTTACGAAACAATCCCCAAAAGATCAGGATCGTCCAGCCAAGCACAGCGGAATGGATAAACATGCATAGTGCAGCAGCCAAAATCCAGCCAGCAAGAATAATACCCAGTGAACGCTTACGTCCTTTTACGTCAGAGAAACTGCCCCACAGGATCTGACCAATCCAGCCAGTTAATCCGGATGCGCCAGAAATAATCGCGGCGGTTGACAGATCCAGTCCGACTTCACGCGTTAACTGTAAAGTCAGGAAATTAGCAATGCCCATCTCAGCCCAGGTAAAACCAAAAATCAGCAAAATAGCCAACTGGCAGTTACGGTTTTTCAGACAGGAGGCAGCGTTAGCCCAGACAGATGAGGTTTCAACCGTATGCTTCAGGGATTCCGTAACGGGCGGTGTCAGTTTGTTATCAACAATCCAGTCATTCACCTTCTGATGGTTTTTACGGGTCCCGATAATAAGTTGCGCCACCAGAATCACTAAACCAATCAGTGGAATAAACAGAAAGGCTTCGCGCCAGGTTGCAAAGGCCAGAATAGCGGCGATCAGAACAGGGCCGATAAATTGCCCCAGTGGAAAGCCGGTATGGTGTACGCCAATGGCAAAACCGCGATTCTCTTTCTGCCACCATTCACCCAGTAGCGCGACATTAATGGGCTCCGATCCCCGGTTCCCATGCCCATTGCCACTCTGAGAGCCTGAAAGGCACCCAGCGATTTACAAAATGCCGTTGCCACGCCTGAAACGATCTCCACCAGCACGGCGACGCACCAGCTGTAACAGCGTTTATGCCCGGTGCCTACCCAGTCGGAAAACAGGCCGAAAATAACGGCGCCGGTTAAGGTGCCAACAAAACTTAATGAATTAAGCCATCCAGCCTGAACTTCAGTCAGACTGAACGAGGTCATGATTGCCGGAAGCAGGGTGGGAAGAATAATCCTGTCGATAGAATTCATTAAAATCGCCAGGGTGGTAATCACCAGCATCCACCAGGAAAGGGGATGCGCGCGTGGTAAAAGCGCATGACGCCACGCCGTGCAACAGGTTTTTGGGCCGTGTGAGTCTCTGTTGCCGGTTGTTGCGCCAGTTCAGATGAAGGAGATGTCATATCCGGTGCCTTTAAAAGTCGCTATAGTCTGCCGCCTGCTCCTGTTAATTCCGGAGAGGCCGCGCCCTGTTTTTTGTTTTTTTCATGCCAGCAGAACGGTAATTCAGATCAAAAATTAAACACAGAATTAACATAGTTTCTGCGATTACTACCATACAAGTAATCTGGCTGTGTAACTGGATCCCGGTCACAATCAAACAGCGACTGGATGGAAAAAGCACAAGGCAGTTCACATTTTTGGGCGGATAAGAGTGAGGAGAACCCTTTTCAGGTTCGGTCGTGCAGATAGATTTCAACAAGGGTCGCGAATACCCGGGCGTGACCTGAGCGCCACGGCCTGAATGTAACAGAGCGAACAGCCCTCAATATACAGAGCGTGCCTGTACTGTCATCTTCTCTGAGCGGAAGGTGAAACCCGCCATGCCTGTTTGCTTGCGCGATCACCTGCCCGGTAAATGCTGAACGCATCTGCCTGCTGACGCACGGCAGCTATACCGGCTTAGTCTGAATAAGAAAAAACAGCGCCCGTCTCGCTTGAAATCATAATCTCTTCAGCCAGGATCAATAGCTGTTCTCAAAGCAGAACTTACGGACTTAATCAAAATTTTTATAAATTTCATCCGCTTCTGCTTGCGAGCTTTTTATCAGGCCACACGCCACGACAATGGCTGGCCCAAAAATTAAGGAAAATTCATGACTGAAAAGCCAGCAGCAGAGCTGAAACAAGGCGAGCATCCGGCTCAGGATAACGGGCAGCCCGGTGACTCCGTTGATCAGCAAGAGAACCAGGCACTGGAAGAGAAAGTCTGGGCACTGTTCAGGGATATCCAGGCTGCGCCAGACAAGGAAACGCAGGAAGCCATACGAGAAAAAATGTGGCGACTGGCGGCTGGCAGGGTCTGAAGTGGAATCGTACGCAGAGTCTCTTTCTAACCACCATGAGGGCGTCAGCAAAGCGCCTCATCAGCAACAGTGCGGTCAGCATCTGTTATTCCATAGCACGACGGCATTGGGCGTCCGCTCCAGAATACCCTGTTGCGCCTCTTGCCTGTCCTGATAGTGTTCTCTGAACTCGCCTTTCTGTCCCTGGCAAATGACGCTGGCGGCAGCATGTCTGTTTTCTCCCGGTTAAGCCGGGTCAGAATGCGACGTCTGTCATCCTCATTATTTTTCCTGACTGGGTAATGCATTGTGTTAATCCTGAAAGGCGTACGTTCAGGCCGCAAGCGCACCCTTGACAGAGAGCATGTGTTATCGCGCGGTGCTACCGGCATGTCCAGACAGCGCCGTATTGCTGCTTGCCCGGTTTATAAAATCTCGCTGAAGATATTTAGGTTTTATTAACCACGAGAACACAGTGCATGCCTCTGGATTTCAACTATCTTACTTCCACATACTGAACATAAGAAAAATTTGGCTCATCTTTAATGTCGTATGCAGCCTTTAAGTAAGGCGGTAAAAAGTTGTGGAAAGAAGCTGGGTTAGTAAAAGAAAACTCACCATAATTTGGATCAAAAAAGGTAGTTTTATTATTTTCTGTTACTTCAAGTCCCATGCCATGGCATCCATCCGGCAATATCACGGTGACAGAGTATAACCCAGAGGTTACTGGCGCTTCATCGTCTAATAGTTTTAATTCGTATCCTTTATTTGCAAGGTAATCCATATTAACACCAGCATTCCCCGTTCTCACTTTCGCCATCGCAACATGCATGATCTCCTCTCGACCTTCTGGCGTCGAGATGTCAGAAAAAATCAATCATTGAGTTTCTTTCAGTCAGCCATTTTGTTACCAGTGGTAAACAAACACCTTTTTTAGCCAGTGTCGATCCCTGAATGAAATCCACTTGATTAAATTCCTTTAACAGTTCGACATCAGAAACACCCGTTAACTCCCTGTAAACGTCAGTAAGCGCGGCGAATACTCTGCGGCCTGGGCTGTTTTTGCTGTTTGCTGAAACAGCCATTGTATATGAATCGTTGATGTTACTCTCACTATGGTCGTAATCAGGTTCTGGAATTTCTGCTGTTTTTTCATTAACGCAATCAGTGATGCCAGGTTTACCATGACTTTCACCTCTGCTCTTATTTTTAGAGGTCGCACTCATTGTTTCACAACTATTGGCTACGCTGGAAACAGTGTTTGAAAAATCACTTTCTCTGTTTTCACCGCCGACTGGATTAACTGAACGGTCTGGATAAGTTGCGTTGGGACGATTAACCGGGGAAGCATACATACCTCATTAATTTCAAATGTCCTGATTGTATTGTGTTTTTTTAGCGCAAATACAATAAATCGCTCATCATTATTCAGGCATGTCCGAAAGGCAGCGTTGATCGTTAAAGAGCATCTGAGGCCATTAAAAGAGGCATCCGCGTAAAACTCACATCTGGCGTGAGTTTTCATTCCACTGAACCTTATAAATGCCTTAAAAATAAAATCTGCATAAATCTTACGCATGAGCCTCTCTCTGGAACGTCTGCGGTGCCGGTAATCAGACAAAAAAGTGTTACAGAAAAAGCGTTCACTACAAACAGATGGAGGTGACTACGTGGAGTAAAGGCTATGGCTTGGTTAAT
Source organism: Candidatus Pantoea haifensis (assembly GCA_018842655.1). Lineage (GTDB taxonomy): Bacteria > Pseudomonadota > Gammaproteobacteria > Enterobacterales > Enterobacteriaceae > Pantoea > Pantoea haifensis. The sequence continues at coordinate 64,105 of JAGTWN010000009.1, read as the reverse complement.
ATTTTTTAATAAAACAGAGTCAAAACTTTGCAACAGGAAAATTTAGTTGATTAAAGCGTTAACAGAATCCATATAAAGGTGATCGGTAATATGTTTAAAGCATGGTTGCATTTTAAGTTTAACTGTTTAGTGCCACTGGACGGGGTTTTCAGATAATTAACGGTTCTCAAAAAAGAAAGTAGCCACAGTGATTATTTGATCACATTCTAACTGAATCTCCCGGCCAGAGCCGAATGTTATTGCGAATAATTAATATAACATTATTCTTTGAATGCAATGCGTTAAAATTTTTGCTGCGTAAGGATAAAAAGCAGAGGGCAGCCAGAGGGATAATGACATTATTTAACAGCATGGTATAGGCGGTCAGTATAAAACCCGGAGGCTCTGAACGTCAGGTTTAACCAGCGTTTTGTCTGGTCTGCATTAGAGGCTACTGTATTGAGGTCAGACCCAGTCTGACCTCAATGCAGTAGCGCCTGTTATTCTCTGAAGCGCCAGAACGCTTTTTGCAGGCTGAGGGTTTCCTCTTCCACTTCATAAACAGGCCCGATCAGTTCAATTTTTTCTGGCCGTGCTCAAATATATAGGATGCAGGAACACTCATGGTCGGGTTTTCATTATGATCCCCTGTGCATTCAAGCAGACGCGCTTCACTCATGCCATAGACGACCCGGCCAATATTGGCCCAGTAAATTGTTCCGGCGCACATACAGCACGGCTCCACCGCCGTATAAAGCGTACAGTTCCAGAGAAATTCAGGTGAAAAATTGCTTGCCGCTATACGGGCAAGGGTCGATTCTGCATGATTAACGGTATCGATATTACACTGAGTTAAAAGCACGGTCTCTTTATCAGGCGCAACCAGCACGGCACCGAAAGGATGTTTACCTAAGGCGATAGCGCGCTTTCCGACCTCATTCGATATTTTCAGAAATTTAATATCCGTCGCGCTATTCATTTTTTCTCCTTTTTTAACGTTCAGTAAGGCATTTAGTAAAACAGCGGTGAATCCACCCATAAAAATACCGCTGTCAAAAATCAGTCTTAACGATGAGGGAAGAGATTTAAACAATGCCGGAAAAGCCATGGGAAGCACGCCAATACTTATTGATACGGCAACAATGAGAATATTGTTGTCATTTTTAAAACTGACATCTTTAAGTTGCTGGATGCCGGCTGCCAGCGTCATGCCAAACATCAGAATGCCAACACCACCCAGTACCGGACGCGGGATAGCTGAAACCATTGCGCCCAGTTTAGGAAACAAACCGAGTAAAACCAGTATCACCCCTGCGGCGGCCAGTACCGAACGGCTGGTGATACGCGTGAGCATGATCAGCCCGGCGTTCTGAGAAAAGGCGTTGTAAGGAAAGCTGTTAAAACAACCACCCACCATCGTTGAAAGCCCGTCAGCGCGAATCGTATCGGCAAGACGCTGTGTCGTCGTCGGGCGACCAATCAGCTTATCGATCAGCAGAACATTGCCCGTTGTCTCTGTCATGACAATTATCATCGCCAGACAGGATACAAAAATGGGAGCGGGTGAAAACACCGGCAGACCAAAGGAGAAGGGCATGCTGATACCGATCCATGCGGCGTGACTGACGGCGGAAAAATCAGTTAAGCCTGCTGTAAAAGCGATGAGGGTTCCAGCCAGCATGCCCGCCAGTATGCTGAAATTTCGGATGACGCCATGCGTTTTACAATAGAAAAGCAGCGTGATCACCAGGGTCGCCAGGCCCAGTAACAGACTGGACAGGCTGGCAAAATCAGGCGCATCGGGGTTACCCCCGCCAATCCAGATTGCCGCTGCGGGCATCAGAGAAAGACCAATGATGGTAATAACGCATCCAATCACAAGGGGCGGAAAAAAGCGGACTAAGCGGCTGAAAAGCGGAGCGATAAGCACTGTAAACAATCCACACGCGATGGCGGAGCCAAAAACAGTGGTAATGCCGTATTCCTGACCGATCATCGCCATCGGTGCCAGCACGATAAATGAACATCCCTGAATGAGCGGCAATCGTCCGCCAAACCGACTCATACCCACCGACTGAAGCAGCGTGGCTAATCCGGATGTCAGCAGACATGCATTAACGAGCGTAACTGTCTGAGCGCCGTTCAGGCCCATTACCGAAGCCAGAATTAAAGGTACCGTTACCGTACCCGCGTACATCACAAGGACATGCTGTAATCCCAGCGACGCGATTCGCCGGACACTCAGTGAGTTTTCAGTTTTCTTTTCTGCCATCAACGTTTCCATAAGCACCCTTAATCGCATTGTCACCCTCAGGAAACTCACTGTATAAGTAAAAAAATGATACAAGTGAGTGAGCTGTTTTCAGAAAAATCGAAAGCTGAGAGGTATTTTGAAATATTCATTCGAACAACTTATGACGTTTGAGCAGGTGGCCAAATCAGGTTCTTTCTCTTCTGCTGCACGTCAGATGAAAAAATCCCAGTCTTCTGTGAATATGGCGATGAGCAATCTGGAGCTTGAACTCAATATGGTTTTATTTGAGCGGACACCAAGGCAGGTAAGGCTTACGCCAGAAGGCGAAGTTCTGCGGGAATATGTCAAAACCATACTGGAAAGATGTCACGCTTTTGATCAACGGGTGGCAGCTTTTAACCAGCAGATTGAGAGCCATGTCAGCCTTGCAATCGAACTTCCTTACATTACGATTGCACCGGTGCTATATGAATTCTCTATGACATTTCCTGAAGTCGATATCCATATCAAGGAGCCGTTTCGAGGGGATGTAGAAGCGATGGTGAAAAACGGCGAGGTTGATCTGGGAATTGCACTTTCTCACTCGGTTGATAGCGATAAAATTCAGTTCACGCAACTGGGCAAGGTCATTATGGTACATGTCGTCAGCGCCACACATCCTCTTGCGCAACACATTCCTGTTTCATTTGCCGATCTGCATAACTGGCGACATATTACGTTTGGCTCACAGGAAAAAGAATAGCCACAACAGAATATTTAGGTAGTCCTATGCTCTGGCGAGTGGAAAGCTACAGCGCAATGCTTGATGCGGCGCTTGCTGGCCTGGGATGGGCCTCGCTGCCACGTGAATTCGTTCATCGTGAACTGCGCGCCGGAACCCTGGTTGAATTGCGTCAGCAGGAGTATCCCCATACAGACTGGATTGTGGCTGTGGATCTGCTGTGGTCAAACCAGGCCAAAGCCGGAAAAGCACAGAGCTGGCTTCGTGACCGTCTGGTAAAGCATAAAATTTTTGAGCAGGATAACGCGGGTAACAGAACAACACTCTAGCGACTGAATAAACAAGTCAGTGCCCCGTGCGGATATGCCGTTAGTCAGCTTTTGCCGTCCATCACTGTTGATGTATATGTTCAGACATGGCCGACAGCGAGTACCTGAGGCGTGAAAAAATCATGCAGGTTGTATCGCCTGGGTATTGTTCAGCCTGGATTGTCCGGCAACGGGCATGCTTTTGATTCTGCGAGATTATCTGTTTTTCAGGTACAACCCGAAGACGTCATGTTAATGTGAATCGTTACATCATTCTTTAACAGGTTCCGTTAATCTCTTCGCTCTGTCACCTGAGCCTTAAACTCCCTCCAGGCACAGATTTAGTTGCACTTTTTCTGTCGTGTTCCTTTGTGCTCCAAATCGTGCACATCTTTAACACGCGCCCGCAATGACCTCCTGAAAAGGCGCGCCGCCCGGCCGCAGGCCGGTGTTGTGTTGTTTGTCCTTAATAGCTGTTGTTACTAATTGCATTGCTGATAACTCCCTGGGTCTGACAGCACAACTCATGCTATATGGCGCTGAAGCCGCCGGTTACCGGCAGGTTTTAATAAAAACAGCGGAGGTACAAACCTGTGAACTCATTAAGCAAGCCGCGGAAGCGCAAATATTGCCGCGCCGTTCAATGTTATGTTATAACATATGAAGAATGTTACATCATACGGAGATCTTGATCTTGGCTGTTTATTTTAAAAAAACCGTTTTACTCCTGGGTGCGCTTTTGGTTAGCGGGCAGGCCAGTTCTCATGCTCATCATTCACACGGTAAACCGATGTCAGAAGCCGAGCAAAAAGCCGCAGAAGGTATGTTTGACAACGAAGCGGTAAAGGACAGAAATCTCACAGACTGGGACGGTGTCTGGCAGTCCGTCTATCCCTATCTGTTAACGGGGGAGCTTGATCCCGTCTTTAAAAAGAAAGCAGAGAAAGATAACAATCACTCTTTTGCTGAGATTAAAGAGTATTACCGCAAAGGATACGCCACCGACATCGAAACGATCGGTATCGAGAATGGCATTATCGAGTTTACTGCTCACGGTAAGGTCAGTGCCTGTAAATACCATTATGCCGGATATAAAATTCTCTCTTATGCTTCGGGTAAAAAGGGCGTGCGTTATCTGTTTGAATGTAAAAATGCCGCCAGCAGCGCGCCTAAATACGTTCAGTTCAGTGATCATATTATTGCTCCACGCCAGTCGGCTCACTTCCACATTTTCACAGGTAACAGCTCACAGGAAGCCCTGCTGAAGGAGATGGATAACTGGCCGACCTACTATCCCTATCAGTTAACAGAAAAGCAGGTCGTCGACGATATGCTGCATCACTGAGTCAACAACCGCGCTAAATCCCGCGTTTGTGGGATTTAGCAGGGCAGCTCTTTCAGTCATATCGCCAGTAGAGTGGCGAGCCATACACTTTAATGAAATAGTCAATCACGGTGCGAACGTTCAGAGGCGGATGACGGACGTTCGGGTAGATGGCCGCAATATGCTGCGCTTCCGTTTTGTTTGCTGCTTCATAATCGGGCAACAACTTAATCAGATCGCCGCGCTGCATAGAATCACCTATTAGCCAGTCAGGAAAAAGAATAATCCCCATGCCGCCTAACGCTGCCGTAAGCAGGGCTTCCGCATTATTCGAGGTCAGAAGAGCCGGTACGGGATAATGCACCCATTGTCCCTGCTTTTCCCGGAACAGCCAGCGGTTAGGGCCGGAAGAGCCGCGGTAGACAAGGCATTTATGGTTGTGGAGATCGCCCGGAGAGTCAGGTGCCCCGTGCCGGCTGATATAGTCAGCCGACGCGGCAGCATGATAGCGTTGCGGCCCAAATACCCGCGCATGAAAGGAAGAGTCGGTCAATGTCCCGATACGGAATATGACATCAGTGGCGTCCCGGTGCGGATCAATATAGTCATCAGTCAAAATAAGCTCTATCTGCAGATTGGGGTAATGCGCGGCAAATCCCGGTAGCCAGGGCGCAATATGGCGCTGGCCAAAAATACCGGTGCATTAAGCCTGACCAGACCAGCAGGTTCCAGCGCCCGATCCTGCAATTCTTTGCGAGCTTCGCTCAGTTGCTCGGTCATATTCCGGGCATAATCGATAAACAGCCTGCCAGCCTCGGTAGGGATCACGGCGCGGGTGTTACGGTAAAAAAGCTGCTGGCCCAGTGCATCTTCCAACTGATGAATACTGCGTGACACCAACGAAGCAGAGACGCCTTCCCGTCTGGCGACTTCAGAAAAACTCTGGGCGTCAAATACGCTGATAAAAATCAGCAACGACCTGATACTGATCGATCCGGGTTCATACATTAATGCAATTCCTGCAAAGGTGTTTCTCACATTATGCCGTTTTTCATTTGTGATGACTGCATTATGCTTCGCCGCCTAAATGACTGGAGGCGGTGTGATGCAGCTTTTACTGATATTACTTGTTATTTGTGGCGGCATGGGGCTGTCTGTTGAAGCGGGTCTGCTTGGACCATTAGGAGCTCAGGTGGGCGATCTGTGGGCGACCTTTACCATTTTTGGCGTCGGTGCCGCGCTAACCTTTTTGCTGATGCTTTTTTCAGTCCGCGCAACAGTCCGTCATTTTTTGCACAACCGGGCTGGCAACTCCTGGGGGATTTTGGGGCCGATATATGTCGTGATCCTGACCATCGCCACGCCCGCTATCGGCATTGCCATGACCATGATTGGTATTCTGGCCGGGCAAGTGTTTAAAAGTCTGGTTATCGACCATTTTGGCTTATTCGGCACGCCGCACCGCAAAATTGACAGCAAACGCATTATTGCGCTGATTTTTATTATTGCCGCTCTGATCCTGGTGGCTAAGGGAAGCTAATGACTCTTTTAATGATTTTACTTGCCGTTATTGGTGGCTTTACGCTGAGTATTCAGGCGGCTATTAACGGACGCCTGGGCAGCAAAGTGGGAGTATTTCGTACGGCATTCCTGACGTTTTCGATTGGGGCGCTGGTTACTGCTTTACTGATCCTCTACTTTGAACCCAAACAGGCCATAACTTTACTGGACGTGCCGAAGTGGCAGTTGCTCGGCGCTTTTTGCGGTGTCCCGTATATCGTAATTATGGTGCTGGCCATTCAGAAAATCGGCTCTGCTGTCGCGACCGTCGCGGTTATTTTTGGTCAGTTAACCATGAGCATGCTGATCGACAACTTTGGCTGGCTGGGGAATGCGGCCATTGAATTTTCATTCAGTCGCCTTGGCGCGATTATTTGTCTGGGTATTGCACTGGCGTTTATCTACTCCAGTAGCAGAAACACGACTGCGCCGGTGCGTAAAACCTTAACAACCAAAACGGCTCGTGACTGAGATCGTTGTCTGCAACGTAACGGGCCCCTTAGTCGGGGGCTTGTTTATGCCGATTCGCGACTGTAGAAGCGGCTTCTGCCTTACTGGCTGTAGTTACATCTCAAACGTTGACTCAACTCAGTGGCGGATTTGCTGCAGCTCTTCTTCTGACAGGCCGGTCATTTTCATGACTGAAACGCTATCCATGCCGTTTGCCAGCAAGTTACGGGCAATTTCCCGGCTGGCTTCAAGCCCGCCAGGCTGCCGTCCTTTTTCCAGACCTATCTCCAGCCCTTCCTGACGCCCTTTTTCCCGGCCTTTTTCTTCAAGCTGTTGTGCAATCGTCATCAGTTCGTTCTCATGCTGCGGCACGCGCTGTGCCAGTTCGCGAATAACGGCTTCCGCATCCGGCGTTTCACCCGCCTGAATCATCTGCGGACCGACAATGTTCAGCACCACAAACAGCCACAGCACAGCAATACAGGTGATGGTCAGAACTACGGGATTTTGTAATGCAGGAAAAAGTAGCTCAGGTAACCCACCCCGATCACCACCATCGCAATATTTCCTATCCAGCATGCCAGCCAGTAGAGCAGGTTGGTCAGGTAGCCGAGATAAGGGCCGAAGGCCCGTCGGGCATAGGCGTAAGAACCACCCGGGCTTGAATCAAGCGACGACATTTTGGCATACACAACAGACAAAGACAGGGCACCAATTATGGTAACGAGCCAGCCATAAATTGCGATCCCTCCAGTAGAGGCAAGGCTTGCCGGAAGCAAAAAACTCACGAGCCAATAATATTTCCAGCCACCATTAAGGTCACGGGAATCAGACCACCCTTTTTTGTTCAGGCGTAGACATAAACCCTCCGCAGAGTGGGTTATTCAGTAAATGTATATGGGTCGGATATACTTATAGACTAAAGTTAATATCCGCTCTATTTTTAGAAAATTAATTTTCTTTTAGCTGATTGTTGCGTAAAAAAGAATAAGTGAAAGCTATGCTTTTTTTAAAAACATACTTTAATGACCTGGCTTTAACCGATGGTGTTAATTTTAAGTCCGGTGAATAAATGGGTTTTTTAAAAAAATACACTTTAAATATAATGGCCGTTTCGTAGGGGAGATATTTAATTCAATAATGTCAGAAGGTTGCAATTACCATTCAACCATTTTGATGAGGTGTGCATGTTTAATTTTCATAAAAACCTGGTCGGTTTCACTTTTGTCCTGATAGTAACCGCGCTGGCTGGTTGCTCTTCAAAAACTGCTGAAAAGTCTCAGTATTCTGGCTTCATAAAAAATGCTTCCGGTTTACAGCCTGTAAAAACCGCAACAGGGCATGAGACCCTTAAATGGGTCTCGCCGGACTATCAGTCCGGGCGATATTCAAGTATTTACTTTGCTCCGGTAGTTTATTATCCCCGTCCTTCACCAAACAGCAGGGTCAGCGCGGCGACACTGGAGCAGGTGCGCCTTTATACGGAGAACCGGATGAAAAGTGCCCTTGCCTCACGCAAGCCACTGACTGACCGGCCCCAGCCAGGAGGTCTTCTGGTTAAAACGGCTATTACTGCCGTCACGGCGGAAAACAGAGACATGCAGTTTTATGAAGTCGTGCCGGTCGCCGCTGTACTGGCCGGGACTATGGCAGCAACGGGAAACCGTAGTCAGAATGCAGAGCTTTTCCTTGAGGCCGAGGCGATAGACGTATCCACGAATAAAGCCGTAATCAAAGTTATACGAAAAGGCTATGGTAAAACCGTATCGAACAGCAATACGCCCATCACTGCGGCAGACGTTGAAGCTGCAATAGATGACATGGTAAAAGACATTGTGGCGTTTTCTGTACAGTAGCTTCGTTTCATTTCAAATTTACGTGCCTGCTGGGGCAAATGAGGATAAACGCAGCGGGCAAATTAGTCACAATTGTTTTAATCAGGTGGATTCAAAGTAGCCTAAAAAATTGTTCCGAAACCTTATTCACAGATTACGTTAATTAAAGCATTGTCATTATAAACTGCGCGGTTACGACCCTGTTCTTTACCATATTGCATGGTGTGCTCTGCTTCGTCGATTACGGACTGCAGTATTGCATTTTCTTTTATTTTGCATGAACCACAGGTCACGGTCATACGCAATGTGCTTTTAGATGTAATAAAAAGGTGTGCCCTGATGCCGCACATTATTTTAGCCATCGCTGCAAAAAAGCCGCATCGTTTTCACATTCGTGAATAATGATAAATTCCTCGCCTCCGAAGCGATATGCTTTTTCTTCATTTCTGATGGCAAACAAGAGATAACTACCCAGCTCTCTGAGAACGGCATCACCGTAGACATGGCCATGCTTGTCATTAATATCTCTGAAACCATCCACGTCGAGCAGCGTCAGATAGAGGTGTGCCTGGTTGCGTCTGCTGTTTTCTTTCAGCTGAGAAAACTGCTCGTACAGCTGTTGCCTGAGCGGAAGGCCCGTTAGCGTGTCATGGTGACTGCGCATCTCAACCAACGCCGCCTTATACCTTTCCACCGCAGCAAGAAAGTCACGCTGGGCTGAAAAATAAGCGTCCAGCAGCGTTCGTTCGCTGTTGCCTGACTGGACAGATTTCAACAGTGAATGCATAGCAGCATGCATGCCGGCATGTGTTTCTTCCACAGCATGAAGTCCTGTGATCTGCTGATGACCAAATCCCAGACTGATGTTTAGCCACTTACTGAAGCTACAGTGAAGGTGCGATTCCGTATCTGTCATGCTGCGATCTGGTTTATCGCTGAAAAGGAGAGTTGCAATAAGCTGATTAGACCATTCGAAATGCCTGGCGACGGCCGCGTTCAGTTCCCGGATATCGGCCTCTATCTCAAAGCCATTGATTTTGCGAAGCATGATAATTCATACCAGTAGGTTTACAGGAGAACTCAGCTTACTCTTCAGGAAAACGCATTCATTGATTTGCATCATGAAATAATAAGCGTGCTAATTAATTTTGTGATCAAAGTCCGTAACAGCAAACAGCCTCCTGAGGTTAACCAGACCCGCGATTAACTTGGTGACTTCATCATATTCCAGGCAAGAATGCGGAGCGATAAGTTAAGGGCATTTAGCTGCCTGGAACATGATCCACACAATCAGTGTAAGGATGAGGTGGGATAGTTATGGATCAGTCGTATGATCCCGAGGAGCGATTTAATGTGTTTCGGTTCCTGTCTCACCTGGTGCAGCCGCAAGACGTGACTCATCAGGCAGCTTTTAAAGCGGGCCCTCAAAAGTTGTTTGTCCTCGCTACTCAGCCACCGGACAAGCGGAGCCAGCATAAAAGCCAGAATGTCATCCGGGCTGTAGCTGGTATAGAGCTCCCAGAGATACCGGGCGCGTGTTTCGTCAGTTCCGTAGTGAAGATGAATAATGAATTCCTGACGGCGCAGTTCCCAGCCGCTTGGCCGGTACTGCCATGACTGATTCAGGGGGAGATATCTCGCTGAGGGTGTCACCAGACGAAGTCAGCGCGCGGATCACTCTGATTTCACTGACCTGTGAGTCGTTATATCCTTCAGCGGAAGGAGGGGGAATAAGGGATGTGGACTGCCAGCACTTTAGGGGCTCAGGTAATATACCGGCGGGTATTAAGCTCTGGCTTGCTCAGCAGCATCAAGACTGACATTTATACCAACCCCTCCGGGGATCTGCTACCGGTCAGATCGACTGTCCGGCGGGCTAAGAAAGCTACGGCTACATCTGCCGCGCTTAGGTAAGGGTTTCTCGATAGCCGCCACAACGGCAGAAGGCGGCTCAGCGTTGAACAACAGCGCAGTTCATTAGCGCAGCAGCAGCGAGATTTCCCGGGCAGCCTCCTGCAGCAATGGTAAATGATGCTGGCGCAGCATATCGGCGGAAACCTGCCCGGCATGCACGCCGACGTTCAGGGCCGCCACGATGCGCCCATCCGGTGCGCAAAGCGGCACGGCCAGCGAGCGCAGTCCGATTTCCAGTTCCTGATCGTTAATGGCGTAGCCCTGCTGCCTGACGCGGGCCAGCTCTTCGCGCAGCGCGCTGCTGCTGACCAGCGTGTGGCTGGTGTAGCGCAGCTGGGTTAAGCGTGCCAGAAAATCGTTCAACGGTTCGCTGGCCAGCCCGCTCAGCAACACTCTGCCCATCGAGGTAGTACTGGCCGGCAGACGACTGCCGATGTGCAGGTCAATCGTCATGATGCGTGATGCTGACGCGCGGGCGATGTAGAGAATGTCATCCCCGTCCAGCACCGCCATTGAACAGGATTCATTCAGCGTCTGGCTGAGCTGGCGTAAAACCGGCTGCGAGGCGCTGGCAAGCGGCGTCGCCCCTAACCAGTTGTGGCCCAGCGAGAGAACACGTGGACGCAGTTCAAAATTTTTACCATCTTCCGCGTAGACAAATCCCAGCTTGCTGAGGGTATAGAGACAGCGGCGCACGGCCGCCCGGGGAATACCGGTGCGCTGACTGATTTGCGACACAGACATGAGCCGCCGCTGCGGCGTGAAGGCCTGCAAAACCTCCAGCCCACGCGCCAGCGAGGCCATAAAGTTGGGATCGCCTTTCCAGGGATCGCTGTTCCCACGCAGGGGTTGCTGTTCATCCGTCATGATTGTCTCCCGTGAGTGACTGGATCGGTTTGCGCATGTGCGAACGATCACAGTATAACATCTGGCATTGCCATTGACCGATAATCGCACACTATTTCGATTATCGGTATTGTTTGCGGTCACAGAGCGATCTACTTTTTGGCTATTCAACATAAACCGGCGTGTGCCGGGTCAAAGGAACAGCAGATGATCGATAAAAGCGTGGCAACACTGGCGGAGGCCGTGGCGGTGATCCCTGACGGCGCCAGCATCATGATTGGCGGGTTTGGGCCAGCAGGCCAGCCGCTGGAACTGATCGATGCGTTGATTGAACGCAGCGTGCGAGGACTGACGGTGATCAGCAATAACGCAGGAAACGGTGACAGCGGTCTGGCTGCGCTGCTTAAGGCGGGCTGCGTCGATAAGATGATTTGTTCTTTTCCGCGCCAGGTTGACTCCTGGGTGTTCGATGAATGCTATCGCCGGGGTGACATTGAGCTGGAGCTTGTGCCGCAGGGTAACCTTGCCGCCAGAATGCAGGCGGCAGGCGGTGGCTTAGGGGGATTTTTACACCCACCGCGTTTGGCACGCCGCTGGCTGAGGGCAAAGAAACCCGCGAAATAGAGGGGCGCCATTACGTGTTTGAAAAACCCCTCAGGGCTGATTTCGCGTTGATCAAGGCGCATCAGGGCGACCGCTGGGGTAACCTGGTATACCGCAAAGCGGCACGCAACTTCGGCCCGATCATGGCGATGGCCGCCACTACCACGATTGCGCAGGTGGCAGAACTGGTGCCGCTGGGCCAGCTCGATCCCGAACATGTCGTCACGCCGGGCATTTTTGTCCAGCGGCTGGTGACCGTTTCCCATCCCGTTACCCTGACCGTATCTGCCTGAGGAGGCCGTCATGCAAAAGTTAACCCGTGAACAACTGGCGCAGCGCGTGGCGCGTGACATTCCCGAAGGGGCTTACGTCAACCTCGGTATCGGTCTGCCCACCCGTATTGCCAACTATCTGCCCGCGGACAAAGAAATCTTTCTGCACAGCGAGAATGGGATGCTCGGCATGGGGCCCGCACCTGCGCCAGGAGAGGAAGATCCCGAGCTGATCAATGCCGGAAAGGAGTTGGTGACCCTGTTGTCGGGCGGCTGCTTTTTCCATCATGGCGACTCCTTTGCCATGATGCGCGGCGGACATCTGGATATCTGTGTGATGGGGGCGTATCAGGTGTCCGCCAGCGGCGATCTGGCCAACTGGAGCACCGGTGCGCAAGACGCGATCCCCGCCGTTGGGGGCGCGATGGATCTGGCCATTGGCGCGCGCAAAGTGTTTGTGATGATGGACTACCTGACCAAAAAGGGTGAGTGCAAGCTGGTGAAGCAGTGCAGCTATCCGCTTACCGGGCTGGGTTGCGTCAGCCGAATTTATACGGATATGGCCGTCATTGATATTACCCCGCAGGGACCGCTGGTTGTGGAGTGCTGCCCCGGCCTGAGTTTCGACGCGCTCCAGGCGTTAACGCCGGTGCGTTTAATGCAACCTGAACTGGCGACCACCGCCTGAGGAGACGCAGATGCAACAGGCTTTTATTTGCGATGCACTACGCACGCCGTTTGGCCGCTATGGCGGCGCCCTTGCCAGCCTGCGGGCCGACGATCTGGCGGCGCTGCCGCTGGCGGCGCTGCTTGCCCGTCAGCCCTCTTCCGTGACGCAGGCGATTGATGATGTGATTTTCGGCTGCGCCAATCAGGCCGGGGAGGATAATCGCAACGTGGCGCGTATGGCGCTGTTACTGGCCGGACTGCCAACCAGCGTGCCTGGCACCACGGTCAATCGTCTGTGCGGGTCAGGGCTGGATGCCATTGGCATGGCGGCCAGGGCGATAAAATGCGGTGAAGCCGATATGATGATCGCGGGCGGCGTCGAAAGCATGTCGCGCGCGCCCTACGTGACCGGTAAAGCTGAAAGCGCCTTTAGCCGCTCCCTGAAGATGGAAGACACCACGATGGGATGGCGCTTTATTAACCCGCAGATGCGCGCCCGCTTTGGCGTTGAAACCATGCCGGAAACGGCGGAAAACGTCGCCAGAGATTTTGCAATCAGCCGCGCCGATCAGGATGCGTTCGCCTTGGGTAGCCAGCTCCGGACCGCCAGGGCACAGGAAATGGGCCTGTTCAGTGATGAACTGATGACGGTGACGATTCCGCAGCGCAAAGGGGAAGCGATCAGCGTCTCCTGCGATGAGCATCCACGCAGCACCTCCCTGGTGACGCTGGCGGGATTGAAAGGCGTAGTGACGCCAGACGGCAGCGTGACGGCGGGCAACGCCTCAGGCATCAATGACGGTGCCTGCGCTTTATTGCTGGCAGGCGAGAAGGCGGCGGCCGAGCATGGCCTGACGCCGCTGGTACGAGTGGTAGCGATGGCAGCCTGCGGCGTTGAACCGCGTATTATGGGATATGGTCCCGTGCCTGCCGTGCGCAAAGTACTGGCGCAGAGTGGGCTGACGCTGGCGCAAATGGACGTGATCGAATTAAATGAGGCTTTTGCTGCCCAGGCTCTGGCGGTCACGCGTGCGCTTGGACTGGCCGACGATAGCGCGCAGGTGAATCCCAACGGCGGCGCGATTGCGCTGGGCCATCCACTCGGGGCATCAGGCGGCAGACTGGCCATGACCGCGGCTTATCAGCTGCGGCGCACCGGCGGTCGGTACGCGCTCTGCACCATGTGTGTGGGGGTTGGGCAGGGAATCGCACTTATTCTGGAACGGGTATAACCAATGTCTCTTTACAGCGCCATGTTTATGGCTTCTCCCCTCAGCGATTGCTTCAGCGATACGGCACTGCTGCAGGGGATGCTCGATTTCGAAGCCGGGCTGGCACAGGCGCTTGCCGCGACCGGGATTATCGACAGCGAGTCCGCTCAGGTCATAAAGGCGTGTTGTCGTGCCGATCGCCTTGATGCGGCTGCGCTGACCCAGGCCGCAGGGCTGGCCGGGAATCTGGCAATCCCGCTCGTCAAACAGCTGACCGCCGTGGTAGCCGCGCGGTCGCCCGACGCCGCGCGCTATGTTCACTGGGGCGCAACCAGTCAGGATGCGATCGACAGCGGCTTCATGCTGCAACTGCGCGCCGCGCTCAACGGCACGGCTGCGCTGCTGGACCGGCTGATTGCCGCGCTCTGCGTTCAGTGCGAGCGGCACAGTAAAACACTCATGGTGGGGCGCACCTGGCTGCAGCATGCTTTGCCCGTCACGCTGGGACTGAAGCTGGCCGGCACGCTGGATGCCCTGTTGCGCTTTCGTCAGCGGCTGGCAGCGATGCAGCCGCGGGTACTGGCCCTCCAGTTTGGTGGGGCCGCCGGGACGCTGGCGTCGCTGGGCGAGAAGGGGAGCAGGTGGAGCAGGCATTCTCCGAGGCGCTCGATTTGCCGCGCAGCGCGACGCCCTGGCATGCCCATCGCGACAGGATGACCGAGGTGGCGGGCTGGTATGCGGGCCTGACCGGCACGCTGGGTAAGCTGGCCCGGGATATGTCGCTGCTGATGCAAAGCGAAGTGGGTGAGGTCAGTGAACCCCGTGCACCCGGGCGCGGCGGCTCTTCTACCATGCCGCACAAGCGAAACCCGGTGCTCTGCGCCGCGATTCTCAGCGCAGCCAACCGCGTACCCGCTCTGATGTCCGGCTTGTACGCCGGTATGGTGCAGGAGCATGAGCGTGCGCTGGGCGGCTGGCAGGCAGAATGGCAGAGCCTGCCACAGCTGATCGTGCTCAGCGGTGCCTCGCTGGCGCAAAGTACGGAGCTGGTTGAGGGGCTTGAGGTGCATGAAGCGGCGATGCAGCATAATCTCGCCCTGACGCAGGGCTTAATCATGGCGGAAGCGGTAACCCTGGCGCTGGCAGACAAGCTGGGACGCCAGCAGGCGCATCACCATATCGAACAGTGCTGCCATCGCGCGCTGGAGACGCAGCAAAGTTTGCTGTCGGTCCTGTGTGCAGATGCGCTGATCGCCTGCCATTTGAGTCGTTCTGCCCTGGAGACGCTGCTCGACCCAGCAAATGCTACGGGCAGTTCATCACGCTTTATTCAGCAGGTACTGGCTGCTGCGAGGAAATTATGACGTTTCATTATCTTCTTGAGGGGCCGGAAGAAGCTCCGGTGCTGCTTTTCTGTAATTCCCTCGGGACATCTGCCGGGATGTGGCAGCCGCAGCGCGATGCGCTGATCGGTCAGTATCGCATTCTGCGCTACGACGTGCCGGGGCACGGTGACTCGGCGCCCAACGGGCAAACCCGTTCGTTGGAAACGCTCGGAGCGGCGGTTCTGTCGCTGCTGGATGAGTTGGCTGTCGGCAAGGTGCATTTTTGCGGCATCTCAATGGGCGGGCTGATCGGACTCTGGCTGGCGCGTTTTCATCCGCAGCGTCTGATCACCCTGACGGTCGCCAACAGCGCGGCGAAGATTGGTGAGCCTGCAGCCTGGCAGCAGCGCGCAGATCAGGTACGGCAGCACGGCATGGCCGCCGTTGCTGCGGGGCGGCCGCGCGCTGGTTTACCCCGGCGTTCTGTGAGCGTGCGCCTGCGACCGTGCAGACGTTGCTGACGCAACTCCGTTCCTGTGATGCTGAAAGCTACGCTGACTGCTGTGACGCCCTGGCGGAGGCAGATTTACGCCATGAGCTGGCGGCCATTCATCTCCCTGTGCTGGTGATCGCCGGAAGGGATGATGAGGTCACCACGGTGGCCGACGCGGAAGCCCTCGTGGCGCAAATTCAAGGGGCGCAACTTGCCGTGTTGCCCGCCTCGCACCTCTCCAGCGTTGAGATGTGGCTGGCGTTTAATCGCGCCCTGCAGTCTTTTCTTGCGGCGCAGCTGACACAGCATCAACGCTATCAGCAAGGAATGACGGTTCGCCGGGCTGTGCTGGGCGAGACCCACGTTGACCGCACGCTGGAGAATCTGTCACCGCTTAACGAAGAATTTCAGCACTTTATCAGCCGCTATGCCTGGGGCGAAATCTGGACCCGGCCAGGACTGGCTCGTCACACGCGCAGCCTGATCACCATCGGCATGCTGATTGCGCTGAACCGCGAAGCCGAGCTGAAAATGCATCTGAAGGCGGCGTTTAACAACGGCGTCACGCGTGATGAGATCAAAGAGGTGCTGATGCATGCCGCGCTTTATTGTGGCCTGCCGGCCTCTAATGCCGCCTTCCATCTGGCTCAGGCGGTCTTTGACGAACAGGATAACGCCCGTTAATCCGCTACGTCAGACCGGTACATCCAGCACCCGCTGACGCAATGCCGCTACCAGTCGCAGCTGCTCGGGTGGCGGCGTGTGCTGCTGGCGGGTTAGGATGCCAACCGCCTCGGCCATCCCCTGTTGCGGAAGCGGCAACGCCTGAAGCTGATTACTGGTTAAGTCGTCACGCACCGCGCCGTAAGGCGCCAGCCAGACGTAACCGTGATTCAGGGTCAGACGGCGCGCCAGCGTGGTTGAAAGGGTTTCTACGGCGCCTTCCGGCAAGGTCAGCCCGTGGCTGTTCATCAGCGCCTCAGCATTCTGGCGCGGTACGGTGCCGCGTGGAGAGAGTATCAGCGGCCAGGCGATCGCTTCCGCCAGCGTCACGCCGGCATGCAGCAAGGGATGCTGTGGGGCGACCACCAGGCGCAAAGTTTCCAGATAGAGCAGTTCAAAATGCAGGCCCTCCATCAGTACCGGTTCCGCCATGCGGCCTATCCCCAGCGCCATCTGCCCCGACTTTATCGCCATCAGCAGCATATCGTTCGCCAGCGTGCTCACCTCTATTCGCCAGCCCGGATAGTGCTGCTGCAGGCTGGCCAGCACCGGCGCGACCACGCTGATTATGGCGGTCGGCAAGGCGCCGATGTGCAGCGGCACAAGGCTGGGCGTACTGTCTGGCCGCATTACCTGGTCAACGATGTTGAGCGCATCCAGAATGCTAATTGCGTCGTGCAGGAATCGCGTTCCGCTGGCGGTGAGTTCCGTTCCCTGACGGCTACGCAACAGCAGCTGCTCGCCCGTCAGGTACTCCAGTTCGCTGAGGGTTTTGGAGAGGGCTGGCTGGGTGATCCCCAGCTGGCGTGCGGCGCGGCCCAGCGTCCCTTGCTGCGCAGTGGCAACAAAAGCGTGAAGATGACGCAGGCGCACGCGTTGGCTAAAGCGGGAAATAGTGTCCATGGTTCATGGTAGGTATTTGCCGCCGCAGCGGCAAGCACTATGTAGCGAAGATGTTAACTGTCAGACATCAAAGAATACCGTTTCCTTTTCGCCCTGCAGAAAGATATCGAACCGGTACACCCTTTCGCCGCCGCGTTGTTCACGATGTGCCAGCAAGGTATTGCGCCGCGTTTCCCATTCAATCAAATTCAGCACCGGATCCAGGGCGTTCGCCGCCTGTTCATCGGCAAAGTAGAGACGGGTATTCAGGCCGATATTGATCCCGCGCGCCACTATCCACAAGTTCAGGTGAGGGGCCATCGGGCGACCGTCGCGGCCGGTCACACTGCCCGGTTTGATGGTTTCAAAGCGCCAGGTGCCGCTGTCAAAATCTGAGCAGGTCCGTCCCCAGCCGCGAAAGGCCGGATCCAGGGCTTTATGGTGCTGCTGGTCCGCGGGATGCTGGTAGCGTCCCGCGGCATTGGCCTGCCAGACCTCAATTAACACATCGCGGACCGGTGTGCCGGAGCCATCGTAAACACAGCCTTCAACCGTAATGCGTTCGCCACGCGTTTCCGGCTGAGTGAGCACCCCGGTGAAGTTATTTTCAAAGATATCAAAGCCCGCCGCATGAGGGGCCAGCCCAATATGCACGTAGGGGCCGGCGGTTTGCGAGGCCGTTTCAGCCAGGTACTTTTTCATGATGCGGCTCCCTGCGTGCGGTTTTCGAACCAGGTTGCGCGGTGACCGCGTAACACCAAATCAAAGCGATACGCCAGACAGTCCAGCGGAATCGCCGAATGCGTATCCAGTTCCGCAATCAGCGTGCGCACGGCCTCTTCACTGCCCACCGACTGAAGGATCGGGCAGCGGCCAACCAGCGGATCGCCCTCAAAATACATCTGCGTAATCAGGCGCTGGGCGAAGGCTTCGCCAGAAAGGGAAAAGTGAATATGCGCCGGGCGCCAGTCGCTCACCTGGTTTCGCCAGGGATAAGGGCCGGGCTTGATGGTGCGGAAGCAATAATAGCCATTATCGTCGGTAAGCATTCGACCACAGCCGCCAAAGTTGGGATCGATGGGTGCCAGATACTGATCTTTTTTATGGCGATAGCGGCCGCCGGCATTCGCCTGCCACACTTCCACCAGCGCATTGCGTACCGGCTGACCAAACGCATCACGCACGTAGCCATGCACGATGATACGTTCGCCAATCGGCAGGCCATCTTTCGCATAGTTGAGAATGAGATCGCTGTCGCGTGGACCCAGTTCCTGTCTGGTGAACACCGGCGCCGTGATTTCCGATAAGGAGTTTTGCAGGGAAATCAGCGAATTGCGAGGCGATCGCAGTATGCTTGTTTTATACAATGGCGCAAGCGCCGGTGGGTGATGACGGTAATCACGGTGTACCAGTTCGCGGGCGGGCCAGTCGTTTTTCATCCAGGCATCCTTATCTTTTAGAGTACAGATCGACGAGTGTAGGAAGCGTAACTTGTAAATGAAAAGTGAAAAATTGTAGGCGTTGTCATAACCAAAAGTCATAACCAGTTACATTGACGAGATGTTCCAGATGGTTCATAACAATTGCCAATCTCCATGAGTAGAATGCCTCGCTACTTACTGGCCGCTTTGAGGTCACCCTGTGACCGTTTATCTGGAGGCAACAATGAAACGTTCTGTCGCAACGGTCTCGGTATCGGGTACGCTGCCGGAAAAACTGCGGGCAATTGCCGCTGCCGGCTTTGATGGCGTTGAAATCTTCGATAACGATTTAGTCTACTATCCAGGCTCACCTGCAGACATCCGCCAGCTGTGTGAAACGCTGGGGCTGGAGATACTGCTGTTTCAACCCTTCCGTGACTTTGAAGGCGGTCCGCGTGACAGGCTGGCCCAAAACCTCGCCCGGGCGGCGCGCAAGTTCGAGATTATGAAGCAGCTGGGGTGTCAACGGATGCTGGTGTGCAGCAATGTCTCCCCGGAATGCAGTGAAGATTTCTCCACGCAGGTCAGCGATCTGCGGGCTCTGGCTGAGCTGGCGGCGCAGTATGATATTACTCTCGGTTATGAGGCGCTCGCCTGGGGGCGCCATGTCAGCCTGTGGCGCGAGGCGTGGGCCCGCGTTGAGGCGGTAGACCATCCGGCCTTTGGCATCGTGCTCGACAGCTTTCATATTCTGTCACGCGGCGACAGCCTGGACGGACTGGAGGTGGTGCCGCCTGAAAAAATCGTTTTCGTACAGTTGGCAGATGCGCCGCTGCTTAAAATGGACGTTCTTTCCTGGAGTCGTCACTTTCGCTGCTTCCCCGGTCAGGGAGAAATGAACCTGACGCAGTTTATGACGCAGCTGACGGCACACGGCTATCGCGGTGCCTGGTCGCTGGAAATTTTTAACGATGGGTTCCGCGCCTCGCCGGTCGTGCCCACCGCGCAGGATGGCTACCGATCGCTGCTGTGGCTGGAGGAACAAACTCGCGACTGGCTGGTAAAACAGCCGCTGTTGCCCAGCGCGCTGGCCTCGCTTGCCGGTGAAGGGCTGTTTCACTCGGCACCCCAGCCGGCGCTGCTGGCGCTGGAGTTCATCGAATTTGCCGTCAGTCATAACGATGCGCTGGCGCTGGGCCAGTGGCTGATCCAGCTCGGTCTGGTGCACGCAGGCGATCACCGTTCCAAACAGGTCTCGCTCTACCGCAATGGTAAGGTGCACGTGATCCTGAATGCTCAGCCCGAGAGCCAGGCAAGCGGTTATTACCATCAGCATGGTATCTCTCTGTGTGCGGTGGCCTGGCGCGTGCGTGGCGTCGGGAGCCTGATTCAGCGTGCGCAGGATTATGGTTACGCCACCTGGCAGGGCGAAACCGGCCCGAATGAACGTCAGATACCGGCGTTATGCGCACCGGATGGCAGCCTGATCTATCTGGTGGAAGATGAGCCCGCAGGCCAGGACGGCTACCGCAGTGATTTCAATCTGGCGCACTGCAGCGCGCCTCAGCCGGCGATGCAGACGCTCGATCACATGGCGATCGCTCTGCCGGATGAGACGCGTGATAACTGGATTATGTTCCTGCGCAGCGTGCCGGGCTTTGTACAGGATACCGAGTGGGAACTGCCCGATCCGCTTGGGCTGGTGCGCAGCCGCGTGTTGCGCAGCCCCAATGATGCCATTCGCCTGCCGCTGAATATGTCCGTCAGCCGGGAAACGCAGATTGCTCGCGCGTTGACGACCTATCAGGGCGCAGGATTACAGCACGTTGCCTTTGGCTGTGACGATCTGTTTAGCGCGGTTCAGGCCGCCCGCAAGCGCGGTTTAAAAACCCTACGTATTCCCGATAACTACTATCAGGATCTGCTGGCGCGCTTCGATCTTGATGCGGATTTTCTTGCGCAGCTACAACGCTACGATGTGATGTACGATCGCGATGAGCAGGGCGGAGAGCTACTGCATGTCTATACGGAACCCTATGAAAAAGGACGTTTTTTCTTTGAAATCCTCGAGCGCCGTGGCCGCTATCACGGCTTTGGCGCGATAAACGCCCCTGTACGAATGACCGCTATGCGTTAAGCCGGACGGGCCAGACGCTCTGGCCCGTTATTTTGAAGTCGTATATTTATCCCACTTTTTTCCGCTTATCCCGCTGAAAACACGCCGATCGCGCTCACAATCCTTAGCGGATGGCGTCAACCTTCTTTCCAGAAATTTCCTTATTTTTAACAGGTTGTTAACCGAACTCCGATCGCTATAGAATTCTCTGTTGTGCGATAAACGCACAAATATTCGATTATCGCCGTTTCTTGCTTTTCAGTGCCTGCATATAATGATTCCACATTACTTATTTCACCGGAGAGTCACCGTGGCGGAAAGCAAAACAATTGATGTTCGGGCGTTAATCGACAGCCGCCCGCTGGGTATGTGGCAAAAAATCGTAGTGCTGTTTGGCTTCTGCATCATTGCCCTTGATGGGTTTGATATCGCCATCATGGGATTTATTGCCCCTGAATTAAAAGCGGACTGGGGGATCACCAATCGCGAGCTTGGACTGATCATTAGCGCGGCGCTGATTGGGCTGGCGCTGGGGGCAATGCTTTCTGGCCCGCTGTCGGACAAGCTGGGACGCAAGGTCGTCATTATCAACAGCGTTTTCTTTTTTGGCGCCTGGACGCTGATTACCGCATTTTCACAGAACATGGAGCAGATGATCCTGTTTCGCTTTCTGACGGGTCTGGGATTGGGCGCGGCGATGCCGAACGTCGGCACGCTGATAGCGGAGTTTGCCCCCGCTAAACGGCGCTCGTTTTTGATCACAGTGGTTTTTTGTGGTTTTACGTTTGGCGCCGCGCTGGGCGGTTTCGCCGCCTCATGGCTGATGCCGTACTTTGGCTGGCAATACGTGCTGATACTGGGCGGCATTCTGCCACTCCTGTTCATCCCGTTACTGCTTTGGGCGCTGCCGGAGTCGGTCTGCTTTCTGGTGGTAAAGCGAGCCGCCAGCAAAAAAATTCACCGCATACTGGCTAAGCTGGCCCCGGATTTGGATCTACAGAACTGCACTGTCGAGCTTCCGCCCGTCAGCAAGGCGAACGCACAACCGATAAAAGTCGTCCTCAATGCCCAGTATCGCTTCGGCAGTTTGATGCTGTGGGGCACCTATTTTACCGCTCTGTTCCTGTTTTACGCTCTGAGCAACTGGCTTCCGATGCTGATTAAAGAGAATGGCTTTAACGTGGCGCAGGCGGCCTTCATTTCGGCGTTGTTTCAGGCGAGCGGCACCTGCGGATCGCTGTTTTCGGGCTGGCTGATGGATCGAATTGAGTCACACCGCGCGTTGTCTCTGATCTACGGGGTGGGAGGGCTGTTTACCTTGGGTATGGGGCTTGCGACGGCGCATCCGGTGCTGCTGGGTATCTGCACCGTGATGATTGGCTTTTGCATTGGTGGCGCAAACACCGGGATGAATGCGCTGTCAGCCAACTTTTATCCCACCGAGGCGCGGGCCACTGGCTCCAGCTGGATGCATGGCGTAGGGCGCATTGGCGCGATTCTGAGCGCGCTGGCTGGCGCAGAGATGCTGGCGCTGGGATGGGGATTTACCACTATTTTTGCTGTGCTGGCGATCCCGGCCCTGTTGGCGGTAGCAATGATTGCCGCCAAAGGACGCTATCAGCCTGGGCAATCGCAGGGTGGGATGAAACGGGCCGTTGCTGATATCAGAACAGGAGGTCTGCAAAACAGGTAGCGGCTTTGGCACGTATCGGGATTCAACGCATCGCCTTCTGGCCCATTCGCAAACTGTCCCGCCAGCCTGTCAACGATGGCTATCAGCTAATGTGCTGACAACGGCGCTTTATCATCCGTAATTCATTCATAACGGCAAAACAACGCCCGGCGGCAAGCGCCGGGTAAAGTAGTGTAGTTACATCATTCTTTTACGGGTTTCGCTTAAACCCGGTTCGAGCTGAACCTGTAATAAAGAGCCCCTCTCCGGCAACCCCCGGCGCCGGACCTGCAGCCCGGTTGCCCCCTGACCAGCCGCCGCCGCCCGCCCGCAGGGCCGGTTATGCTGTTGCTGCTGGATGGGTGATGTAACTAATGAGTTCGGTGTCGCTGTGAGGATGTCCTCTTCAGACTTCAGCACGTTATGCATGCCATTACGCTGACCGATGTTAATTATGATGTACTCAGTGAAACCGAGTGGGAAGGCCGTCACGCAGTCAGGCTGAGCCCTGACATCCCCAGGTGCTTTTTAAGGAAAGCAGACATCGATGCAGATTTTGAGGAAGACGGAAATCAGGTGAAACCAGTAGCCGTTCGCACTACCGCCGATCCTGCTGCCGTTGATACGCTACTCTCACGCGCAGGCTGGACGCGTAAACCAGCCACTACCTGCACTATCTTTTCACCGTTAGTCAGGGAGAATAAGAATATATTTTCAGTGGTGAATTTTAGCCAGAACTTCGTCTGACAGGCCAGTCATCTCTTTAACGGACTGGAGAGACATGCCGCTTTTCAGCAGCCGGACGGCAACATCCAGTTTTCCTTTCTCTACGCCTAGCTGAATGCCTTCCTGGCGACCTTTTTCCTCTCCAATCTGAAAGCCTTTCTCAATGCCTTTCTGTTCAAGCTGCTGGGCAATCGTCATCAGAGCGTCCTCATGCTGTGGCACTTTCTGTGCCAGGTTACGTACAAAGGCTTCAGCGTCATCGGTTTCGCCAGCCTGTATGAGATAGTTTATCAGCGATACAAGTTGCTGTCCCGTCAGATGTCCGGTCAGCAGCGTGGTGGCCAGCCGATCAAGAAGCTCCGCCAGATCCCTGCGGTGAATGTGCTTCTGCAACAGAGTCAGTGCCGCCATGCTGCGATGATTCATTATCTCATCATCAGGTATGACGGTGACGTCAACCAGCGGAAATGCCGTCCCGTATAAGCGGGCTGCCAGGTCAGGATCGCTGAATTCCTGCAGCCAGTCCGTGGAATAGGGGTAAGGGCTGCGCCGTCCGGTATAGAAAAGAACCGGGATCACAAGCGGCAGCTGCTTGTGACCGGCATCAAGATGTCGCTGCATTGCCGCTATGGAATAGCGCATAAGGCGAAAAGCCATATGCCGGTCGGGCGTGGACTGATGCTCAATCAGCACATGAATGTACCCGTCGCCCTCAGTGGTTTTGACGCTGTAGAGCACGTCGCTGTAATAGGCTCGCAGATTTTCCTCCACGAAGCTTCCCGACTCAAGCCTGAGAGTGCTGAGATCACAGACAGCACGAAGCTCTGCAGGTACATGCAGCTCGATGAAGTCGCGCGCGGTGTCCGGGTGCGTCAGGAACGCTTTGAATGTCGCATCATGCGGTACCGGCGTCGTTTTTTTAGTCATTTTTCTGAAATTCCGTCAGTCATACGATCTTCCGACACTCATGAACGAGCCCGGACTGAATTTTCAGCTTTTGCCTGTACTGGCTGTCGGCTTTTACCGCTGCCGCGTGTTGAGCTCCTCCTTCAGCCTGTATGCAAATGTAGTGATCCTGCCAACAAAAACCACTGTGTCGCCGTGCGGACGGTATCTCAAGATCAGCCAGTAATCTACATTTTCAGTCAGCGCCGGATACCACTCACTAAATCTTTCGCAATGCTCCTCCGGCGTAGCGGGCCAGTCCGGGCTTCTCTTCCCTTAATGTATTTATGCATCTGAGGGTTTTGCGGGCTTCAATCCACTGGAATACCCGCGGTTATGCTGGCTTCTGGCCGCAGGGTTTATTTTTTGGGTGAGCGCCACGTCAGTTAAAACGCCCGGGGAACCAGAATTACGTTACAGCGTAACATTAGAATTAACATCGCGTGCACTGAAACAGTAAACGTGGCTCGCTTAAAGCCCTGAAGGTGAAACAGATAGTCGCTGAAGCTTAGCAACTGCCGCCAGGTACCAGATGTGAACGCGGCGCGGTAGCGAACAAAGCAACCAGTTGGTCGTTGATGTCATTTTTGAGGCCTCAACTGAAAAGCAGGCTGATGAAACCGATAATTCATTTGTTTTGCTTAGTAAATGCTCATTTATGAACAGGCATCGCTACGTAAATTCTGATGAAACAGCAAGGGGTATGTCGCCCAGAATACTCGTAGCGTTGTCATTTTGTAGCACTTTGACCAAAGGATAGCTGTCGGGGCTCCTGAAAGCTGATTAATGTACCTACTTAACTTTATATAAGCCTAATTATATAAGTCTAGAAATTCTCATTATTTACCGATGCCATCGGACAAGGTCCTAAATGTCAATTTACAGTAAACCTGACTACATAAAGACAGGGTATAATAAGGTACTAATAATGAAAAAAATTGCTGATTGGCCTTAATTTAAATGTAAAAAAGATAGTTATGGAGGCTGTGACGACATATAAATTTTCTAACTTCAAGTTGGTCTGTCTGATGATCAATCCCACTACATACTTATTTTTGTAAAAAAGAAAATAAAAATAATTACTTGGGTTAAAATTTATTAATTTGCAATGATTTTAAAGTGGTTTGTAGGAAGCGAAAAATCCGGTAAAAACTTAAAGCATCTACAAACCACAAAAACATTTAATTATTTGAAATGCAATTAAAAACTTGAAGATTTTTCATTATTGATTCATGATTTTTGCTCATGGCATCATAATCAGTCTCAAACAATGAGTTAATAAACATACTTTCTTTGCTAACACGCATTGGATATTGTTTTAAGCTACTGTACTTGATAAAGTCTTGTAATTGAACAGGGTTATTAAAATGATTTAATATATCTTTAGCAGACAACTTATCGCCTTCCCACATGGAAAAAGCATGCTTCAAGTTTTTTCTTGTAATAAAACCATTTTCATTCCCAATAACACCCGCGTTTATATATCTTGATTTAATCAGCCTGCTAAAAGCCGATGAATCCGTAATGTAAACACCATTAAATTCACCAGGTATTGATATAGGAAGGTTGTTCATAATAACTGGGATTATTTCATAATCGTTAATATCCTCACCGAAATGCTCAGCAAACACCTCAGGATATTTTTTTAACCCATTAACAAGTCTTTTAACCTGAGCTGAGGTTTCCTCAAGAAACTGTTTTTTCTGGTATGCTCTAGTCACTGAATTAGAGGACAGGTTAGTGTTCTTACACTCTAAAACAAAAGCTTTTTTATCAAGTAAAAAAATAGCATCATATTCATACTCATCTAGCTCACGTTTGAATTTAAAGCTTTTATTAAAAAGATTATATTTAGTTAAAGTAGATATGATATCCTTTTCAAAACCAAAACCCTTATTTGAGAGATCAGCTTCTTTAGAGGAGAATTTTGATAGGATTATATTGCTTATCTGTGGCGCAGAAAATGCTGGTGTAAAAAGAGAAAAGTTGAATCTTCTTTTTTTATCAATGGAGAATCATAAATATCACGGCTGTCAACACCAAAAGTAATTTGTTTCAAAAATAAATTTGCTTTATCTTCTGTCAACCCTCCCAGCCGTAAAACACATGTTAACTCACTCTTAGTATAATCAACTCTCTTCTTAGCATTTTGAGCCATATAAGCGATAATAGAATAACCTCTAATCCACTCTTTCAAGCTGAGCCCTAATACAATTTGATCAATGTCATGGCTTGATATTGCCTCCATTAGTGAAACTAGAAAAGGGTATTCTTCAATTGAAATAGAGTAGCCATCATTTCTTCCATTCCAATACGTTATATCTTTATAGACTTTTTTATCAAGATGATAATCTGATACACCTTCCCATAAATTTTGACTCAATCGCCGAGACAATCTTTCGTTTGAAATAGCATCGAACCTCTCAAAGGAATCAACACTACGGTTAAACTTTACAACAGTTTTAACCCCATCCTCTTTTAATTCATTTGGTATCTCATTTTCATCTGCAAACTCAATGTTATTGTCGAATAATATGCAGCTTTTTGTACAATTAATTAATTCATTCCAAATAATCGCATAATAAAAAACACTTCTTGCATCTTCAATTTTTCTTTCTTCAACATCAATTTTAACAGGTACAACTATCTCCTCACTATTAACATTTGATAAATTATGTTTGTGGGAAAACATTTTCAACGTTAATGTTAGGAACTGGACTATTTTATCGAGTGATGAGTCAGGTGAAAAAGAATTATCATTCTCGTCTAGAATGTTTTTATTACTTAATGAAAAAACCTTACCTTTATTATCTTGAGCATAACTCAATATATGATTGTCGATTAATTTTTGAAGATAATATCCTTCTTTAAGTGCATTATAAATCACTGCCCAACACTGTTGGCTGACACTTAACTTCATGATGTCTGTCGAATCAAGCCCTGTTTTTATATCATCAATGAGATGCTCAGACACTTGACATATATGTAATATTTTCTTTAATTCATTAATTAGAATTTCATTTGATGTACTGTTAATTATGTCATGAAAAAATTTATCACGCTTCTTCCTTTTTGCATTATCATGTATTATAAAATGCTTAGAATTGCGAGTTTCAAACTTAACTAAATTTTTAACTGATGAGTCCGAATCATAAAGCCGCTAATGCCTCAATAATTTTTTTGACTTATATTTAGAGCAGTCACCAGAAATTTTCTTAAAATTCAACTCGGACATTACATCTCCCTATTTTAATAGCCTAACAAATTAGTATAATTTAAGCTGAAAGTTGTTAGTAACCCTATTAGATATTAGTTTAAGCTAAGATTTGAATGTAGAGACTAAAAATTAACCCATCGTAAATTTAACATCATAGGAGCCATAATAACTTGTATCGGCAAATTATCAGAAAAGTTTAACTATTAGTGAGGCCATCAGTCAACGGAAGCAGGTCAGCGGAACTACATCTTTGTAGCAGTGAGAAGAAGTTAGCTTCATAATTAATGACAAATTTCTTAGTTAAGTTATAGAAAAATAATTATAAGGAACATGATATTGATATTCGTAATTTAACATAAATAGCATTAAGCGAACTTTACATATAATAGCTAAATGCAGAGGATTGGCTTGGATATGCTTGCTGAGAAAGCAATGCCTTTATGCCCAGCGACTCAACTCGATGTCGGCTGTCGCTCAGTACCAGGTCCAGCGCCAGCAGCATACTGCTCTTGCCGGACTCGTTATCGCCGATGATCACATTCCTGCCAGGCTGGAAAGAAAAAGACAGCGAAGAACATTTTCTGAAATTTTTGAGACATCTGCTCTCGAAAGGAACCGGGTGCATCAGAAGGCGTATCTGAATAACTGAAAGAGCACTCAGGAAAATGGCCGGGCTGCTCAGTGATGAATTTGCGCCAGCTCGTCTTCTGTCAGGCCGGTCATCTGCATGACGATACTCTGGTCAAGGCCATTCTGCAGCATGGTTCGTGCAATTTTCAGGGTTGCTTCGCGCTCGCCCTTTTCAATACCACGCTGCTCGCCAAGCTGAATCCCTCCTGGCGTCCTTCCATGCGTCCTTTCTCAATGCCCTTCTGCTCGAGCTGCTGTGCGATGGTCATGAGTGCGTCTCCGTGTTGCGGCACACGCTGTGCCAGTTCGCGAACGAAGGCTTCGGAGTCGGCCGACTCTCCCGCCTGCAGTAAATAGTGTATCAGCACTGTCACCTGAGATGAAGAAAGATAGTCCGCCATCAGCAGCGTGGCCAGTCGGTCGGTCAGCGTGGCCATATCGCGCTGGTGTATGTGCTTCTGCAGCAGCGTGAGTGCCGCCATGCTGCGATGATTCATGATGTCATCATCCGGGATGACGGTAATGTCTGTCAGGGGAAAAGCACTGCCGTAGAGCTTCTCTGCGACTGCCGGATCGTCGAACTCATCCAGCCAGCGGGTGGAGTACGGATACGGGCTGCGTTTTCCGGTATAGAACAGCACGGGTATCACCAGCGGCAGCTTCTTATGACCGGCCTCAAGATGGCGTTGCATGGCAGCTACCGCATAGCGCATCAGGCGAAAGGCCATATGCCGGTCCGGGGAAGACTGGTGCTCGATGAGTACGTGAACGTAGCCGTCTCCGGTGGTAGTCCTCAGACTGTAAATGACGTCGCTGAAGTACTGCCGCAGGTCATCCTCTACGAAAGAGCCAGACTCCAGCTTCAGGGTGCTGAGATCGCAGAGCGCACGCAGCTCTGCCGGGAGGTGAAGCTCCATAAAGTCCCGGGCAATCTCCGGCTGCGTGAGAAACTGCCTGAAAGTCGCGTCGTGAGGCGTTGGCGTGCTGTTTTTCTTCTTCATCCGTGCTGACTCATTAAATGACGTGAACATAATACCATGAGAGCAGAAACGCTGTGCGAGGAACCACTCTTATCAGATGTTCGAAACTGTTTGCGTTAAAATAACCGCTCTGTACGTTTACGGGGAAAATCTGCAGTGTCATTGACAGAAAAGTCTGGTCATCTGGCCTGATGTGCCTTGATCGCACTGGCATTTGCCCGAAAGGACGGAACAGTACGTTCTGCCGCTCAGGAAAATCTTTTCCTCACATGCTGGCTGGCTTTTGCTCAGAAGCAGCGTCGCTTCTCTCGTGATGTCGCTCCCGATATTGACTGGTTGCTGAAACAGGGTCGGCAGTATGGCGTTAATGCGAAGCTGGCTGACAAGCTGGACTATCTATCTGTGGCAATCCCGTTCCGGGACGCTTACGGACAGGATGCTCTCAGTCGCCTTACCTTTGTAATGGAAGCCGCAAAAGATATGGGCTGGATTTACCGGTTGCTCACTGACAGGGAGTGGTCGGGACGTTACGCCGTAAACCTGAATCCCGGTCTGAACAGCATCTGTGTCTCGCAAACCAGTCTGGCCACAGGATTTGACGCCGAAGGCCGTCAGATAAAACCACTGATGGCGCGCCTGACAGGGAGCGTGGCTGGCCTTGAGCAGCTTTTTGACCGCTGTGGATGGAAGCTTGTTGCAGAACGCAATGATGATTTCAAAAACCTTTTTACGCTAGCCGCTGAAAATAATGGATAAATCAATCCATCCACAGAAACGGGCGTGCTGGATAATGTTTAAAATTGCTCAGTAAAACGGCATTTACTGATTACAGTGGATTGTATTTTACGAAGAGATAAGCCACCAAGGGACAGCATAAAGCATCCGCCTTCCGTTACAGTGTAACTTCCTGGAAGGTATAGGAGTGCATATTATGGTCAGACGCACTACGACTCCTGTAGCCAGAATTGCTCGGCATGCAGACAGGTCGGTGCTGCCAGACATAAATACTGTTTGTAATCTCAGGCCAGTGGCCACCGCTCCGCATCATACCTGGTTGCTGATATCAGATTATCAAAGAACGGCGATGGTCATAAAAAACTGTCAAAGCTAAACGGTATCGCTTCTTTCAGGGATTTCCGAAGCGGCCGCCTCTACTAATCCACTAAAACCGGGCAAGTCTCAACCCAAAACGCACAGGAGAGATGGGCACGGCCGTAGAAAACGCATTCTTACGTCTGATCAATAAACATCGTCATTCTGATACCCGCCATTTAACGGCCTGCCTGGATATCGAAATTAAGACTGTTTTTGAGCTATCCAACACCGGCTTGCATCGCCGGAATCTATCTGAAAACCCTGTCTGGTTTCATTATCAAAAGTAATAAAACTCACTCCATTTTATTTGGTAAATATTTTCTGTAATTCAGAAAATTTGAATCCCGCTCCCTGTCTCAATGGCGGTTTTTGACGGAAAAATTATAAAAATTCGTCTACTGTTCTTCACTAAAGCCTGATGGTACAGGCTTTGTAAGGAGATATTTTAATGGGGCAGTTCAGGGTTTCTCTGGCAGATTTTCGAAATTATTCTTTTAGAGAAAAGCAACAAAACAGCACTAAATTAGAGACAGGACATAATAGTGATTATCAGTATTTTTTTGATGTTCCTAAAAATAAAACTGGTAACCGCATAAATATTATCGGTCATGGTGACAAAGGTGGGATCACTTTTGTTAGTTTAATAAACAAAGTTCAGTCAACTCCTGAAGAGCTTCATAATAAAATCAAGCCAGTAATTCTTGATAACAATATTACAAGCGTTCGGCTTGTTTCCTGCAGGGCAGGTGGGACGGGGTTTGCTGAGGCTTTAGCTAATTGCTCTAACTTACCCGTAAAAGCCTCTCCCGGATCTGTGACTATTTATGAAGCATGCAACGAGCGTTATGTACTGCTCAAAAAGATGGAAAACCCAAAGAGACCAAATGAGCACAAGTTCTTTTGGTTTGAAAAAAGTCCAGTTGATGCCGTTACAAAGAGTTGATTCACACTTTCAGCTTTTATCGTCAGGGATGATAAACACCCCTGAAATCACTGATTTTTTTGCTGCCGTAGCGGGTATTATACAGAATTATTATTCACCCTCTCTTCTTTCTGGCCTGGCAGACGAAGTGATTGAGTTGCATGAGCAAATGCTGAACAGCTTTATCAGCAGAATCAAAAACACACAGACAGAGCGCCTTCAGCAGACCGAAAAGCCGATCCCGGTAAAATTAAAATAATACATCGACGTTGGCCAGGCACTTTCTGAATCCAGTGTTTCAGGAGGAGATCCATGGAGCGCAACAGAAAACATACTGCCATAGACTGACTCTTCTCGATTTCACTGAATGCCGTGCGGGGAAGGCGGCGGTTTTGCCCTGGTGTTGGCTCGCCGCACTTCCTCCGCTGGCGTAACAAAGGTATCGACCACAGCGGAAAGAACTGCACTATGTTGTGTTTCAAATTGTAACGCACCGGTCGTAACAGCCTGCCACTTCGGTTAATGCAGCGGACTATGCCCGCCAGGCGCTGGCACCTGGCAGAATGCGCACGGTCAGAAACCCCTGAGTACAGGCACTCCCTTGCCATCATCTCTCTCAGTGGGGCCGATGCGCCGTTTCTTTTGCTTTCCACAATGCAACCAGCGTAATCATCAGTGCCAGGCTGAGATACAGCGATACCCACAGCGAGCTGCCCGTCTCTTTAAAAGAGAAGTAATAATCAATGGTGCAAAACCGCCGCCGACGATACCGGCAAGCGTGTAGGCGAGCGACGATCCGGCATAACGCACGTGACTGGGAAATTGCTCGGTAACAAATGCTGCCTGTGGGCCATACATCATCGCGTGGATCAGCAGCCCGCCTGCGACTGCCAGAACGATCAGTGTGGGTTGTGTGCTGTCGAGAAGTACAAAGAAAACAAACGACCAGACAATAGCCAGGAGGGCGCCGGTGATATAAACCGGGCGGCGTCCCCATTTGTCTGACAGCGCCCCAAACATCGGCACCGTGACAGCATTACCAACCGCTCCCAGCATAGTCGCCATCAACGCCAGTGGGCGGGGCAGATGAAGCACGGTGGTGACATACGTCAGCGTAAAGACCACGACCAGCGCATAAAGCACATCCGAGCCGATACGCGATCCACCGGCGATCAGCAGTTGTTTGGGATAGTTAAAGAACACCTCTTTAAGCGGCGTATGTGTGGTTTTCTTTTCCGCCTGCATCGCAACAAATGTCGGGGTCTCTTCCACACCACGACGCAGCCACAGGCCAAACATCACCAGTAACAAACTCAGCAGAAACGGGATGCGCCAGCCCCAGTCCTGAAACTGATCGGCGCTCATTGCGACCGTTACCAGGGTAATAAAGCCAGTACCAATCAGCGTTCCGCAAGAGGGGCCAACCTGGGCAAACGAGGCATTACGGCCACGTTTGTCGGCATCACCGTGCTCCATTGACAGCAGAACCGCGCCGGCCCATTCACCGCCGAGTGCAATGCCTTGCACAAAGCGCAGCGCCACCAGCAGAACGGGACTCCAGATCCCCCAAACGGCATAGCCAGGAAGCAGCCCCATTAGTGCCGTGGTGATACCCATAATCATCAGCGTAATGATCAGCACGGCCTTGCGACCGGCAACATCACCGAGATGACCAAAGACAAAACCCCCTAACGGGCGTGAAATATAACCCACCGCATAGGTCGAAAATGCCAGAATTGTTCCCACTAAGGGATCGAAGCTGGGAAAAAATACCTGATTAAATACCAGCGCAGCCATGATGTTGTAGACGGTGAAGTCATACCATTCCAGCGCCGTGCCTATTGAACTGGCCGCCGCCAGGCGACCTGTTTTTGATTTAGTGCGCTTATCGCTTACCGTCTGATGCAGAGCAGAATCTGTATTAGCCATGGGCCAGCTCCTGTTTAGTTAACTGCCAGCTCAGGGCATAGTGTTGAACATCGCCAGTAAGCCTCTCGGCGGCGGCTGAAGCCAGCCGATCGCAACCTTGTGCGTCACTGCAATGGATAAGCAGCATCGGTAACATCTGGCGGTTATCTTTGCTTTCCATCGGCAATGGCGAACTGAGATCGGTATCGGGTGTGAGCAGACAGGAAGAGATATAGCCGGGCGTTTGGCTGACTTGCTGCTGCCATGCGGTTAACGCAGTAAAATCGACAGCGTTGAGCGTCACCACCGCCAGGTTATTACCTGTGCCTTTGCCATGGATATGCGTGACGGCACTGACCCGGCGCATGGGATTAATCATCTTTTGTAAATTTTTCACTGACCATGCGGTCTGACGGGTAAACGCCGCGTGGTAATCCGCGCTGGTAAAGGCCTCCAGCGAGTCGGTTTCATACAAACCAAGGTATTTACGTTCGGCATGAATTGCCTGATATCGGGTACCGCGCAGGAATCCCGTGATTGCCACACGCTCCTCTACGTGCTCATGGTCATACCACTGGTTAAAATCCGCTTCATCTTCAGCGCCAACGCTGGTCGCAACAAACAACATACCGTGGGGTTGAGTCATCATGATCTCCAGTTAAGGGCTGTTTCCACGGCGAGAGACCAGCTGATTAAGCGGGCATCGTCGCCATGAACGGAAGCAAGGCTCAGACCAACCGGCGCGCGACCAGTTTGCTGACAGGGTAACGAGATGGCGCAGCCATCCAGCATGTTAATGACACTGGTGTTACGCAGCATCAGCGCGTTGATCTCCCGGTAACGCTGGGGATCATCCAGTGAGGCAATGGTTGGGGCGATGCAGGGAACAGTGGGCATGATCAACGCATCAAATCCTGCCAGTGCTGCATTAACACGTTGCTGCCAGGCTTCACGCTGCTGACAGAGTTCCGACGCATCCTGTTCAGTAAGATGGCTGCCGCGCTGCACACGCGCCAGCACGTGCGGATCATAAGCATCGGGCTGTGCCTGCGCAGTGCGTTGATGCCACTGCCACGCCTCATAAGCCGTGATGCCGCCACGGGCGTTCATGGCGTTCAGCTCATCCAGCTCACTGAGTGGGATCTCCACAAGGGTGGCACCGGCATGGCGCAAGGCCTTAATGGCAGCGTCCCAGGCCTGCGCAACGTCCTGTTCCAGCCCGTCCAAAACGCGGCTCTGCGGAATGGCAAAACGCGCACTGCACAGATCATAGTGTTCTAACGCAAGCGGTCGTTCAGCGATGACGCTGTCAAGCAACCAGCAGCTACGCACATCGTGGGCGATGACGCCGATGCTGTCGAGTGAGGTGGAAAGTGGCAAGGTGCCCGCCTGGCTGATGCGGTCTGCCGTGGGTTTAAAACCGGTCAGACCGCACAGCGCCGCAGGAATGCGAACCGAGCCGCCGGTATCAGTGCCAATCGCGCCAAGGCACATGCCCTCTGCCACGGCCACCGCCGCGCCAGATGAAGAGCCACCGGGAATACGTTTCTCTGCACGCTGCCAGGGATTGGCAGGTGTTCCATAATGCGGATTGATGCCCAGCCCTGAGAATGCGAATTCGGTCATATTGGTCTTACCGACTATCGCAGCCCCTGCAAGGTTCAGCCTCTCCACCACGCTGGCATTTGCCGTGGCAACCGGCGCATCCGACAACAGGCGGGACCCCGCTGTCGTCGCCTCGCCTTCAACGTCGAACAGATCTTTAATGCTGATGGGAAGCCCGTCAATCGTACTCAGCGGATGGTGCGCTTTCCAGCGAACACCTGCCTTATGGGCCTGTTGTGTGGCTTGCGTTTCATAACGGTTTATGAAAACGCACTCGCCCGCTATTTCACGATCGCGTACAGCCTGTAGCGCCGCTGCTGTGAATGCTTCAGGTCCGGATTCGCCTGTCTGTAACTGCTGACTTGCCTGCCAAAGTGTTGTCATTAGAGAACTCCTCATGCCACCACCGGCAACGTGCCGGTGCAGTAAGCGTGCTCAAGCGTGCGATTCAGCACGGGATCGTGCAGCGCCATACGAAACGCGCTGGCAGGACGAATGCCGCCGATAGCGCCCAGCGTGCCGCAGGACATGGCGAGTCCCTCCTGGGCAGTGCTGCCATTCAGATAGCGGCCAAGCAGCTCTTGCGGCGTCAGAAGTGACGACAGCGTGCCTTGCTGATAAACCACCCATTCATCCTGCTCTTTTATCCATGAGGTGAGCGCGAGTGCATCCCAGTGATCCACTACTTCGCTCATGCGCCACGCGCTGCGGGCAACCGGCTTGATACACGCCTGTTTAGAAAGTGCGACGCTGAAGGTTTCCAGATGGCGATCGGTGTGATCGGAAGTCAGAGAGACCCACAGCTCGCCACGATGGCAAAATACGAAGGGTTCAGCTTCACCCGATGTTTCGTTGCCAACGACTTCCAGCCGCTGCTTCTGAGTAAGCTGGTTGGTGGCGACGCGGTAAAAAAGCGGCACTGCACCGGGAGCGGGCACACCTAACGCTTCAAGTTCCCTGATGTGGTGCAATACGGCATCCTTATCCCGGCCTGCCCAGCCCGCAATAATGAAATGCGTGACCTCAACGTCTAGCGTGGTAGCGACGGCGTCGCCTGATGTGAACTGAAGGTGCATGCGTTAATCTCCGCTTGAAAAAACACAGTGAAATTTCACAGTGTTTTCAATCTAGCGATTTTCATGCCAGTTTTTTGTGTAATATGTCGCACAGACAAAAAAGGAACGTCGTAATGCGTGAGTCAATGACTGAAAATGTGAACCCCGACAGTTCGGCAAAAAACCTTTCGCTGAATGAACAAGCTTATCTGGCGTTCAGACACAGGCTCATTACGCTGCGGTATAAACCCGGAGAATATTTAAATACGGCTCAGGTCATGAATGATCTGGAAATGGGCCGCACCCCGGTTAATCAGGCGATTCACCGCCTGGCGACGGAGGGGCTGCTGCAAATTATTCCTCGTAAAGGGGTCATGGTTGCCCCGCTGTCGATAGACGATGCACTGGAATTAATCGAGGTGCGGCTGGTGAACGAGACGCTGTGTGTCGAACTTGCCAGCCAGAAGGTCAGTGAGCCGCACCTTCATCAACTGCGCAAGCTGAATCAACAGATTGCCCGTGCGAGCGAGGCCCGTAGCAGAGAGGAGATGATGTTGCTGGATCGGGCGTTTCATCAGATGCTGGCGGATATTGCAGGAAACCGGCGGCTCTCCGACATTCTCAGCGTGATCCACGCGCAGGCACAACGCTTCTGGGCAACAACGCTGTCTGATGCTGACCATATGCATGAAGTTATCGCGGAACATAACGAGATTATTGCGGCGCTGGAATCAGGTGATTCACGACGTGCTGCCGACGCGGCACGTGCGCACATCTACTCGTTTAAACGCGCCTTGCTTTCGGCCTGATGCGCTGAGTCATACTCCGACAGGCGTGGGGATTACCTTGTGCTGCTGACGACCGCTTTTACGGCTGAAAGGCGGTCAGTACTCCCCACGCAGGCATGACATGGCTGATCGGGCTATTGCTTACTGACCGGAATAGATATCGAAGCTGAAATAATTTCCGGCCAGTTTTTTATAGGTGCCGTCAGCAAGGATGGCGGCAATAGCGCCGTTAAGTTCGTTTTTGAGCGCGTCATCGTTTTTACGCACCGCAATCGCCGACCCGCCAGCAAAAAGATCATCATCTTTAAGCGCGCTGCCAACAAAAGCAAAGTCTGCCCCCTGCGGCTTACGCAACAGACTGTAATCTGCCATAACCCCCGATAACACAGCGCCATCAAGGCGGCCCACTTCAAGATCCTGCAGCAGATTTTGCGTGCCCTGATAGGGAATAATTTGCACGCCCGCCGCTTGCCAGTGTTTCAGGGCATACATTTCCTGAATAGAGCCTTGCTCAACGCCAAGGGTTTTACCTTTTAACGCCTCCGGCAATGAGGAGGATAAGGTATTTTTTCTGGCAACAAGGAAAGTCGGGCCGTTGTACAGTTTATTGGTAAAGGATACCTGTTTTTCACGTTTTTCCGTTATGTTCATCGCCGACAAAATAGCGTCAAATTTGCGTGCCTGCAGCGAAGGGATCAGCGCATCAAAGCCGCCTTCAACCCAGACACATTTTGCCTTAAGATGCGCACAAATCGCATTACCTAAATCGATATCAAACCCCACCAGCCTGCCGTCACTGTTTTTGGATTCATAAGGGGCGAAGCCGGGATCAACGCCAAAGCGGATCTCTTTTGCCGTTGCCGTTAACACCGGGGAACTGCAGGCCAGAACAAGCAGCGTAATTAGCGTTCTTTTCATAATAAACCTCACTCATTAACGACAATAAGCTTCAACCAGCTTGACGAAAAAAGAGGCGCCGGGCGCAATGATTGCATCGTTGAAATCATATTCCGGGTTATGCACCATACAGCCGCCTTTTTCCCCCGGCATACCGTTACCCAGCAGAAAATAGCTGCCAGGCCTTTGCTGCAGCATAAAGGCAAAATCTTCACTGCCGGTCGTGGGGGTAACGTCGTTCACCACCGCCGCTTCACCAAAACATTGCACGGCCAGATTGCGGGCGAAAGCGGTTTGCTCATCTGTGTTTATCAGTACCGGATAGGAGTCATAAACCTCTGTTTCACTTTGCGCGCCGTAACTTTGCGCGGTCAGCTCAGCGGTTTCCCGGATGCGACGAATCAGCAGCTCACGAACCTCCGGTTTCATTGCCCGCACGGTCAGCTCCATCACAGCACTTTCCGGAATAACATTTGATGCAATGCCTGCCTGTATCGTGCCAACCGTCACAATCGCCGTTTCCCCTGGCGTAACATTGCGGGAGACGATGGTTTGCAGCGACATAATTAATGCGGCAGCGGTGACGACAGGATCGATGGTGCGATCAGGATGCGCCCCATGGCCGCCATAGCCTTTAATCGTGATTTTCACCGTATCCGCGGAAGCCATAAAATTGCCGCTGTAGAATCCCAGTTTTCCCGTTGGCATACCCGGCATGTTGTGCAGTGCAAAGACACAATCACAGGCAAAACGGTCGAATAATCCCTCTTTGATCATCAGATCGGCACCGCCAAATGCCTCTTCCGCTGGCTGGAAAATCAGATGCACCGTGCCGTTGAACTGACAGGCTTCGGAAGCTATATAGCGGGCGGCCGCCAGCAAAATTGTCGTATGGCCGTCATGGCCACAGGCATGCATTTTGCCTGGGTGTTTACTGGCCCACTCAAGGCCGGTGGTTTCATGAATGGGCAGGGCATCCATATCGGCCCGCAGCCCAATTGCTTTACCGCCGCGTCCTTTGGTGAGAGAGCCCACCACGCCCGTTCTGCCGATCGCCCGCGTCACCTGATAGCCATAACTTTCCAGCAGTTCTGCAACCAGCTGGCTGGTTTCGAACTCTTCCAGGCTTAATTCCGGATGAGCGTGAAGATGACGACGAATAGCCATCATCTCATCTTCCCAGGATTTGATTTCCGGGATAACAAGGTTGGGCATCTGTTTTTCCTTAAGAAATTAGCGGTCGGGTTTTCAGACACAAATAGCACAACCCTGTTGCAGCCAACATCTTAAAGTCGGTGATATTGGAAA
Organism: Candidatus Pantoea haifensis; assembly: GCA_018842655.1. Taxonomy (GTDB): domain Bacteria; phylum Pseudomonadota; class Gammaproteobacteria; order Enterobacterales; family Enterobacteriaceae; genus Pantoea; species Pantoea haifensis. Next base: position 25,451 of record JAGTWN010000009.1, on the reverse strand, counting down.
ATGCTATGACAAAGAGAAGAGGAGCCTGCTCCTGATTTTGCCCCACGGCTTTACTCATTCCACCGCGCTCACTATCCGGCCCTGGGCGTAAATATGCGTTAACAGGCGGTCAGACCGGTTAACTTGCGCTAGCCTTGATACGATGTCCTCCTGTTTACCGAACGTCATAACAGTTCATCATTTCAGTTAAGCGCCGCAGGGCGCCGGGGAGATAAACGCAATGCTGCATATCCCTTCAGGCTTAGCTGCACAATCCCATGATAAGCGTGGCTTGACGCTGGCTTTGCCTGCGCCCTTGTTCGCACTATGTCTGTTGTTATGCCCTGCTGCTCAGGCAGCAGACAACACGATATTCCGTTCTTTAGCGCCTGATACTGCCACGCTGAACCAATACCAATGGCATTATCGCCCCGTTGTGATCTTTGCGCCTTCTGAGACCGAGGCTAATTATGTTCAACAGATGGCGATGCTGAAAAAGACCGAAGCTGAGCTGGCTGACCGCGACATTATTGTCCTGAGTGATACCGCTCCTGCTACTCAGGGACAGCTCCGCGCTCAACTTAAACCCCAGGGTTTTGAAGTTGTGCTGATTGGTAAAGATGGGGGATGAAATTAAGACAACAAACGCCGGTAAGTTCAGCGGTGTTGCTCTCTACTATTGACAGCATGCCAATGCGTAAGGCGGAGCAGGACTGAGCCGTCAGGCGGATAATCAGCGATGACATAAGGTGCTCACCACATCATACCCCGCCCCGCCTTCCTGCCCGACAATCCCTCCTTCAGATATCACTGATGCCTGAAAGGCAACGGAGAGTAACGACAACGGGATCGCGCTTTCCTTGCGCTACGGTGTCAGCAGCCTGCCATTCGCGATGTCAGGCCGGCACCCAGGGTCCGGTAAATCAGTTGCGCAATGGTCTGACTGTGTCGCCAGCCCATGACCACCACACGCCGCGCCTGATGCTTCATTAACGGCGAACAGGTGATCGTCAAAAAGCTTAGCGGATCAGAGGTTGCAGGCTGCGCCATGACCCGCAAAATCGGGCTTTTCACTCGCCTGCCTGGACAAATGCTTTCATCATTCTGTGCCATCCGTTGGCACCGGTGGCGTACCGTGTGTATGAAACGTATCGATGGTTTTTAATCCCCACGCCTGGCCCTTTTTCGCTCGGTTTCTGTCCACACCACAGTTTGCCAGTCCGGTGCCAGTATCAGGCGAGCGCCTGAGTTTGCCAGCTCCACGCGGTTGCCCGCAGGCTCCCAGACATAGAGAAAGAATGTCCCCTGAATTGCATGCTTGTGCGGGCCGGTTTCAATGTGCACGCCATTTTCGAGGAAAATATCGGCTGCGCGCAGGATCTCTTCACGGGTATCTGTGGCATAGGTCACGTGGTGCAGACGTCCGCTGCCACCGCCATGCTCTTCAGTGCAAGCCAGGTCATAGGTTTTATTGTTGATGGTAAACCAGCAGCCACCAATACGGCCGTTATCCAACAGGATCATCTCGGTAACACGCGAACCGAGACAGGTTTCCATAAAATTCTTAAACTCAGACACGTCTGCTGCCAGCAGGTTAAGGTGATCGAGGCGGCGGGGAGAAGCGCCACGACCATGGTAACGTTGCGCCAGATTTTTTAACGAGGGGCGCTCACCCGCTTCAGCCTGATAGCGTACGGTATCGTAGTAAATTTCAAATATGTGGCCAAAAGGATCGGCAAAGCGGAAGGCGCGGCCCTGTCCCTGATCGTCATCCACCCAGCCAATGACCTCATATTTGCTGGCCTCAATAGCCGCAACACGTCGCATCAGCGCCGCTTCCGAGCTGGCACGGTAAGCGATGTGCCCCACACCCGTTGTATGATGACGTGTTAACTTCAGAGTATGAAATTCATAGTCATCCCAGGCACGCAGCCAGGCATGCTTTTCATCCTGGGCGGAGACGGTAAGACCATAGACGTTGACGAAGAAATCGAGACTCTCCTCAAATTTGTCAGTGTAAATCTCGACATGTGCCAGATGGGCAATATCGTGGCAGGGTTCCGTCATTTGATTTGTCATAAGGACCTTCCTATTTATGCAGGCGTACCCGTGTTCTCAGTTTAATTAACAGGTAAGTTATCTGCCTTTCATCCAATAAGAGAGTGGGTTTTACGTTTGAGGGTATGAGTTTCTTTTATAATGTGACAGCGATAACACAGAGAGGCGCAAAGAACAGGCAACGCCTGATTCACAAGCTGTTTCCCGGTGGCAGCGGGAGCCTGAGTGCGTCTCAAAGGGGTGGCATAGCGTTCAGAAAAAGCGGGGGTTAAGCCTGAAGCCAAACCGCCCTGTAACGCACCGGGGAAAACCCCCAATCCAGGCGTCATATTCAGACTGACGTCAGCGAACATACGGATACTGACAACGAGCATCTGACACAGCAGAAACAGAATAATGGTTTTCCAGCGGAAAAACTTATCGCTTAACCGGCCGTAAAGGAAGGGACCCGCCAGCGAACCTAAAATATTTATTGCTAAATATCCTGACATTGACACGACCGGCAAACCTAATTCCCTACGCAAACAGGTGTGCAGTCAGGTAATCATAATATACGCAGCACCAAATATACCGCTGGGTAAGAATGTTGCGGTAACGGTAATATGTCGGTGCTTGCCCTGAAAGATTTCAGTTATTCTTTTAGGCTGTTTATTTTGCCCGCTATTTGAAAAAACAGGTGACTCCGGTACCAGGCGACGAATAAACCACACCAGAACAGCCGGAACGTTGCCGCTCCTGATATTCCGGCTTCAGACTTAGTCAATATGGCCAGACTTAATAATAATACTGGTATGACTAACGAATAAATTGTGTTGCCCATTGAGTCGAGCGTAAATCCGCCCAGACATGCCCACCAGGTTCTTTTTTCATTTCTGGTGAGTTCAGCGTACCATCCTGCTTTCATTTACCGCCTGCCGTTGACACAAAATAAAAAGTTAGCCACCCTTTCAGGCAACCTTATTTATTATCGGTTAACGACATACAGAAGCAGGTTGAAACAGAGATGAATAACAGTACTTTCACGGCCTTTTGTGATTGCTGTCGCGGTGAAATAACAGGATTAAAACAACACCGACTTCATTAATTAAGGAACAAGGAAAAGCCAGTCATTAACATTCATGCAGTCATGAGTTTTCTTTATCACGACGCTTCACCTCTGCATATAAAATTTAATTGCTGTACACCCCCTTTTTCACCCTGATAAAACGGCTCAAAACGTAGCATTTCCATAAAAGCGTTAATGCACTGCAAAAGATTTTCTGCATGCATCTGTAGCGGTAACCGTCCGCTTTTTTAAAATAAAAAAGCGCCGCAGTCGCGACGCCTTTTACATTATTTCCCGTTTTAATTACTGAACTGATAAGGTTGATAAAAACCCGATCCTGCCCAGTCATAGTGTGCATTTACCACAGGTAATGTTTTTGGCACGTAAGAAGCCGCCTGTTTCACATCACCTTTGCCATTCCATACCGCATATTGCGGGTAAGGATACACAGGACGTGATGCGGCGTTGGCCGGGATGGTTTCCAGCTTCATATCCGGGTGTTCTTTCAGCGAAGGCTTTTCTGCCTGTACTGGGCCAGTTTTTACAGGACCTTTACCGCCCGCGCCGACAGGCTGACCGAAGCTGTTATGCTGCTGCGGTGAGGCCTGCCAGGTGGTGACAGCATCAGGTGCCTGCCCCTTTTCTACCCAGTTCATCACAGGCGTCAGGAAATCAACCAGACTCGGGCCTTCTCCATTTGAGCAGTGATAAACGCCGGGCAATACATACAGACGTTCAAAAGCCTGGCGCTGTGATGCGCCCATCTCCTGACCCAGTGCATGATGATACGCAATTGAATTGAGAGGGAAATGTGCGGATCGGCCCAGCCGTGCCAGATGATCAGCTTACCGCCTGCCTGAGCAAACGCGCGCAAATCAGGATTGGTGGCATCATACAGGCTGTGCAGTTTACTCAGCTCATCGAACGTTTTCTGATCGAACTTCAGCGCGCTGAGCGTAAATGAAGGTGACGGATTAGTGACAAAATTAACGTAGCGCAGCGAAGAAAGCGAAATCATTGAGCTCATCACTGGCTGGCGCTTTTCTTCAGGAATAAACACACCCTGCCAGGCCAGCTCAGAGCCGTACTGCGGCCCACCGACAATCAGTTTACGACCGGTTTTTGCCTCGCGAGGCCCGTCATAAAGTTTCTTCAGCGCAGTGAGTTGCTCCTTGCTCAGGCATTTACCCTCCTGCTGATCCGCGTGGCAGCGCAGCACCTCCAGGTCGGGATGACAGGCTTGTGGCGCGGCAATCAGGCCATCTTTCTGTCCGTCCAGCGCATCACACTGATTCAGCACCGCCTGATGTATCAACGGTAGATCCTTCGACGTCAGCAGCGCATTGCCCTCTTTGTCCCGGTTACTCACTACCTGCCAGGCGTGATACATCGCGTTCTGCACCTGAAAATTCATGGCTGCGGCACCCGCAATGATGCCGTTGAAATCCAGCGGGAAACGCTGTGCTTCCATCAGGGCTTCGCGTCCGCCGTCGGAGCAGCCGTTAAAGTAAGCAAATGCTGCCGGTTTTTGATAGAACGCGGCAATGAGTTTTTTCGCGGCCAGTGCCGTTAAATGTTGCCCACGCCAGGCAAAATCGCTGCGCTTCTGGCGGTTGTTTCCCCAGTCCGTTTCCTCTTCACTGTGCCCCATATTTGTTGCCGCCACGGCAAAGCCGTTGCTGTTAAGCGGCGCGCAACCTGCCGCTGCGCCTGGCTGCAATGTGATGGAGCCACACAAGCCGCCGCAGCCTACCTGCATATAACGCTGATTCCAGCCGTCTGCAGGTAATAAAAGGCGAAAACGAATCTCCGGGGCCAGCGTGCCTTCGACTTTGCACCACTGCGCATTATTCAGTTTGACCGCAGCAGTAGTGTCTACCTGGCTGCCCTTACCGCCGATATCGGTCAGGTCAGTAGATTTCAGGCTGTCGCAACTGATGGCTGGCTTCAGCATCGCCAGATCGGCTGCATGCGCATCCGGCAGTATTAAAAAAACCGCCAGCAGTGACAGCAACTGCAGGCCGTAAAAAAGCTTGTTCTTCATAGGGTTTCCTGAGGAATTTCCGGGTGTGACAAGTATAAATTTACTGCATATTTTCACTGCGAAATCTGTTTGTGGAGAAAGTCAGTGTTCAGATAAGCAATGTAAGAAAATATGTGGCCTGCTCACTGACAAAACCGTTCGCGATTGTTAAACCGGCTATCGTCATGCACAGTAGGGCACGGGATCGGCTGTTATGGCCTTTCGCGCATGAGCAGGCAGAAAAAGCATTGATCAGTGAAGCGGCTGTTAACGCAATGAAATCAGTGGACTGACAGTGATTAGCCCGACAGTCGTTTGTCTGCGCAATTACCTTAAACGATCTGTTGCCGCTTGCCAGACAAACGGCTGGAAATCGCTGTAGCGCACACCCTGCTCCGCCATTTTTGCCGGTAATGCGGCCTGTACCTGCTGCGTTGCATGGCTCATTACCGCTGCCACACCGACATCCTGCAACGTTTTCACCACTTCGCCCATCTCTTCAGCGCGTCTGAGGCCGTGTTCAGCAACACGGCTGATAAGATAATGCGGCAGCTGATCGTTCCATCCCAGCGACGGAAAGCTGGCATGCAGAGAGGCTAAAACGGCCTCTTCCACACCGTACTGCCGCGCCGCGCTGAGACATTCAGTGGTTAAGGCTTCCAGCCCTTTTATCATCACGCTGCGACACATCTTAATCGCCGACACGTCGCCAATGCGTTCACTGGCAGCGCGTGCGTTACAACCCAGCGCAGTTAACGTATCCGCAGCACGAGGGGCTGCCGGTCCGCCAATCAGCAGCGGCGTAGCCAGCCGTTTTGGCGGCACCGGCGCCATCACCGCCACATCCAGATACTCTCCGGCACCCGCGATGATGGCCGCAGCGGCGGCACGTCTGGTGCCAGGCGCGACGGAATTAAAGTCCAGAAAAAGCTGGCCAGTACGCAGCAGCGACGCAGCCTGCTCTGCCACCTCCAGCGCGCTGGACGCTGTCACCAGGGACAACACAATATCCGCACCGTCCAGCGCATCAGCCAGTGACGCTGCGGGCTGGACGCCAGTTTGCCCCGCCAGCCCGCGCAAATGCTCGGCGTGCGGGCTGAGAAACTTTTTGTCCCAGACGCGCACGTTTGCAGCACCCGCTAAATCCTGCGCATAAATCTGTCCGGCTTCGCCAAAACCTACAATCGCAATACGTAGCATGTGCTCTCCTTAGTTGCCTGACCAGAGCGAACCCGGAATGGCCACACGTCCGTCAAACAGCAGGCGTGCGGTGCGAATCAGTCCGCTATTGATAACGTTGCCAGCCGCATCGCGCGTCAGCATTACGCTGAACTCACCGGTGGGATGTTCAACAGCCAGTCGCTGCTGGCGGGCGGTGCTGACCTCAGCCAGCGATTCGGTAACAGCGCCCGGGATCAGACAGGCGGTCGCCACGCTCACCGCGCCTAATACGCCAATGGATGCATGACAGCGGTGAGGAATAAAGGTGCGCGTGGTCAGGGCACCGCCCTGTGCCGGGGCGGCAATCAGGGTCATTTTGGGTACGGTACGCTGTGCCACATCGCCCAGATTCATCCGCGGGCCAGCCTGTAAGCGGATCGACTCCAGCCGCGCTTTCAGCTCCTCGTCGTTATCCAGCTGTTCACGCGTTTCCAGCCCGCTGCGTTGCAGATCGGCAGCGCGTAGCAGCACCACGGGCATGCCATTATCAATACAGGTCACGTCAATTCCGTCAAAGCTGTCGCGTGCATTGCCCGTCGGCAGCAGTGCACCACAGCTCGAGCCGGCAATGTCCTGAAAATTGAGGATCTGTTCGGCGGCGCAACCCGGTACGCCGTCAATCTGCGCATCACCTTCATACTCCACCGCGCCATCAGGCGTGGCGATGTGTGCTTCTGCAATCTGACCGGTGTTTACCATAAAAATGCGCACCCGCGTGACCTCTCCCTGCACCGCCACCAGCCCCTTTTCAATCGCGAAAGGCCCGACGGCAGCGAGGATGTTGCCGCAGTTTTGCCCGTAATCCACCACGGCTTTATTCACGTTGACCTGCGCGAACAGGTAATCAACATCCGCGTCCGGACGTGTGGAGAGGGAGACAATCGCCACTTTGCTGGTCAGCGGATCGGCACCGCCGATACCGTCAATCTGCCGCGCATCGGGCGAGCCCATAACGGCCAGCAGCACGCGATCGCGCATGGCGTGATCTGCAGGCAGGTCCGCAGCCAGAAAGCAGGCGGCTTTAGAGGTACCGCCGCGCATCAGAACGCAAGGGAGTAAGGTCTGTTTCATCTTCAGCCCTTCTTCAGTTCATCCAGAGAGTCCACATAGCGCAGCCCTTTCTCAGCTAACGCTGGCCGCATCTGATAAATATCCAGCCCCAGTTCACCTGCGGCGAGTCGCTGACGTTTACTTTCTTCCGCGTCGACACGCTTTTGCGCCGCAGCGTCAACCGTTTCAGCCTGCTCACGCGGGACAATCACGACACCATCGTCATCAGCCACCACGATGTCGCCCGGACTGACCAGTTGCCCGGCACAGATAACCGGCACATTCACCGAGCCTAACGTCTCTTTTACCGTACCCTGCGCGTAAACAGCCCGCGACCAGACGGGAAATCCCATCTCACGCAGCGTCTGGCTGTCACGAATACCGATATCGCCAACCAGAGCGACTACGCCACGCGCCTGCAATGAAGTTGCCAGCAAATCGCCAAAAAAGCCGTCGTGACAGTCAGACGTGGGGGCTACCAGCAATACGTCGCCCGGCTGACACTGCTCCACCGCAACGTGAAACATCCAGTTATCACCGGGTGAGACCAGCACAGTGATGGCACTGCCTGCGACAGTGCGGTTTTGCTGAACCGGGCGCACGCGCACATCCAGCAACCCCGTTCGTCCCTGCGCTTCATGCGTTGTTGCCACGCCGTAGCGTGCAAACCGCGTGACCAGTTCGGCTTTGGCGCGCTCAATGTTTCGCACCACCACACCCTTTTTATTCACCAGACTCATGACAAATCCTCCGTCACGCGCGGGAACAGGCTCTGATATCCCTCACCGTGGCTGATAACTTTTGGTGACGCGATGCCAACGTTGCGTTTGGCCTGAACACCACGCTGTAAAGCAACGCGCGTGTAGTATTCCCACAGGTGCTCCTGCCCTGCCATGCACTGTATCGCCGCATATTTTTTGTCCCATACGGACGTGATATCCAGCAGCACGTCCGGCTTCCAGTTGCACTGCTCGGGCTGATGTGGCTCAAAACAATAGACAGGCGGCGCACCAATAATGGTTTCACCAGGACGATACCCTTCAGCCTGCGCGATGATGCGCGCTTCCTGGGTCAGGTTTGCAGCCAGCGGGTGATCGTAGTTATAGGGATCATTCACTGAGTGGGTCAGAACAAAGTGCGGTTGTACGTTGCGAAACACATCAGCAAGGCGGAACAGCGTCTCTTTATCTGCGCGAAGCGGATAGTCGCCAAGGTCAAAGAATTCAATGCTGGCACCGAGAATTTTCGCGGCCGCTTCGGCTTCCTGCTGACGGTTCTGCTTCACGACGGTTTCCGTCATGTTACCTTTGCGCCACAGTTTGGCTGATTCGCCCCGCTCGCCATAGGAAAGGCACACCACATGCACGTCGTAGCCCTGAGAGGCATGCAGCGCAATCGCGCCGCCTGCACGCCAGACAAAATCAGCGGAGTGGGCACTGACCACTAAAGCACTCTTTTTGCGATCTTTTCCATCATGTTATCCTGCGTTTTGCTGTTTTTTCATCCTTGCATGCCGTTCAGTACGCGGATAATGCCTTTCATTGCGTGAGCTATGACTTTTATTTATGTTGTGATTCAGTCCTCATACTCTTCGCGGAAAAAATGAAAAAAACATCTGAAGGATACCCGTTAAAAATCATGCAAATACGTGCATTTTGTATGATTGCAGAACGCGGTACCGTATCGGAGGCGGCGGATAAATTATTTCGCACCCAGTCGGCCATTACCCGATCAATCCGTGATCTTGAACACACTTTAGCCACGCCGTTGTTTGAACGCCACGCAAGCGGCATGATGCTGACGGAAATGGGTAAATGTGTGCTGCCGCGCGCCAGACGCGCTATTCAGGAATTGCATCTGATCCCGTCGCTACTCAGCAAACTGAAACAGCGCAACAGCGGGCGTGAAGAGGCGGAGCCGATCTGGTTGTTTAATCTGCGCCGCCTGCAAATCTTCCTGGCGCTGTACCGGCTTCATCACACGCAAAGCGTGGCAGCGTCGCTGGGGATCAGCCAGCCCGCAGTCAGCGCGGCGTTAAAGGTGCTGGAAAAGGGCGCGGGATTAACGCTGTTTCAGCGCACGCCAAAAGGCATGATGCCCACCCCTGCCGGGCGCGAAATAGCACCATTCATCAGTCGCGCACTGAATGAGATCCGGCATATCCCTGAAGATCTTGCAGCACATCAGGGTATCCTCACCGGCACCGTGCATGTGGGCGCACTGCCGCTGTGCCGCAGCAGTCTGTTGCCTCTGGCGATTGCTCAGCTGGTGACGCGCTATCCGGGCGTCAAAGTAGTGACCAATGAGAGCGCCTTTAGCGCGCTGGTGACGGAGTTACGGGCTGGCGATATTGATTTCATTCTCGGTGCGTTGCGTCAGAATGCCGCCGTGCCGGATATTCATAATCAGATTTTATTTGATGAGGAACTTATTTTACTGGCGCGGCCGCAGCATCCGCTGGCCGGACGCCCTCTGACGCCAGACGATCTGGCGCTGACCCAGTGGATCCTGCCGCGTGATAACACGCCAGCCCGCCACTTGTTAGATCGCGCCTTTCAGGCACTGGGCATCTCTGCGCCACAGCCGGTCGTGGAAAGTGGAGATTTAGCGATAGTGCGTGGGCTGCTGCTTCATTCAGATATGGTGGCTGCCGTCTCCTCGCATCAGCTTGAATATGAACTACGCGCCGGCATTCTTGCACCACTGGTGCTTAATCTGCCGGATACCCGACGTGAAATTGGTCTGACTTTCCGTCAGGGTGCGCTGCATTCACCTGCGGCAAAAGCGTTACTGAGTTGTATCAATGAAACGCTCTCGCACACAACCTGAACGAAATTCATAGCATAGCTTACTATTCCCGGCGTCAGAGGTGGCTCAGGTGGCACTCTGGCGCTGTTTAACGCGCTTGCAGGCAATGTTAAACACATCACAATATAAAGCTAACTCATACCTCTAAAAGCCTTTTTTGACAGACAGGATCGTTCACCCCGCTTAACGTGTTGCTGGATTGTTACCCTTTCTCTCACCACAACGACTGCTGCCCCAGGTAGCACAGAAGAGAGCATACCCATGACAGCAAATAACCTGGTCAATGTGAAAGCGTGGATTGATGCACGGCCCGTCTCGTCCTTTCAGTGGCGCGTACTGGTGCTGTGCCTGATTATTATTATGTTTGACGGCTATGATGCCGCCGTGATGGGCTTTATTGCCCCGGCGCTGATTGAACACTGGGGCATCAGCCGCTCCGCGATGGGCCCGATTCTCGGAGCGGCAATGTTTGGTGTGGCACTGGGCGCACTGATCGCCGGGCCGATGTCCGATCGCTACGGCCGCAAGCGGGTCATTTTACTGTCGGTGCTGATGTTTTCTGCTTTCAGCCTCGCCTGTGCGTTTGCCACCTCCCCGACACAAATGGCGCTACTGCGCTTTATTGCTGGCCTGGGCCTGGGGGCCGTGATGCCAAACTGCGTGACGTTGCTGTCTGAATACATGCCTGAGCGCCGTAAAGGCATCATGATCACGTTGATGTTCAGCGGCTTCAATATTGGTTCGGGACTGGGCGGATTTATTGCCGCCGGGCTGCTGGCACATTATCACTGGCCCGCCGTGCTGATTTTTGGCGGTGCGCTACCGCTGATCATGCTGCCGGTTATTGCCTGGCTGTTACCGGAATCGGCGCTGAATCTGGTGGTACGCAAGGCACCTCGCGCGCAGATTGCCGCGCTGCTGAATCGTATGGGCGGCAATTTCAGTGATGAGAGTGCTTTTATCCTTAATTCTCCTGGCATAAAGCGCAACAGCACCATTGCAGAGCTGTTTCGTCACGGCTTTGCGCGTGGCACCATTATTCTCTGGCTGACCTATTTTATGGGGCTGTTTGTCATTTATCTGCTGAATGGCTGGCTGCCAACCATCATGCGTTCCGGCGGTATTTCACTGGAACAAGCTGCTATCATTGCCGGTCTGTTCCAGCTGGGTGGCCCGCTAGGTGGCATTATCGTCGGCGCGCTGATGGATAAGCTGCGTGCCAAATGGGTGATCGGCGTGGTTTACTTCACTGGCTGCGTCTGCCTGATTACGCAGGGTCTGTTTGGCCTGAGCGGCGTGGCGCTGGGTGTTATTATTTTCATCACTGGCATGTGCATCAATGGCGCTCAAAATGGTTTGCAGGTGTACTCGCCCGCTTACTACCCGACCGAGATTCGGGCGACAGGTGTGAGCTGGATGCACGGCATCGGTCGCATTGGCGCTATCCTGAGTTCATCACTGGGAGGACTGTTGATGGGTGCCTTTCCGGGTCAGTCCGCCATCTTCTTTATTCTTGCCCTGCCCGCGCTGCTTGCCGCGATCAGCATTGTTTTTCACCGCAATATCCAGCTGACGATGAAGATAAAAGGCGCAGGTCTCAGTGAAATCCCGGCACTGTCGCAAACGCTAAATAACCGATAAGTGAATTAACCGTTACTGTGCCGTTAAGGTAACGTTCGCTGATGCGTGTTGTCTCCAGCAGGTCACAACTCGTGATTTTAAAATTTATGCCAGGCAAAATACCCTGCCTGGCACTGTTTTTTCTGGCGCACATCCGGGTAGCTCGCTCACTCCCGGCGGTATCAGCCGACAGCTTTTCAACCACAAGCACGACGGAACCCGGTGAAAGGCGGTGACAGAATTCGCGCAACAGGGCGCGCCGGAAGTTGCGTAATCGCCTGCTGTTCTGGCTTGTTGCCTGGCAAACCAGCGGCTACATTCATTGAGCAAAGCCGCATAAAAACCGCACATCCACCCTGAAAAAATTCATGATAAAGCAGCCAGCCACCCGGTCGGGATGGAGCCATGTCACCGTTGACAGGGCACGTCATAAGCGAGGGCAGATGCACCCACAGACGGAGCACAGAATTGAGCAGGCGATTGCCGATCTTGATTTACAGCAGAAAACCGCTCTTTAGACGGCAATTTCTCTGTATTTTTCGCGATAATCTTTCGGGGTTGTGATGTAGGCTTTTTTAAATACAGAATAGAAATATTGCAATGAGGGGTAGCCACACATCTGAGAAATTTCGTTGATGGACAGCGACGTGCATACCAGCAGAGAACGTGCTTTTTCAAGCTTTTCGGTATGGATCACGGCATGAATGGTTTCTCCCGTATCGTCCTTGAAGCGTTTTTCAAGATTGGAGCGCGACATGCCGACGGCATCTAATACCTGCTCCACTTTGATCCCCTTACAGGCGTTGTATCGAATGAAATGCATTGCCTGCATGACGGCAGGATCGCGCAGCGAGCGATAATCTGTTGAGCGGCGTTCTATGACTTTGACGGGCGGAACAAGAACACGTTGCAGCGGAAGCTGACGCTGATCTAACAGGCGGTGAAGCAGTTTGGCGGCCTGATAACCCATTTGTCTGGAGCCCTGAGCCACTGACGAGAGCGCCACGCGCGACAGAAAACGGGTCAGCTCTTCGTTATCAATGCCAATAACACACAGCTTTTCCGGCACCGCAATATTCAGATGCTCACACACTTGCAACAGATGCCGTGCCCGCGCGTCAGTAACCGCAATAATCCCGGTCTGCGGCGGCAGCGTTTGTAACCAGTCCGCCAGGCGGTTCTGTGCATGCTGCCAGTTTTCCGGTGCGGTCTCCATTCCCTGATACACCACACCCTGATAGCGTTCTTCAGCCACCAGCTCACGAAAGGCGTGCTCCCTCTCCTGCGCCCAGCGTTTGCCGCCTGAGGCAGGCAAGCCGTAAAAGGCGAAACGGTGTACCCTTTTTCTTTCAGGTGCAGAAAGGCACTTTTGACCAGAGCAAAATTATCAGTGGCGATGTAATGCACTGCGGGATAATCCTCTTCGCGATGATAGGAGCCCCCACGCCGACAATAGGGACATCAACGTTGTTAAGCAGATGTTCAATGTGCTTATCGTCATAATCAGCGATGACGCCATCGCCCAGCCACTCTTTGATGTTGTCGATTCGGCAGCGAAAATCCTCTTCAATGAAAATATCCCAGTCGGCTTGCGAAGCCTGAAGATATTCGCCGACACCTTCAATCACCTGGCGGTCATAAACCTTGTTGGCGTTAAACAGCAGGGTGATGCGAAAACGTTTTTCAAACATGGCGGTTGTCCACTGTTTATTCTGCCTTTTGAATAGCACAGTGCTGTCGTAACCAGAAATTAATTCACCCGTCATGTGATCGCCTACACGCGCCGCTTGGTTGCGGCATCCATCCAGACTGCCAGCAGAAGAATCGCGCCTTTGACGATGTACTGCCAGAAGGTGGGCACATCCATCATGCTCATGCCGTTATCCAGCGACGCCATGATAAATGCCCCCATCACCGCACCCGCCACGCTGCCTGTGCCTCCAGCCAGGCTGGTGCCGCCAATGACACAGGCGGCAATCGCATCCAGCTCGGCAATATTACCGGCCGAAGGTGAACCGGCACCGAGCCGTGAGCTCAGGATCAGTCCGGCAATCGCCACCATTAACCCATTAATCGCAAACACGGCCAGCTTGGTGCGCGCCACGTTGATGCCAGAAAGCCGGGCGGCGTCAATGTTACCGCCAATCGCGTAAATACGTCGGCCAAAAGCGGTACGTGTGGCAACAAAGAGTCCGCCAAGTAACAGTAAGGACAGAATCAGTACCGGCGTCGGCACGCCCCGGTAATCGTTTAACATCCAGATAGCGCCCAGCACGATCACTGCGGTCAGTGCCTGGCGCGTTACCGTGCCGGTCGCCGCTGGCAGCGGCAGCCCGACCTTCTGCCGCCGCAGCCGCAGTCGCCACTGCCAGAGAATGAACAGCACCAGGCCCACAACGCCGAAGCCAAAGCCCATGCCCGCTGGCAGGTAACTCTGCCCGATTTGCGACATTGCCGGGCTGGTGGGTGCAACGGTGGTGCCATTGGTAATCCCCACCAGAATGCCCCGGAACGCGAGCATGCCTGCCAGCGTCACGATAAAAGAGGGCACTTTACGGTAGGCAACCCACCAGCCATTCCAGGCCCCTAACAGCAGCCCCATAATAAGCGTCACGATAATGGTTAACGGCAGCGGCCAGCCGAGCCAGACATCAAAAATCGCTGCGGCACCGCCCAGCAACCCCATCATTGATCCTACCGACAGGTCGATTTCCGCTGAGATGATAACAAACACCATACCCACCGCCAGGATGCCGGTAATGGCGGTTTGTCGCAGAAGGTTAGAAATATTGCGGGCGCTGAGATAAGCACCGTCTGTGGTCCAGGTAAAGAAAGCCATAATCAGAACGATGGCGAGAATCATCACGCCGACCTGCAGATTAATCGGTATACCGAACTTTTTGCGCATTGCCAGCGGCGCAGCTGTCTGCGTTGAATCGGTCTTAAGCATAGTGTTCACTCCGAAGGGCAGCTTCCATAATTTTTTCCTGGGTCAGATCCTGATTAATGAGATCGGCTTTGAGCTGTCCCTGATGCATCACCAACACGCGATCGCTGAGACCCAGGACTTCTGGCAGTTCAGATGAAATCACGATGATGGCAATCCCTGCCGGGCCAGTTGATTGATCAGTTTGTAGATTTCATATTTTGCGCCGACATCAATGCCGCGCGTGGGCTCATCCAGGATCAGAATGCGCGGATTAAGCAGCAGGCATTTCGCCAGCACCGCTTTTTGTTGATTACCACCGCTCAGACGTCCAATAGCCAACGCAGGCGAGGCAGTTTTGACTTTCAGGCGCGCCATGGCGTCATTGATCGCCTGCTGCTCTTTCGCTTCATCGAGAGTGGACAACGCCCCGCTGAACTGCCCCAGTGCGGCAAGCGTGATATTTTTTCCGACGCCCATGACCGGCACGATGCCATCTTTTTTACGATCTTCAGGCACCATCGCTATGCCATGAGCAATAGCGTGCTGACAGTCACTGATACGCACCGCTTTGCCATCAATGACTATCTTCCCTTCCCATCGGCCCGGCCAGACGCCGAATAAACACTGTACGGTTTCGGTACGACCGGCACCGACCAGCCCGGCGATACCGAGAATTTCTCCCCGGCGCAGGCTAAACGAGAGGTTATCCACGCGCTTAATATCGCGGTTAACCGGATGCCAGGCGGTGAGGTTCTCTACGCGCAAAATCTCAGCGCCAACCGGATGCGCTTCCACAGGATAGAGTGAGCTCAGTTCGCGTCCGACCATCATGGTGATGATGTCATCTTCGCTCATCGCATCGGCACGGCGGGTGCCAATATGCTGGCCATCACGGATCACACAGATGGTGTCGGAGATTTCCTTTACCTCGTTCAGCTTGTGCGAAATATAGACACAGGCAATGCCGTGATTACGCAGGTTACGAATGATATCCAGCAGCACCCGGGTTTCCTGCTCGGTTAACGAAGCGGTGGGTTCATCCAGAATCAGCAGACGAACCTGCTTGTTCAGCGCCCGGGCAATTTCAACCAGCTGCTGCTGGCCCAGTCCCAGCTCACCCACGCGCGTCTCTGGCGAAACCTTTAACCGAACCTGCTGCAGCAAGCTCTGACAGCGCAGCATCATGGTCTCTGTATCGAGCACACCGTGCCGGGTAAGCTCACCGCCCAGAAAAATGTTTTCGACCACCGTCATCTGCCGCACCAGGGCTAATTCCTGATGAATGATGACAATGCCTTTGCGCTCGGTATCTCTGATGTTGGTGGCACGCAGCTCTTCGCCAGCGAAAAAATCGCGCCCTGATAATCACCTGCCGGATAAAGGCCGCACAGCACCTTCATCAACGTCGATTTACCCGAGCCATTCTCACCACACAGCGACATCACTTCGCCCGACTCCAGCGTCAGTGAAATGTTATCTATAGCTTTAACCGCGCCGAAAAGCTTGGTGATATTTTTCATTTCAAGCAATTTGGTCATCGTGCTTCTCCCGGCCGCCATAAACGGTTATCCGCCGTAGACACGGCGGATACACGATCAGAGTTCACTCTTTTTGTGGAAGCCGTCTGCAACAACCGTGCTGTCGATATTCGATTTATCAACCGCGATCGGTTCCAGTAACCAGGCCGGAACCTCTTTGCTACCGTTATTGAGCCTGGCGTTGGATTTCGGCTGCTTGCCTTCTCCCAGTTCAACGGCAATATTTGCTGCATCATTGGCCAGCTTGCTGATCGGTTTATACACCGTCATGGTTTGGGTGCCGCCATTGATGCGTTTGATGGCGGCCAAATCAGCATCCTGACCGGAAATAGCGACTTTGCCAGCCAGGCCTTGTGCACCCAACGCCTGAATAGCGCCGCCTGCCGTGGCATCATTTGACGCCACTACCGCATCAATTTTATTGCCATTCGCGGTCAGGGCATTTTCCATGATTTTCAGCGCATTTTCTGGCAGCCAGGCATCGACCCACTGATCGCCAACGACTTTTATTTTGCCACTGTCAATAAGCGGTTTAATGACTTTCATCTGCCCGTCACGAAACAGACGCGCATTATTATCAACCGGCGAGCCGCCCATTAAAAAATAATTACCCTGCGGAACGCGCTGAACCAGACTTTGCGCCTGCATTTCACCGACTTTTTCATTATCGAAAGAGATATAAAAATCGATATCAGCATTATTTATCATGCGATCATAAGCCAGTACTTTAATCCCTTCTCGTTTAGCCTCGGCAATGACATTACTTAATACCTGACCGTTGTAGGGAATAATAACCAGCACATCTACGCCGCGATTTATCATATTTTCGATTTGCGACATTTGCGTTTCTTCATTGCCATTGGCTGACTGAACAAATACTTTTGCGCCAAGCGATTCCGCTTGTTTAACAAAAATGTCGCGATCTTTCTGCCAGCGTTCAAGGCGTAAGTCATCGATAGCCATGCCAATTTTCACTTCTTTGGCGTGGCCAGTCTGGCTTAGCAGCACCAGCGAGGCGCAGAGTGCCAGCAGCGTATATTTCATTTTCATTTTTATGGCCTTCCAGGTTGAGGTAAGGGTAAAAACAGTCGGTGCGATCACGCGCTGATGAATTGTTATCGTTCAGTTTCACCTCAGCAATTACAGATTTTCGTCTTGCCATTATGTTTTTTAGTTTATTTATAAATTTATGAAGCCGATCTGATTTTTATCTTTTTCAGTTCAGGGATTACCCTTAAAACTGATAAGCGAATTGAGATGCAAATCGTCATTACTTTGCAAGCCAGATCACAATTAATAATTATCTCAACCTCAGTGTTAAATAACGTAATTGAGCAGACTCCGTTCCCTGATCACAATAAATATTACCTGCTGCTGAGCGTTCAGCTGCTTAATGGTTAAGGAGATAAACATGCAAACCTGGTTTGATCAGCTTGATCGCGTCCGCTACGAAGGAACGCAAAGCACCAATCCTTTGGCTTTCCGTCACTACAATCCTGACGAGCTTATTCTTGGCAAACGGATGGACGATCATCTGCGCTTTGCGGCCTGCTACTGGCATACCTTTTGCTGGAACGGTGCCGACATGTTTGGTAGCGGTGCGTTTCAACGCCCCTGGCAGCAGCCGGGCGATGCGCTGGAACAGGCTAAGCGCAAAGCGGATATCGCCTTTGAGTTTTTCCATAAGCTGAACGTGCCCTGGTACTGTTTTCATGATGTTGACGTTTCGCCTGAAGGTGATTCACTCAAGAGTTATCTCAACAATTTCGCGGTTATGACCGATGTGCTGGCGGAAAAGCAGGCAGAGAGCGGTGTGAAACTTCTGTGGGGAACGGCTAACTGCTTTACCCATCCGCGCTATGCGGGTGGCGCAGCCACTAACCCCGATCCTGAAATCTTCACCTGGGCCGCTACGCAGGTTTTTACCGCCATGAACGCCACGCATCGCCTTGGCGGTGAAAACTATGTGTTGTGGGGTGGGCGAGAAGGTTATGAAACGTTGCTGAACACCGATTTACGCCAGGAACGCGAGCAGATTGGCCGCTTCATGCATATGGTTGTAGAGCAGAAACATAAAATGGGCTTCCAGGGCACCTTGCTGATTGAGCCTAAGCCGCAGGAGCCGACCAAACATCAATATGACTATGACGTTGCCACCGTGTACGGTTTTCTGAAGCAGTTTGGCCTTGAGAAAGAGATAAAAGTTAACGTTGAGGCTAACCACGCCACGCTGGCAGGCCACTCGTTTCATCATGAGATTGCCAGTGCCATCGCGCTGGGGATTTTCGGTTCGGTAGACGCCAACCGTGGCGATCCACAGCTGGGCTGGGATACCGATCAGTTCCCAAATAGCGTTGAAGAAAATGCGCTGGTAATGTACGAAATTCTCAAGGCAGGCGGTTTCACCACCGGTGGCCTGAACTTTGATGCAAAAATCCGTCGCCAGAGCATCGATAAATATGATCTGTTTTATGGTCATATCGGTGCCATGGATACGATGGCGCTGTCGCTTAAAGTGGCTGCGCGCATGATTGAGGAGGAGAGTTGGATCAGCGTGTCGCGCGCCGTTACAGCGGCTGGAACGCTGAGCTGGGCCAACGCATTCTGAAAGGAGAGCATTCACTCGCCTCTCTGGCGCAGTATGCCTCAGAACAAAACCTGGATCCTCAGCCGCAAAGTGGTCGTCAGGAACAACTGGAAAACCTGGTTAATCATTACCTTTTTGCAAAATAACGGAGCCTTTTATGTATATCGGGATCGATTTAGGCACGTCAGGCGTAAAGGCCGTGCTGCTGGATGAGAATGGCAAGCTTGTTGCCAGTCAGACGCAGTCGTTGAGCGTTTCACGGCCCCATTCGCTCTGGAGTGAGCAGGATCCCGAGTGCTGGTGGCTGGCCACAGATCAGGCAATGCGCGCACTGGCAGCGGAACAGGATCTCAGCCAGGTGCGCGCTATGGGTCTCAGCGGCCAGATGCATGGCGCAACCCTGCTTGATAATGAATTTACAGTGCTGCGCCCGGCTATTTTGTGGAACGACGGTCGCAGCGCGGCACAATGTTTGCAGCTTGAACAACAGGTTCCTGAGTCTCGCGCCATTACCGGCAACCTGATGATGCCGGGCTTTACCGCGCCGAAGCTGCTTTGGGTAAAGCAACATGAACCCGAAATTTTTGCCCGGATCAGTAAAGTATTACTACCAAAAGATTATTTGCGCTGGCGAATGAGCGGCGTCTGCGCCACCGATATGTCGGACGCGGCGGGCACGATGTGGCTCGATATGGCAAAACGCGACTGGAGTGATGCACTGCTGAATGCTTGTGGTCTGACGCGTCAGCATATGCCGACGCTGTTTGAAGGTCATCAGCTTACCGGCCCGCTGCGCGCGGATATTGCTGCAAGCTGGGGCATTCAGGCGGCAGAAATCGTGGCAGGCGGAGGCGACAATGCTGCAGGCGCAGTCGGTGTCGGTATGGTCAATGTTGGCCAGGGCATGCTGTCGCTGGGCACTTCTGGCGTCTATTTCCTGGTGACAGATGGTTTTATGGCGAACCCGGCATCGGCAGTACACAGTTTTTGTCATGCCCTGCCGCAGCGTTGGCACCTGATGTCAGTAATGCTGAGTGCAGCATCTTGTCTGGACTGGGCAGCAAAACTGACCGGTTGTGATGATGTGCCACACTTACTGGCGGAGGCGCAGCAGGCGCAGCAAGATCTGTCACCCATCTGGTTTTTGCCTTATCTCTCAGGCGAACGGACACCGCATAACAATCCCGACGCTAAAGGTCTGTTTTTTGGCTTAACCCATCAGCATGGACGCCCGGAACTGGCTAAGTCGGTGCTGGAAGGCGTAGGTTATGCGCTGGCGCAAGGGATCGATGCGGTGCACGCCTGTGGCGTAACGCCACAAAGCATTATGCTTACCGGCGGCGGCGCACGCAGCGCATACTGGCGACAAATGCTGGCAGATATCACCGGGCAAACGCTCGACTATTGTTCCAGCGCCGATGTAGGGCCAGCACTCGGCGCTGCGCGACTGGCAAGGTTAGCAATGTCACCTCAGCATGATAGTGCAGAGATGTTGCCAGCGTTGCCGCTTGAGCAGCGCCATGTGCCGGATGCTAAACGGCATGCAGAATACCAGTCAAAACGCGACCTGTTTGCAGAGCTTTATCAGCGTCTGGCGCCTTTGATGTAACGATTTAACCTGCCGCATCAGAATGTCATTCATGCGGTAATAAACCACTTTTTGCGACTTCATCGCGTCCTCGGCTTCTAGACTTAACGTCAGTGACGAACAGAGGACGCCATGATGATCAAATTATGCACGGCATGCGGCACATCCTATGAAGAGCGCGATAGCGAAACGCGTTATTGCACGATATGTAACGATGAACGCCAGTACGTTCCCGTTAGCGGCCAGAAATGGATAACGTTAAGCGAGCTACGTGAAAGCCATACTAATAAATGGAAGCAGCACGCAGAAAATCTGTTCAGTATTCAGACCGTTCCTGCATTCGCGATTAATCAGCGCGCCTTTCTTATCACCACACCGCAGGGAAATATACTGTGGGACTGCATCGCTAACCTTGATGACGCAACAAAAACGCTGGTGACTTCTCTCGGTGGGCTCAGCGCCATCGCCATTTCCCATCCTCATTACTACACCACGCTGCAGGAGTGGGCAAAAGCCTTCGATGCCCCGGTTTATCTGCACGCCGATGACAGTGAATGGATCATGCGAGACAGCCCGACAATACGGCTGTGGGAAGGAGATGAGCTGGAGTTAATGCCGTCTGTCAAACTGTTGCGCCTGGGCGGTCACTTCGCCGGAGGCGCTGTTCTTCACTGGAACCACGATGAAGGCATTCTGCTCGCGGGCGATATTCTTCAGGTTACACCGGGTTGTGATGCCGTTTCATTTATGTGGAGTTACCCGAATATGCTGCCCCTGCCCGCCAGTACGGTGAGTGACATCACACATCGCCTTGCTGCTGTCAGTTTTAATCAGCTTTACGGCGCTTTTGCTGGTCAAAACATCACATCGAAGGCGAAAGATATTGTGATGCGCTCAGGTAAAAAATATATTTCCTGCCTGCAATAAAGGATCGGTCATTTTCTCCCGATTGCCTGATGGTTTATATAAACTGACATCGGCTAGCCAATACAGTAAAGCGCACAGGCATACCCGTGCGCTTTTTTAATCAGCCTTGCTTGCCAGCGAGACCCGGCAGCCTGTCGATCAAGGTTAACAGGTGAAAGGGTGATGAACGGTCACATTAATCACGCACAACCTGATACGTTTTTTCATTCAACAGTTCAGGCTGACTCGCTTTCATTTTTTCCGTTTGCCGGTGATAGAGATACCGACACAAAGCACCAGCAGCGTGACCATAAATGTCATCAGGCTTTCATAGCGATATTGCGGCAGATAAAACATATAACTCAGTACGGCCAAAATCATCAGAATACTGAGCCAGGTCAGCCACGGGAAAAGCCACATTTTGAATTCCGGTGAGTGACCGCTTTTCTCCAGTGCGCGACGCATGCGCAGTTGAGAGATGGCAATCACCAGATAAACGATCAGTGCAATCGCGCCGGTTGTTGAGATCAGGAAATCAAATACTTCCCCAGGAAAGGCATAATTCGCGAAACAGGCGGCAAACCCGGCGAGCGTGGAACCGAGAACCGCCGCTCGCGGCACGCCGCAGTCAGAAATTTTCGCG
Organism: Candidatus Pantoea haifensis; assembly: GCA_018842655.1. Lineage (GTDB taxonomy): Bacteria > Pseudomonadota > Gammaproteobacteria > Enterobacterales > Enterobacteriaceae > Pantoea > Pantoea haifensis. Next base: position 3,456 of record JAGTWN010000009.1, on the reverse strand, counting down.
CATTTTTTCGGTGCATCGCCGCGTGTGGCCAGTGAATAGAGCATGCGCGAAGCCGTATACAAACCAGAATTCATGCAGCTACAAACCGCAATAAACACCACGGCATCCACCAGCAACTTAGCTCCCGGCAGGTTCAGCGTGGTTAACACATACTGAAACGTTCCTTGCGTTTTCAGGCCCGGATCATCCCAGCCAACCAGCGATACCACCAGAAAAATAGAGAGGATATAAAACAGCGCAATACGATAAACAACCAGGTTAATGGCTCGTCTGATTTTGCTGCCGGGGTTTTTCGATTCCACCGCAGCGATGGTGATAATTTCAGCACCAAAAAACGAGAAGATAGTGATTAATACGCCAGTCAGCACTGCGCCGAACCCGTGCGGCATGAAACCTACGCGATCGTACAAATGCGCCACGCCGCTTACGTTGGCAAGCGGCCAGTATCCACAAACGGCCAGAAGACCCACAACGATAAACGCAATGATGGCGACAACCTTGATAATGGCGAACCAGAACTCAAAGGCACCAAAATTTTTCACGCTGAACAGGTTGGTCATGGTCAACAGCAGAATAATAGCCGTCGTGAATTGCCAGGAAGGAACCGCAGGAAAATAGGCATGCAGAATATCAGCACCAGCAATTGCTTCCACCGGGATCAGTAATACCCAAAACCACCAGTATAACCAGCCGATCGTAAAACCAGCCCAGGGCCCAATGGCTTTTGCGGCATAGGTAGAAAATGAGCCGGAATCGGGCTGCATCACCGCCATCTCGCCCAACATTCGCATGACAAGCAGCACTAACACACCAGTCAGGCCATAAGACAGCAATACCGCTGGCCCGGCGGTGGCAATCGCGTTAGCGGAACCAATAAATAAGCCGGCACCAATGATCCCGGCAATTGAAATCATACTGACCTGTCGATCAGAGAGTCCGTCACCTAACGAGGACTGTTTTACGGGTGAGCTGCTCATAAATATTCCTTCAAAGTGATAATGATATTCAGCAGTCAGACAAACATCTGTCTGAAAGCTGAATGGCTATATCATGCTGGAATTAACTTCTTGCCATAAAAACGAGCGAAGCTAACGGATTAATTTGTCTCCGCCATTATCATGAATTCAATAACAATCGGGGCGCGTTGATGTTATTTCCTCCTGTTTTGACGACGCGCCCGCTATTTACCGGATAAATTTATAAAACATTCAATCAGGTTAATCTCTGCTCCGTAATGATGGGCGGTTTATCGGCAATATTATTTAGCGATGCAGCATCATTTAAATTCAGGCTATTGGTTTCAGGTGCCATAAACCATGAGATAACTAATCCAAACAGCGTAATTCCTGCGGCGATATACATGGTATATTCGATACCCAGCGATTGAAGAGAAACAGGCACTAACCAGGTTCCTGCCGCCGCACCAATACGCGACATAGAAGTGCCAAAGCCGACAGCTCCCGCGCGGATATCCGTTGGAAAGATTTCGTTTGGATAGACTAACTGCAACACCTGCGCCCCACCGATAAACAGCGCATAGGCACCAAACATCAGTAAAATAACCAGCGAAGGGCCATCGCGCAGTAAACCGAGCAGTAACAGCGCAATACCCGACCAGAGGAAGCTGTGAATCAGCAGGCTACGACGACCCAGCGTATTAACCAGACGGGTCGCAATGATACAGCCGACCACAAACAGCAAAGTAATCGCGACGGAACCATAGGATGCCCAGTTACCACTCAGGTGCAGCGCCTCCAGCACTTTTGGCGCAAAGGCGTACACGGCAAATACCGGGATCACTGAACAGGTCCAGAACAGGCTGACAAATATCATGCGTTTGCCGTAACCAGAGTGCAGCAGATCAGTGAAAGAGCGTTTAACGCTGTCATTCTGTTCTGGCAGGTTACGCAGGCTAAAGTCAGGTCCGTAAACCTGTTTGATGATGCGCTCTGCCTCATGTTTACGCCCTTTACTGATCAACCAGCGCGGTGACTCCGGCGTGCCGAGACGTACCAAAAACAGGGCAGCACCAATCACTGCACTGCTGGACAACGCTAAACGCCAGGCGTCCGGACCAGCAAAACGCATGATCGCTTCACCTGCGATATAAGCAACGGCTGCACCGGCAAACCACATAATCGTGAGCGCAGCCAGGCGCGGTCCGCGATATCGTTTCGGTAAAAACTCGACCAAAAAGGAGGTAGCAACCGGATATTCAATCCCGACCGCGACGCCAATCATAAATCTCATCAAAAACAGCATAAATCCGCTTTCAATCCAGTATTGCGAGATCGAACAGATAATAAACAACGTGGGTCCGACAAAATAAAGTAAGCGTCTTCCTAACCGATCAGTTAATAACCCGCCAATAAACCCACCAAAAAAGATGCCAATTAATGCTGAAGCGGCAATTAAACCTTCCCAGAAGGACGTTAATCCTAATGCCGGTGAAACCGCAGACATCGCAATACCAATAATACTCAGGACGTAACCATCAACGAATGATCCCCCGGCAGAACGAACCGTCAGGAGTTTATGAAAACGATTCAGGGGAACATCTTCAATAGATATTGAATTAAGCATGCTCGCATTATCTCCGATTACTTTTATCGTCGAGGCAAAAATTAATAAACATTGCGACAAGAGTTTCCCTGCCTATTATTAACAGCAGATATGTTGCAATGTTTATTATGGTTTTCGCCCGGTTTACCCTTCTCGTCCTGCTCTTATTTCTTGCAGTCGTATGGTTGCGTTAATGCCCAACCAGGCCACAGGATTAGGCGGCAGACGTTTTGGTGCTGCCTGATGCTCAAATTTAATCAGATCTTCTGAGCGTGTTTCCGTGGCAAGTTCAGCGGCCATGATGCCAGCCAGGGTACTTTTTACCGTTCCCAGACCGTTCTCACAGCAGGCTGAATAAAGATTTTCATCCACTTCGCCAAAGGCGGGGACATTATTCAGACTTAAACACAGCCGTCCGGCCCAACTGTATTCAAACGAATGTGTTCTGAGATCGGGGAAACGTGCGCTGAGTGAACGTCGCTGTTCAGCAGCAATCGCCTGCACCCGCTTTTCTGAAACTTTAATGCTCGGGTCATAGGTAAAACGGGTACGAATAACAATGCGTGACGCCCCGTCAGCCGTGGTGATTTTACGTAACGTTGCCCCCATCGGATCGGCAGGCAATAAGGCCCAGTTATCTTTGCCTGCTCCCTCTCGGAAGGCTGGCGTCATTGAGGCATAGGTAAAAATATGCATCAGTCGGCCACGATAAAAACCAAAGTTTTGAATGTGGCCGTTGACACCTAAAATGACCTTAGGCGCCGTTACAGAACCGTTCGACGTTTTGGCTTGCCACACGCCATGACTGCGCGTGAGCTCGCAGACCGGTGAATGTTCATACAGCTCAGTTTTACTGGCCAGGCCGGTGGCTAAATCGCGAATGTATTGCGCAGG
>JAGTWN010000008.1 GCA_018842655.1 Candidatus Pantoea haifensis | reverse complement strand
TGATGCCCGCTCTGGCCTGGCAAATCAATGATGCCTTTTCGCTGGGTGCGGGGGTCGGGATTAATTATGGCCTGCTGAAGATCAAGCGCGCCCGCGGCAATGAGCTATCCGATCATGACTGGGCGCTCAACGGCAAGATAGGTGCGCTGTGGCAGTTTACTCCGCAGACGCGTGCCGGATTAACTTATACCAGCCGTACAAATTATCACTTCAACGTTAACAACACTCTCCGGCTTGACCAGCTGAATAATTCCCCGTCCTGGACATTGCCCATCGCGGCCACCGTCAATGCCCCTCAGCAGATCATGCTCAGTCTCTTCCATCAGCTGAACGACCGCTGGGCTGTTATGGGTGATGTGGGATGGCAGGACTGGAGCGATTACAGCAACAGTGAAATAACCGTGGCAGGCAATCAGGTAGGCGACAACGGAAGGCTGCGTGATACCTGGCACCTCGCACTCGGCACTCAGTTCAAACTCTCAGCTGACTGGACGCTGAATACCGGCCTTGCCTTTGACAGCAGCTTTTACCGCAACCAACAAGATACCTCTCTGACGATGCCCTCCGGCGATACCTGGCGCTGGGGCGTGGGCGCGCGTTACCAACTCGATCCTGACAGCAGCATCGGCGCCGCCTTCGAATACGCGCACATAGACTCGTCACAGGTCGCATCGCCGCTGGTTGAAGGGCGCTACGATAACCCTGTTCTCTACTTCTTTGGCATCAACTACAGCCGGACATTCTGACCCGGCCAACTCAGGAGGCGCATCACATAATTTACTGTCGAACGATTTGACGGGGCGGGCGAAACCTATGCCTTTCCTACGAGAGTCCAATTATCTGGAGCACAGAAATGTCAAAAGTGCCATTTTGCAAAACGCTGCTCGCCTCGATGTTGTCTGTCGCCAGCTGTGCGACCAGTGCTTATGCAGCCCCGGCAAGTAATACCACGACGGCGCCGGAGCAAAACAATCAGAAGCCCAACATTGTAGTGATATTCGGTGATGACATCGGGTACTGGAACGTCAGTACCTATAATCAGGGAATGCTGGGATACCAAACGCCCAATATCGACAGCATTGCGGCTGAAGGTGCCAAGTTCACCTCTTACTATGCGGAGCAAAGCTCCACCGCCGGCCGCTCATCCTTCATTACCGGACAGATGCCGTTCCGTACCGGGATGAGTAAAGTTGGCATGCCCGGCGCACCGCAAGGACTGCAGAAAGAAGATCCTACCATTGCCAGCATACTCAAGCAGCTTGGATATGCTACCGGCCAATTCGGTAAGAACCACCTTGGCGATCGCAACGAGTTTCTGCCTACCGCGCATGGTTTCGATGAGTTTATGGGCAACCTTTACCATCTGAATGCGGAAGAGGAACCAGAGAACCCGGATTATCCGCAAGATCCTGAATACAAAAAACAGTTCGGCCCGCGTGGTGTGATCAAATCCACCGCTGACGGCAGAGTGGAAGATACGGGTCCACTCAACATCAAACGTATGGAAACTGTAGATGAAGAGACGCTGGCGGCAAACAACGACTTTATGGAGCGGCAGGTCAAAGCCAACAAGCCATTCTTCACCTGGTACAACACCACGCGTATGCATAACAAAACCCATATTAAACCGGCCAGTAAAGGCGTGACCGGACTGGGTGACTATGCTGACGGCATGGTGGAACACGACAGAATCGTCGGTGAAGTGCTAAAGAAAATCAAAGATCTCGGCATTGAAGATAACACGATTGTTGTTTACACCACCGATAACGGCCCGATGACGGCCACCTGGCCTGATGCAGGTATCACGCCGTTCCGTGGTGAGAAAAACACCGGCTGGGAAGGCGGGTTCCGTGTGCCGGCGATGGTCAAATGGCCGGGTCATATTAAGCCGGGCACCCTGATTAACGACATTTTCGGCAGTAATGACTGGTTCCCTACGCTGGTTGCTGCAGCGGGCGTGCCGGACATTAAACAGCAGTTACTGAAGGGCTATAAAACCAGTGCCATGACCTACAAAGTGCACCTCGATGGTTATAACCAACTTGATTTCATCACGGGTAAAACTCAGGAGGATCCGCGTAAAGAATTCTTCTACTGGAGTGATGACGGTGATCTGCTGGCGATGCGCTATGGTCGCTGGAAAGCCCACTTCATGATTCAGGAGCGTTCAGGCATGGATGTGTGGAAATACCCCTTCGTCAAACTACGTGTACCGCTAATTTTCGATCTGAAAATCGACCCACTGGAAAAAGGCACCGATGGCATGGATTACAACCATTGGTTCTACGACCGCTTGTTCCTGCTGGGCGGTGCGCAGAAATATGCCACTGAAATGCTGCAAAGCTTCAAGGAGTTCCCGCCGCGTCAGAAACCGGGTTCATTCACCGTCTCTGATGTTTCGAAACTCATTGAGGAAGGCAGTCCGGCTACCAACTGATGCTCTGACCACAACACCGGGTGAAATACTTCACCCGGTATTCAGGAGGCGTTCATGAAATACAGCACAACGTTGCCGGTTAAACCTCTTCCTACGGCGGAAAAATTCAGCGGCACAGGACCGGCTTACACACGCCGTTTTCACGTAATGGCAAAGCCGACAGGGTCTCGATGCAATATCGACTGCAACTACTGCTTTTACCTGCATAAAGAACAGCTTCTGGAACAGGACAGACACAGCGGTATGAGCGATGAGGTGCTGGAAACCTTCATTCGGCAATACATCGACAGTCAGGATGGCGAGCAGGTGGTTTTCTCCTGGCAAGGCGGCGAACCCACGCTGATGGGACTGGATTACTTCGAAAAAATAGTGGTACTGCAAAAGAAGTATCAAAAACCGGGTCAGCGCATTGAAAACGATCTTCAGACTAACGGCATTCTTATTAATGACAACTGGGCGCGCTTTCTGCGTCAGCACAATTTCCTTGTCGGCATTTCAATCGATGGCCCGGCGGAATTGCACGATCGCTACCGCGTGACGCGCAGCGGTAAACCCACTTTTGAAAAAGTGATGGCGGGTGTTGCCGCTTTGAAACGTCATCATGTTCCCTTTAACGCCCTGGTCACCGTCAACCGCACCAATGCTCGCTTCCCGCTGGAGGTCTACCGTTTTCTGACACGTGAACTGGGTGCCACTTATATACAGTTTAATCCCTGCGTTGAGCCGGTTGATTTCAGGCAAACTGCACCACAATTCTGGCACGACGATACTATTCCGGTTACCGGCTCACGCCGCGCCCGTCCCGGTGACCTCGACTCAATCGTCACCGACTGGTCTGTCGATCCGGATGACTGGGGGCGCTTTCTGATTGCAGTGTTCGAAGAGTGGGTGAACAACGACTTAGGCCGGGTGCAGGTCAATCTGTTTGAAACCGCTGTGGCGCAGACCATGGGCATGCCCGCGCAGATATGCATCACCTCAGAGTTTTGCGGCAAAGGTCTGGCAATTGAGAAAAATGGCGACATCTTTTCCTGCGATCACTACGTCTATCCCGAATACAAATTAGGCAACGTACAGAGCACCAAACTGGCGCACATGGCCTTTTCCGAGCGACAAAAAGCCTTTGGTTTAGGTAAGCGCGATACGCTGCCAGCTGCCTGCAAACGCTGTCCTTACCTGAAACTCTGTTATGGCGAATGCCCGAAAAACCGCATCGTCAGGAGCGAAGAAGGCGAGCTGGGAATGAATTATCTCTGTCCCGGTATCAAAGCCTTTTTGACTATGCCCAGCCGATCCTGGTTGGCATCGCCACGTTGCTGGAACGCCAGACGGTGGAACCTGCATAATGAATAATCGTGAAAAGCTGCTGGCGCTGGAAGCCAGTATGAATCAACAGGTGATTGGACAGCAGGAGCTGGTGCGAATGCTGATCGTGGCCCTGTTGTGTGACGGTCATGTGCTGCTGGAAGGATTACCAGGCCTGGCGAAAACACGCGCAGTGCGCGAACTGGCTCGCCATATCGAAGGCGAATTCCGCCGCATTCAGTTCACGCCTGACCTGCTGCCCTCAGACATCACCGGCAGCGAAATTTACCAGCAGAATGCCACGCGGGAAGAGGATCAGTTTCGTTTCCGCCCCGGCCCGGTGTTCGGCAACATTATCCTCGCCGATGAGATCAATCGCGCCTCAGCCCGCGTGCAGTCGGCGCTGCTGGAGGCCATGGAAGAGCGACACGTTACCGTTGCGGGTAAAACATGGCCGCTGCCGGGGATATTCATGGTGCTGGCGACACAAAACCCGGTCGATCAGGAAGGCACCTGGCCTTTACCTGAAGCCCAGCTTGACCGTTTTCTGATGAAGGTGATTGTCGATTACCCGTCGAAAGAAAATGAGCAGCTGGTCATGCAACTGGTGCGCGCTGAACAGCAGGCAAAATATCAGGCGGCGCAGCATGAAACTCGCCCTTCAGAATCCGGCCCGTTGCTCATAAGCCAACAGGATATCACCGATTGCTGGCGTGAAATTGCCGTAGTTTATGTGGCGCCAACGGTAGAGCAGTACATCGTTAATCTGGTGGAAATGACCCGTCATCCTGATCAGGTCAGCGATGCCTTTGCGAGTTATATCAGCCTCGGCATCAGCCCGCGCGGCACGCTTGCCCTGGATCGCTGTGGTCGCGCCTGCGCGTGGCTGGATGGTCGTGATGCGGTGTTGCCCGAAGATATTCAACGCATTGCACCGGCTGTGCTGCGCCATCGCCTGCTGCTGAGCTATCAGGCAAACGCCGATAACTGCACACCCGATCAGGCGATCGCCATGCTTCTTGATGCAGTGGTGGCGTGATGCCGCAGCCGCTGACACTTGAACTGGCTGACCTGATGGCGCTGGCTGGTGATGCTCAGCGACTCGATAATCCGCCGGGGCAAATCCCACCCGGTGCGTTAACCGGTGAGCGTGTATCGCGCCAGCAGGGACGTGGACTGAATTTCGATAGCCTACGCCGCTATCAGCCGGGTGATGACGTCAGGCTGATCGACTGGAAAGCTACAGCCCGCCTTCGCTCGCCATGGATCCGCCTCTACAATGAGGAGCGCGAACGCCCGGTATTCATCCTTGTGGATCAGAGACTGGACATGTACTTCGGTACCCGGCTGCAGATGAAATCGGTAGCCGCTGGGAACATTGCCGGATTGCTGGCATGGCGAAGCTGGCATGACGGTGATCGGCTGGGCTGCGGGATATTGGGCGATGATGAACTGGCTCTGCATCCCTGCCGTGCGCCGAAACGCAACCTGATGCCGATTATCACTGACGTTCAGCGTATGAATGCTCAGCTTCCCGCGCATTATGCGCAAAACCATCGACAAAACATCTCCCTGTCAGATGCGCTGCAACGCATCGTCCGGCTGCTGCCCTCCGGTAGCTGGCTGGGGATTATCAGTGATTTTCACGATCTGGATACTCGCTGCGATGCGGTGCTGGCTCACCTGCGCCGCCGCTGCGAAATTACCGCTTATGTCACGCTTGATGATCTTCATCGCCGCCTGCCGCCGCACGGCCAACTGGCGGCTTATTACCATGACGTAAGCACCGCACTTAATCTCACATCGCACCTCAGCGATCGCATTCAGCAAAGCGTAACCGAGCGTCTGTCGCAGCAGCAGCGCCGGTTACAGCGCACCGGGATCAGAGTAAAAACCATCGTGACCGGTGAGGCGATTCTGCCGCAGCTACAGCAGGAGGATGCGCATGCTGGCAAAAGGTTTTAGCACGCCGGAACTGGCGCATCCTGCTTTGCCACCTGACGCCTCATGGTTCCCGCTACCGCCAGGCTGGACGGTGCTCGGCTTGATGCTGATGCTGGCAATGATTATTGCCCTGCTGATATTGCTTGCGCGCTTTCGCCGCAATCGCTGGCGGCGCGAAGCGCGCAAGCAACTTTCCCAACAGCATGTGGATGGCTGGGTAGCATGGGTTAAGCGGGTGCTTCTGGTACAACACCCGCGCGCCCGGGTCAGCCAGTGGCAAGCGCCGGAACAACTTCTGGCGCAGACATCGCTGGACGAGGAGCTGCGCGCGCTGTTGTGCCGTCGCTATTGTCAGCCTGACAATCAACTTGAACCCGGCATCAACCGGCGTATTGCGCAGCAGTTACGCCACTGGCTGGAGTCACTGCCGTATGTCTGAGTTTTTCTCGCGGATAGATTTCGCCTGGCCGTGGGCGGGCGTGCTGCTTTTTACCGCTGGTTACTCACTATCTGCTCCCTGCAAAGCAGCCGGTAAGTGAACAGGTTCGGGTGCCTTTTTTGCCTGAACTGGCTGACGCCCTGCAACTCTCGGCGCCAGCACCGCAAGCCAGCTGGCGCCATCGGCTGCTGTTCTGGGCAGTATGGATCTTAATGGTTGCTGCGCTGGCCCGGCCAGAATATCTGATGCCGCCGAAAACGGTGATAAAACCCATGCGCAATATTGTGCTGATTCTGGATGTTTCCGGCTCGATGGAGAAAAACGACGGCCAGAAGGGTCAGACGCGTTTACAGGCGGTACAGCAAACAGTGCGCACCTTTATCAGCCAGCGTAAAAATGATCGCATTGGTCTCGTCATTTTTGCCAGCCAGGCATGGCCTTTTGCGCCGATCAGCGAGGATAAACAGGCGCTGCAATCGCGCATCAACCAGCTCGCTCCGGGCATGATTGGTCAGCAAACTGCGGTAGGGGATGCGCTGGGCGTGGCGGTGAAACTGCTGGATCACAGCCTCGAAGCCGATGCGTCAAAAATGGCGATTCTGCTGACAGATGGCAATGACACCGCCTCACAACTGCAACCCACGCTCGCCGCCCAGCTCGCCGCTGCGCATCATGTTATGGTGCACACCATTGCCTTTGGCGATGTAAACAGCAGCAGCGAGGATAAAGTCGATACGGCGCTGCTGGATAACATTGCCAGTATCACCGGCGGTAACGCCTGGCGCGCCGCTGCCAACCGCGATGCGCTGGCGCAAGTCTGGCAGCAAATTGATGCGCAGACGCCGGAACAGGTTAAAACGCTGGGTTTGTCCTGGCATCGTCCGCTGTTTGTCTGGCCGTTAGCTCTTGCGCTACTGCTGTTACTGCTGTTTGCCATCAGCAACACAATGATGAGACGACACGCATGAGCGATTTCCACTTCCTCTATCCCTGGCGATTACTGGGTTTGCTGCTCTGTCCGCTGCTCTATTTTTGGCTCAGGGCTCAGGAAGTGCCTGGCATCGTGTCATGGACAAGCCTTTTGCGGACGCGTTGATTAAAGGACAGCGCGTGCGGGCGCGACAGGTACTGCCGTGGCTCTTTTGTCTGGGTGTATTGGCTTTAGCCGGTCCGAGCTGGCAGCGCGACTTGCCCGCCGCCTTCACACCTGAAAACAATGTGATGGTGATAATGCAGCAGGATCTTAGCATGCTGGCGCAGGATGTCCCGCCTGACCGCCATCAGCGCATGCAGCAGAAAATCGCCGCGCTGATGGCGCAAATGTCCGGCAGCCACTTTGGTTTAGTGGTTTACAGCGCGAATGCCTGGCTTACTACGCCGCTGACCAGCGATGCCGATTTTTATAGTCTGTTCCTGACGGCCCAGCAGCCGACCCTGGTACCGCAGGGAGAGGGTTCCGGACTGCGGCAGGCAATTGGACTGGCACTGAAAAATTTCCCCTCTTCGCCTGAAGCCTCACGTGCGTTGATACTGGTCACTGATAATGTGGCGCAGCAGGATGTTGACTGGCTACGGCAGCAAAATCTGCCGCTGCAGATCTGGGTGGCGGGCACGGCAAACGGCGGCAGATTGCCGGAAGCGCAGGCGGCGCAGGGCATTGATACCCGTCTTAATGTCGCGCGTTTCGAGCAAATTCGTGAGGGCGGAATTCCGGTCACGCTGGTTTCTGCCGAAGATGAAGACCTGCGCGCGGTCAGCGGTCATATCCAGCAGAGCGTGACGGCGCAGCAGAACAGCCGACAGGATCTGCAGTGGAAGAACAGCGGCTATCTGTTGGTTATCCCTGTGCTGATGCTTTTGCTGCTCTGGCGACAGCGACTGCTCTGCCTTGCTGTCGTGATGCTGCCTTTACTTATCTGGTCTCCCGGCAGTTCAGCAGCACTTCTGGACGCCTGGATACGCCCCGATGTGCAGGGACAATTTGCCTTTAATCAGGGGCACTATGAGGCCGCTGCTCAACATTTTCAGGATCCATTGCGGCGGGGTATCGCCTTTTATTACGCGCAGGATTACGTCTCGGCGCTGGGTGCTTTTCGTCAGGTTCCGGCTACCCCGGAAAGCCTGTTGTGGATTGGCAACTGCTATGCACAACAGAAATCCTGGCAGCAGGCGCTGAACAGCTACGATCAGGCGCTGAGTTTACGACCTGAATGGGCAATGGCGCAGCAAAACAGGGCAAAGATTGCACATATCATCATGCAGCTACGACAAAAAGAACGCGACCGTCAGGCCGATCAGCATAAGCAGAAAGATGAAGATCCTGACGCCATTAAGCATGACCTGAAACCCGATCAGGGCGTGAACCAGCTGGATATGAAGCCCGTCGCGGGCGCGGTACCCTCGGCTGAACAGTGGTACAGCAATCTCACCCTTTCACCCGGCGGTTTGCTGGAAAATTTCTACCGCTCAGCGCCAGCGGAGGCACCATGAAGCGACTTCTCGGTTGTCTGCTGTTAGTGCTTAGCCTGCCGGTGCGGGCAGAAATGGCCATGACGCGTGAGCTGGTTGCGCCCGAACAACTGGTGCCGGGACAGCCAGTAACGATTGCTGTGACCTTCTGGACGGACAGCTGGTTCAATCCACCGCCGCAATGGCCGGAAATGGTGATTGAAAACGGTAACCTGCTTAACACGCCGCTGCCCAACCAGCTGGTTACACGTAATAGCAACGGTATCAGCTGGAGCGGTATCCGCATGGCGCGTCAGGTGATGGCGTGGGATCAGGGCGAACTGCGTTTTCCTGCTACAGATGTGGTGATGCGTTCCGCGAATCAGCCGCCAAAAACGGTGTCACTGCCAGTGCTGCAGAAATCGGTCAGCTGGCCCGCGGATGTGCGTCAGCCGGATCGTTTCTTACCGGCCAGCAGTCTTGAACTCTCGCAGCAATGGCAACTTTACCGCGCAACTGAAGATAAGCAGTTACATGTCGGTGACGTCATTGAGCGCGTCGTGACATTGCGCGCCACCGATGTCATTGCCGTGCAAATTCCGCAACTGCTGTATGCCATTCCCGGTTCCAGTGCGCAACGCTTGCCGCCGGTAAACAGCAACCTGACGCAAGGGCGGGATGAGATCGTCGGCGCTCAGCGTGAAGAGCGGCTGCGTTATCTGCCTTCTCAGTCCGGCGAACTGGTGATTCCACCGTTGCGTTTACGTTGGTGGGATACACGTCAGCATCAGTGGCAACTGGCCGAATTACCCGGTGCACATTACACCATTTCCGCAGCGCGTCCGGCTGGCAGTGAGCAGGTGCTGAGAGCACGCGCCCGGACCGACTGGAGGCCGTTGCTGATGGGAACGACGATCGTGCTGGCGCTGCTACTTCTGGGCTTCTTTTTCCGGCACCCCTTAGCCTGAGCATGAAAAGGCTGGTACAGCGCACGCGTGAATACTGGCGGATCATCCCGCTACCCGATCTTATTCCGCCCAAAAGGAAAAAATGATGAAATTAAAACATCTTCTGGCGTTTCTGATTACGGCTCTTCCCGGTTCGGCTTTTGCAACAGACGATCTACTCAGTGCCTGGAATGACGGTCATTCGAAACAGGCTATTGAGGCGTGGGTTAGTGACACCACAACATCTAACAGCAAAAATTTCATCCCTGTCAGCCAGCGTTATGTGGTGTTTGATAATGATGGCACGTTATGGCCGGAAGCGCCGCTGACGTTTCAGTTGCAGTTTGTGATTGATGAAATCAAACGCCTCGCGCCAGAACACCCGGAATGGAATCACGATGGGTTAGTACAGGCGGTAATCAACAACGATATGAGCGGGGTGGCGCAGGCCGGCAAAAAGGGGCTGATGCAGTTGATGACTCTCACGCACAGCGGCATGAATACAGAAGAATTTAGCCAGCGCGTCAGCAACTGGCTCGATAGTCACAGGCATGCGCGTTTCGGCTGCCGTTATGACCAGCTTGGCTATCAGCCGATGCGTCAGTTGCTGGGCTATCTGCGGGATAACGGCTTCAAAACCTGGATTGTGTCCGGAGGCGGCATCGATTTTATGCGCGTACTGGCCGAGAAAATGTATGGCATTCCGCCCGAACAGGTTGTCGGCTCCTTTTCGCTGAGCGAGTTCTCTCTTACAGACAATGGTACGCAATTACGTAAAACGATGAACGGAGCCTTTTACGATGACGAAGCGATGAAGCCGGTCGCCATTCATTTGTTTATGGGACGGCGCCCGGTCGGCGCCTTTGGTAACAGCGATGGTGATGTGCCGATGCTCCAGTACACCTCAGCCAATCCCGCTTATAAGGCCTTTGGTTTACTGATTCATCACACCGACGGAGCACGGGAATATGCTTACGACGCGCATCCACCTGCAAGTGGAAAGCTTATCAGCGGGCTCAAACTGGCTCCCCAAAAGGGTTGGGTTATCGTCGACATGAAGAAAGAGTGGAAAACGGTTTTTGACCCTGCGCAATGCACCACTGAGCAAAGCGTTAAGTGAATGGTTTATCCAGGTTTCTCAATAGGGCCAAAAGAAGCGGGGAGGGCAAAATGAAACAGCTGATACCGATCGTATTGGCGCTACTGCTGCCACAAACGACCTCACTGGCTAATGCAGCGTTTAAAAATGGCAGCAAAAGATTACTCATGACCTGCGACACAAATGCCAGACACCCATAACTGTAACTGATGAACAGTTACGGACGCGCTTTCTTGACAGCACTTATAATAACGCTGCTGTGTTGTCAGCCGTGAAAACGCAGCAGCGTTATCAAACCTCCCTGAGCCAGATCAAATGCCCAGAATAATCACCAGTACCCGGGGGCAAACATGTTGTCACGCGGATGAATGCGCTCCGGCCGGAGAGTGACTATGTTACGACAGGTTGGGAATGCATGGATCAGGTATGTAAGGCTTCTGATATCCCGTCAGGCGGCCTTTGGCACTGAAATTAATGACAAGCTTGATGCTGATCCGATAAAGGTGACGACCAAGGCAGGCGTTTCGTGGTCAGACACTTATGACATGGACGACCGCAATCTTTCTTTCTCCGGCTTGGTCGCACTGGATCAGATAAAAAACTTAACGCACGTGTCAACAGCGATACCAGCGAAAGGCGCGTGGGCGGATCATGGCTCTTTCCGGTGGGCAACGTTAACTTTGGTGAAAACGAATATACCAATGGTGCAACTCAGACCAACTATTTCCCTGGAACCTTTGTTCCGCTGAGCTATTTGGGCTTCGAACCTGCCGGTTTCCGGATATTCCAGATGACCGGTTACACCTACAATACCGGTGAAATAACGGGCTGCAGCACCGGAAATGCTGCTGACTGTAAAGCACCTCAGTTCGTCAATGGTATTCCCTCAGAATATGATTCAGCACGATCACCATCTTCGGAAGTCGTGGATATCCAGGGCCTTTACTCTAAGACCGCTTCTGGCACAAAGCGGACTAACGGCAGGCCAGGGTCCGCTATGAGCGAGAAGCATAAGTTGCTGCTGCGTGAGCTGGAATAGAGCTTTGGTGGTGCGGCGGGTGAGAAGAACAGTCCGCATTCAAAAAGCTTTCTCGATGGCGTCAAAAAGTTTTTCTACGATTTGACTCGCTAAGCGGAAACGCTGCGGTAAACATAAAAAGCCCCTGCTGTGCAGGTTTTTTTAATGCTGTACTATTCAGCAAAACGTATCCGTCAGGCGTACTTAAAAATCTTTCTCATGTTTCCGCTTTCGTTGTCGATAACATGATTGCTGGCTGAGTGATGATTTCACTCAGCATTTATTTTTTCATTTCAGGCGATAAGGATATTTATGAACAAGCTTTGTGTTGCGGCGTTGTTGGCTCTGAGTTTAACCGGCTGTGCGCAGCAGACTTTCGTAATGAAACAGAATCAAGTTGGCGCGGCGACGAAAACCACCAGCCAGCCGTTCTTTGTTTCAGGTATCGGTCAGCGTAAGAGCATTGATGCGGCGCAGGTGTGCGGCGGCCAGGAAAAAGTTAGTCGGGTTGAAGTGCAGCAGACGTTTGTTAATGGCTTACTGAGCGTGGTGACGTTTGGTATCTACACGCCACGTGAAGCGCGCGTTTATTGCGCCATCTGATAGTGCCTCAGGCCGGTTCGCCGGCCTAATCCTGCGCCTGTTATTAAATCGCATTAGTATATTGTAACCATTAAATTCTGCTGTCGTACTGCTGCGCGGCTTGCCTGCTGACGACGTTACTCGAAACGAGTTCAGGCAACGTCGTCCAGCCTGGTAAAAGCAGTGGTAAGCTGTTGAGGCATGTCAGTCCGCTTTGAGCGAAAAGCGGATGTTGGCGATTTGAAAGCGATTTAATGAACTCTTCAGGAGTTGTGGTTTAGAACAGGCCTCGTCCGGAGGACAGATACGCTTTAACGAACCGGGCGTATTCTGTTTCTGATAAAATCGAACCTGATAAAATAAGGGGTCGTATCTTCCGACACGTTCCCCATTTTATTACTGTCGGTTAATGCGTTTTTTTATTCGGTCACGACCCTACAGGCTTGAGCTTATTCGTGGGGCTTTTCAGCATTGCGACAAGAGTTATGCTGCATACAATGACGCCCGCAGCAAGTAAGGCCATGCCCTGAAGACCTGTTACGGCTAACGCCTGGCCTCCGGCAAGCGCACCGGTGCCGATCGCTGCGTTAAAAATTGCAACGTAAATGGCTGAAGCCGGTTGTACGGCATCGCCGGCGCTACGAAGCAGCCATGTTTGCAACCCAACAAATACAATGGCCATACCCGCGTTCCAAACTGCGAGCAGTATGCCTGTGAACCAGAAAGGAAGTGGTGCGGCGCTCCTCATACCAAGCATGCCGAGCGCACCCGCACTCAGGAGCAGTGAAGTGAAAATCAGCCCTTTGATATGACGGTCGATCAGCTTCCCGGCAATAATATTACCTGCCAGGCCAGAGAGTCCGGACATCAGCAGCAGACCAGAAATGGAAGCCGTAGGTACTTCCTGAGCCTTCGTCAGCAGTGGTTCCAGGTAAGTAAATGCCGCAAAATGAGCCGAAATAATGCAGGCAGTGGCGCCATAAAGGGAAAGGAGCAGCGGATTTTTGAATATCCCCCAGTAAACACGTAGCCTCAGTGGTTGTGACACCGCCAGTTTGGGGAGTGTCCAGAATAGAGCACAGGCAGTGGCAAGTGACAGCAGGGAAATCGCCGTAAACGCACTGCGCCATCCTGCCATATCTGCAATAAAACTGGACAGCGGCACACCCAGAACGCTGGCAGCCGAAACGCCACCAAAAATGACTGATGTGGCCAGCCCAAGTTTTTCAGCCGGAACAAGTTGTGAAGCCACTGCCCCAATCAAAGCCCAGAAAGCACCATGTGCCAAAGCTCCTGCCATACGCGCACTCATAAATGCAGTCATCGAGTGAGACTGTGTCGCCGCTATACCGGACAGAGCAAGGACCAGCATAAGAGTAACTAATAAAGACTTACGTGAAATCCTCGCTGGTATCAATCCGGACAGAAGCGCTGCCAGAGCGCCAACCCAGCCGTATGCGGTCACGACAAGACCTGCACCCGATTCAGTCTGATTCAGATCCTTTGCTAACGTGCTGAGCATGCCAACCGGCGCAAG
This sequence comes from Candidatus Pantoea haifensis, assembly GCA_018842655.1. Taxonomy (GTDB): domain Bacteria; phylum Pseudomonadota; class Gammaproteobacteria; order Enterobacterales; family Enterobacteriaceae; genus Pantoea; species Pantoea haifensis. Next base: position 137,365 of record JAGTWN010000008.1, on the reverse strand, counting down.
CTCGCTGGTCACAATCGAAAATGCACTGATCCCGAGTGCTGTTACTGCTACCCAGATGCGTGCAGGCACCGGGCTTATATGTAAAACGGTGTCGTTCATGTAATAAAGTCTCTTCAAAGATACCGGGAGAAGTTTGGAGGAGCTTTCGGACCGGCCGGGTTCAGACACCCACACCTTTCATTCCTTCTGGCGTGTATCGTTCTCCGGCAACGGGAATGGCGGATACGGCGGCACGCAGCCCTCTCAGCTCAGCGCAACTGAGCTCAACATCCAGTGCACCGGCGTTTTCGCTCAGATGGTTGAGATTGCATGTGCCGGGTATCGGCACTATGTTTTCGCCCTGGGCAAGTAACCAGGCCAGCGCTATCTGTGAAGGTTTACAGCCCTTGCTCACCGCCAGAGCTTTTATCAGATCAACCAGGGAGTGGTTTATGGCAAGATTCTTCGGCTGGAAGCGGGGAAGCGTGCTGCGGAAATCTTCCTTTGCCGGAATCGGTTCATGCTGAAATCTGCCCGTCAGAAAGCCACGTCCCAGTGGCGAATACGCCACGAACCCGATGCCCAGAGCCTCACACAGCGGGAGTACGCTCGCCTCTGCTTCACGACTCCAGAGGGAATATTCGGTTTGTACTGCTGCAACGGGATGGATCGCATGAGCGCGTCTGAGCGTTTCAGCGCCGACCTCGCATAAACCGATGTGCCCGATCTTTCCTTCCTGAACCAGCTTCGCGAGTCCGGACATCGTATCTTCAATGGGAGTACTGGCATCAATGCGGTGTACGTAGTAGAGATCAATACGATCCACGCCCAGGCGTTTGAGAGACGCTTCGCAACTCTGGCGGGCATAGTCCGGGGTGTTACAGAGGCTTCTTCTGTATTCGCCGGGCTGGCGCACAATGCCAAATTTTGTAGCCAGCTTTAGCGCGGGCTTACGGGATTTAATGAATTTCCCCAGTAATTCCTCATTGTGCCAGGGTCCGTAGGTATCAGACGTGTCCAGGAAATTGATACCCAGCGCTAAAGCCTTATCCAGCACCGCCATTGATGTTTCATCGTCGCGTGGTCCATAGAATTCACTCATACCCATACAGCCCAGGCCGATCGCGGATACGTTGAAGGATGACGTCAGATTACGTTTTTGCATGTTTATCTCCTTGTGAGGACTGCAGTATCATCCTGCTGAAAGTGATAAAACAGACCTGAAAACGGAGAGCCGTTTTCCATAACCGGAAAAAACATGAAAGCAGATTTCAACTGGGACGATACGCGGGTTTTCCTGGCGATCGCCCGCGCAGGTACGCTGAGTGGCGCAGCAGAAGCGATGGAAATGGGCATTGCTACGATTTCAAGAAGGCTTGACCGGCTTGAACAGTCTCTGGCAGTGCCGCTTTTCAGCAGGCATCAGAGCGGATATCGTCTGACGGACGATGGTGAAGCCCTGCTGGAACGGGCTGAGGTGCTGGAATATGCAGGGCTCGCTTTCGGCGAGACGGCGAAATTGCAAGGTAATGTTGCCGGGCTTGTCCGGCTGGCAACATCGGACAATCTGGCCACGCATTTTATTCTGCCTTCGCTGAAAGGGCTTCTTGAAAAATATCCCGACCTGAGGGTGGAAGTGCTCAGCGGCGTGCAATCAGTCAATCTGCATCGCAGAGACGCCGATTTAGCAATACGTATGGTCAAGCCTGACAGCGGGAATCTGACGTTAAAGCGTCTCGGAACAGTAGGATTTGGATTATACGGTGATGATGCATATCTAAAAATACTGGCTGGTGAACCCGCTGGTTTATCTTTGAATAACGCTCAGTATGTGGGCTGGCCGGAGTCACATCAACACCTGCCTGCTGCGAGATGGGTAACGCGAATGCTTCGCGGCAGGCCATGCCGGGTGGAAGCAAACACACTCGTGGCTCAGGTATCCGCAGTTTCAGCAGGCCTGGGTTTAGGGGTTTTGCCGCACTTTATGGCGAGGAAAAATGGCCTGCATTGCGTTAATCCTGATATCGGTGTGGATCAGACATTATGGCTGGTGATGCATTCAGACCTGGCGGGTTCACGGCGAGTAAGAGCAATCGCCGACCATTTAATTACAGTATTTGATGAATATAAAGATCAACTGACGCTGCCATAAACATTTACTTATTACTACCAACAAACACCTTATCGGAATGACCGATGATGCTGCGTAAGTTTTGTAATATCAGCTTCTGACGAGAAGCTGCAAGCGTGCTGATGCAGAAGGACAGCTATGAGCGAAAAGCGGACACTCGTTCAGAAATCTTTTTCATACTCAATAGTCTCTTTAATCGTAGTGAGTGCCTCGCTCAGTTGGATCATTGTGACTGAGCCAAGAGCGAGGCGAATAGCATGCGGCACGCTATCTGAAGTGCTGAACGGTTCTGCTGTGGAAACGGAGATGCTTTGCTGCATCAACCGGTGGACAAGTCTGTCAGCCCTTACCTCCTGAGGCAACAGTAACCAGATAAAGTATGAGTTTGCATGGCTTACCCATTCACTATTCATAAGTATTTTGCGGGCCAGCGCCTGACGTTGGCGGGCGTCGCGTCTTTTCAGCGACTCAAAGCATTTTATGGTGCCATTTTTAATCCAGCCGCAGACAATCGAAACCATCAGAGAGGGGTATTCCAGGTCGTTGCCCTGATGGCCCGCTCCAGGGCGATACGCATGCCAGCGGGGCATACTACGGCACCTACACGCAAGCCCGTGGCAATGCTTTTGGCAAAACCGGTTACATAAACCGTTCTTTCGGGCGCATAAGTGGCAAGCGGCGGTGGGGGACGTCGGATAAGAAAAGCATAGGCCGCATCTTCGATAATGAGCAGATCGAACGTTCTGGCAATCAGGGCCAGCTCCCTGCGCTGGGCATTATTCATAACCCAGCCAAGCGGGTTATGCAGCGTCGGCATCGTATAAACCGCACGGAGGCGCCTGCGCTGGCAGATATGCCTGAGTGCAGTCAGATCCGGTCCGCTGGCACTGGCGGGTATCGCCACAAGTTCAAGGTGGTACAGGCTGGCCAAAGCTTTGAAGCCGGGATAGGTCAGCGCGTCAACAGCAACTACATCGCCGGGTTTCAGCAGCCCCATCACGGCAATGCTAAGACCGTGCTGCGCGCCATTGACGATTAAAACATCATCGGCTGAAGTATTCAGGCCGGTGCAATTAAGCCATGTCGCGATTGTCTCTCTGTCGCTTTGTCTGCCCGCATGAGGCTGGTATCGCATCAGGGAAGCCAGATCGCCTGATGTGGTCAGCTGTCGCATTGCGTCGCGTAACCGTTCTGACTGATCCGGCAGGGAAGGATAGTTGAAGTTCAGATCGAGCACATCTGACGCCACTGCGTGCTGATCTAACCCCAGCCCCGCAGGCAGAGAAATCTCCCTGACGAAAGTCCCTCTTCCGGTTTCTCCGCTCACAAGACCCATGGCTTCCAGCTCAGCGTAAACGCGGGTAGCTGTTGCAAGAGACATGTGTTTTTCAGCCGACAGTGCTCTGTGAGTAGGCAGACGTGTGCCCGGCAGGAGCATGCCGGCTCGGATAGCGGATGCAAACTCATCCACGATGACTTTATATCTCGCTTTCATAAATTGTATCTATGACAATTATTTGATTGTAATGAATGTTGGAACTTAGCATAGAGGATGTCAACTTCATTAAAAACGTTATATGAACTGAACGAGGTCTGGTGTGGCCAAAAACAGGGTAAGTAAAACCAATTCAGCTCTGAAGTCAGGCTGGTTAAGCGGGCTGGCGGGAGTGGTCATTTTCAGTGGTTCTTTGCCCGCAACCCGCATAGCAGTACAGGAAATGGATCCCTTTTTTCTGACTTTTTTACGTGCTTCAGTTGCCGGTGTGCTGGCCATTATGCTGATCCCTTTTTTAAGACAGACACGCCCGCAGCGGAGCCAGCTGATTTCCCTGATTATCGTTGCCCTGGGCGTAATAGTCGGTTTTCCTCTTCTGACAGCAATGGCGCTGCGACATGTTTCCTCGGCACACTCCGTTGTGTTTCTAGGGCTTCTGCCCATGGTAACCGCTATTTTTGGCGTTGTCAGAGGAGGTGAAAGGCCCAGGCTGGCTTTCTGGATATTTTCTGTAACCGGCAGCCTGCTGGTGATGGGATTCGCCTTATTCCAGGGCGGGGCTATATCTGCAACCGGTGATCTGCTGATGCTGGCCTCGGTCGTTGTGTGTGGCCTCGGCTATGCCGAAGGCGCGAAGCTTTCGCGTGAGCTGGGGGGATGGCAGGTTATCTGCTGGGCGCTGATCATTGCGCTGCCTGTGATGTTGGTTGCCACCATTGAGACAATACCGGAGGGCATAAGTAATATAAGCCTGCCGGTATGGCTTGCGCTGGGATATGTATCTCTGTTCAGTATGCTGATCGGTTTTATTTTCTGGTACAGGGGCTGGCCGCTGGGGGCATCGCCGCTGTAGGGCAATTACAGTTGCTGCAGCCGTTCTTCGGTCTCGGACTTTCGGCAATGCTGCTGTCTGAAACGGTTAGCCCGGTGATGATTATGATAACGCTGGGCGTGATCCTTTGTGTAATCGGCTCGCGCAGATTTGCACATTAAACCACAGCCACTTCTCCTCTCTTTTGAGATTCTTATAATGTCCGCTTCTGGCACAGAGCAGACATTTGCGCAGGGCAAAGTTCGCTATGAGCGAAGAGCGGAAGCACAGCTTCTGTACGTTCCGCCCTGAAAAACGAGTGCGCCCAGTGACTGAGCGCCCGGACTATAAATCACTGGAATCGGTCAGTGTAGCCCTCAGATGAGGAAGACTCTGCGGATAATTTTGCTGGATAAACTCAATCATTTTCTCCCGCACGTGACAGCGTAAATCCCAGGCGGTAGGGGAATTCTGCGCCGTCATCAACATCCTGATCGTCATAGTTTTGTCATTCGTGTCGGTAACCTGAAGCACCTGAGTTTGCTGATCCCAGAGTTTTGTTTCACTGAGTACTTTTTCAAAGTGCTTGCGGAGAGGTTCTAATGGCATGGAGTAATCAAGGTAAAGGAAGACAGAGCCTAAAATTTGTGCATTATTACGTGTCCAGTTTTGGAACGGATTTTCTGTAAAGTAAGTAATGGGCAATACCAGTCGGCGCAGGTCCCAGAGACGCACCACAACATAGGTCAGGTTTATCTCTTCAATCCAGCCCCATTCTTTTTCAACGACCACAGCGTCATCAATTTTTATCGGTTGTGTAAAGGCTATCTGAATTCCGGCAAACAAGTTAACAAGCGACTTCTGTAGGGCAAAGCCAATTATTATTCCGGCAACGCCAGCACCTGCCAGTATTGTTGTACCGAATTTTCGCACGCCAGGGAAACTGAGTAAAATCAGAGAAAGACAGAACGTCACAAGTATGACGATAGCGACTTTTTTAACATACATTATCTGCGTGCGAATTTTGCGGGCACGAAGATTATTTGAAAGATTAATGTCATAGCGTATAAATAGCATGTCCTGAGCAACATTAATTAATCGAATCAGAACTGAGCAAAATGATAATATAATAAAGACATGCGTGGTTGATATAATAAAATTAAGAGATTCTGGTTCAATATTTACATGATTAACGCCTATACTTATTAACAGTAAGGGAATAAAAAGAAACATTGATCCACGAAGGTGTTTTTCAAGTGATTTGAAAAGCTTTCTGTCACGATTTTGCCAGTAGCGGATGAATCTTAAAAGTGTAAATCGCGCCAGAAAACCCAGTGCGAGCGAGAGAGTGACGAGCAATACAGCAGGCACCCATGACGGAAGGCCAGATAATTCACCAAATAGCAATGGCATTACTTTCCCTTATGTTAAGCCAACAATCTTTCGTTGTCAGACAAGTCAAAAATCAGTAACCCTTCTCTTTCAGGTTATCTGCGGATTAGCTGAATCACATGCATGAGTATATGAAAAATCTAATAAACAGGCGTCCTCAGGGGTAAAAATCTCTGGCAATGTTGAGTAAAAGCCTCCTGCGGACGATAAGCGCAGGCTCTCTTCTGTTCACCGCGTTTGCTGTTTCAAGGTGTCAGAGTTCGCTTCTGGCACAAAGCGGACTGACATGCGAGCCAATGTCCGCTATGAGCAAAAAGCGGACATTCATTTTAAAATTTTGTCCACAATGTCATCTTGCATTGCATTACCAGTCTTGTCATGAGAGGTCAATTCTGCTCGGCCCCTTATGTAGCAAAGTGTCCGATTAAACAGCAGCCTATAATTATCCCCACACTACTGGCGTGGGAGGCAGCATATGTTTGAAGGATTTACACATACACGAGTCATCCTTTCAGAAGCAGATCTCAATGTGCGCTATGGGGGTAATGGACCACCTGTTCTGTTATTGCATGGACACCCTCGTACTCATGTAACCTGGTCAAAAGTGGCTCCCGAGCTAGCCAAATCATTTACCGTTGTATGCCCTGATTTACGGGGGTTTGGCCAATCGTCAAAGCCGGCTGATCAGCGCGATCATGCTGGTTCTTCTAAAAGAGCTAAAGCAAAAGATTGTATTGAGTTGATGAGTCAGCTTGGTTTTGAGCAATTTGCGCTTGTTGGGCATGACAGAGGGAGTTACACAGCTTACAGAGCCGCTCTTGACTATCCAGAGCGAATCACACGGCTTGCCGTGCTTGATTGCATTCCAATACTTGAAGCCCTCAACCGGTGTAATGAGAAGTTTGCCCGGCAGTGGTATCACTGGTTCTTCTTTGCTCAGCCAGAAAAACCGGAACGGGCAATACTCGCTGATCCTGACAAGTGGTATGGAGGCCAGCCTGAAACAATGGGAAATGAAGAGTACCTTGAGTTCAGAAAAGCTATTCATGATCCGGAAATTGTACATGGGATGCTCGAAGACTATCGTGCCGGTCTCAGCATTGATAAAGAACATGAGCTACAAGATCGCCAGAAAGGAAATCTGATTATGTGCCCAACGCTTTGTTTATGGTCAAAATATGATGATCTAGAAGATATATATGGTGATGTATTAGGTATCTGGAAAATCTGGGCACGTGATGTTCGGGGCAAGGCGATAGCCAGCGGTCACCATATGGCCGAGGAAAATCCAAAAGAAGTCACGGCTGAATTACAGCGTTTTCTGTTGCAACGCTGCTAGCATCGCACAGATATATACTTATAGTGAAACGACAATGTCCGCTTCTGGCACAGAGCTGGCATCAGCAGCATCACCCTGACGGTCCCCTCTGGCTCCCAGGCGTTGCCGGCACGGAAGCCGAAAGCAGCGTATCGGTGATATCCAGCATTGCCTGTAAGTGTCCCTGTACCAGAGATCATGATGGTAGCCTGCCCCTGTATCTCTGCAGGGCGGTTGATGCGGCGTCAGGATGCGCTGCAATCCAGATATGGCATCGGCAAGTGGCCACGGCAGCACTGCAACCCCCATACCTCGCAGGCACAGCTGCGCCTGAACTGCCCGGCTAAGACTTGTGAAGACTCGCCGTGACAGAGGAAATCGATCGAGCAGCCATGCTACGTCAGGAAAGTGAGATTGTGCTGTATTCATGAGAATAAGCTCACTGAAGACGGATCGTTTTGCATGGCATGTACGGTTTCCGGCACTCCATAAAGAGCATATGAAACGCGCCTCAGGCGGCGATGGACAATATCCGCTTTTTGCTTCCGTCATTTCCTGCCGCCTTCGTTGAGGATCCTAACTTAACCGGCTGTCGCTAATCGTTGATCCACTATACTGACCATTGCAGTTGTCATTTACATACGAGGCCGTGCACGGTTAATTACCTGACACCAGCCTTATGCCTGACCATCAGGAGAAGAAAATGCAAAAGAGTAAAACATTGAAAAGGCTGCTAGCCGTATCGGCAGTAGCAGCTATGTTCAGCACCTTCGGCGTGCAAGCCCAGACGCCGACAAGCGCCGCGCAGAATAGCGCCGCAGGCCAGACCGGATCGAGCGCCAGGCTCAGCGCCGGCGACGAAAAGGCGGTGAAGGACATGGCGCAGGCCAATATCAATGAAATCGCCGCCGCCAAGATCGCGCTGAGCAAGGCACAAAGCAGTGAAGTCAAAGCATTCGCTCAGCGAATGGTCGAAGACCATGGCGCCGCTTTGACCAAAGTACAAGCGGTCGCCCAGCAAAAGGGCGTGGCACTGCCGACCGAGCCGGACGCTAAGCACAAGGCTATGGCCGCCAATATGGAAAAGCAGAGCGGCGGCGCGTTTGACAAGATGTATATGGAAAACGCCGGCACCAAGGACCACCAGATGGTGCTATCGAAGCTGCAGAGTGACGCCAGGAATATCAAGGATCCGGATGTGAAGGCTCTGGCCGACGCGCACACGCCAGTCGTTGAGCAGCACCTGAAATCCGCCCAGCAGATGTCGATGCCAGCAGGTCAGTAACCCGGTTGTTCGGTGGGCATCTGGTCCTGCAACCTGGACTGATCAACGTGTAGCAGAAGGTCACGGCGGAAGTATCCCTGTTAGCAGCGTTGAAGAACGGGGACGACCTTTACTGTAAATGTGCCGATCGATGCTCGCCCAGGTGCAGTCACAAGCTGACACTCACTCTACGTGTTGACGGTCAGAATTGACCTGAAGCATTCGTTCAACAGGATGCACGGCGAAATATTGCGAAGGTCCGCTCTTGGCACAGAGCGGACCGACACTGGAGTAAAGTATGCTCTGTGCCAAAAGCGGAAGTTCGCAATCGTTCCCACAACAAATGAAGTAATTATTAACATCGACTTGTGTTGATGAACGGGGAACAGGTCATCACCCCAACAGATAATTCCCTAATTTGACTGTAACAAATGCCTGCTAGCGTGGATCTCCAGGGATGCTTAAGCTCGATTAAATGTTTCATTAAACAGTTAATGGGTAAGCCATCGCAATTTTTAGCTTTTACTCCGCAGAAAAGGATTATTGGGATGATTTTTACTGACGATAATATGCTGGGGTACGGTAGTGCTCAACGGGCATTTTCAGACGGAGACGAGATTTCTCTGGATGCCAGTTACCGGCGCGCTCATCTTCCTTTGGTTAATCCGTCACATCCTGACGTTATAGCCATTGATGAAGATTACTGTATGGGTACTTATATCACTAAGCGCAATTCTCTTGTGCTGCCTGTCAGCGATGAGCGTCTGCGCGAGACGGCTATTTTTACCGAGCTTGAAAAAGCAATGCGCAACGCATCTTTTTCCAGGAAGATAGCCTGGGATCTACTGGATAAGCGGAAAAAGCTGCTACATGCGACTATAAGTAGCGGGTTGCGTCATGATTGCACAGAGCATGTCACGAAAGCCCTTCAGTCATTTTTAAATACTCCTCCCTGTAAGAAATACAGGCTTGGCGGAATTTTCATTGGGCCGGTTAACACGGGAAGACTGTATTTAAAAGTATATCCCGAAGCGAACGGTGCGGGGCACATCTTCGGGGAGATACAGTCACTGCTTGGGCTTAAGCAAACGAAGTTCTTTCTTGTTGGATATTTTAATCTGACAGACCATCTTGACCGGCATGAAACGCAGGAACTTTCTACTATCCTAGACCGCTTTCGTAATGAAACGCTTTGGGAAGATGACATCAGGGAGTTGTGGCTCATTTCAACGCAAGATGATTTAGTATTGAGTGGTAAAATAACAAAAAAGATTGTCAGATCTGAAAACTAGCGTTTAAGTCCCATCTGTTCATCTTACCTGAAGTGACCTGCTTTCTGTATATGACCAACTCAGATGCCGTCAACGCCCGCTTTTGGCTGTGATTTCAACCGATGGATGCAACACACTGATTAAACCGCTCCGCGGATGATTCATAGTCCAGCATTTTTTCTGGCCTCTCGTTGAGCTGTCTGGCAACACTGTTTAGTCGTTGCTGGCTGTGAACCGATAAGTCAGTTCCTTTAGGAAAATATGGTCCGGAGCTCCCTACGGGAACGCCTTCTCACCGCAATAATAAATTCAGTGATTCAGAAATCTGAAACAGAGGCCGGATGGCTCACGGCTGGTTCATGCTATGGGCAACCTGAGCGGCGCTTATCCCTTCCAGCGCAAGGCCGAAACCCGTCCCTTCTTCAATCAGGCGTTTCAGGCGCTGAGTCAGCGCAATACGAGAATAGCGCGAGGTCAGTGGCGGAAGTGCAGCAATGCCGTCGGCAAGTTCATGAGCGCGGGCAAGCAGCTTACCGGCGGGAACAATTTCGTTAACCACGCCCCAGTCTTTTGCCGTTTCTGCATCAAGCACCTGGCGGGTAAGCAGGAAGTAGCGGCCACGGATCGAGCCGATAACCTCTGGCCACAAAATGTGTACGCCATCGCCGGGCACAATACCGAATTCGAAATGCGGTTTGTCCTGGAAAACTGTTTCTGGCGTGGCCAGTATAATATCGGTCAGCAAGGCATATTCGCTGTGAAGCAATACCGGGCCGTTCAGGGCGGTAATCATCGGAACTTCGATGTCCAGAATGTTGCTGAGTACCTTTCTGCCTTCGCGCAGGATTTTGTCGAAACCTAACGGGCTGAAGAAATCAAATCCTTCCGGGCTGATGGCGTCCATAAAGGCATCGCCCGATCCGGTCAGGATCACTGCGCGGTTTTCACGGTCTTCACCAATGGCATGAAACAAGGCAACAAACTGTTCATGCGTGTGTCCATCAAAGATCAGTTTTTCACCGGCGGTATGGAATTTAACTTCCAGCACACCATTCGGTTTGCGGGTCAGGCGAGCGTTGAAAAAGGCATTACGATAGGTTTCAAACATTGACATGATGGCGGTCCTTGTTGTTTCCCGTCCGGAGTAGCTGGGCGTGAAACAACCTTATTTCATTCCAAATGAAATGGGATCGCTTCTAAATCAGATAACAGTTATTCCAGGGAGGAATAGAGCGATGTTACTTTCCAGCCATGATGGCCTCAACAAATCCGGCGAATTGTCGCGCCTTGGCGCTCGCCAGTCTGCCATTAGGGAAAACGGCCCAGAGATCAACAGAAGGCAATTCCCATGCAGTCAGCACCTTTCTGACTGCGCCTTTTTCAAGTTCCTCTGCAAACATCCAGTCGGAAGCAATACACAAGCCCATATGGCTGAGGACCGCAGCGCGTTGTCCTTCGGCGGCGCTGACACGAAGACGTCCGCTGACTGAGATGGAAATAACCGTACCATGGCGGGTGAACGACCAGAGACTGGGCTGCGGGTTATAAAGGATCGCCTCATGCTCTGCCAGCTCAGCCGGGGTTTGCGGCTCCCCTTTTGGGTGAGATAACCCGGTGTGGCGATCACCGAGCGAGGACTCGTCGCCAGCTTGCGCGCCACGGCAGAAGAGTCGGGTAAATTTCCCATGCGTAACGATATATCTATGCCTTCCGCAATCAGGTCGATCACACGATCATCCAGAATGACATCGACATTCAGTTCCGGGTGCTCCTCAAGAAACCGAGGGAGTTGGGGAATAATATGCAACCTGGCGAAGGTTGTTGCGGCTGAAATGCGTAATTTTCCAGACAGCCCTTTGCCTGCACCTCTGGCAGCCAGTTCCGCCTCGTCGGCTTCCTGCAATGCGACTCGTGCCCGTTCATAAAATCGTTGTCCTGCCTCGGTTGGCATTAATCCGTGGGTCGAACGGGTCAGTAAACGGGTTTGTAACCGGGATTCCAGCTGAGCAACGATTTTAGATACCGCCGGTTGACCAACATTAAGCTGCCTTGCAGCAGCAGAAAAAGATCCCGTCTCCACAACGCGTATAAATGTTGCCATTGAGTGAAAGCGATCCATATTATTCCTCTCAGGAACTGAAGTTATCTCCACAGCATATCTGCCATTCCTGATGCATGTCAGCCCATATTGTGTTCAGCAAGTCAGGCGTGCCTGATAACCCTCTTAACAGGGAAAGATGTGTCTATAAACAATAATGTCTGAAGTTAATATTGATTTTTAAAGAGGCATTTTTTTCTGTGCAGTCAATCGCTTAATTTTTTAAATCCGACCTTATTAAAAAAATATGCTGACTGTTTCGCAAGTGACTTAAGCCAAACTGGCAAGAGTAAGTTTTTCCTCTAAAGTTATATCGAAATGTAAATGAAATTATCCATTTCACCATAAACCTGTCAGCTATCCGGGAAAGAACTGCCAGGCCTCTTAGCTTCATCCGATAATTCATCCACAGAATGCCCAAGAGGAAACAATGAAACTCAAACCACTTGTCTATGGCTTCGCTCTGTGCGGGCTTCTCACCACGCTCCCCGTTCACGTTTATGCAGATGTTAGCCAGAAGGATGCAGCCCCGGCGACAAAACAGGCCAACGACGCGCTGTATCAGCAACTGCCCTTTGACAACAAAACGGATTTCACTGACGCGCACAAAGGCTTTATCGCCGCACTGCCTGATGCGGTGATCAAAGGTGAAGGCGGAAACGTAGTCTGGGACCCGAAAAAATATGCGTTTATTAAAGAGGGCGAAAAAGCGCCTGATACCGTCAACCCAAGCCTCTGGCGGCAGTCTCAGCTGATTAATATCAGCGGCCTGTTTCAGGTGACTGATGGCATCTATCAGATACGCAATCTTGACCTTTCCAATATGACCATCATTGAAGGAGAAAAGGGCGTTACCGTGGTTGATCCCCTGGTTTCAGCAGAAACGGCGAAAGTAGGCATGGAACTCTATTACAAGAACCGGGGACAGAAACCGGTTATCGCCGTGATTTACACGCACAGTCACGTTGACCATTACGGTGGTGTGCGCGGCGTGGTGAGCGAGGCCGACGTGAAAGCAGGTAAAACAAAAGTTTATGCGCCAGCCGGGTTTATGGAGTCGGCGGTAGCTGAAAATATCATGGCAGGTAATGTCATGAGCCGCCGCGCCAGTTATATGTACGGCAACCTGCTGGAAGCCGATGCTAAAGGTCAGGTTGGTGCCGGTCTCGGAACCACCACGTCAGCCGGTACGGTGACGCTGATTGCGCCGACGGATTACATTACCAAAACCGGGGAAAAGCGAACCATTGATGGTCTCACCTACGATTTCATGATGGCACCCGGCTCAGAAGCACCAGCAGAAATGCTGTGGTATATCGAAGAGAAGAAAACCATCCAGACCGCCGAGGATGTGACCCATACGCTGCACAACACCTATTCCCTGCGCGGTGCCAAGATCCGCGAGCCGCTGCCATGGTCGAAATACATTAACGATGCCATTACCCTCTGGGGCGATAAAGCGGAGGTGCTGATGGCGCAGCATCACTGGCCAACCTGGGGCAACGACAACGTAAACACGCTGATGAAAAGCCAGCGCGATCTTTATCGTTATATCAATGACCAGACGCTGCGGCTGGCTAACGAAGGTTATACCCGCGATGAAATTGCCGCGCAGTTTAAGCTACCGCCCTCGCTGGCTAACACCTGGGCGAACCGGGGCTATTACGGTTCGGTCAGTCATGACGTGAAGGCCACCTATGTACTCTATCTGGGCTGGTTTGACGGCAATCCGGCGACGCTTGATGAATTGCCGCCGGAAGAAGGGGCGAAAAAGTTTGTCGAGTACATGGGCGGTGCTGACAGCATTCTGCAAAAGGCAAAAGTGGATTATGACAAAGGCAACTTCCGCTGGGTGGCTCAGGTTGTCAGCAAGGTGGTCTTCGCCGAGCCGGATAACAAGGCTGCGCGTGAACTGGAAGCCGACGCGCTGGAACAACTGGGCTATCAGGCTGAGTCAGGCCCCTGGCGCAACTTCTATCTCACCGGCGCGCAGGAGCTGAGAAGTGGCGTGAAGCAACTGCCAACGCCGAACACCGCCAGCCCGGATACTGTTCGGGCCATGACGCCGGAGATGTTCTTCGACTATCTGGCGGTGCATATCAACGGGGAAAAAGCCGCCAGTGCTAAAGCGGTGCTGAACGTCGATTTTGGCGAAGATGGCGGCAAGTACAAACTTGAGCTGGAGAACGGTGTGCTCAATCATACGGCCAGTGCTGAAGCAGAGAATGCGGATGCCACCATCACGCTGTCGCGTGAGGCGCTCAATAAAATCATGCTGAAGGAAGAGACGCTTAAACAGGCGCAGGAGCGGGGCGATGTGAAGATAACCGGTAACGGTGAAAAGCTGAATGAGCTGCTCAGTTACATGGACAAGTTTGAGTTCTGGTTCAACATCGTCACGCCTTAATCCCTTTGCCCTGCAGTTGTTGCGCTGCAGGGCTTTATACCGCCGGAAGTGGCTCGCCTCTGACAACCTTCTCTCTGTCTCTGTCAACGTATTCGCATCCAGATAATTATCCGTTCACATTCGGGTCGGTTAATGCTCGCCAGTGAGTTGCTCATTCCCCGCAAAAAAATGATAACAGCGAAGAGATGACCTATGCGTCTGATTTAAAAGAAATAAAAAGCCGGGCCACAAAAAAGGGGGAGAGGGGGCCTGATCCCGCCGCTGGGAGTGCTGCTGCTTTCCTTTGATCATCAAGACCAGTGGGTCAGCAGTTACGATCCATGCGGTGCGTCATTTGCTCTGCACAATATCGATCTGAGTGGCGTATTCAGGCGCCTGCTGAAGACGCTTACCGCCCTGCAATCCCTGAGGAATTGACGCTGCGAAACCTGCGGCAAAGGGGCTTTTGCAACATGGGTGCGCCTGTGCACACTTGTAATCATGAATATGACTCATGTTGAATGAAATTAAATCACTTTTCCTCAACCAGCGACTCAGGCATAAAATATGCACTGTTATTAATTATTTAACATACAGACGACTGAATGAGAAAGCATGAAAACAAGCAATAAATTCAGGTTCGTATCAGAAATCAGGGTACCAGATTAAAATGAATAAAAATTTCACATTTACTATTAAGAGCATTCGTTTCGACGAAAATTATAACCCCTCAGGAAATACGCGCATTACAACCAACTTCGCTAATCTGGCCCGAGGTGAGAAACGGCAGGAGAACCTGCGCAATGCCTTAGTGATGATTGACAATCGTTTTAATTCTCTTGCGCACTGGGATAACCCCAAAGGCGATCGCTATTCTGTTGAACTTGAGATTATCTCCGCTGAACTGAATATTGATATTGCAGGCAAGGGCGGCACCTTTCCCGTGATTGAAATACTGAAGACGAATATCCTCGATAAAAAAATAATCAGCGCACAGAAGGTATTGCAGGAAATAACTTTTCCTCTTACGTGCGAGATTATGATTTCAGCGTCCTGCTGCCAGAGCATAATAAGAATCAAACCAAATTTACCCTGCCAGATAATTTTGGTGATCTGCATGGAAATATATTTAAGATCTTCATCAACTCTGATGTTTACAACGCTAATTTCGGTAAACCCCCTGTTATATGCCTGAGTGTTTCAAGTAAAAACACCTACTATCGTACCGGTAATGAGCATCCTGTATTAGGTATCGAATATCAGCAGGATGAATCTTCTCTGACCGATCACTATTTCGCAAAAATGGGGTTGCAGGCTCGCTACTTTATGCCGACAGGCAGTGTGGCTCCTTTGGCTTTTTATTTTCAGGGTGATTTACTCAGTGATTACACTCATCTTGAGCTTATCAGTACCATCAGCACGATGGAGACTTTTCAAAAAATTTACCGGCCAGAGATTTACAATGCTAATTCTTCAGCGGGGAAATATTATCAGCCAAACCTGAAACATCGGGATTATTCTTTAACTCAAATTATTTATGATCGGGAAGAACGTAGCCAGCTGGCTATTGAGCAGGAAAGTTTACCGAAGAGCACTTTATTAAGCCCTATCAAACAGCTCTCGAGCAATGGTCTGCTAATTCCGTTCTTTGATTAACCGAAACACAAGGTCATCTGTTATGAAAAAGTTATTACCTACTTCGACTGCGGGCAGCTTACCCAAACCCGCCTGGCTTGCACAACCTGAAACACTTTGGTCACCCTGGAAATTGCAAGGTGAAGAATTAGTCGAGGGCAAACAAGATGCTCTGCGTTTGTGTCTGGAAGATCAACAGCAGGCAGGTATTGATATTGTCAGTGATGGCGAGCAAACGCGTCAGCATTTTGTCACAACGTTTATTGAGCACCTCAGCGGCGTTGATTTTGAGAAACGTGAAATCGTCAGGATTCGTAATCGCTATGATGCAAGTGTACCGACAGTCGTGGGTGAAGTGGCCCGGCAAAAACCCGTTTTTGTTGCAGATGCAACGTTTTTACGTCAGCAAACTAAGCAACCGATTAAGTGGGCATTACCAGGACCCATGACAATGATCGATACGCTTTATGACAGCCATTATAAAAGTCGTGAAAAACTCGCCTGGGAGTTTGCTAAAATTCTCAATCAGGAAGCCAAAGAATTAGAGGCTGCTGGTGTCGATATTATCCAGTTTGATGAACCCGCATTTAATGTTTTTTTGATGAGGTGAACGACTGGGGGATTGCCGCTTTAGAAAGAGCCATTGAAGGGCTTAAATGTGAAACGGCTGTGCATATTTGCTACGGTTATGGCATCAAAGCCAACACAGACTGGAAAAAGACGCTGGGTTCAGAGTGGAGGCAATATGAAGAGATTTTTCCTAAGCTGCAGAAATCTAATATCGATATAATTTCGCTGGAATGTCAAAACTCGCGTGTTCCAATGGATCTCATTGAACTTATTCGAGGTAAAAAGGTAATGGTTGGGGCTATCGACGTAGCAACCAATACCATCGAGACACCAGAAGAAGTCGCCGATACTCTTCGAAAAGCACTTCAGTTTGTAGACGCCGACAAACTCTATCCTTGCACCAACTGTGGCATGACACCGCTGTCTCGTCGGGTAGCCAGGGGCAAACTGAATGCTCTGAGTGCTGGCGCAGAGATCGTCCGAAGAGAACTCCTGGCGAAATAACGTCGCCAAAAAGTCGATCATTAAAGGAAACTCAGTCCGGATTAAGCGATCTGATTAATTACCCGCTCGCTTAACCCCCACCGGACTGAGTGATGTCGCTCAGAATAGTAATCATTGAGTAAGCGTTATAAAAAACCCTGGAAAATGCCGTCGCCGGGTGAATACATAAGATTGAATAGCTTTGCGCTGCAATATATTTTCATCATGCCTGTTGGTCGTTAATCTGATTCAAAGCATGCGGCTCGTGCGTTTTGCTCGTGTATTGGAAGGCGTTTGACAAACTGTAAAAACAGAAACACAGCTAAGCAAGAATACCTGACCATCATTCAGTTTATTAATTTTGTCATTACCCGTAGCCACTCTTGATCTGTTCTGTGTGGTGTTTTCTGCGTAAATTTTCCTGAACATCATTTACCAAAGACGTTTAAAAAATGGCGTGGCAGGGGGATGAGAATCCCGCTACCACACCATTTTTGAGCTGGCCCAGCCTTTTGATTTACACAACTTAGGCGGCATGTGGATGCATTGTCAACTTGCGGCTATCAACCTGACCGCCATCGTCACATATCCATCAGCAATGATGGATATGTCGACAGGTTAGTCATATCACCCATCGCTTCTTTTTACCTGCATTCCTTGTGTTCTGGCGCAATAACCCGTAGGAGTGCTTTCTGGCCCAGGAGTAAGGCTGGCTATCAGGTTTAGAACTAGAGTTTTAGCTGGCTTCCTAAAATGAAATCTGCATCCTGTAACGTTACATCCAGTCCCGCTGAAGGAGTAAAGGTCAGCTCGCCGAAAATAACTTTCTTATTCAGGAGGTAGAAATCAGCCCGGACAAATTTAAAATCAGAAGCTAATTTCATCGCGTAATCTTTCATTTTATTAAAGCCATCAGGCATTTTTGGGTAATTCTTTTTATTTATTAATTCAATGGTGTCCTCGAAAGGAAGAGGGTTCCAGTTCATATCAAAATAATAGAATTTAGGTGTTCCTTTTTCTCGCCCAATGCAAACCATTACTGCGTAAGGCTTTCCATTGAAACAGTAAAACTTATAGTCGTCAGGAAAACCACCACGTTCATTTTCAATGTATTTTTCACATAAAATTTTTCTTTCTATTTTTTTATACTGCGGTTCAATGAAAAGGGTGGAGAAATCCTGCTTTAGCCACTTATCTAATTGTTTGTTTGTTTTTTCAATGTCTATTGATGATTTATTATCACAAATTATGTTATAACCTGCACCATGGTTGCATTTAAGTGCAAACTTTTCTGGAAGCACCCTATAGTCAATGCTTTGTGGACTATCGTACACGCCATACAGGTCATTAAGGATTTCACCACACCCTTTAGATGAAACATATTCTCTCACCTTATATTTATCAGCACATAACGTGTAAATGTCATTATTTAATTCATTGAACTTAAGCCACTGAATTTTTTCATTGAAATTGGTGGGGTTACTTAAGTTTAGCTTTTTCTTGAACTTAATAAAGTAATGCGCCTGAGCACAAAACTTAGGAGAAATGTTAGCACTGAATTTTAGGGCTGATTTAACTGTGTGTTTTATCATATTCATTTAAATTATCTCGGTTTGAAAATGCTAAGGTGCATTTTAATGATTGTTTTATTTCTAAAGAAATAATTGAGTAAAGTGCAAGATAAAATCTCAACAATCAAAAAACAATATGCAGCGCCATTAATTCCAGATTCGCGAATCATTATCCAGGATAATGGTATTGTTAATATACAGCATAAAAACATTTTTTTAGCCAGGTAGCTGTACCCGGATTCTTTTATTATATATCTATAACAAATCGTTCCTAACGATGAGAACATTGTGCCAATAATTATTATGGGAATAATATTGACTGAATCCATATAATTATCGCCATAAAGTAAGCGTATAAAAAAATCACCAAAAATATAAAATCCACTTAAAGCAACAAGGGACAGAATAATCACAAGTCGGTTGATCTTAATTAGCAATTTTTCGATAGTTACTTGATTGTTTTCACTGTATATTTTTGAGAAAAAACTCGTTATTAATGCTAATACAATAAATGACCAGGCACCTCCTATTGTTAACGCTACGCTATAAACTCCCAGTTTTGAGTAGGATGACATTTTAGCCAAAAAAATGCTGGATATCTGAGTGTATATGTCTGCTGACAGACTTGATAAAATTAAAGCCCCGCCGGTGTAAAGCATGTGTCGGTTATATAACCCGGCTCCTTTACTGTTTTCTTTAATTTCAGTTGTGTATTTAAAATAAATGAGGCGCATGACGTAAGGTACGAGCGGGATTATAACAATGGGTATTGTGAAGTAGTAAACTGGCAATTTAAAATGTGAAATATAGAATCTAATTACCAGGGCAAAGGACAGCCCGATGACATTTGTTATCGTGTTTATTTTTGATTTTAATTGCGTGTTGTTGTAGATGGAAAAGAAGTCCATCACAATGTAGTATGTGGCAATGCAGTTGGCTACGCCAAATAAAAACACAATTAAGTCAGTATAGAAGTACAGATAAGTTAAAACTGAGCTTGATGATATGAGGAAGAAAATACGCCGTTGATTTTGGGTGTGCATCGCCATTGCAATCCCGGATCTGGTATTTTCGCTCATGCGTTTAAATATGATATTCTGACCGCCAAACCATGATAATGTTTGTACAAATATAAAAAGCGAAGTTGAAATATTGATCTTACCAAAGTTATCAGGGCCAATGTACTTTGCCATAAGCGAATTAATATAGATCAGCCCAATAATATTAATTGACTTCTCAAGCATGATCCAAATTGCATTAGAATACATTTTAAGTCTCACATTGCATAGTTGAGATGATTATTCCTCTAAATAACCATCCGCCTTCGTTTACTTTTCTCTGTAGTCATTTCCTTTAGTTGATAGTTTGACTGCTTATATAAAAATAGTGAAGGCTTATCTACCGAATCAGATTATTGACAAGTTTTTCCTGAAAATAATTCCATTTATTGGTAGTGTCTTATGATGAGGTAATGCGATAAACAGACAGCATGGCTTATATATATTCAATTTAAAAAGGGAATGTGATTATGTACTATCACCATCCTGCCAGTTATAGGCACGGGGCGGCTTGTCATTCGCTTTTATATCAGTTTTGCCGGGAGTATTCATTAGAAATAAGGCCAGGATGCAGAGGGGGCCGGTTACGCGATGACAGAAAGTGGTGGCCCTGTAATAACATTACTAAAAAGCATCGTGCATTCTAAACTGCTATAAAAATTTTTATTTTTTCAAATCGCTATTGTAATAAGGCTGAATTTGCGCGTGGTAGCGTTATCTTCATTTTTTGAAGATATAAATAAAATTTCAGTTACTTATACCGATGCTAAGCTGCCCGCCAGACGGGAATGGGTAATTCAGAATGTTCAGGCAGATCAAAGAAAAGGGTACTGAGGCAGGCCAATATAGTCGTGTAGAGGCTGGTCAGTAACAGAATTGCGTTCAAAGTCTGAATAAGAACACTATTCTGATAAGAAAACAGTTCCAGACGTTAATCAAACAGTTTTCCTCAACCACATTAAAATATTAACGCATTAAGAGAACTGCACCTGTCAGAATAAACTAATCAATTGTTGTCCGGTTTTAATTTACAGCAGCCAGCCTGGGCGTCATCTGCTGTCAGCCATTCCCTGTGCAGTCACAAGCCTTTTATGCTGTGGCACGCGAAGATTGAAGGCTTGTCTGTTCAGACGATAGAGGTGCGGTAAAATTCGCTCCCCACTTAGCATGGCGTGCCATCATAACGGCTATGCTCTGCGTGTCATGCTGTTTACTTTATGGCATGGCAGAAATCAGCCTGATGCAAACCGTGACAGGTTCTGTCTGACCCCCGCATTTGCTTCAGACCCCTTAACACTTTTAATGATTTCACCGTTTCGCCCTCACTGGCTGCGGATCCTGGCCTGGCTCAGCTTCCAAAATAAGCGCATTGCTTTTTTGGTTCAGCGTCTTCAGCACAGGCTGCAATTCCCGCAAAACCTGATCAAGGCGTTGCATATCGCCAACCAGTTTGATGTAGGCAGGCGAACCCGGTTGCAGGCCTTTCATGCTGCGGTTCAGTTCACGTAAGGTTTGCTGCATATCTTCCGGCAGTGTTTTCATCGCAGGACTGGCAGTGAACTGATTAACATGCTTCAGCGTTTTTTGCAGTTCAATCAGCGTGAATCGGCTTTCTTTCAACGTGCCGGTCGCTTCAGCAAACACGGGATCCAGCGGCAGGCTATTGATTTTATCAAGGGTAGCAACCAGCTTCTGCTGAATCTGGTTCAGCCCGCTGCTCGTCGTGGGGATAATCTTGTACCCGGCGATTTCTTCCGGCCCGTCATAAGCGCCCAGGTTGTCATAAAAGTCCACATCAATATAAAGCGAGCCTGAGATCAGATTACCGGTTTTCAGCGTGGCCCTCAGCCCGCGCTTTTTACCCAGCTGGAGCCGTTGCTCAAGATCAAAATTCTTGCCCATCCCTTTGATAAAGCGTTCGGGTTCGATACGGATTAACACGGGCACGCGGTAGTTAGTCTGAAGATCCTGAGTAACACCCGGCAAAAAGAAGGGCACCTGCGCAACGGTACCCAGGCGTATTCCCCTAAATTCCACGGGCGCGCCCGCCTGCAGGCCTCGCACAGAGTCGGTAAAAAACATCAGGAAATCAAGATGCTGTGTATAGCGGGAGTTCTGGATGGCAGCCGGATCGTCGAAAAGATGATATTCCGCTTTGTTCCCGGCAATCTGGCCCAGATCCCAGCCGTTGGGTAAGTCAAAGCTGACACCCCCGCTGAACAGCGTGGTAAGTGATCCCATTTCAACCCGCATACCAGAGGCAGACATTTCAACAGCGATACCACTGTCTTTCCAGAAGCGCACATTAGTGGTCACGAGACGATCATAAGGTGAAGTGATAAAAAGCTGATAAGTCATCTTGCGTTTATCTGTATCAAACTGGCTGGTTTCTACCGTGCCCACGCGGTATCCCCGGAACAGCACCGGATCACCGGCGGTGAGCTGGCCAGCTTTTTCGCTGTTAAGGGTAATATGTATACCTTTTGCATTGGTCGGTGCCAGCGGTGGTGAATCTAAAAGCGTATACTGCTCCGGCTGTTTACCCTCTGTGCCGGGCTGCAGTTCAATATAGGCTCCCGACAGCAACGTCCCGAGGCCGGTAACCCCTTCACGACCGATTTGTGGTTTCACTACCCAAAAACGCTGTTGCCATGAAGCATTTTTTCCATACCAGTATGCAGACGCGCTCTGATCTCAACGTAACGGAGATTGTCAGTCAGAACTGCGCTTTCGACCAGGCCCACGTCAATACTGCGATTCTTGATCGCTGTTTTTCCTGCTTCAATGCCTTCTGCATTTTCAGTAATCAATATGACTAATGGCCCCTGATGGCTGAAATGGTAAAATAAAATCCACCCGCCAATCAGCAGGGTTACGAGCGGAATAATCCACACCGGTGACCAGCGTTTAATCTTTTCTACTCTGGCGATGCCATTATTCTTTTCTGACAAGGCGCAGCTCCTTAAAATAACTGTTTTAATTGACGTTAATTACAGGCGTGATGAGGTTCTGTTTTGCAGCCATTGTCTGAATCATTATTTCAACTCGCCAGTGTAGCCCTGAAAATTTTTAGCTAAAACTGACAGTTTTTTTAGAACTCTGTTAAAAAATTTGAAAACATTAACAGTTATGGCGTGATGCCATTTCAGGAAAATTATTAAACAAGCCCGAACCTGTTTTTTCTGTAAGCAAAGGAAGAGTTACTCTCTGATTCAGGCAGTATAGTGAATCTTTCAGGAATCAGGCCAGACACTGAAGAACAATTTAAAAACAGCAAGGCCTCGCCGTAAACAGTAACGAGTTTGATCAGGCATATACTTTACTGTTTCCATCTCTGTTATGAAATTTACGACAGGTATAGATAAATTAGCGTTATGTAAAAACAGGCAATGAATTAAAGACTGTCTTTTTCCTCATTCACTTCCCGGTTAGAAAAAGATCGTTACCTGGCCCGGAGCAAAAAACTCAGGCTGATTTAACCGTGGCCGTAGATAATGTTCAGGCCCCGCAAGGGCAGCTGGACAGGGATATCCCAGGGGGCATGGCACAGCAAAGTAGAATAAGCGCCCAAAAGCGTGACCTGAAGGGTTGCTTTAGCATAAACAACCCTGGCACCTTCGTAAATTATCTCCCGCCCCTCAGTGTGCTGGCATCAACGAAGTGTGCAAAATCCGTTCCGGAACTGTCGACGGAAAACAACAATAGAAGATATTGACTGCAAACAGATCTGCAAAAGCTTTTTGCTAACGCCATGGATATAAGTGCAGGAAAACAGGGCTTTTACTGATAGGGAAAAACAATTTCAAGTACACCATTAATCACAAACTGCACGCCCATGCAGACCAGCAAAAACCCCATCAGACGGGATATAGCGTCAATACCGGCTTTCCCTGTCAGCCGCATGATGCTGTCTGTGCTACGAAGCGCGCTCCAGGCAATCACAGCCACCACCAGAAAGATAAGCGGTGGTGCCGCTATGATTACCCACGCAGGAAATTCATCTCCATGCCGCAGCGTAGACGCAGAGCTGACTAACATGGCAATCGTTCCGGGGCCGAGGCTGGCAGGCATGGCCAGAGGGACAAAAGCAATGCTGGTTCCGGGCCCGGACTTCTGTTTATCAGCTTTGATAAGCCCATCAGTCAACTGACCGCACTTTTAAGGCGCTGCTCTGTATATAACCGAATTTGTGCAAGCGTAGCTGCGCTAACCCGGCTGTCCGGCACAGGAGAAGGAAAATAGATGACGGGTGATATGTAGATATCTTTATAATTGCTCAGGCGATAGTCGGGAGAGACCCAGCGTAGTACCTGATGACCTGATGTGATCTCAACAGTTCGTAAGTCAGAGTAATCACTTATAAAACCTGAATACTGATTCTTTTCTGCGACTTTTGAAGAACAACCGGAGAGCGTTAAAAAAGCATAGCTAAGCAAAGCCTTTGTGAAAGAATCATTTTTCACCCCTCGTGAGAGGGTTGATAATGCAAAGCCAGTTAAGTTCAATATGAATTATAAGATATTTATCAGGCAGCATGCTTAATAATTATTCTCTTCACGAACCAGAAGGGCAAGATATGGAAATTATTTTTATATAGCGGAAATATTTTACGTAACTGTAAAGAGTCTGTTTATTTCCCTCTAAAAGTTATAAAGCATTTAACTTCTTAATGCTGCAAATTATATGGCTTCGCTGTGGATTACCTGAGATCGCCTGTAAATAATTTCTCAGCGGATATCATTTATAACGCTCGTGCTTACCATGCAGGTACTTCTGCTGCTCAGATAAAATCGCACACGTTCTGCAAAATGCTCAACGGGTGAATGGCTGTCGTCCATCAGGCGTAGCATGTCCTGCAAAGAGCACGAGACGTAGAAATATTGCTGAGCAAGGCGCAGGCGCTTGCCACTCTCAGGTTCGCCATTCGGTTAGAGCACCTTTAAAAGCGTCTCAGAAACCACTTTTTCCTCCACCGCCTGGTAGTAGTCACCCGCTTTGAAGTCCTCAAAATCGAATGATTGCACCGCTTCACTCTTCCAGAGCCGCAACACGTTGCAGGTATTCACGCGATAACCCTGTACACGCACATCACAGGCCATGCCCTTTACCTGCCTGGCCGGTGTCCAGCGCACGCGCAGCTTACCCTGCTCATCGTGCAGCATCTGCGTAAAGCCGCCGAAGCAGAGATAAAAGCTGATATCAGGTCGGCAGATTTCCCAGGAAGTACCCATTTTCAGCCAGTTATCGGCGCGCTCCACCTGTCAGCCGTCAACAATCTCTTGATCGAAAATGCCGAACTCGTAACGAATGCCATAGCCAATCGCGGGTATTTCTACCGTTGCTAATGAGTCAAGATAGCAGGCTGCTAACCTTCCCAGGCCACCATTACCGAGGCCTTGCTCTTCCTCAACTTCAAGTAACACATCAAGATCCTGCCCGAGCACGCGCATGGCTTTCCGCGCCTCGCTTTCAAGGCCCCCAGGCTCAGTAAATTACAGCCCAGCTGTGTGCCAATCAGAAACTTCGCTGAGAAAACAGGCCACCTTCACATGGAGAAGTGCATAGTTTTGAATGGATGCCGTTCAGCGCACCAGCATGCGGTCCCGGACCGTCCAGGCAAGTACCGGTTGTTGCGATATAGGGATAACGGGCCTGCCGGCAGATAAGATTTCTGACAACATTATGCTGGAACGCAGCGGCACTTGCTGTATCTGATCCAAGGTTTTCGGGCCTGCCACGGCCGGTACAGGCGGGTTTATTATTCATATTTGCCTCACATTGGCGCTGACGACAGAGCCACGTATGAGAGTCCCATGTTTACAAGTCATTGATGTTGCCAGATGCGAAAGTGGCGTGCCGGAAGAGAGATGAGCACAGTCTGTGTGATGCCCGGAACAGGCCTTACAGGGAGCGCATGCAATGTTATTTACGTTGCCCGACAGGTATCCTCTCGTCGAAGCGCCTTCCGCAGATCAAATAGCAGGACTCATAAGGCCCAAAACCTCAGCTGCCGTTATTACACAGGGTATTAGTGGTTCATATAGAGATAATGAACATTTCATTTACAGGATAGCCAGTACATCTGATGAGCACAAATTCTGCTCTTTAAGGATTTATACCTGCCTGATACTGCACTACCGGCAAAACCGTCCTGAATTCTGTCAGTAAGAAAAAAACAAAAAAACAGGGGTTCCGGTTAACTTTCCGGGATGAATAAAAAGGAAGACTTTATTTGTGACAGTTGTTGCCTGCGCTGCACCGGCCTGAAAGGGCTACGTCATGCGTAACGTTTACTAAACTGCCATTCCAGGGTGCGTCAATTCTGTTACCGCACATCCTTTGAAACCCCGTTTGAGGTTAAAAGGCTGCCCCGGCTGTGAGGTTGTCGATCTATTTTGCGCGCCGGGTGAACGCAGCAGTAAAGAAGCGGTGTCGGTTATTGGCCATCCATAGCCAGCACGAGATGGCCCGCCCGCTGATTTCACGAGTGCATCACCGGTAAGCTCTGATGAGCAACCGGGCGACTAACAACGCCGTGGCGGACGGATGATCGTCGACAGGCGGTAGCTGAAGGATAATGCTTCAGCTGTGTCATTATCTTCAGCAGTGGCCTGATGTGTTCTGTACCCTGGCCGGTTTTCAGCAGCCGTTGCGTATGGCTGAGCAGACATTTTATACCGCGCGCCCGTAAAATGTGTTTGTCCTCCCGGCACAGCCAGCCGGCCAGCGGCCTGAGTAAATAAGTGATGACATCTTCCGGACTGTAGCTGGTGTAAAGCTCCCACAGGTAGCAGGCGCGCGTTTCATCGGTTCCGGAGACCAGCTGAAAGACCAGTTCCTGCCTGCGAAACGCCCAGCCGCTGGGCCGGTAGTGCCATGAGTCGCTGAGCAGGGTGCGGAGCTCGCTGAGGGTGTCACCCGATGAGGTCAGGGCGCGGACGACCCGGATCTGGGTTATCTGGGATTCGCTGTAGCCTTCACCGGAAGGGGGTAATCAGGGATGCGGACTGCCAGGAGCTGAGCGTGGCAGGTAAGACATCGGTCATACGGCAGACAACAGAAGCTGAAGTAAACAAAGCAGACATCTCCACAGGTCAGAAAGTAAGCAGATGGTGTGCCTGAACCGGGCACGGAGAGTTGATCAAAATCAATAACAGCCGCGCCTGCGAATTAGCCGGAAAGCAATTGAGAAAATTCCTGGGATGGCGGGGCAGGGGAGCGGTCTGCCCGCCGGAGCGGGCCATTCCGGCACAGGCCGGGAGGCGCACCGGGCAGCGGGAAAGGCGGGAGAGCCGGGCGCGCAGCAGAACAGACCGCCTTTATAGTTACATCATCCATTAACACCTCCCTTTAACCCCATCCGGGCCGGACCTGAACCCCGGAGCCCGTCTCAACCCGGACCGGCGCCGGACCTGCAGCCCGGTTGCCCCCTGACCAGCCGCCGCCGCCCGGCCCGCAGGGCCGGTATCTTTGTGGCGGGTATATGGGTGCTGTAACTAATTGCTTGGGTGTCGCTGTGAGGGTGCAGCAGCCAGTTGCTCTCGCCGATCGAAAAAGGCTGGGCGTAGCGCAGCCAGAACTGATTTGCCTCTTTATCTGATTCGCTGACGTCATCAATATAATAATTTTGCATGTTGAAAGCGGTCATACTGGCCAGCGGGCTATTGGCCTGCGCGGCACCCCGGATGGGTCTCCGGCATCGGCCGCATCGTGGAAAGAACCGCCATAAACAGGGTGAATGAAATCAGGCGCATATCCGCTTCCGCTATTCCGATGAAACAAGCCGGCTGAACTCCCCTGCTTATACAGACGCAGGGGGAACAGACGATCAGGGTGTGACGATATTGAACCAGAAGTCGAACTTGTCGAGACAGCCCAGCAGCTCGTCTACCTTCTGCGCATTGCCGGTAATCTGCACTTCGCCCTTATCCTGCGCCTGCTTCAGCGTCTCTTCCCGGAGCAGGATTTTGTTCATGGTTTCGCGGGACATGCTGATGCCGGCGTCCGCATTGTCATCTCTGACCCCCGCGGTATGGTTCAGCACGCCGTTTTCCAGATACCCTATCCTCGCCGCCAAAATCCACGTTCAGCACGGACTTCAGGCTGGCCGCCTTTTCACCGTTGACGTGCAGTGCCAGATAGTCGAAGAACATTTCTGGCGTCATGGAGCGGACCGTGTCCGGGCTGGCGGTGTTCGGCGTCGGCAGCTGCTTCACGCCGCCTCTGAGTTCCTGCGCGCCGGTCAGATAGAAGTTGCGCCACGGGCCGGACTCCGCCTGATAGCCCAGCTGCTCCAGCGCGTCGGCTTCCAGCTCGCGCGCCGCCCGGTTATTGGGATCGGCGAAAACCACCTTGCTGACGATCTGCGCCACCCAGCGGAAGTTGCCTTTGTCATAGTCCGCTTTTGCCTTCTGCAGGATGGCTTCCACCCCGCCCATATACTCGACGAACTTTTTCGCTCCCTCTTCCGGCGGCAGCTCGTCAAGGGTGGCCGGGTTGCCGTCAAACCAGCCCAGATTGAGCACGTAGGTCGCCTTGACGTCGTGGCTGATCGAGCCGTAGTAGCCGCGGTTCGCCCAGGTGTTTGCCAGTGACGGCGGTAGCTTGAACATGGCCGCGATTTCATCGCGGGTGTAGCCCTGGTTCGCCAGGCGCAGGGTCTGGTCGTTGATGTAGCGATACAGGTCGCGCTGACTCTTCATTAACTTGTTAACGTTATCGTTGCCCCAGGTGGGCCAGTGGTGCTGCGCCATCAGCACTTCGGCCTTGCCGCCCCAGCGGTTGATGGCATCGTTGATGTATTTGGACCAGGGCAGCGGCTCACGGATTTTGGCGCCGCGCAGGGAGTAGGTGTTGTGCAGCGTATGCGTGACGTCTTCAGCGGTCTGGATGGTTTTCTTCTCTTCAATGTACCAGAGCATTTCCGCCGACGCTTCCGAGCCGGGTGCCATCATAAAATCGTAGGTCAGCCCGTTGATGGTGCGCTTTTCGCATCGGGTTGAAGCAGGTTGCCATAAAAGCAAAGAGGCCTGTCAGCGCCTTCCCTAATGTCTGACAAGATTTTATGGCGAAATGGGTGAGCTCGGTTACATTTAGATATAGCTGTAGATAAAAAATTTAACTCACCATTTTGGCTTAAGTCATTTGCGAAGCAATCGGCATATTTGAAAAACAGGAAAATAAAAAATTTAAGCTAAACGTATAAGCAAAAAGTAAGTGCAACAATAAAAACCTTTATTAATAATGAATTAAACAACGAAATCCAGAATTTAAGGCCAGCAATAATAAGAGTAAAACATAGATGAAAAAATATAAATCAAGAATTATGCCAGATGCGATGTGATAAAGGATAACGTCAACTGAAAGACTGTAGAGGAAACGTAAATCTCATGCCTGTACAACTAAGACAATGGATGTGCAGGCGGGCTCCGGCATTTGACCTACCGATGTAAACGCTTTTTATGAAGCAAAACAGCGTTCTTAGCCCAGCATGTAAGGCAGCATCCTTTAACGACACATGCATTCTCCTGCATCACTGGTAGCGATCAGACACTCAGCAGCCAGGTTGTAATCTTTGTTATTTCCGTCTTAACCGCCTGTTAATTATGGCAGTAAATATAAATTTACTGTTTGCAACGAATATTGTTTCTTCTGTTTCAAAATGAAAAACAGGCACATTTTATTTTGCAGCAGGAAAATAAATAAATATTAAACTTGTCATATATCAAGTTAACGCAGGAAGGCGTGCTGGTTTCTTTTGATTTAGATCAAAATTAATAATAATTTTTATTTGCAGTATCAATCTGAGTTAAACAATATTCATATATTAGAATTTATTTTAACTTCATGAATTACTGTTTATTTATACACGCATCTTGATTAAGCGGGACCCTGCTTTTTGTTTAAAATAAAAGACAAGGTGTGTCGTGACATTTAAATTTTTGTTAAAAACAACGATTTTTTCCTTTCGCATTTTTTTACTTTTGAAAATTCAAATGCGGGTTATTTCGATATAAATTCCTCGCTCAGCCAAACTGAGGAGATAATATGGAGTGGTATATACTGGAGACGCTTATCAGTCCCGAATCTAATACATCTTTTTCTTTGATCGTGAACACTCATAATGTTCACCGTATTGTCTGGCATGAGTATTATGTTGACCTGGTACCCGGAAAACATATCCTTCTGAGTAAAGGTAAGTTCATGTTTAAAGGCAAAGAAACGGTCAATTTAATCAGAGCATTAAAAATGATTTTTTACACTCAGAGCACATGGGGCGCCTTGAAAGCCTATACAGGCTGCGAGAAATATCTGGAAGAAGATCGCTGTACCTATATTCAGTGCTGTGCCATTAAGTCCTGCCCCAGGCAATTTCATCAAAAGGAGGTTATTCCGCGTAAAGTCAAAACTTCAGGGTTACATTGAAGCCAGACGCTGACGCTGCGATAAAGCAGTTTCTGAAATTTTTTGTCAACGTTAAGCTTTAACTGATGACTCAGATTTTATGAGGTCCTTTCCCAGCCCGTTATCCGTTTCTGGCGTTTCGGATCCTGTATGTTCGGAGCGTGGGCTGGTTCGGTGTTTCACTGGGCACAAATCTTCTTTGCCGTGTAATTTGTTGTGTGTTGTTGAGCAACCTTATCCCGTCTCGTTTTTCCTCAAAGCGGACCTGCATATTACTTGTCACCTCCCTTGTCCTGTGTCTCAGGAAAGAGGTAAGCACCATGGCTTATAACTGCCGCGGGTCAGATATCACTGTTCGCCACTATACGAGCAGTGGCGACAATGACGTCAGCCGGAAAAAGATGGGTCTGCTTGCCTGGCGGTATTCCATCTTCAGCTTCACCTCTTACGGTTCCGGTGAGTTTTCGAAAGCTGTTCCGGTACGCAGAACGCCGTAGCAGCAGTAAATCAGCTTTCGCATAACTGCCCCGATTGCCACCATTTTTGGTTTACCGCGCGGGCAGAGTTCATCATAAAAGCTGCGCATTTGCGTATTACAGCGTCTGGCACAAAGGGCGGACATGTAAAGCTTCGCACGTAGCTGCGGAGATCCTATTTTTAATATTCTTGCTCTGCCGCGAACAGACGTGTCCGATCGTTTTTCCACGGATACTACGCCCATAAAAGCTGCCGCCTGGCCGGCTGACTCAAAATTATGGCTGCGCAGCACGACCAGCATATACATGCCCAGCTTCGGGCCCACAGTCGGAATGGTCATAATCCTGCTGCAGCGCTTTGTGCTCTTTGATATGAGCCGTGACTAGCTGCCCGGTGGCTTTTACCTCTTCACGCAGAAACTTAACCATGCGCATACATGAGCTGATGACGTCAGGTGGTGTTTGCGTATGCTGATATTTTTCCAGCCGGTTTTCCTCGCGTACAGCGTCACCCAGCAATGCGTCGCGACGGCGAAGAAGCGCGCTGAGATGCCTGACTTCAGCAGAAGGCGGGACCCAACGGTACGGCTATTTCAGCAAGGCATAACAGACCAGCATATAAGCATCCACCTTATCCGTTTTGGTCAGAATGCCCATGCCACGGGTAAAGTCGCGGCTACGATGCGGGTTGGTCAGCGAAACGTATGCGCCTGCCTCATGCCGTCGTAAAGCATACAGAGAACCAGCGTGCTGCAGGAAACATCAATATCTCCTCTCACATTAACCGTCACGCCTGTTCGCCTTGTACATATGGAGTCGTGCTCCCGGTAACCGTTCAACAAAATGTGATGACGTGAAAGGTGAAGCGGAGGGCCATAAGCTGCCAGACTGGCTCAGGTAATGCACTTGTTCACCCTGCTTCATGTGGTGGTAGCTAAGCACCACGTAATGTTAGTTACAAGAAAATAACGGGGGTTTACCAGGCTGCCGCGTCCCGGGTCATCTGTGCAATATGCAAGCTTGTGACGCTTCGCGGCATTATCCGGACACGCTGCAAGTATTCTGTGCTACCGTTTTTTTACATGCTTTTTTCACTGTCTGCGAGGTGAACGGGTATGCCTGTCCGGTTTGTTTTTTTGTTATGGTGTCTTATTGCAGCCACGGTGGCTCCGCTGAGAGCCAGCGAGATCAACCTGTACTCCGTCAATACTGGCTCCTTCGTTTATCACCTCATCGGCAATCACGGACTGTATACCGAAAAGTTTGAGAATGATTATTTTTCCGCCGAAAGACGCTTTTCTGCGGATTCGCCGTACAGCATCCTGGCCGGAACGATGAAAAACAGCTACGGGGATCGCTGCATAGCCCTGGGCCTGCGCAGAGACTGGATAACCCGATCGGAATGGACATTTAAAGGTGTGTACGGTTACACAGGCGAGTTCTTTGTGGATGCCTTCAGCCACTGCGGTGATGAAGGCATTTATCGCTCCTTCAAAAACGCGGTCGGTGTAGGATTCGCTCCCTACATCTACCATGCGGCACAGTATAACGTGACAGATTACTTCGGCATTGAGAGCGGGATTATATTTCCCGCTGTGTTTGTTATCAGTGTGCAGTGGAGCTTCAGATAAAAAACTTCATCAGTCTGCATTCAGGGGACAAGAGGAAAGAGTTAAGCGTTACGGAGTTCCTGTTACCGCTTTTTCGTTATGGCCCTTTCTTATCTGTCTTGCGTTAGTCCTTGTTACTGGTCGTAGTGGACCCCTGTTTTTATACTCTGGTGTACTGTGTTTCATCCCTTTATAGTACACGCCCGGAGAGCAGGGCGGCTCTTTACCTGAGCTGCGCTTAATAAAGGACATTCTCCGCTTTCCAGAGCAGACAATGAAAAACAACGTACACCGACATTAATCTTTGAGGCAAATTATGAATAACGACGTACCGCTTAAATATTATGACATCGTGGATGAGTACTCGACAGAAACCGCCGAGCCGGTGAAGGCGTCAGAACGTGACCCCTGGCGCGCTAT
Source organism: Candidatus Pantoea haifensis (assembly GCA_018842655.1). GTDB lineage: Bacteria > Pseudomonadota > Gammaproteobacteria > Enterobacterales > Enterobacteriaceae > Pantoea > Pantoea haifensis. The sequence continues at coordinate 104,993 of JAGTWN010000008.1, read as the reverse complement.
TTCCAGCTGTTAATCACCCGCTTAATGAACAACGAAGAAATCAGTGAAACTGCGCAACAAGAGATGGCCAGCGAAGCGGGTATCAGTGAGCTGCGTATTGATGAAATAGCGACGTTTCTGAATCAATGGGGTAATGAATAACATCGGTTGAAACCATGCTGCTCAGTTAGCGCGACGGGCACGCGCAGTGTTTACGCCTTCAACTGGCGTCCGCTCGCCTGGCGAAAGATTATCGTTAAGAGTTAAACCGAAGACATAGTCTGTGACGGCATTGTGTTTTACACTGCGCGCTGAAAAACTGAATAGATAAACGATTAAGTAGGCGGTAATGGCGATGAACGGAACGATCACAACCTGGTTTCAGGATAAAGGTTTTGGCTTTATCAAGGATGAGAACGGTGACAACCGTTATTTTCATGTGATTAAGGTCGCTAACCCTGAGCTGATTAAGAAAAATGCGTCGGTGACTTTCGAACCGACCACGAATAATAAAGGGTTATCAGCTTATGCTGTGAAAGTCGTGCCGGATAGTAAATACATCTATATTGCTGGCGAGCGTCTTAAGCTTACATCTGTCAAATCTTACCTGGTTTATAGCGAAGAAGTGCCTGCTGATACCCGCATCGATAAAGAAAATGCGGTGCTGTCTGTGGGGATACTGATGAGTAATATCAGGCCGAAAACAGAGGCTAAACCCGGTGAAATGCGCTCGCTGAAAAAACTGGCGATCACCACCTTCCAGGGAACAACTTTAATCTTCTCGGAAGATGAAATTGACGTGGATACCACGGTGAAAATGCTCAAGGGCTGAGTTTTTGGACTGATTCTGTGCCAGAATCCTCGATTCTCTCTCAGCAGGATTTTGGCATCGCTTAATCCCCTCATTGCATCCCGATATAAACTTCCTTATAGCGCCTGCAATCAATCTTTCTCCACGTCAGCAGGTCCAGAATGGCTTACGTTTTAGCCTTCATATAGCCACCCGTTCTGTGCATTTCAAATCGTTCTGTTAACCACACGCCCAGCCTTCAACCTATCTCTGTTGTTAATGACGGAACGACAGAAATCATGAATTTTCCCGGGCTGGCAGAATGTCTCTTCTATACTTGTTCGCGCCTGGTTGAAAATTTCAGCTTCCGCTTGTGTTGTCCCTGTGCTCATGCCTGGTCACATTTTTGACGCGGATTTCAACCGACAGTTAAAACCGGCCAAATTCTGCCGGTTTAAAATAGTCAATTTCAACAGGGGATATGTTTCTATGTCAGATTCTCGAATGTCACGCTGGGGCATCATATTGCTGCTTCTGGCAGCGGTAGTTGGCTTCGCGCTGGCGCTTTATGCCTGGTTAACACCGCTGACGGGCGTGACTGGCACAATCGGCGCGTTGGGGGTTGCTTTAGCTAACATCATTTTGGCTGTGCTTGCCTTTATTCTTCGCGCCTGTTCAGGTCGCGGCTCTCGCATTTCCTGGGGCATTATCATTCTGCTGGGTCTGTTCGGGATTGGTTTCGCCGCACTGCTGCTTCATCAGTGGGTGATTACCGCTGCCATGGTGGTCGGTCTTGTTGGTCTGATTATTATGATCAACAGCCCGGTCAGTCATAAAAAATTCGCCAGAGCCTGAGGAGCCCCCTTGCATAACAATAAACCTATCGAACTCATGAAAGGCAGCCTGACTGCGCTGGCTTTGCTGATGACTCCAATGACGCTACTGGCGCAGGATAAGGCGACTGAAGCATCCCAGGGAACGCAGGAGAAGCTCGACATTGATGCCGCTGATCAGCAGGCCCCTGGTACCACCACCACCACCAAAGAAGCCTCTTCCGGCGAGCAACCTGACCAGCAGGTTGATACCGCCACAAACGCAACGACTCCCCTGGTGCCCGCAACAGCAACCTGGGACAGTTTTCATGGTCAGCTGAATGCGCAAAAGTACAGCCCACTCAAGCAGATAACCGCCGATAATGTGGGACAACTGAAGAAAGTATGGGAGTTCCATACCGGTGACGTTGCAGATGGTAAAGGCGAAATTCCTGCGACTGTCTGGTCAGCCACGCCGGTCTTTGCCAACGATACTATTTACATCGGCACGCCATTTGACCGACTGATTGCCCTTGATCCCGGCACAGGTAAAGAGAAGTGGAGTTATGACACCAAATCACCGCGCGAGGCACTGACGCAACCTGTATTGAAAAATCGTGGTGTTGCCTACTGGCAGGCTAAAAACCCTGTCGCCGGACAGGCGTGCCAGAAAATTGTTTATATGGGAACAGTTAATGCCAGACTCTACGCACTCGACGCTGATTCCGGCAAGCCATGTGAGAACTTCGCCGATCACGGCATGCTCAACGTTGATCAATGGAACACCATAAACGCCAAATTCCCGCTGTCGCTGCTGCAACCCCCAACCGTGGTAGGCAATCATCTGATCTTTGGCTGGGCAGGTAAAGACTGGGCCTATGCAGAGGCGCCGCCGGGAACCGTTTTCTCAATTAATGCAGAGACGGGAAAACGCGAATGGACCTTTGATGCCATCCCTGCTGATATTCGTCAGCGTACCGGAACGGCTAACGTCTGGACACAAATGTCTGCTGATGCCGCGCATGGCTTGATCTATCTGCCGGTTTCTTCACCTTCGCCGAACTACTGGGGCGGCAATCGTATTGATGCCATCCCGCTCGGCACCTCGACTACGGCACTGGACGTCAATACAGGCAAAGTCGTCTGGTCACGCCAGTGGGTTCACCACGACGTGTGGGATTACGACATTAACTCTGCACCGACGCTAATGGACATTACCGTCAACGGCAAGCAAATTCCGGCACTGATCCAGGCGACAAAACAAGGGTTCCTGTTTGTGGTTAACCGCCTGACAGGTGAGGATGTCTGGCCAATAGAAGAGCGCCCGGTGCCGCAGGGTGACGGTTCTGTGCAGGGCGAAAAACTTTCGCCAACCCAGCCATTCCCGACTAAACCGGCCCCGCTGCTCGATCAGTCGAAAAAACCGGAAATATGGAAACTGGCTGATATTGTCGGTGCCGGTGAGTGTTCACGGCTGTGGGATAACCTGAGCTATGACGGCATGTATACGCCACCGACAACCAAAGGCGAGGGTGCGCTGACCTACCCGGACAGCTCCGGTGGCGTGCAGTGGGGTGGCGTAGCATTCGATCCTCAAAGTCAGACCGCGATTGTTAATACCTCGCATATTGTGCAGTACGTGAAGCTTTATAATCGGGAAGATTATGAAAAAGCCGATACCGGCTCCGGCAACGAGAGCGGATTCGCACCCCAGGAAGGCGCACCTTACGGTATGCGTCTGAAAGTTGCGCAAAACTGGCTTGGCATGCCGTGCTGGCAACCTCCGTTTGGTGAACTGGTGGCACTTGATATGCATACCGGTGACGTGAAATGGCGTCGACCCGTTGGCGCTTCTCAGCAGTACGGTTTCTTTATGCCAGAAAGCTGGGGTTCACCAACCATTGGTGGTCCGGCTGTCACTGCGGGAGGCGTTATTTTTATCGGTGCCTCTATGGACGCCAAAGTTCGTGCTTACTCGCTGGCAAACGGTGAAGAGCTGTGGTCTGACCAGGTTGAAGCGCCAGCCGTGGCGAACCCGTCGGTTTATGAGTATAAGGGGCGTGAATATGTGGCCTTCGTCGCAGGCGGTAACACGATCCTGAAAGATCAGGTGGGTGATCAGGTGGTTGTCTACGCTCTGCCAGAGAGCAGCAACTGATTAGCCTGTAACCGGACAGACCGGGCCTTTATACTGCCCGGGTGTTGTGCAAAAAACCGTAATCTCCAGGGATTACGGTTTTTTATTCGCACCATGAGCTGAACAAGGTTAAGCACCGCTTTCTCTACACTGCCAGGTCGCAGAGCATCTCTGCATTATCGTCCGGTTGGCAAGCCCCGCTTTACCGGTTCCGTCCGCTTTAAAATTTCTCATCGAACTTATTTTTTTGAATAGTTAAATCGTCGCTGGCTTTACCGGCCTGAGTTTTGTCCTGTTCAACATCTTTCGCTTCATCACCCGTGAGCGATGTTTTCTCCGGCGTGGTTTTTGTCAGCTGCGGTTTTCCCGTATAAATTTCGTCGGCAGGGAGTCCTGCAGAGGATACCGCCTCGTTGCTCTCTCTGAAGCCCGAAACGTCATTCTGCGACAGTTTGCCGGTGTCATGCATATCAATAATGCTTAAGGCCCGAGGAAGTTGCTCTTCTTCAGCCCGTAGTGTAAGCACAACACCGCCGGAATTCAGCGCATCGTCATACACACTCGCCTGCGCTTCATCCAGGGTATCACCAAATAAACGCTGCCACAGGCCAGGATGGTGGGCTTCGTGACCTTCTTTCTGGAGCCTGTCACCTGAAATTATGTCAATATCGCTGTCATCAAAGCCGGCTTTTAGCAGGCTTCGCTTTGCACCTTCAGCATCAGCAATATTACTGAACATCGTTACGATTTTTTCATGTGCCATGAATTACTCCTTACTGTTTTTGGATGTATGACATCGTCATTTTTCGCTGAGGCTTCCGCAGGTATTGTTAATTTTCGCCGGTTCGCCTGACAGACAAATGAGATAAACAGCGTTGCTCAGCCAAATATTAAGCATAATTAACTGGCTAACTAATCATGGCACATAAAAAGGAAACTACACGGCAGGCAAAAAGCATGGCTTCCGTTTTGAAACCACCATCAGAAACAGAGGTTTTTTAGAAAACCTTATGAGGGTATCCATGAGAACCCGCCGTTCGCCCGCCTTCGTACTTCCCTTTCCACACCGGTTATGACAGCAAAAAGCCCAACAGCAAACCACGCATTGCCCGCTGCTGCACAAAGCGGGATAAGCCGCCTTATTTCAGCACTCCACCGTGAAGTTGCGGCGTGGTTATCACTGCCAGTTGCCTTTCAAGCCATATCAAACCGCATCCCGGCGTGTTCATATTGTGATTGCGGTCAACTTATAAAACAGATTTTTAACACATACTAGAATGGTAGTTAGATTCATTTTTCAGACACAGTGAGTGATTCATATGCAAATGACGATGCGTTGGTTTGGAGCGGAAGAAGATAAAATCCCACTGGAACATATACGGCAGGTGCCAGGCGTGTCGGGCGTGGTGGGCGCGCTTTATGATGTACCGGTTGGTGAAGTCTGGCCAAAGGAAAAAATTAAAAACCTGGTTGAGCAGGCCCATGCCGCAGGCCTGACTATGGAGGTTATCGAAAGTGTTAACATTCACGATGACATCAAGATTGGGCTACCCTCCCGCGATCAGTACATTTCCAACTACAAACAAACTATCCGTCATCTGGCCAGTTATGGTGTAAAAGTAATTTGCTATAACTTTATGCCGGTTTTTGACTGGATGAAAACAGACATGAACTATGTTCTGCCTGATGGCTCGCTGACCATGGCATTTGAAAAAGCGGGTATTGATAAAAGTCTGGATGAGGTTGTTAAAGAGGTTCTGGAAAATTCCAACGGGTTTGCCTTACCAGGATGGGAACCTGAACGTCTGGCAAAAGTGCAGGAGTTGTTTGCAAAATACAAAGCGGTGGACGATGCGCTACTGCGGGAAAATCTGGCTTACTTCCTGCGGGCAATCATTCCTGTCTGTGAAGAAGTTGGTATCAAAATGGCAATCCATCCAGACGATCCGCCTTATTCCATTTTTGGCCTGCCACGCGTGGTCAAAAACCGGGATGATTTAGACTGGATTTGCAATGCAGTGGATTCTGAAGCCAACGGCCTCACGTTGTGCACCGGCTCAATCGCAGAAGATCCGGAAAATGATGTTTATGCCATTCTTGGGGAGTTCTCGCGTCGCAAGCGTATCCACTTTGCGCACGTCAGAAATATCAAACTCATAAAAGATAAGGACTTTTACGAGTCCGCACATCCGACGCAATACGGTTCGTTAGATATGCTGCGCGTCATCAAATCTTTGCATGACAATGGCTTTGACGGGTATATCAGACCTGACCACGGTCGTTTTATATGGGGTGAAACAGGCAGACCCGGTTACGGACTTTATGATCGCGCGCTGGGTGTAACTTATATTCTCGGCTTATGGGAAGCTGTCAGTCAAAAATAACCTCTTACAGCGGGGCCTGCTCCCGCTCTCTTTTTCCTTATCATAATAAAACCTGTAAATGCGTTAAGAAACATCATGTCAACTTTCTCCCGACATTAATGGCTCTGGCAGTAAGCCGGGTACGCTGATGTATGACGGGCTTGCTGTTATTTAAAGAGACCTTTGCTATCCCGATGCAGGATACAGTTAAAACCCGGGATTTAACGCAACTGATAAATTCAGTGGCGGGCCTGAGCATGGCCATGCGGGTCAGCTGTTTTATTTAAATCTTTCAGTCAGAAGGGGCAATGCGACCACTTCTGACGGGTAAACAAAACAGACTTAATGTTGCGTTTCAGTGTTTGCCGCTGGAACTATGCCGCACGCAGGGCGCGTGCGGCGTGAGATCGGAAGAGGATTAGATGCTGTGACTCACCGCCTGATGCCCATGAGCATGCTCTTCATCAACGATAGGCTCAACTTTACCCATCAGGAACAGGTAGTTAAGAATACCAATTACCACCAGCACCGCTGAGAACACCAGCGCCCAGGTAAAGTGGCCGGTAGCGCCAACAATCGCGCCGGTGATGATGGGGCCAACCGCTCCGCCCATGTTCGAGACGGTGTTTTGCAAACCTGCCACAATCGATACGCTGTTCTGCGGTGCCACATCGCCTGGCAAAGCCCAGACCTGCGATGCCGCAACGGTGGTACCCGATTTGGCGATACACAGCAGCAGCACGGTCATAAAGACAGAATCAGTGAACGGGGCGAACCCGATGCACAGCGCCATCATCAGACCGATAGTGAGGAACAGCTTGCGTGTAGCGGTCAGAGAGAGAATTTTTTGTGCACAATGCGGTCCGATACCCAACCAGCAATCACCTCAATCACCATGCCGCAAATCAGCGGTAGCGCAGCCACCATCCCCATCTTAAGGAAATCCATACCTTTGTCTTTCACCAGATAAGTGGGCAACCAGGTGATGAAAAAGTAAGAGGTGTAATTGATGGTGAAGAAGCCGATACACATTGCCCAGATGTTGCGATAGCGCAGTAATTTATACCACTTCATGGGGCGCACGCTTTTATCGCCATGTTTTTGCGTCTGACCGTTACGGATCAGGCTGAGCTCGTGTTGGCTGATCTTTTTATGGTCTTCCGGGTTTTCGGCGTAGATAACATACCAGGCGATGACCCAGAACACACCCACGCTGCCGATCACCAGGAAGGTGATGCGCCAGTCCACCATGGCGATCATCCAGACGATTAACGGCATCGCCACCGCGCCGCCAAATTTCGAGGCGCTGTCAAACAGGCCTGAAACCGTGGCGCGTTCGCGATCCGGGAACCAGCGCGCAGTAATTCCGGCATTGCTGGGATAAGCCGCCGCTTCACCGACACCGAGAGCCAGACGCAGTGCCAGCAGCGATTTAAAGCCAGTCGCTAAACCCATCGCCATGGTCGCGATTGACCACCATGCGACGGCAATGCCGAGACCTTTTTCTGACCGAACCGGTCAGCAAACCAGCCCGCCGGAATTTGCAGCAGGGCATAAGACCAGAAAAACGCAGCCATGATAAAACCCATCATTTCCGGGTTAATATCCAGCTCAGTGATCAAACGTGGCGCCGCCGCAGAGAGCACCGTTCTGTCAATATAGTTAATGGCAATCGCCAGCCACATCAGGCCAGCAATCCACCAGCGGACACGGGTAGAGCGCAGGGTATTGTTCATATTCTGTTCACCTGATCCCCTTTATTTTCGCCGGGCAGAGGCACTGGCTGCATTCATCAATACCGTGACTACGGCATAACGCTCAGGGTGATAAATGTGTTTTCTGCCTTTCTGCAATGCGAAACAGTGGGAATAGTTGTGGTTTATGCAAAAAAGGCAGCGTTAAGCCAGTCCGTTCATGACGTTAACCGGGCGGTCGCCCTGTTTAATGCACTGAATAATCTGCTGCACGCAGCGTTCACCTATTGCGCTGATCGCGCCATCGGTGTAGCCAGCGATATGTGAGGTTGGAATAAAGTTCGGCAGCGTGAAAAGGGGATGCTCACTGAGCGGTTCGTGATCGAAGACGTCCGCTGCGGCACCGGCAATCACATTGTCCTGCAGCGCCTGGAACAAATCCTGCTCATTCACCACGCCGCCGCGCGACACGTTGATCAAAAACGCGGATTTCTTCATGCGTCTGATGCGTGCAGTATCGAACAGGTTGCGCGTTTCATTCGTCAGCGGCGTGTGCAGTGTGATGAAATCGCTCTGTTCGGTCAGCTGATCCATGCTGACAAATTCAATACCGTGCTCAGCGGCAAATTTTTCATCAGGATAAAAATCAAAGGCGATGACGCGCATGTTGAAGCCTTTGGCACGCAGCGCGACCTGCTTACCAATATTACCTAAGCCAGTAATGCCCAGGGTTTTACCGTATACATCTGTGGCAAAAATGCGCGGCCAGTTGCCTGCCCGGGTTTCCGTGGCCGCCTGCGTCACCTGACGCGCGCTGTTGAGTATCAGGGCGAAAGCAAAATCTGCGACCGCGTGTTTATTGGCGTCCGGCACGTTGGTCACGTAGATATGGCGTTCGCGTGTCGCATCCAGATCGATGTTGTCAACGCCCACGCCGTGCTTACATATCACTTTTAACTGCGGCGCTTTCGCCAGCATTTCTTCGTTAACGTTGGTAAAGGCCACGATCATGGCAACGGTTTCTGCCAGATGCGGTTCCAGCGCCGACAGCGGTGCATCGGCAGGCAGAGCGATCAGCTCAAAGCCGTGTTGTTTCAGTGTTTCAATCGGCGTCGCGTCATATTTTGCAAACGACGGCGAGGTGCAAATTACTTTCATAGGGTTCCCCGGTGTCAGGTTTCAGGCAAGGGCAGCAAGAACTGCCCTGACAGCCTGTTACTGCAAATACTGATTAACGATCTGGCGGATCTTTTGCTCTTCTTCCGCACTGAAATGCACCGCGTAGCGGCTTTCACCCACATCGTAACCAAGCAGCGTCACGGCTTTTTTACAGCAGCGGGTGAAAAACCAACGCTGTAAAGATCGGTACGCAGGCCGGTCACGCTTTCCTGTGCCAGGCGCGAACCTTCGGTATCGCCCGCGTTAAAACGAGCCCAGATGGCGTTGATCTCTTTTGGCGCAACGTTCGCGAGGCCAGAAATACAGGCTGAACAGCCCTCAACAAACCCCTGATGGATCAGTGAATCCGGCCCGTTCAGCACGTCAAAATTATCAATGCCCTCAGCGGCTTTCAGGAAACCGCTCAGGCTTTCATAGCTGCCCGCTGAATCTTTGATACCGATAATGTTGGGGTGCGACGCCAGCTTGCGCACGGTTTCCGGCTGTAAGGTATTACCGGTACGCGCCGGAATGTTGTAGAGGAACAGCGGCACCTCGAGTGCATCAGCCACGGTCTGATAGTGGTAAATCAGCTCGTCCTGCTTCAGCGGCACGAAATAGGGCGTAATCACCGATACGGCATCCACACCCAGCCTGGCGATTTGCTTGCCGAGACGGATGGTTTCACGAGTGGAGATTTCACCAATGTGTGCCACCACTGGCGCGCTGCCGTTCACTTCATCGACGCAGGTTGCGGTGACAGCGATTTTTCCTGTTCGTTCAGCACAAAGAACTCGCCATTAGTGCCGCCACAAAAGATGCCGTTACCGGCATTCAACTGGCGTTTAACCTGCTCACGTTGCGTGACAGGATTGAACGCGCCATCGCTATCAAAGGTGGTGACAATGGCGGTCAGCACGCCGTTAATTTTTTTGCTCATGAGGGTCCTCATTATTCCTGGTATGAAGGAAACAGCGTCAGATAAACGTCGCGCACATCATTCGCCGTAACCGCCGTTGGCACATTTTTCATCAGGCGTTGCACATCAAGGGCCGCTTCCACTAAATAGGGCAGGTGGTCCGGGCTGATACCCAGCTCTTCCAGGCTGGCGGGCAAATTCAGGCGTTTCACCAGTGCGTTGAAATATTCCACCAGCGCGTAAGATTTGGCCTCGTCATCCAGCGTCGCGTCGGCATCTGGCAGCAGGTCGTAAGCCTGAGCGAATTTGCTCACCGCCGCAGGACGTATAAAACGCATGCAGGGGGCCAGTAAGATTGCATTAGCCACGCCGTGGGGCAGGTGATATTTGCCCCTAACGGATAAGACATGGCGTGTACCAGATGCGTCCCGGCGTGGGCGATCGATGCGCCGCCGTAATAAGATGCCCACAGCATTTCCAGGCGCGCCTGCAAATTGCCCGGCTCATTAATGGTGGTTTCAAGGTTGGCAAACAGTTTCTTCATGCCTGTTAGCGCATAGTTGTCAGCAACCGGATTCGAGACAGTGGCAGTGAAACATTCAATCAGGTGGCAAAGCGCATCAATGCCGGTGGAAGAAGCGATGTGCCCCGGCATACTGGTCGTGAGTTCCGGCACCAGCGCGACAAAATCGGGCAGCATCACCGGCGAAATAATACCGACTTTGGTCTCTTTCTCCGGGATCGCCAGAATCGCGTTTGGCGTGGCTTCCGAGCCGGTTCCGGCAGTCGTTGGAATCAACAGCGAAGTCGTACGCTGCTGTGGCTTTTCGCCCGCCAGCAGTAATTCCAGCGTCGGCGCATTTTTGACGCACAGCACAGACAGCAGTTTAGCAACATCCAGTACGCTGCCACCGCCCACGCCAATTACCAGATCGACATCACGCGAGGGCAGTGCGCTCAGAATAGCTGCGACGTCATGCTGGCTCGGTTCTGGCGGCACGCTATTGACCACACTGACCGTCGCGATCTGCTGTTTCAGTTGCGCGATCAAAGCCTGTACTGCCGGGATGCCTTCGATATTCTTATCGGTCACCAGTAACGCTTTTTCTTTTCCGTTAAGCAGATAGCTCATGTCGTTCAGCGACTGGTAACCACTGATAACCGTGCTGTTGATATTCATTTCATGCCCTTATTGCTGTGAATCTGAACTGAATGATTGCATTTGCTCATATCAGTGCGAGTGCTGTCACTTACTGTGGGTCAATTTATAGGGCATATCGATTTTGATTAATTTGATCTTGCTCACATATAATCAATCGTGATTGAATATAATCATTCTTAGCGGCAAACCGCCTACACAGGAGAGACGATGACGCAGCCGTTATGGAAAACCCCGGTCCTGGTTATTGCCGATGACTTCACCGGTGCGAATGATGCGGGCAGTGGATTAGCGCAGGCGGGTGCCCGGGTGCATGTGCTGTTCAACAGCGATACGCCCGTTAACCGCGAAGCCGCAGACGTCTGGGTCATCAGCACTGACAGCCGTGCCGTCAGCGCCGGGCTGGCGGCACAACGCATCACACAGGTAGTAAAGCAACATCAGCCACAGCAGGGCTGGTTATTTAAAAAATTGATTCAACGCTGCGTGGCAACGTCGGTGCAGAAGTGAGCGCCGCACTGGCGGCCAGCGGCAAACAGTTAGCATTAATTGTGCCCGCCGTGCCACGGCTGGGGCGCACCACGCGACACGGCGCGGTGTATCTCAATGATGTGCTGTTAACCGAAACAGAGTTTGCCAGCGATCCCAAAACACCCATTCTCAGCGCCAGCGTGTTGCAACAACTGCAACTGGCGGGAAGCCAGATCGATCTCACCACGCTACGTAGCGACCATCTGGACAGGGTATTAGCTGATCTGCACGGCGTGGTGGTGGTAGATGCAGAGCAGGACGCAGATATTCGCCGTCTGATGCAGGCAGCGGCGCGTTTAAAGGAAACGCCACTGTTAGTGGGCGCGGCAGGATTAAGTGATGCGCTGGGTGCGCACCTTTCCACCCGCGCAGCGAAACCGGTTTTAGCGGTTATTGGCTCAATGAGCAGCAGCGCGCAGCAGCAAATCATTCAGCTGGCGCAGCAGCGCGAAATTACCCTGATTGATGTTGAGATTGCGCAACTGTTTAAGCAGCCAGCATGGCCGTCAATGGCTGAGTGGCTTGCACAAAGCGCGGCATCGCTACGGGCAGGTCAGCACACGGTGATCCGTACCTGTCAGCATGCCAGCCAACGGTATGAAATTGATCGGCTTTGCCAGCAGCACAACCTGACACGGCAGCAGTTGGGTGAGGCGATCTGCCAGTTTTTAGGCGAACTAACGCACGCTTTACTGACGCAACAGCAGCCCGAGGCGCTTTATTTGTCCGGCGGCGATGTGGCAATTGCGGTGGCTCAGGCCCTGGGGGCCAGCGGTTTTCAAATTCAGGGTCTGGTGGCGGGCTGTGTGCCGCACGGGGTTCTGCTTAACAGTGAATTTAACTTGCCGGTGATGACCAAAGCGGGTGGCTTTGGCGACGAAAACACCCTGGTAGCAGCCATTCGTTTTATTGAGGAGAAGTTGAGTGAATAAAATCATTGCGGTGACTATGGGCGATCCGGCGGGCATCAGTCCGGAAATTATCATCAAGTCGCTGTCTCAGGGGATTTGAACGGCGCGCCAGCAATCGTGGTCGGTTGCGCCAGTACTCTGCGTCGCATCATGGGCATGAACATTACTCCACAAGCCGAACTGCGAGTGCTCGAAAGGGTAAAAGATGCGCATTTCGCGCCGGGCATTATCAATGTAATTGACGAGCCCCTGGCTAATCCTGACGCCTTAAGACCCGGAGTGGTGCAGAAAGAAGCGGGCGATCTGGCCTGGCGCTGCATTAAACGCGCAACCGAACTGGCGCTGGCTGGCGAAGTGCAGGCGATCGCTACTGCACCTCTGAATAAAGAGGCGCTGCACTCGGCGGGGCATATTTATCCTGGTCATACGGAATTACTGGCCCATCTCACCAACACCAGAGATTATGCCATGGTGCTCTATACCGATAAGCTGAAAGTGATTCACGTCACTACGCATATCGCACTGCGTAAGTTCCTCGACACCCTGAATCGCGAGCGCATCGAGACGGTGATTGGTATGGCAGATACTTTCCTGCGCCGCGTTGGTTTTGAGAAACCCCGCATTGCCGTGGCGGGCGTTAACCCACACGCTGGCGAAAACGGGCTGTTTGGCGATGAAGAGATTACCACTGTCGCCCCTCGATCAGAGCGATGAAAGAGCAGGGCGTTGATGTTTACGGGCCTTGTCCGCCGGATACCGTGTTCCTGCAATGCCAGGAAGGACAATACGATATTGTGGTAGCGATGTATCACGATCAGGGACACATCCCGCTGAAGCTTTTAGGCTTTTATGATGGCGTAAATATCACCGCCGGCTTGCCCTTTATTCGTACTTCAGCCGACCACGGCACCGCGTTTGATATCGCGTGGACAGGTAAAGCGAAGTCTGAGAGCATGGCGATCTCCATCAAACTCGCGATGCAGCTCGCATAGGGAAATATGAAGGGACAAAGTCGTCTTGATCAGATTATGGACTATCTGAAGAGTCATAATCTGGTGACGGTAGAGCAGCTGGTGAGCGCCATTTGCGCCTCACCGGCTACCATCCGGCGTGATTTGATTAAGCTGGATAAAGAGGGCGTAATCAGCCGCAGCCACGGCGGCGTCACCCTGAACCGCTTTATTCCAAGCCAGCCCACCACGCTGGAGAAGATGCAGCGCAACCTGGCTGAGAAGCAGGCGATTGCAGAGCTGGCCGCCCGTTTTGTGCAGTCCGGCGACGCGGTAGTGCTGGATGCGGGCACCACCATGCTTGAACTGGCGCGACAGCTGACGCATCTGCCGCTGCGGGTCATCACGGCTGATTTACATATCGCGCTGTTTCTGTCTGAATTCAAACAGATTGAAGTTAACATTATCGGCGGTCGCATTGATGACTCCAGCCAGTCCTGCATTGGCGAGCATGGCCGCCGCCTGTTGCGCAGCATCAATCCTGACATCGCTTTTGTCAGCTGTAACTCGTGGAGCCTGGAGCGCGGTATTACCACCCCCACAGAAGAAAAGGCGGGACTGAAATACGATCTGCTGGCAAATGCCGGACGACGGGTGCTGCTGGCCGACAGCAGTAAATATGGTTCATGGTCGCTGTTTTGCGCTTCACCACTGGCTAACCTGACCGACATTATTACGGATAAAAACCTGGACAGTGACATCTGCCACCTGTTGCATGAGCGCGGCATTATGTTAACGCTTACAGCATAAAAAGCGGCAAATTGCGCTGTACCGCGAGGCTTTATTCGCGTCATTTAGCGGAATCAGACAGCAGACATATGATCGCTGACATATTGCAGGACACATGCTTAACCCATTTTTACACTGACGGATCAAAACATGCACTGCTCAGCCAGTATCTTTTTAAAATCAACCCGATCCTGTAAAACTCTTACAGGAGAGGCAATGATTTTTGTGAAGTCTGGCTACCTTTGCTGAGCATCTGTACCTTTTTGCACACAGGCTGTCCACTTTTTCTGTGGATAAGTTCTGCCAGCACAACAGGCGAGAATTTCAGCATCTCAGATAAAAGTTTCCAGACTGCACACTGCTGGCGAACTGTAATAACCTGAAAAAGTTGCGCAAAAATATGTGAATTGCTGGCAGCAGGCGCGGCATCCTGAAGCCCTATTGTCCGCTTTTTAGAACAGGGCATTTCAGACTACTGGCAGGCAGGATCGGGGCGCAAAACAGATAAAACCGGAAAACCAGATGCAGAGAGCTAAGCTGATTTCCGGCTTGATATCAGCTCAGTTTAAAGCAGGAAATCATCCAGTGACTGGCCATTTTCCAGGGCTGCTTTGATCGGTGAGGGGTTCGGCCCTGACCGGTCCAGTGTCTGGCATTGCCGTTTTCATCACTGTATTTGTATTTAGCAGGCCGGGGCGCACGCTTATTTTTACGGGGCCCGACTGATTGTGTTCCGTTGACCAACTCTTCCGGAGAGATGTTATCTTCCAGGAGTAGCTCACGATACAGGGCGAGTTTTTCAGCTTTTTTCGCGCTTCAGCTTCAGTCGCCTGTAACACTTCACGCTGCTCACTGACCACGATGCTCAGCTTTTCTAACATCTCTTCCAAAATACTTAGTGTCGTATTGCGCGCCTGAGCACGTAAGGTACGAACGTTATTCAGTTCGCTCAGGTTTTTACTCATTAAAAACTTCCTCAAATATACTGAACCTACATACAGCAAAGATTCACTGTAAGCGGCAAATATACCATTTTTAGCTCTGCTCTAGAAATTTTATAACCTTTTCAATGCTATCTGAGGAGCGTATTGGCCTGGCGTGGATCTAGCGGAGGGATAAAAGGGTTAACGCAGTGTTAGTGATGCAGTGCCAGCACGCCGATTAACAATAAATGACCGACGTCTGCATGATAAAAAAGCGACTTGGCCAGACGCGCCGGAACAGCACTCTCGGAACTGCCGAGACAAAACCGATCGCAACCGGTAAAAACAGCAGCGCCGCCAGACCGACATTGATGATACTGATATCAGTCATTGATGAAGGTGTGCTGTAAATCTGCTGAGCCACCAGCGCCAGCAGCAGAGCGGCCATGAAAAGCAGGCTGTCAGAAAGCGGTGCGAAGCGAAATCCAGCCACACACATCAAAGCAAAAAGCATACTGTTGAGACCACAGCCCGAGGGCGTCAGAGGCCAGGCAAGCAAAAGGAGCAGAGCAATACCCGCCATCATGCCATTTGTGCCATAACGGGCTTGCCAGGATAAAAGCTGCGTGCATCCAGCAAACAGGAACAGAATATTCAGCGCCAGCCACGACTGACCGCTGCCCATAAATGCGAGCCAGAACACCGGTTGGGTGATAAAAGCCCACAGCCATAAACGCATCGCCTGCCGTTGCAACTTAGTGCCCGCTGCCGGAAGATTAGCGGCCCAGACCAGAGTGAAAAGCGGGAAGGCCATTCGTCCGGCAGCATAGAGCAATGAATGACTGCCGTGCAGAAGTACTGTATTGACGTGATCGGCCAGCATAGCTGCCAGCGCCAGCGTTTTCAGCACGTCAGTCTGAAACGGCGTAAACGCCCGCAGCAGATTGAATACACTCAACGTGCGCAGTGATGACAGGGCAGAATACATAGCGTAGCTTTTCAGGATTATTGACGAACCCTGACAATATACAAAAGGCGTGCCGCTGAAAAGCGTTTGCGCTGGCTTGATAAAATGATGTGATATTCAGCCACTTTCAAAAAGTCATTATTGTAAACCGCACTGGCTCAAGATTTTTTCTACAGAATAACTTTCGGCGCGAAAGTCCTTCTTCTGCATAACATTCCCTACCCAGAAGTATTTGTTACGTTGTCAAATTTTTAAGCCACTACAGAGCAGACTACCCGGCTACTGAAGTACGACAGGCTCAGGAAATGTTAAGGTCGGTTCCAGTTGGGATTTAGACGTCAGTTCAGAGAGACCATGCGAAAGAACAGATTCGTGCCATGTCCACTCACCCTGCTCATGAATGAACTCTGTCATAACTGATCGCGCTACGTGAACTCTGAAGAGACAGCAGGGACCAGCCCAGCATAATTTGCGTAGCGTTGTCATTTTATGGCTGAGTTTTGTCTGACAAGATTCACATTAAGGTACAGGCATGCCTTTTGGCTTTATACAAGGCTGATTATATGAGGTTAGGCAAGCAACCATGATCAATGTTTTAACGAGATTAGCTATTATAGGATTCATGCTAAAGTGGATAAAAATAGTCTCATATTCACAATTTAAGAAAATGTGAGAGTGGTAGCATTCTAAAATCAAAAAAATTAATTAGTCGGAAATACTCATTGGTGCTGAGCTCAAAGGCATCCGTATGAGAAATACCAAAAAATAGCCGTATTCACACTCAGTGCTGGAGCCAATATATTCCGCATAGTTAAGGTGGTCGGTCATTTTTTCAAATCCCCCATCAGAACGATGTCAAAATGGCCTGATTCAATCATGTGACAGCCGGTCTGGAAGGAAACAGAACTGCTGGTACAGTTCGACGCAGTAATAAGGCAAGGTACCGGGCTCAGCCCCAGGGTATCTGAAAGAGTTGGGCTGAGTCCGCCGTATTCTGAAATACCTTCTCCATGATAGCCAAATGCTATCTCCTGAATTTCACGAGGCTCGATGTCGATCTGGGCAATGGCGCGGTAGGCGGACTTAACAACCAGTTCTTTAAATGTTTTCGTCAGGTGACGGGTCCCCAGGCAGGGTGTGATCAGCAGCAACTATCGCAACGCGGCGTGAAGCTGTCATGGCAAAACCTCTTTCACAGGTAAGCGGTAAGGGCGTAATCAGGGCGCAGGAATTTGAACTCATATTTGCAGCGGTGCCGTAATCCACAAATTGGATAGTAGACAGCTGCTGTTCATCGCTGTGCTGATGTCGGGGATAGCTCAGAATTTCTTCGGTCACAGTTAACGCAATAGCATCGCTACCTGCTCCGAAGCCATATGAAACGATTAAAATACGCTCATCGGGTTTTGCATTATTCAGCACTCTGGCCAGCCCCAGCAACGGGCTTGCAGCTCCGATGTCACCCGTAGTGGATGCGTAACGGGAATGAGCTAATTGTGCCTTATTCAGGCCCAGTCTGTGAGACGTTGAACGTAGTGTGGCAATAGTCGGTTGTTGTAAAATGACGTGGTGAAAGTCAGCAGCTGTTAGCCCTGTTTTTTCAAGCATGCCTTTAAAAGCCAGCTCTAGATGCCGATGGATGCCAGGATTGTTTTTATCGGATCCGAGGCCCATGCCAGAGCGGATATAGCAGTTTCCTTGCGGCCGGATCTTCCGCAGCAGAAAACGTTTCATCTACTTCAGCTATCACTTTGTCTGTGTCAAACAGCACTACTACTGCGCCGGCACCCGTATACGCCTCTGTAAGATCACCTGGCGCGGTGTGACGGCTGATAGTATCAGCGCCTATAGCCAAAGAGTGCTGAGCCATACCGGCTTTCACCATGGCAAAACTCAGCTGCATAGCTGACGTTCCTGACTTGCCGGAAAACTGGATGTCCGCACAATAAGCCTGTTGTCCAGTGCCAGGCATTTCCAGAACGATTGCTGCAGAACTGCGGGAATCATAAGGATTCGTCCAGGTACCGAGATAGATTGCATCCAGTTTATCTGTACCAGCCCGACGCATCGCATGTCGACTGGCGTCTGTGCTCAGAGTGATTGTATTTTCATCTGATTGTAAAACGGTACGTGATTTTACACCCAATGATGGAAAGTTCAGTGTTCTTCCAGACACTGACCACGTCCTCTACATTCAATCGGCAGAGAGGAATGCTGGTGCCATAGCTTGTAATGCCTGGTTTAAATTGCATACTGTTATTTCATTTAAAAAAGATGAAATGAGCGTACGCAGGTAATGCGTTCGGCGAGCCAGCTTATGTTCCTTAGGCTGGTATCTCTGTGGATTATGATTTATAGTAAAACAATACGAACCGTATCGTTTCATTTATTAATAAGCCAGACCTGATTCTGTGTAAAACCAGTAGCGTGAATTATTTATGAGTGATGAAAACCCGAAATCTCGCCGTTCAGCGGGAGCAGTACGTAGTGAGGCATCGCATCAGGCAATTATCGATGCAGCAAAAACATTACTTTCGGAAAAAGGCTATGTCGGCTTTTCAATCGATGGTGTGGCCAGACTGGCTGGAGCAAGTAAGCCAACCATTTACCGGTGGTGGGCCAATAAGGCACAGCTTATTGCAGAGGTCTATGAGGTTGAGAGCGCATGTGCGATTCACATTCCAGAGGATTTGGAGGTCAGTCAGCGATTTTCTCTAATGCTCAGCACGCTCTGGGAGTTGTGGCATAACACCTCCTGCGGGGTCGCGTTTCGGAGTTTTATTGCTGAATCACAGAACGTAAAAGAAAACATGGAACTGTTGCGTGATCAGTTTATGGCACGCCGATTTGCTCTACCCAGACAAATTCTGGCGACCGCCGTCAGGAGACAGGAGTTGCCAGCCGATACCGATATTGAGCTGATGCTGGTAATCACCTTCGGTTTCAGCTGGTTCCACCTGCTCACCGACAATCTCGACCAGACAGAAACCATCGCACCCTTTATTCAACACCTGTTTACCGCAATTCCCCGCAAGCATCAGGCTTGAACGGCGATTTGATTAATATGGCTTATCTGGAGTTATTCGTCATGAAAGATACACACCAAAACTGGGATCTGCCTTCCATAGATGATCTACTCAATCCGGCCCCTTACCGCTTGAAATGGGTATTTCACGTTTGGAAGATGGTCGTCTGGTCGTGGCAGCCAGAACAGACATGACAGGATGCACTGGTGATATGTTTGACTGGTGGTTTAAATTTTTCAGCACAACCGAGCATTTGAAGTGGTGGCATCCGAGTGAGCATAAAGCACATTACGGCTGGGACAGCCACTGGAAGAAAGGCCAGAATTACATTGGCGCGACGATTTACGCTGAGGAAGGGTTGGGAACGAAAATAGCTCCGATACCAGCAAAAATCCGCTTTCATGCCGCTGAAGATTTTTTCAGCACTGAGCGTCTGATGTATGCCAGGGAGCAGCGATGGATATCTACAGCCGTATGTGGCTGCATTGGTTTTGGGCAAAGCATCACTCTTGACGGAAAAGGCGATCCGATAGACGGAAGAATGATCCATCTAATACGTGATACCGGTTGGGGATGTGTACTCCGGTCACGCTTTATTCTGGGAGAAACAACGAACACGGACGCAAATCCAGTTGCAGATGAAATTGGGCTAGGTCTCATGCAGCACGCACATTGTGAATTTACTTCACTGTCCCGCTTACTGCCTTCTCTATATTACGGGGAAAATGCGGCAACGGTTGAGCCACCCAATTACTGGTAAAGGCTCAGAGAATAGCTTCCCGATATAATGTCATCTGTCACCGGCATGTACATCGACATGCCGGATATAGCGCATCATAATTTTCCGATTGTTCAAAATGACCCACTTTACAAATTGCTCGAGTAGCCATAGCTAGAGCGGCATCGACGCGACCTGGTCGTTACTGATGACATACGTTAAAAAGGCTCGTGGGCATTTCATTTATTTCCTTTTGTTCAATCCCGGCTCCCCAAAATCCAACTACATGCAGCTATATGGAGTAATTAGCGACCTGTTAAACAGGGAGTGCGATACATAACAAAGGAAGTGGTATCCATTTTACCTTTACTTTACTGAAGGAAGAGTGAGTACTATAAAATCCTCCTCTCCTTTCAGTTTTTAGCACTAAAATTTCTTTCAGACTATTGCGCCGCGGTGCTTACGGCGAAACAACATTAGTGCAATGATCACAATAACCCCTATCAGGCCTGCGCCTATAAATACTACTGAGGAACTCCCGGGAATAAATTCCATGAATGAAGACATAAATTGGCCTGAAAAGATAGCCATTGAAAGGTAAGCAAGGTTTCGGCCTCGTACTTGAGCATGGCTTTGCTCCACGGTCATATGGTTAACCAGCGGAACAGAGAGCCCAAAACCGCATCCCATCAGTACCCCACCTGTAACAAAAAGGGGGATGCCAGATGCTGCAGAAAAGAGAAGGTGGGCGCAAGTGTAGCAAATGAAAGCTGCATAAAGCGTACTGTATTCACCTATGCGTGCAACAATTCGAGGCATGAGCGCTGCGGCGAACACTGCGACTAATGAGATAAAAGAAAGAAAATAACCGGTTTCAGCTGCTCCAATACTCATTTTATGAAAATGCTGCGGAATAATGATAACGCCAGTAAAAAAACATATCATTGAAAAAGCAGCTGCAAAATACACAATTTTAAGCTTACCAGCACCTTCTATCGCTATGTTTTCGCCTTGAACGCTTGCTGGTTTACTATGTTCTGCCGAAGGCTCAGGTATAAATAAAATCTGCATTGCCAGAAGAAGCCAGGCTACCAGATAAAGTATAAAAGGCCAGCCCCAGCCAAGTGTTGCAAGCAGCCCACCTATAAACAAGAAAATCACTCCCCCAGTTCAATGGACATTCCTTGCGAAGCAATCATTTTCAGACGAGCATGACCACTGTAAAAGGTTGATATTAGGGTTGTGCCTGCTGACATGACGACTGCCGTGGCACCGCCAAGCAGCAATCTGTCAAGCATAACGGGCACCAGTCCATTCAAAAATACCCCTCCGCTTCCAAGCAGCCCATACATGAAGAGCCCCCAGCTTAAAGCCCTGTATGCGCCCGCCTTGTCAATGAAGCGTCCCGCTAGCGGCCCGAAAATGACTACTCCTAAGGAGGGTACGGTTACAAGCCAGCTTGCAGCCGATGGGGTACCCAGGTTATCAGCGACTTCAGTCAATCCGGGAACGATGACGCATCCCACCATAATAGTGAGGCAGGCAACAGCAAGAAGCGTAAATGCCCCAGGCTTTTTTAAATCTTGCATATTTTCTCTCCAGCAACCGTCCAATAATTAGAACACATGACCAATATACGGATGATATTCTCAAGTCTTACCGAGTATATGTCAAATTTTCGACTGTAAACCTATTGTCAGGGAAACGCCGTATTTAGCGACTTGTAGTTAAATAAAAGTCGGGAGATAGGTAAAAAGCATACTAGAATGCTTGTTCAACATATCCACTATGTGGATAAAAGTGATATGCTGATACTCCTTTGTAAGCCTGGAATTTTGATATGAGTAACGAAGCAGATAATAACGGATCTCAGGTAATTGCCAGGGCGGCTACTATTCTTCGTGCCCTCGAAACACAGCCTAAAGGGATGACAATCTCACAACTGTCCCGAGAAACAGGCTTACCGCGAACCACAGTGCATCGTCTGGTCAGTTCGCTTGAAACTCAGCAGCTTTTGATTTCTGGTCTGGAAGGAGTTCAGCTTGGTCCCGCTCTTGCGCGTCTTGCCGCTTCAGCACATACCGATGTCATAACACTTTCCCGACCCGCTATGGAAACGCTCGGTCGCCGCACGCGAGAAACCGTTGATTTATGTGTATATCGAGGAAATTATGCGGTATCAGTCAACCAGTTTGTGTCTGACCAAGAATTGCGCGTCGTCTCTCCAATCGGCACTGCTTATCCCTGTCACTGCACAGCTCACGGTAAGGCGATGCTGGCAATGCTGACAGATGAAAAAATTAAAGCTCTCTTGGGCAACCATCCTGATGTCCGCACTGATAACACTCTGCGAACACTTTCATCTGTGCTCGAAGACGTTCGCGAAATTCGTACCCGGCACTATGCTATTGATAGAGAAGAACATGCGCGTGGCGTTTGTGGAGTTGGAGTCTATATTGATGCCAGCCTTAGCGAGCATTACGCCATTTCCATTGCGGTACCTGCACTCCGGTTTGATGAGAAATTTGATCACTTGCTCGGTTCGCTAATGCAATGCAAGGCAGAAATTGAAGCAATGCTGGCATAAAAACGCTGGTCATCAGTTAGTGACTTAAACGCATAATATTCTACTTAAAGTCTCGAAGATGAAGTCTGAGGGATGATAATGTTGTCAGGATTGAGAATAATGTTTTATTTCTTTATCGTTTCAACATTAACATTGAAAATTAAATAAATATTCCTTTAAAGATAAGCATTTTCAATACATTTAAAGCTGTGTTCAAGGCTCCCAGACGGGAAAGCCATTAAAACAGGTAACACGTAAGCCGTTCCGGCGTTAGCCGATTTCTGACATGGACCAACTGAACGAAGAGTCTTTAGAATAAAAGCGCCATGATATGTAGCCAGTAAAATTGTCAATAGAAAGACAAAGGATCGGATGCCTATGTCTTTTAACTATCAGTATGCTGGTGTCAGATATGATCAGGTTCACATAAAAGCAATTAAGTTATGAAACTACTTGTAACCAGAAGTCAGAGTATGAATAGTTAACGCCGTTCAGGATTGTTACTGCAGTGCAGGCAAAACCTAAACCACACCCGTTTTCAATGCCGACGGGTGTGGTTTAGGTTTTTTTGGCCTAAATTCAGCGTTCACCTTAAAAGATGCATCATATGGGAGTTTTATAATGAAATATCAATCGCTTGCTGACGATATTATCAGGTGTGTCGGAGGGGAAAAAATATTCTGAGTGTTATGCATTGTGCCACGCGCCTTCGCTTTAAGCTCAAAGATAGTTCAAAAACCCATACAGAAGAGCTGAAATCTAATCCCGGTGTGATTATGGTTGTTGAAAGTGGCGGCCAGTATCAGGTTGTTGTAGGTGGACAGGTTGCTGAAATCTACAAACTGATTGCGGTACCCAATCGCGAGCACTCTTCACACATCGATTCAAATGCCTCGGGTAAAAAAGAAAATTTGTTTGCAAAGTTTATTGACCTCATTTCGGCAATATTCACACCGGTAATTAGTGCGCTCATCGCAACAGGGCTGCTAAAGGGATTACTGGCGCTCGCGGTAGTTTGTGGCCTTCTCGACCAAAGTCATGGTACGTACAAAATATTTTACGCCACCAGTGATGGACTGTTTTATTTTCTCCCAATTATTCTTGGCTTCAGTGCAGCCAAAAAGTTCGGTGGGAACCCGGCCGTCAGCATGGCGATTGCCGCAGCGCTGGTACATCCAATTATTACTAATGCTTTGAAAGTGCCCGATGAAGCTACATCAATGAGTTTTCTTGGGCTGCCGTTAGAATTAATGAATTACAGCTCATCGGTAATTCCCATTGTATTTGCCGCATGGGTTGCAAGCCTGATTGAGCGTTATAGTCAACCGCTCATACCAGCGGCCATTCGGTCATTTTCCGTAGCCTTCGTAAGTCTGGTCATTACTGCGCCGTTGACCTTTCTCGCCATCGGACCAGCTTCAATTTGGATGAGTAAAATTATCGCAGAAGGCTATCTTAGCCTATATGGTATGAGCCCAATGATTGCCGGAGCCATTGTGGGTGCATTTTGGCAGGTATGCGTAATATTTGGTCTTCACTGGGGACTGGTACCCGTCATGATCAACAATTTCGCAAATTTTGGTCATGACACACTGATGCCTTTATTAGTGCCGGCAGTCATGGGGCAGGCAGGCGCTACGCTTGGCGTATTCCTTAAGTCAAGAGATACAAAGCTTAAGGCGCTTTCAGGTTCGGCCTTCACAGCCAGTCTCTTTGGTATAACCGAACCAGCGGTTTACGGCGTAACATTACCTCACCGTCGACCTTTTATCATCGGCTGTATTGGCGGTGCTCTTGGCGCGGCCGTGCTTGGGTCCTGGCAAACCACTGCCTATTCTTTCGGTTTCGCCAGCGTATTTACGTTCTTCCAGGTTATTCCACTAACAGGTCCTGACACTTCAGTAACCGCAGCTTTTGCGGGGGCTGCAATTGCATTGGTATTTTCAACATTGGTGACCTGGCTGTTTGGATTACCAGCTCGGACAACTACTGAACCAGCCCAAAGTCTCATCTCTAAAACGGATACAGCCAGTGAGGTTGAATCATTTTCGGGTCTCTCAAAGTTACAGGTTATGAGTCCAATGACAGGCACTATAGTCGGGTTGGAGGATATCAAAGATCCGACATTCGCAAGTGGCCTCCTGGGCAAGGGTGTGGGCATAGTGCCGACAAGAGGTCAGGTCGTGTCGCCAGTTAAAGGGGTCGTCTCCTCTCTTTTCCGAACTAATCACGCTATTGGGATAACTGCTGAAAACGGCACTGAAATTCTAATCCATGTAGGCATTGACACAGTAAAACTAGATGGTCTTCATTTTACTGCACATGTAAAAACTGACCAGCCAATTGAAGAGGGTGAATTGCTGCTTGAATTCGATATTCCCGCTATTCAGGCTGCTGGATTCGACCTTACAACCCCAGTGCTCGTAACCAATAGTGATGAAATGGCTGATGTTATCGTTCAGGCAAATCAAACAGTTTCTGAGTGTGGCAAGTTACTAACCGTCATCAAATAAATGTCAAGGTAAAAGGAAAAAAATGAACACTCGTTTTCCAGAGAATTTTTATGGGGCGGTGCTACCGCTGCTAACCAAATTGAAGGTGCATGGCTAGAAGATGGCAAAGGTGTTTCAACTTCAGATATGCAGCCAAAGGGATCTTCGGCGAAGTGACACCGCGTACAGTGGGAGATTTTAACATTAAAGATATAGCGATTGATTTTTATCATCGCTATGCCGAAGACATTGCACTCTTTGCTGAACTTGGATTCACTGTACTGCGCATTTCGATTGCATGGACGCGAATTTTCCCAAACGGAGATGACAAAGAACCGAACGAGGCAGGACTGGCATTTTATGATCGCGTTTTTGATGAAATGGCTCGCTATAACATCCGGCCAATGGTGACTTTATCACACTATGAAATGCCCTTTTCACTGGTTGAGAATTATAATGGATGGTCAGATCGTCGACTAATTGCATTTTTCGAACGATATGCCAAAACCGTGTTTACCCGCTATAAAGACAAAGTGAAATTATGGCTGACATTTAATGAAATTAATATGTCACTTCATGCTCCTTTCACCGGGGTTGGCCTCCCAGAGGACAGCAGTAAGCAGGCAATTTATCAGGCGATCCATCACCAACTGGTTGCAAGCGCCCGTGCGGTTAAAGCATGTCATGAAATTATTCCTGATGCGCAGATAGGGAATATGCTACTCGGCGGGCTAATGTATCCCTTGACCTGCCGGCCAGAAGATGTGCTGGAAACCGAGCGTCAGAAACAAGAATGGCTGTTCTTTGGTGACGTGCAGTCTCGTGGCTATTATCCATCATATATGGAACGTTTTTTTGAAGAGCGTAACGTAGTACTTGATGTTTCCGAAGAAGATAAACAGGACCTTAAACACACCGTAGATTTTATTTCCTTCAGCTATTATATGACCGGCTGTGTGACCTCTGATGAAGAACTTAATGAAAAGGCACGCGGTAACATTCTTTCAATGGTTAAAAACCCTCATTTAACAGCGTCAGAATGGGGTTGGCAAATTGATCCAGTGGGCATGCGAATCCTGCTCAATATGCTCTATGACCGATATCAGAAACCTTTATTCATCGTAGAGAATGGACTGGGGGAAAAAGATGTTGTCGACGAGAGCGGCAATATCAATGACGTTTACCGTATTCAGTATCTTAATGACCATCTTATTCAGGTATATGAAGCTATCAGAGACGGTGTTGAAATAATGGGCTATACCAGCTGGGGGCCTATAGATATGGTCAGCGCCTCCCTGGCTGATATTTCCAAACGCTATGGATTTATTTACGTCGACCGAGACAACAATGGTAACGGCACTCTCGCGCGTACCAGAAAAAGAGCTTTTACTGGTACCAGGATGTTATTCGTAGTCACGGAGAGTCTTTGAAATAAGTTTTTTCAGACATCCATAAATACAAATCTTTTATTGCCCTATAAAACAGCCCGTTAATTCGGGCTGAGTTACACCCTACCTGAAATAAAGAGAAAGAAATAATGAATAAAAAGTTTCTTTTATATCTAATAGTTTGTATTAGCATATTAACAATGTCCTGTAACACTCAGGCTCAGGAGCTACAGTGGAATGGTACAGTGCTGGGCTTTGAGTCATCTCAAAAGGACTATTGGGCGATATGATGGGTATTCGCCCTGTATTAAATAGTAACGGATTTAACTTCGATCTGAATTATTTAAGCCAAATGGCAAACAACGCTGGAGGCGGTTATGACCACGACTCACATACTGCATATATTGATCAAGTCTCGCTAACGTTTACTCAGGATCTGCAACGATTTACGGGCATTCCGGATGCCACAATTGAAGGAAATATCGTCAATCGCAACCATAATGATTTGCTGACAACTAAAAGGCTTCAGGATCCGCGCGTGCAGTTTAATGATCTTTCTCAGGAAAGTTGGGGTGGTCAGTCGATAACGCGGCTAGGATGGCTGACGTTTAGCCGGACTTTCAATGACCAGCGACTACTGTGGCGGGTCGGCCTAATGAACAAAGTACAAACTTTCGATCAGTCAATTCCCTGTGATTTCCAACTGCTCTCTCAATGTGGTGGGCAGTCGGCTAATTCACTATTATGGAGTAACTGGAACGTTCATACTTGGGGAACTTCTTTTGCTTATAAACTGACGGATGAACTTACTCTGAAAACAGGAATAATGGAACAAAATCCTGATGCTAGTTCACGCAGTCATGCGTGGAGCTGGTCAACAAAAGGCAGTAAAGGTTTCCTGCTTCCTGTTGAATTAGAGGCCAAAACCTTTGTTAATAATCTTCCTGGGGTTTATAACGTTGGTGTTTTGTTCACCAATGCTCACCAGTTTGATCTCTCCAGCGGCAAATCCCAAGAAAGTGGCTTAAATGATCCTCAAGGATATAAAAGCTACAATCGGACCTGGTTTTTATGGGCAGGGATGAACCAGCAAATAACGCGCCATCTGGATAATTCAAACAGAGGATTAAGTATTTCATGGAGTATGAGTTATTCAGACCAACGCACTAATCCTTATAACATTGTAACTACGGCTTCAGCAAGATATCGTGGCATGTTCGATGTGCGTCCGGAAGACTGAATTGGATTTGGTGTTTCTTACATTGACATGAGTAATCACTATGCCCGTAATCAAGAGATGCGTAACGAAATTGCAGGAGTCAGCGATTATGGTAATGCTCTTTATAGCCCAGTACCGGGTCATTCGGTGAACGCAGAATTATATTATCGTTTCAAGCCCATTGAATGGCTTGATTTGCAGCCTGGTCTGCAATACTGGCATCGTCCGGGCGGATTAAGTGAAACACAGGATGCATGGGTTATTGGGCTCAAAACCGTAGTCAGATTCTGATATATACGCGCGGATCTTTTCAGGTCCGCGTCTTTGTCACCCTAACGCCGATTGATTTCATACATCGTCGACATGAACAGGAGTTCCAGCAAAATCGCGCCTTACTCGTTCTATATGGATAGTGAGAAACATTCTCTCTTCATTAGCCAAATCATAGCCGTAACGGCTTTGAACATGTAAACTAATTTTTTGTGCACACTGGTAGGCATTAGGATACTTTTGCATAACTGCATCATGCAAGGAGTTATCATCATTCTGTATCCCTTTTTTACCTAGCATACGCTGTGCAAAAAATTTAAGGTGACTTACAAACCGGTTATAGCTTAATGACTCGGTGTCGTAATCTATGCGGAGGGTATATTTTACGATGTTTAGTACTTCTTGCATAAACTGTGAAACGTGCCCGACTTCAGGCATACCACTGTTTAATTGAGCATTTACAAAATGAAAAGCTATAAAGCCAGCCTCATCGTCAGTAAGTTTGACCCCTAATCGGCTGTTAATAAGATCCAATGCCACTAATCCCAGGGCGTATTCTCTTGGATAAAGCATTTTGATTTCCCACTTAAGATTGTTTTTCAGCGGGATGCCCTGCCGGCTGCGTTCAATCGCAAAGTGACAATGATCGCTAAGAGCTATTATTAAAGTATCCTGGAGGCTACAGCCCAGCGTTTTACGTGCTCGTTCTATAATCAGTACGCAAGTGGTCACAACTTCTTCAGGGATAATGGAAACCATATCGCTTAGTTGCGCTACAATCCCTTGAGTGCGTATAGAGTATGATTTTTCAGTGCAGGAAGGATCAATCTCATCACCTGTACGTTTCTGAAAGCAAATCCCCTTGCCCATGATGACTTCTTCTTTGCCTGAATCATTCAGTACAACGGCAACGTTATTGTTTAAGATTTTGATGATTTTCATAGAAGCCCCTGAAATGAAAAAACCCGGCCCTCCGCGAGGCGGAAGCCAGGTTTTGCCTGCCAAGAAGCAGTAACAATCCTAACATGAAACCTTATAACATCTTCTGTAGATTACAAGCTTTATACAACTGAACTGTGACGGGTTTAGCGAGGAAATTAAGTCTCAGTCATTTCTAAACCATTCGTAACAACCGTTATCTCATAACTAGTCGCTCTGCAACAATCAGAAATTTGAGGCAGCAGCGTTTAACATTGCGTATAGTGACTGAAGACTGGATGACGAGCCATCTTTACATGTCTTTGAAATTACCCAGTTAGTTTAATGAACATATTTCTAGTCAGGTAACTCCCTTTTATATCGATCTTTACACAACGAAAAAATGCCCAAGCCTTCTTAGAAGGTTATATTTTCATCAAGAGAATATTATAAACTGCTTAATAGCCTACTACGACAAACCATTTTATAAAATATTCCTGCAAACAACCGTTATTTATATTAAAAATTTCAATTTACGTTAATCGCTTCCTTTCATTCCATATTTCTTATGGTTGCTCATTATATACTGAAGAATAGTTGACGATGAAAGTCTGACTAACTTGTTTTAACATGTGTTAGATGTAATTTAAACGAAGAACAGACAACCATAAGTAAAGCTTAACGCCTTATCCCAGTGAAATCATGCGGACTTCATGTAGTAACGCCTTCATAGAGATTGCAGTCTGGCTTATAAAGCACAAGATAGTTAATCACTCTACGTTGCTTTTTACTTATTAAAATATCTATTTGAAAAAGTAGCTTTACGCAAAGTGCATCGTCAGGGGATAATCCCGCCAGATTTCAGCACAGCGCGCCGGCACGGCGGCTTCACTTACGGCGACAAGGAACCACATGACTGACCCGGCTGATGACCATTTTTTGCCGCACAGGCTACAGCTTTCTTCTTTTGAAGGGCAGGATGCGTCGGCGCTGGCCGCGATTAATAACAGCCAGCCGCTGAACCCGGCGCAGTCTTACCTTATCGGACTGTCATCCGCCGCCAGCAGAAAGACGATGAGCTCTTTTCTCAATATCGTGGCAAAAATGCTCGGCTTCAGCGCCCTGCAGAGTTGCGCCTGGGGCAGCCTGCGTCGCCACCACATCCGCGGGCTGCTGGAAATGCTCTCGGCCAGCGGCCGGGCGCCTGCGACCATCAATACCTATCTCTCTGCGCTGAAAGGCACCGCCCGCGAGGCGTGGATGATGAAGCTGATGGATACGGAAAGTTATCAGCGAATCCAGGCGGTACGCGCAGTAAGGGGAAGCCGGCTGGCCCGCGGCCGTGCGCTGGCCGCCGGCGAAATTCATGCGCTGTTCCGCTGCTGTGAAGAAGACTCCGCCTGCAGAGGCCCGCGTGATGCGGCCATGCTGGCGGTCATGCTCGGCTGCGGCCTGCGCCGTTCAGAAGTGACTGACCTCGACTACGCCAGCATTCTGCTTCAGGAGCAGGCGCTGCTGGTACGCGGAAAAGGGAACAAAGAGCGGCTGGCCTTTATGCCGGAGTCGGTCTGGCGGCGCATCCATATCTGGACGGCGACGATTCGCGGCGAGCAGGACGGGCCGCTGTTTACCCGTATACGTGCAGGTGACAGTGTCACTTACGAACGCATGACGCCGCAGGCGGTTTATCACATTCTCAGTGAGCGGCGTATGCAAAGTGGGATCGATGAATGCGCCCCGCACGATTTACGCCGCACGTTCGCTTCCATGATGCTGGATAACGGGGAAGACCTGATAACCGTCCGCGATGCGATGGGCCACGCAAGCGTTACCACCACGCAGAAGTACGACCGCCGGGGTGATGAGCGTTTGCGCAGGGCAGCTGACAAGTTGAATTTTTGATGCTTCGCTTGCGCCTGGCTCAGCCCGCAGGTTCCCGGAGAAAGTAAATCTTTGCGATGCCAGACAGGGTTTGCACAAAACACACCCTTTGCGGCAGTTTCGAATAAATATCTTTATTAAAGAAACCGCTACGAATCAGAGACAGAACTCGTTGCCGCCGATACATAACTGAATTGTCTGTTACCTCAGCTGTTGCCGGAAACGGTATCAAAGCTGTGGCCGCTTGCCAGCCAGAGATAAAGCCATATTCGGGAAGCAGGAATAATCAGTCATTATTTACAGGCATCTGTACCTGTTTGCACACAGGCTTTCCACTTTTTCTGTGGATAAGTCTGGTCACTCGGCCGGTATGTATTACCTGCGCCGAACTGAGCAGATATGTTGTCGGATCTCAGTGGTGTATTTGCTTTAAATCGTCTTCAGACAGACCGGTCATCTGCATGACTGACATTCTGTCCATACCGTTATCCAGCAAATTGCGGGCTATTTGCAGACTGGCTTCACGAACGCCCAGCAGCATGCCTTCCTGTCGGCCTTCCTGCCGGCCTTTTTCGAGACCTTTTTCCAGACCTTTCTGCTCAAGCTGTTGTGCAATCGTCATCAGTTTGTCCTCATGCTGCGGCACACGCTGTGCCAGTTCACGAATAATGGCTTCCGCATCCGGCGTTTCACCTGCCTGAATCATGTAGTTTACCAGCGCCAGCACCTGCTGTCCGGTCATAAATTCGGTCAGCATCAGCGTGACCAGCTGGTCGAGAAATTCGTTCAGGTCGCGCTGGCGGATATGTTTTTGCAGCAGCGTCAGGGCTGCCATGCTGCGGTGATTCATGATCTCTTCATCCGGGATGACGGTGACGTCAACCAGCGGAAAATAACCGCTGTAGAGTTCATCTGCCCGCTCAGGTTCGCTGAACAGCTGCAGCCAGTTCATCGTGTGCGGATACGGACTACGTTTCCCCTGGTAGAACAGTATCGGTATTACTAACGGCAGAGTTTTATGTCCCGCATCCAGGTGACGCTGCATAGCGGCCACTGCATAGCGCATCAGCCGGAACGCCATCAGCCTGTCCGGCGAGCTCTGATGTTCAATCAGAACGTGCACATAGCCGTCGCCCCGGCCGGTCTTCAGCGAATAAAGCACGTCGCTGTAGTAGGGCCGCAAATCATCCTCAACAAAGCTGCCGGATTCCAGCTTCAGCGTCGTCAGGTCACAGATTTTAAGCAGTGCCGGCGGCAGGTGCAGCGATATAAAATCCCGCGCGGTGTCCGGGTGCGAAAGAAAGGTTTTGAACACCGCGTCGTGCGGCGTTGGCGTGCTTTTTTCTTCATCCTGATGGCTTCGCTGTGGTTATTCCGTTGCCGGGATTTTAGCACAGGGAAATGCCAGTGCGGCACCCTAAAATTTTATTGTCCGCTTTTAAAAAAGCCATAAATATGGCGATTCACTTATCAGAGCAGCCAACGTTTGGCAAATCAGGGATGCACGATGATCATTATCGCGCATCCCTTACTATTTAAACCACCGCACAGGCCGAACGGATATAATAAAGCGGTTTAAGTTCAACCTATAGTAAGGACTTCTTACGCCTGTTTATCTTTTAAAAATCGTATTGCAGACTCAAACGATTTTGCCAGAAACTTGAATCATACAGTGGCGAAGTTTGCACTCCGGCAAAATCAGACAGGCTCAAACCTTTTAACACGCCGCTAAATGCCCAGGTGAAATAGATCAGATATTCAGACTGATTGATGCTGGCGGATGACACTGAGGGTTTGAGGTCCATGAACGAATATTGCGTACCTAACGACAGGTTTTCATTCATTATGTAATTCAGGTTGGTTGAATAAGCATTACCGCTGCCCAAATCTTGTGTACTGGTAAAGAACGGCTGAGCAAAATAGGGGCCAGAAGACGAGTTGTGCGCGTAAGGCACTACCAGCGAGCCATTGTTCCAACTGTTGGCGCTGGCGGCTATATGGTCATAGCTCAGCTTCCAGTTCAGAGCGGGCGTAAAGCTCAGCGCCAGTTGGGCACCATATGAGGTACTATCTACTTCACCTGCCAATGCTTTGCCGTCACTGGTACCGCGAATAAATTGCAGCGCGACATCTGGCCGGAACAGTGCATCCTGCCATTGCAAATGGCTCTCGCCATACACAACGCGGGAATAATCAGCGTACTCTTCATACCACAGTTGTCCGGTGAGTGTTTTACCGTCCCAGTGCGTGCCGCGCCCACCGCCGATGGCCCACATACCATTCGTGCGCTCATCAATATCGGTATACGCCGTGGTGTTCAGGAACTGATCGTCACCCCAGGGTTTATAGCGCCAGACTTTGGTAGCATGCAAATAATTGGTGCTGTCACCATAATGAGTATCTACACCACGAAAGAGTATCGGCGTAATACGCCAGTCATAATCTCCAACGAAGGGAATATTAATTCGCTGATCGCCCACAGTAATTTTAAAATTATTTCGCTGCCAGCTTAAATATGCTTCTCCAATATTAGTTTGATTATCGCCGATATCGCTGATGGTATGTGCTTCATCAGGATGATCAATACCGCGCAGGAAAATTGCGCTTACGCCTGCGCGAAAACCATATACAGATGCCGTTTCATATTTCAGGCTGCCACCGTAGCTGGCTGTATCCTGATTAAAGCCTTTAGAGAAATAGGCATTATGAGTGGAGTAATAGAGCGTACGTAAACTACCACTCACCGTACCGCAGGTAAAAATATCAGTAAAGTTGTCCACTCCCCTGCATCATACTGACAAGAACTGATGTTACTCTGTGTTGCTGCCAACGCAGCCGGAGACAAAGAAAAAACAGCGCACCCAGCCCCACACTTTTCAGTGTTTTCATTTTAAATATTTCCTGAATAAATACACTCGTCTTAAGAGAGCAACGCGCGGCATGCCGGATACGTGATCATCCGGCAGCCAGCTTTTGCCTTAATAAATTCTGAAGAATTAATTCACGCCCGAAATATGCACATTCGGTAAGGTGTCACGCACTTCCCAGCCGCGTAATTTGCCGGGATTGAGTAAATTATAAGGATCGCAGGCGCGTTTCATGGCAACCACATCAGCGCGTACCATGCCTTGTTTGCCGTCTTCAATATGAATCACATGCGGGTTATTTATTTTTACTCCATTGCTGCGATAAATATCCATAATGTCATTCAAACGATCTTCCGTGCTATAGCGCACCAGCGGTAATCCACTGCAAGTGAGATTGCCGTTCGTATCACGCAGGAATTCAATATGCGACATAACTTCATCTGACAACTGCGCTTCCATTTGCAGCACCTGCTGAAAGTAGTCATCTGGCGAATAGGCGGTTTGCAAATAAGTCAGGGTTTTGTCGGTTTTTAGCGCCTGAAGCGTGGTGTGGTTCCAGCAATATTCGATCAGCGAATGCCCGGTGTTTTCACCCTCGGCAAAATAGAGCGCATTACAGCCGGCGTGCTGCGCCAGAAGGGAAGGTATCAGGGGATCGCTTTCGCTGCCGACCACGGAAATGACGCCGTGCTTGCCAACCACATTTGCATCCGCCAGATCGGTAAAATAGTCCAGTACCGGCGCAGCGAACACAGCAATCTGACGTTTCACCAGACCTGGCGATCGTGCCAGCGCATCGGCAAATGCCATTGCCGCAGCAAAATCAGTAAAGGTATCAAGACGCTCAATCCAGGCGTGACGGGAGCCAGCGCCAGTTCGATCTCTGTCACGATGCCGTTGCTGCCATAGGCGTGATGCAGCAACAGCGCATCCGGTGCCTGCAGCGTTAAAATACGCGGTGTTTCTTCCATGGTCATCATACGCACCGATAACACATTGCCCGGTGCAGCCAGTGGGCCGTAATTGACAGAGCCTACGCCACCAAAGCCGCCGCCAAACAAACCACCGAGCGTTGCCAGCTTCCAGGTGGATGGCATGCAGCGCAGCTCCCAGCCAAACGGCCGTGTATGTGTTTCTAAATCGCCCAGGCGAATACCGGCTTGCGCACGCACCGAACCTTGCCCCATAGCGGTTACCGAGTTTAGTCGGGTCATGTCCACCATCAATCCACCATTAAGTGGGATCAACTGACCATAATTGCCGGTGCCGCCGCCGCGCAAATTAAGCGGAACACGCTGTCTGGCACAGGCCGCAACAATGGACTTCAGCTCCTGTTCGTCACGCGGACGAACGGCAAGTTCGGCAAATTTCTCTTCCAGCTGCGGTTTTAATACCGGACTGAACCAGTGAAAATCACGCGACAGTCGTTTCACCTTCGGTGCCTCTTTAATCCAGTCGAGTTCAGGCAACGCCGCAACCAGCGCCGCCAGTGCCGACTGGCGATCAGTATCAGACATGTTGTTTTCCTGTAATTAAAAAAGATCAGGTTGGACTGAGCTCGCTCTCATGCCAGGCAGCCAGCATGCGGCGCGTTAGCCACGACATCAGTGCAAACAGCAGAAATCCTGCCAGTGAAATCAGCAGGAGGGCGGCAAACATCAGTGGAATATTCAACTGATAGCCAGCCTGCAAAATCTGGTAGGCAAGGCCGGTATCTGCACCACCGGTGCCAGCGACAAATTCCGCTACTACCGCGCCTATCAGTGACAAACCGCTGGAAATGCGTAGCGCACCAAAGAAATAGGGCAATGCCGAAGGAACACGCAGCCTCAACAGGATTTGCGTGCGTGAAGCATGATTGAGGCGGAAATAGCTCAGCAGTCCAGGCGATACGCTGCGCAGACCTTGCGTGGTATTGGAAATAATGGGAAACACCGCCATCAGCGTGGCGCATACGACCAGTGACAGCGTTGTGTCTTTCACTCAGATGATAATCAGCGGCGCGATGGCGACGATAGGTGTCACCTGTAAAAAAACGATATAGGGAAACAGGGCGGTTTCAATAAAACGATTTTGCACCAGCAGAAAGGCGATAACGGAACCAATGACAATTGCCACTGCAAAAGAGATCACGGTTATTTTCATGGTGTAAAGCAACGACATAAACAACGAAGGAAAGTTTTGCGCCAGACTCTGCACGACCACCAGCGGTGACGGCACCAGAAAAGCAGGCACGTTGAAGATAGTGACCAAAAACTGCCACAGCAATAACATGACAATGGCGACCAGCGCCGGAAACAGCCACTGCTGAAATTGACGATTTGCTGCTAAAGGTTTCATCATTTACTCTCCTGGCTGGCCGCTAACAGACCGCGTTGAAGCTGTTGCGCATATTGAGTAAACGCCTGGCTTACGCGGAATTCATCATCGCGCGCCATATGAGTCTCAATACGCATGTCATCCACTACGCGGCCTGGACGCGCCGCCATCATGATGACGCGTTGCGACAAAAACACCGCTTCCTGAATTGAATGGGTGACAAACACGACGGTGAGCTTCTGCTCCTGCCATAAATCCAGCAAATCGCTGTCCAGTTTGTTGCGGGTAATTTCGTCCAGCGCACCAAACGGCTCATCCATCAACAGCACTTTCGGCCTCGTCACCAGCCCACGTGCAATAGAAACGCGCATCTGCATACCACCAGAAAGTTCGCGGGGCAGCACGTGACCAAACTTTTAAGGCCGACCAGTTCAAGGATTTCATGCACGCGCGTGTCAGCTTCTGCACGCGGTACGCCAGCAAGATCCAGCGGTAAGCGTACATTCTTATGCACGTTACTCCACGGCATAAGTGTCGCCTCCTGAAAAACGAAGGAGAGCGGCAAATCGCGTTGATTTTCGCGACGATCGCGGCGGAATAGCATTAATTTGCCATCACTTGCCTCAATCAACCCGGCAATCATTTTCAGCAGGGTGCTTTTGCCGCACCCTGATGGGCCAAGCAGCGACACAAATTCACCTTGTCGGATGGTGAGATCGACTGGCAACAGGGCGCGCGTGCCATTCGGGTAGATTTTCTCAGCTGACAGCACCTCAATCGCCGGTGGCGCCGCAGGCAGCGGCACCGGTTGCGTATCGTGGCTGATCAATGATATGCGGTTGGCGGTGTTCATGGCATAACCTTAACATCTTGAATAAATTTAAGGTCATAGCTGCCTTCGAACGGCACTTTGGCCGGATCGATTAGCTTGTTATCCACCAGCAATTGCCAGGTCTGCTTCAGGCGCGGTTCGGTAATGATGCCAATGCCTGCGGTTTGCGCATCGCCACCGGTCACCATCTGATATTTCTTCATCTGCGCAATGCCGAAAGCGATCTGTTCATCGCTCATCTGCGGGTTCTCTTTCTTGATGAGCACATTGCCGGCGGCCGGATCTTCCAGATAGTTCTTCCAGCCCTGCATTGAGGCTTTAACGAAGGCCGCAATCACCTGCGGACGCTTTTCAAGGGTGGATTTCATACACACAATGCTGTTGCCATATGGCGGATAGCCCCAGTCGCTGATCGGATAAACGCTGGCCTGAGCATTGACTTTCTGTACGGCAAAGGGTTCTGAAGTGATATAGCCTTGCTGTACCAGATTTTTGTCCGCCAGGAAGGGCTGGATGCTGAAAGTATAAGGACGAACGCGAGCATTTTTCAGGTTAAGCACGTTCTGCGCCCATGGCCAGTACGAGGTATAAGCTTCAGCCGCCAGCAGAAACGTTTTTCCCTGCAGATCGGCCTGACTTTTCACATCCGGATGCGTCAGAAACGCAATCGCCGAGTGCTGGAATGTTGTGGCAACCGGCACGGCTTCGACGCCTTGCTGCCAGGATTCCAGTGCCTGCATATTGTCACTGATAATGCAGTCAGCCTGGCCAGCCGCCATCAATTGCATGGTGTGTACCTGCGGGCCGCCCATTTTAAGGGTGACGTCGAGACCGGCATCGCGATACAGATTCTGCGCCAGCGCCTGATAAAAACCGCCGTGCTCGGCCTGGGCGTACCAGTTGGTCATAAAAGTAAATTTCTCAGCCGCCATGCTCTGGGATGATAGCGCCAGCGAAAGTGCGGCAACAATGCTCAATGTTTTTTTCATGGCCGATCTCCGGTTAGCGCGGTTGTATAAAAGATGCTGCGTCGTTTTGGTCTAATACTTTTCCCTGCCACTGCCCTTTGCCCCATGCCGGTTCAGGACGCGTCACCCAGGTCATCTGATGCACCTCCGTAATGACTTGCGCCCAGCTTTCGGCCAGAGAGTCAAGAACGGCTGCGCCTTGCTCTGGTGTGGAGGGCAACGGGTTGCCAATAACACCGCTTGGACCAAAGTCATAAGACGCCCAGGCGGCTAACGGCTTGTTAGTAGAAAGCGTCGGGCAGGGGAATGCTGGCGGATAGTTGGCGACAGCTTTATCCATCTGCACGGTATCCGGAGCCAGCGCCATCATCAGCGCGGTTTCTGCATGGCCGGCATGCATCGCCATCTGGCGCTCTTTATCATCCATAAAGCTTTCGGCGCAGTTCGGCACTTTAAAAGTGTCCTGCATGATGATGATCATGTCACCATGGCGCAGCCGGAGTTCACGCGCAGCCATCTGCAACGGCTGCGGCTGTCCACCGTGTCCGTTAACCATTAAAAATTTGCGGAAACCAGCGCGATAGAGTGATTCGCCAATCTCCAGAAGGGTGTGCAGCAGGGTTTCACCAGTCAGCGTCAGCGTGCCGGGAAAGTGCAAATGCTCGTCCGATTTACCGTAAGTAACAGGGGGAATAGCATAGGCCGGAATTTCAGCCGGTAAGCGGGCCAGAGCATGCCCGACCACGCCTGAGGAAATCACGCTATCCACTGCGCATGGCAGATGCGGGCCGTGTTGCTCAATCGCGCCGGTTGGCAGCACAATTACCGTGTTGGCTTTATTGTCCAGCGTGGCAATATCAGTCCAGCTCAGATACGGCAAAAAGCGGTTTGCCGGAATATAACCATGCAACATTTTGATTCCTCGTGTTATTTTGGCAACCACGCCGTGGCTTCAACTTCGATTAACACATCCTGGCTCGGCAGCATTTCACTCACCTGTACGACGGTCGATACCGGCGGCGCATCAGGAAAAAGTGCTTGCGCACCCGGCTGTAATGGGGAAAGTGGTCGAGATTACGAAAGTACTGCACCAGCTTGAACACATCGCTCATCTGGCCGCCTGCGCTCTCGATGGTGGTGCGAATGCTCTCCAGCACGTACCAGCTTTGCGCCAGAATGGGCCCTTCTTTAATATCAGTAGAGAACTCGCCGGTGCGGCCAAGCAGTTGCTGCGCGCTTTCCGGAATGTCAGCGTAGCCGCGGACAATGGTGGCGGTTTGCGGATTCACCGGAATAATGCCGGACAGAAAAATAAAGTCGCCCGCGCGTCGCCACGCAGCATATTTTGCCAGCGGTTTGCCCGCTCCCTCATCAAGCGCCATCAGTTTGTTCTCCTGCCTTCAGGGCATAACACACACCATTTTTCAGCCGATAACGCTGCCGCTGGCGTAACGGCCAGCTCGTAATATCTGCATCGGGAAAGACCACTAAATCGTTGCTGAACTGCACAGCACCGGCATGTAACGCACTGCGCTGACAAATCAAAGCAGATGCTTCATCAAAAGCCGCACCGAGTTGCAGACTCAGTAATCCACTGAACAGCGTATCGAGCGGGTCGTAGCTACCCAATGGACAGAATGCGTCCTGCACGTTGTCTGCTCCGAGCAGCAATGGGATCCCGCGCGCCTGCGCCTCTTTTATCAGCGTCAATCCTCGCAGACGTGGCGTGCGGCCTTGCACTGCGTCCTGTAACAGCAAGTTGGTCAGCGGCAGTGCAATCAACGTGACGCGCTGCTGTGCCAGCACATCAAGGATCTGTTGCGCATCATCCTGCAAAGAAAGCGCACAGCTATGGCTGCAGGTGATCTGCCCTTTAAACGGAGATTTCTGCAAATAGCGCGCCAGCCAGCGCATGCCTTGTGCGCTGGAATTCAACTCTTCGTCAATATGCAGATCGATATCCAGCTGATACTGGCTGGCTGCCTGTAACAGGTTTTCAAATGCCTGCGCATCCCAGTTGCTGCTGTGAATGAAACCGCCCAGCAACGCACCCTGACCACTTAGCGCCACCTGCGCCGCAATATGTTGCGCATCAGTGGCATTAGCGAAAAATTCAGCGGTGCCAGCGCCACACGTTCGATATCGCACAGCGGATGACTCAGCTCACCGATGACTTGCCAGGCCAGCGGCGCGTCAGCAGAAAACCAGTCGATATGAGTACGCAGCACACCGACGCCGCCTTCCACAGCCCAGTGCAGCGCCCGCGTGGCACGCTGGCGTAAATCATCAGCGTTCCAGTTTTCACGGTCCTGGTGCATAGCAGCAATTGCCGCCAGCAAACCCGCCTGCTGCGCCGGGCTACGCTGTACAGTGAAGGTTTTATCCAGATGGGCGTGCGGCTCGATCAGAGCAGGCAGTACCAGCGCGCCATTCAGCGCAAGATAGTTAACGTATGAACTGCCGCTGTCGGGTTCAAACTGCAAACCCTCGGCATGAAAATGTAAAGTCGCTTGCTGTGGCTGGTTGTCCTTTAACGGCCAGTTATCTGGCAGCAGCCAGCGCGGTAACCGTGCACCTGTCGCACCCGAATAAACGTTCATAGATTCAGCACCAGCAGAGGAGAATGGGCACGCGAGCAGCACAGCACGATACAGTCGTTGGCGGCGCGTTCTTTTTGACTCAGCACTTGATCGCGATGATCCGGCACGCCCGTTAACACGCCAGTAATGCAGGCGCCGCACATGCCTTGCTCACAGGAGAGTTCGATACCGATGCCTGCCTCTTCCAGCACTTCAGCGATAGTCTGACTGGCAGCGATGGCGTAACGCGCACCGGAGGAAGCAATCTCTACTTCAAATGCACCGCCAGAGAGCGATTGCGCTGCTAATACTGGCTTGAAACGCTCACTGTATAGTTGGCTGATATTCCAGCCATTCTCTACTGCCAGCTGATGCAGATGCTCCATGAAACCGGCCGGTCCACATGAAACCAGCACGCTGTTATGCGGTTGAGTGAGATCTGTCGGCACGCGCTGGCGCAGGCTATCTCCTTCGCTACTGTAGTGGATCACAACGCGGTCACCGAGCTGCTCCAGACGCCCGGCGAAGGCCAGTTCATCACAATGTTTCAAATAAAGATGCAGGGTGAAGTCAGCCTGACGATCCGCCAGCGTTTCGGCCATCATTAACAGCGGCGTCAGGCCAATACCGGCGGCAAACAGCAAAGTACGTGGCGCGTCTGGCAGCGGAAAATGATTGCGCGGCGCAGAAATCAGCAGTTGATCACCCGCCTCAAGATTTTGATGCAACCAGCGCGATCCACCCGTTGAGTCCTGATCCAGGCGCACGCAGATTTCGTAACGCTGAGCATCCTTCCTGTCTGAGCACAGCGAGTATTGCCTTTGCCACAGCCGGGAATGACAACATCGATATGCGCACCCGGAGTGAAATCCGGCAGCGGTTGTACGCTGGCACTGACCAGCGTCAGTAACATATTGCCTGCACCGTTGGATTGTTTCGCGATGACGGTAACAGTCAGGTTCTCTGTCTGCTTCATAATCTGCCTGCTTTTACAGGGATGTCATCAGCCACAACGCCGTGCAAACCCTTGTTTTTATCCTGGCTGCGATTATTATTTTGGCTATGTGTAAGCGTCCATCTGTTTAATTCGCATGATGCGTTGCAAAAAGAGAGCACCCGTTATGTTCGCCTTTTCACGATTTCTCATTTATTTCACTGAAGTGGCTCGCCAGGGCTCACTGCGCAAGGCATCTGAGGTATTGCATGTCTCCGCATCGTCTATTGATCGACAGATATTGCGCGTCGAGCAGCAACTGGATATGCCGTTGTTTGAGCGCCATCCATCAGGATTACGTATGACCGCGGCGGGGAAATCTTGTTGAATTCAGCCAAAAACTGGCAGCGTGAGTTTGGGCGGGTATGCACACAACTGGATGATTTGCGTGGTTTGCGCCACGGCCATGTGCACATCGCCACTATTGACGCTATCAACCGCAGTTTTTTTCATCGGTTTTGCAGCGTATCCGACAAGAGTATCCGGGGATCTCTTTTACGCTTACTACCATGAGCAATATTCACATCGGAAAAGCTTTGATAGCAGGTGATGCGGATTTTGGCATTATGCTCAATCCGCAAAGTTCACGTGAATTGCTGGTGAAGTCCTTTTCCGATCTGCGTTTAGGTATTGTGGTAAGCAGCCAGCACCCGCTGGCGCAGCTGGAATCCATCCGTTTCAGCCACTGCGAATCCTGGCCCTTTATCGTGCCGGCTTCACCACTCATGCTGGCCGATCCGCTGGAGGCGCTGGTGAATAATTCAGGCATTACGCTTAATGAAGTCGGACGCACCAACAACATACATATGCTGCGTTCACTGGTGCGTGACAATGTAGGCATCAGCCTGATGTGCTGGCTGGATATCATTGATGAGTATCGACGCGGAGAACTGAAATTTATTCCGTTGATAGACAGCATATTGAAACCCTTTACGCTATCGCTCTGCGTAGCGCCACAGCGTCAGCTGTCGGTGGCCGCCTCAATGATGCTGCATGAACTTGAGTCATTTTTTGCTTTAATGCAAAGTGAG
This sequence comes from Candidatus Pantoea haifensis, assembly GCA_018842655.1. Classification (GTDB taxonomy): domain Bacteria; phylum Pseudomonadota; class Gammaproteobacteria; order Enterobacterales; family Enterobacteriaceae; genus Pantoea; species Pantoea haifensis. The sequence continues at coordinate 62,843 of JAGTWN010000008.1, read as the reverse complement.
GAAGCGCGGGCGGGAGAGATGTAACTCGTTGCATCAAAGCGCCTGAGAGCCTGTACTTAATTGCCTAACAGACGTCTCGCAACCTCACTGACTAACGAGGTTCATTTTAAGGGAAGAAAACGCGTCATTTAATATAACTATCAATCACGTAAAAATTTCTTCTTTGTGTCTCGTTGATCTTTTCATTGCACACTGCATTCCCCTTCTCGAAAATTTTACAACAGACCCCTGCTAGGCCGTGAGGTTAATTACCGTGCCCCTTCCACAACGTTAAAAGCTTCAACATCCCCTTATAGATTTCTGCTTTAGGTTATTCAGCCTTTTGATTCCTGATAACGGCGCACAACCGTTCAACACTTTTATCAGCCAAACCCAATTTATGGCGTTGACGATCCGTGACCGACTTCTGAGTTTTCATTCTGAGAGAAGAGCAATATCTAGACATATCGTAACAACAGATATATCTAATCTTAAGCAAGTCAGGTAACGGCTGGCGCAAACCAGAAATATATCTTTGCTACGCCTCTCAAAAAATATCGGTTAAAAAGCGGAGAAATCATGGATTTAGGCATACAAAACAGGATTGCGTTTATCTGTGCTTCATCGCAGGGGCTGGGATTAGCCTGTGCTCAGGCACTGGCAGCAGAAGGCGTACAGATCATTTTGAACGGACGTGATGAAAGTAAATTGCAAAGTGTTGCGCAGCGACTTCGTCTCGATCATCCCGAAACAGATATCAGTTTTATCGCAGCGGATCTGACGACCTCGGCAGGACGGGAAAAAATCCTCTCTTCGCTTCAGCAGGTAGACATTCTGGTCACCAATAATGCCGGGCCCCAGCCTGGGCGCTGTCTGACTGGCACGAGGATGCCTTACGCAATGCAATGGAAGCAAACTTTATTCCCGCCGTTCAGCTGATCCGCAGCTGGCTTCCTGGCATGCAGGCCAGAGGCTTTGGCCGCATCGTGAACATCACCTCCGCCATGGTGAAATCGCCACATTATATGATGGGGTTATCAACCTCAGCCCGTACCGCACTGACAGCGATATGTAAAGCAATCAGTCAGGACGTGGCGAAAGACAATGTCACGATTAATAACCTGTTACCTGAGCGGATTGATACGCCCCGGCAGGAATTTATGCTTCAGCGTTTAATCGCGAAAGAGAGTATCAGCCGCGAAGAAGCCCGCTTACGCAATGTGCAATCCATTGCCGCCAGACGTTACGGCACGCCACAGGAATTTGGGGCTGCCTGCGCTTTTCTGTGCAGTCAGCAAGCCTCTTTTATTTCAGGTCAGAACCTGCAACTCGACGGTGGTTCTTACGACGGTCTGGTTTAACAGCGGTGAGACAGATAATGGAAGCGCACTTAATCGAGCTGCTTGAGTTCGAACAGCAGCGCCAGCGGGCCTTAACGCAACCTGACCTGATTTTGCTGGAGAAATTGCTGGCAGAAGATCTGATCCACATTCACAGCACTGGCATGGTGCATAACAAACCACAGTTTCTGCGGCACGTAGAACGCATGGGGGCTTTACCGCAATTTGCCGCGAAACGCCCGACATTCGCCTGGCGGGCGATATTGCCCTTCTGACCGGTAATACGTGTAACACCGTCCGGCTGCTGGAAACGGGGGAAGAAAAAGTGCGGTCTGGTTTCTCCACGCTGGTGCTGCGACGTACGTCGCAGAGCTGGCAAATCGTATTGTCTCAACTGACCCCTTATAAGACGTAAAGACGCCTCATTAAGTAAAGGAGAACGCCATGAAAATAGTACGTTTTACTGAGCAGGGACATACACGCATTGGCAAAGTCGTTAACGATCAGGTCATCGATCTCTCCCCTGTACCGGGTGTGTCTGCATCGATGCGCCAGGTAATTACTGATTTGCCACAGCTGCGGATGGCGCTTGAAGAAGCCAGCGGGCCGGCTTTTTCCCTGTCGAATGTGCAGCTTGAAGCGCCAGTGCCGGATGCGCAGAAATTTCTTGGTATTGGCATGAATTACCGTAAACATGCTGATGAAGCCCGACTGGCTGGCATTCCGATCCCTGAAAGCCAGATGTGGTTCAACAAGCAGGTATCCTGCATAAACGGTCCGTTCTCGCCAGTCGTGAAGCCTGATGCCAGCGATAAAATGGATTACGAAATTGAACTGGGCGTCGTGATTGGTAAACGCTGCCGTCACGTCAAAGCCAGCGATGCGGCTGCCGTTATCGCGGGCTACCTGATTGTGAATGATGTCTCAGCCCGTGACTGGTTACACAAATCCCCGACCTTTACCCTGGGTAAATCTTTCGATACTCATGGTCCTACTGGCCCGTGGCTCACAACCGCAGATGAAATTCCCGATCCGCTGAATCTGGATATGAAGCTGTATGTCAACGGAGAGCTGCGTCAGCATTCCGGCAGCGGCGACATGATTTATGACATCTATGCGCAAATAGAATACCTCTCAACGGTGATGACCCTTGAGCCGGGCGATATTCTTGCCACCGGTACTCCCTCGGGCATTGGTGCACCAACAGGTCGCTTCCTGCAACCCGGTGATGTCATGCGACTGGAGATAGAAGGCTTAGGCCACATAGAAAATCGTGTGGTGGCAGAAGCCGCCCACTCTTAATCAGCGGAGGACGTTATGGCCAGCCAAAATTTTCGTGATTATTTAATGCCAGCCGATGCGCACCGTATTGGTCTTGCGCGTGGCGTCGACGTGCATACTTATGGCGAGCGCATGCTTGCCACCGCGAAAGCGCAAAAATTAAAAGCACACTGGCAGGCAATGCTGGATGAAAACTTTCGCGGTATTACCAGCAACGGCGAAATTCAGCCCGATCTCTACCCCTGCAGGATGAGGGCTTTGCCGTTGAAAATGCTGTTACCGTTGCTCAGGCTCTTTTACAAACCCTTGATCCTGAAGCGCAAAAAGAGGTGTGTTACCCCATTGAGGCTAAACAGTGGCGTGCCTGGTATAACCCTGAAATCCCGTTTAATGATTACGGCATACGGCTTGAAGAAACGTCACCAGCCACCCGTGAAACCTTTCTGGCGCTGTTGCGCAGCTGCACCAGTGCGCGGGGTTTTACCAAAGTGCAGCAGCTGATGGATGCTAACCAGTTTCTTGGCGAACTCTACGATCTCACCAATATCATGAACCGCTGGAGTTTTCACTTCATGCTGTTCGGAGAGCCGTCAGCTACGCAGCCCTGGGGCTGGAATATTTATGGCCATCATGTGGCGTTTTGCTGTTTTATCACAGGCCGGCAGCTGGTTATTGCACCCACATTTATGGGCGTAGAGCCTAATGTCATTGCGCGCGGCGATGAGAGTGACTGCGTGCTGTTCACCGAAGAAGAACAGTCTGGTCTGGCGCTGATGCAGTCTCTCAGCCCAGAACAACAGGCGCGGGCAACCGTTTATCAGCAGATGGAAGATCCGCTAATGCCTCCGGAGCGTTTTAACTTTGCCGATCAGCGACACCTTGCTGGCGCATTTCAGGATAATCGCGTTATACCGCTGGAAGGCATTTGCGCAGCAGAATTTGACGCACCGCAGCGCGCCAGACTGATGCAAACCATCGCCGCTTTTCTCGATTTTTTACCTGACGGGCCGCGCCAGGCACGTCTGAAACAGATTGAGCAGCACCTTGAATCAACATGGTGGAGCTGGATCGGCGGTTGTGGCAAGGATGACGTGTTTTATTACCGCATTCAAAGTCCGGTGGTGTTACTGGAATTTGATCATCACAGCGGCATGTGGCTCACCAATGAAGAACCGGCGCGCTTCCATATTCATACCATTACCCGCATTCCGAACGGTAACGATTACGGAAAAGCCTTGCTGATGCAGTATCAGAAGTAACAACAGGCTAAAACGCCTGCATTCCCGTCGTACCGGGTGACGACGTTTTGCCCGGGTAACCCTCAGCGTTTGTTGACTGCTTCATAAAGAAGCGGAAGGCTTCGCTGCGCCTAAAACCCTGAAAGAAATTAACCCTACATATTTATAAAACGAGGTTACCAGGCAATGCGTGTCCAAAAATTTAAAAAGACTGCTTTAACCGTCATGCCTCTGGCATTGTTTTGCGGTGCGTGTTACGCCGAAGCATTACCGGCGACTGATTCAGACAGCTTTAATGACTGGCTTGCTCAGGGAAATATCTCTGGCGAGCTAAAAACCATGACGTTTTTCAAAGAGTTCACCGGTACGTTACCGAATAAACGCACCAGTTCGCTGGGCGGTGATATTCAGTATCGCAGCCCGGAACTGGAAGGATTCAGCGTGGGACTGGGCGCTTACGGGGCTTATAACCTGGGGCTGAATCCTTCCGATGTGGAAAAGACCGAGATTTACCTGCCGTCCGATAACACCACAGTGCTCGGCAAAGCCTTTTTGCGCTACCGCGGTTACGGGCTCGATCTTCAGGCCGGGCGCTTTGGTCTGGATACCCTTTTGCCAATGAAGGCGAGGGCTGGACCATGGTTCCTGCCCTTTATCAGGGATTTGGCGGAACCTATGCCCTCAATGAAAGAGGTAATTTTAAACTCAACGCTTACCGCATCTATCGTTTTAAACCACTGAGTTCTGAGCATTTTGAAAAGGGGGACGCTGGCAGCCCGGAAATCGAAGACACCAGCGTACCCTCGGTTGACAGCGATGGCTTCACTACGCTGGGTCTGCGTTATGGTCAACGCTGGAACACCACGGCGGAAGCCTGGTATTACAACTTCGATAAGCGCGCTCAGCTTGCGTACGGCGGCGCGGAGATCCCCGTTCCTGGCCTGAAATTTGGCAACTGGACGCCATACTGGGGGCGCAATATCTGCATGAGTGGGATGCCAGCGATCAGGCTTCTCCGTATCGCAATGTCGATACCGATCTCTATTCAGGACGCATCGGTATGCGCTCGCGTAATCACGACATCTATTTTGCTGTGACCCATGTGCCATCAAAAGAGGATGCTTTCCTGAGCGGTGGATTCTTTGCACCTTACAGTTATGGCATTTATGACCACACGCCGCTGGAGAGCGGGCAGCCGCTGGTGTCCATGGTCACCACTAACCAGCCCGGCAACGCTTTTGCTCTGCGCTATGCCTATCATGATGAAACCTGGTTAGGCGTACTTGGCGTGACACGCCTGGAACTCAAGGACTCTACGGGGATTTACTACCCGCTGCCTGCCGAAAATATTAATGCGGCTTTTATGATTCTTGGTTACAACGTCACGCCGCGTCTGCATCTGGAATTTGAGTTCGACTACGTACATTCCCCTTCAGACGTTACCGGCAACTATCACGCCGAGCGTTTGCGCCTGGTCTACCGCTTTGGCGCGAAGATGGCAGATGACGACTATTAATTCTGACGGCTCTCAGGAGAAAATTATGGCTAAACGGCAAAGCATTTATAGTGACGGTTTTCCTCATGCTAATCCCATTCCGGCTGCCTGCCGCATCGGACCGATGCTCTGTTCCGGCGTGATCTATGGCCGCGATCCGCATACACAGCAGGTGCCTGCAGATTTAGAGCGGCAGTGTGAACTGATGTTTATGCATGTCCGCAGCATTGTAGAAGCCGCAGGGGAACGCTTGAGGATGTGATCAAAATGACGCTGTGGATGCAGGATAAATCTCAACGCGAAACGGTGAACCGTCACTGGGAGAAAGCATTTCCGGATGCCAGTGCCCGTCCCGCCCGTCATGCTTTAGAGGGTAATTTTACCGGGAATACGCTCATCCAGTGCGACTTCATAGCGGTGCTGGATAGGTGAGGATGGCGGGCAGCCTTTGTGTCTGCCCGCCTGTTTATCTGTATTGCCGGGCACTTGACGATGATGTATTAACAGCATTTTTGCGACCCCGCGCCGTGAATATGATTAAAAAATTGCCTGAGACAACGTGCCGGGTTGGTCAGTAACGAAATTTCCGATATATTTAAAATCCAGTTATATTGTGTGGCTATTGTACGGGGTAATAATGGTGCAGAAACGCCGTTCGGATGAGATTGCAGATAATCTCAGCACCGGGCAAGCTGACAGTGCGGCAGCGCACGCCAGCGGTAAACCAGGCCGACGCACGCGCGCTTTTGATTATGGTGAGCTGCGCCTGCTGTTACTGGCAATCATCGCCAAACAATCCAGCCACGGCTACGAACTGATTCATGAAGTGAAAGAGCGTCTGGGAGGGACTTATAAGCCCAGCCCTGGTGTTATCTATCCGGCTTTAACCTGGCTTTATGATCGCGGCTACACTGAAATCGATTTAGAAAAAGGGGGCCGTAAACGCTACAGCATTACCGATGAAGGTAAAGCTTTTCTCAGTGCGAATAAAAGCGTGACCGATATGCTTTTAGCGCGTGTCGTGCCAAAAGCGCAGGGCAAATCCCCCAGGCAATCGTAGAGGCAATGGATCACCTGAAGCGTGCGCTGAGTTTGCGCGTTAAGATGGAACCGGTTGCTGATGAAGCGATCGCGCGTATAGGCGATATTATTCATGTGGCAGCGAATCAAATCGAAGCGTTGCTCAACGCGCCAGTATTAAGCGAAGGTGCAGTAAAATGTGTTGCCGATATCGTCACCCCGAATGGCGAACGCTTTTTACGCCGCCTGTGTAGCCATTTTCAGCACCGAACCCCCGTTGTGACTGATGAGAACAGCGGTCATTTTCGCATGAGTATGGGCGAAGTGCGTATGGAGGCACTGGAAGGCATTTTCCGGGTGAGCTTAACCGCACTCAACGCAGAAAAACTGCATGAGATGCAGCATATTTTAGTGCGCCATCTTGAAGAAGCCGCAGTGCGTGAGAAGCTCAATGTAACCTGGCACTCTGCCTAATGGCGTGAAATGAAATGCAGACGCCATCTGGCCCGTCTGCATTTTATCGCTTACTTTTTTAGCCTGGCGTGGAAATCGGCTGCCAGCGCGCTGGTGGATTTCACCAGCAGTCCGACATCACTGCCCACCGCAACAAAGGTCGCGCCCAGCTCAAGATACCGGGCGCAGAGTAAGGCATCGGCGCTTAAGATGCCTGCCGCTTTGCCATGAGACTGGATGCGTATTAATGCCTGTTCGACAGCATGCTGTACCTCTGCCACAGCTGGCTGGCCAGGATATCCCATATCAGCAGCTAAATCGGCCGGGCCAATAAACACCCCGTCCACACCTTCAGTGGCGGCAATGGCATCAAGCTGCTCCAGACCGGCACGGCTCTCAACCTGCACCAGCAGGCAGATCTGCTCATTCGCGGAGGTCAGATAATCTGCGGTACGATTAAATGCGGAGGCGCGGGCCAGTGCTGCGCCGACCCCACGAATACCCTGCGGTGGATAGCGAACGGCTTTCACAAGCGCCTCTGCCTGTTCTGCGCTCTCGACCATGGGGATCAGCAGTGTCTGAGCGCCAATGTCTAACAGTTGCTTTATCAGCCAGGGCGCGTCCATCGGTGCGCGCACGACGGCGTGTCCCGATGCGGCAGAGAGCGCCTGAAGCTGACTCATCAGCAGCGGCACATCATTCGGCGCATGTTCGCCATCAAGCAGTAACCAGTCAAACCCGGCGCCCGCGCATATCTCTGCTGTATAGGGACTGGCGAGCGCCAGCCAGAGTCCAATTTGCGGCTGCTTTTCCCGCAGCGCCTGTTTAAAGCGATTTACTGGTGCAGGCATTCTGACCTCACTCAAAATAACAACTGACTGAGCCCTGTGGCCCAAAATCAGCATGAATAGTGTCACCGTGTCGGGCTTCAACCGGACGAATAAAAGATCCCGCCAGCACGATCTGCCCGGCATCAATATAATCGCCGTACTGTGACAGCCGTTGCGCCAGCCAGGCGATGCCACGTGCCGGATGATTAAGCACCCCCGCGCCTAAACCGGTTTCTTCCACCGTTGCATTGCGCGACACGATGGCACCTGTCCAGCGCATATCAATCTGCTCAGGCGTAAAAAGCTGGCTGCCCAGAATAATGCCGGCATTAGCGGCATTATCGGAAACGGTATCAACGATAGTGCGTGATTTTCCGCTGGTGCGATCGGCCCGGACAATACGTGTATCCAGGATTTCCAGCGCAGGCACGACATAAGCGGTGGCAGTTAACACATCGCTGATGCTGACATTCCCGCCACTGAGCGGCGCTTTCATAATAAACGCGAGCTCAGCTTCAATACGCGGCTGAATAAAGCGATCCGCCGCGATGCTGGCGCCATCTTCAAACAGCATGTCATCAAACAGCACGCCCGAATCTGGCGTGGAAATATTGAGCGCATACTGCATCGCTTTTGATGTCAGACCTATTTTCCAGCCGATAACCTTACGTCCCGCCTCTTGCTTTTGCTTCACCCAGGCGCGCTGAACCGCATAGGCATCATCCAGCGTCATTGCTGGATGTAAGAGAGAAACTAATTCAGTTTGCTGACCTGTTTTTTCTGCGTTATCGAGGGCCTCTGCTACACGCAAAATTTCTGACTGACTAAGCATGGTCATACCTCATCGTGGACAACATTACGCAGCGCCCCAAGCCCTTCCGCCTGTACCTCAACCACATCGCCGGGCCTGAGCCACACCGGAGGATCAAAACGCGCTCCCGCGCCGGTAGGCGTACCGGTAAAAATAATGTCGCCGGGGTTAAGCGGGATAAAAGTCGAAACATACGCGATGATCCAGGCGAAAGAGAACGTCATATTGCTGGTACGATCGTTCTGGCGAAGCTCGCCGTTCACATAAGTCGTCAGACGGATATCATGTAGTTGAGCTTTATCTGTAAAGGGCACCAGCCACGGACCAATCGCGCCGGAATGGTAGAAATTTTTACCCTGAGTAACGTTGAATTTGCTGTGGCGAACCCAGTCGCGTACCGTGCCTTCGTTACCAAGCGTAATGGCTGCAATATGATCCATTGCCTTATGCTGAGCAATGCGGCGTCCCGCCTTACCGATAACAATGACAATTTCACCTTCATAATCAAGCTGTTCACTTTCGGCAGGACGCAGTAACGGTTGCAGATGCCCGGTGAGGGATTCGGGAAAACGGATAAACAGAGAAGGGTAATCAGGGGCGGTCTGGCCATCTTTGTACTCGGCATTACGGTTGGGATAATTAACGCCCACACATAAAATCTTACCGGGATGAGAGAGTGGCACCTCAAACTGAATATCGCTCAGCGCATAGTCAGCGTGCAGGTTTTTCGCATCGACAGCCAATGCCTGTAAAGCATTACCGGCAACGACCGCATCAAGAGTTGGCCAGCGATCGCCAAAGCGTTTGCTGAGATCAACCACACCCCGTACGTTTATCAGGCCATATCCTTTAGTGCATCCATCAAGCGTGGAGAAACTGACAAACCTGTTCTGTTCCAATGTAGATCTCCTTCATTTCACCCTGCCAGGCAAAAATGCGGCGAACAGAAGCCCGCCGCTCCCGGCATGGTGACTGGGCAGTAAATAAAACACCGAGGGTTTTACAGCATGAGGTCGCGCCGAAACGCGTTACTCCAGTTTAAAGATACGCGCGGCATTGCCGCCCAGGATACTGGCTTTATCCTCTTCGCTGATGTCCAGACTCTGGATGGTTTCAATGCCCTTGAAGAACCAGTCTTTACGGATTGGATAGGAGCTGCCGTAGAGAATATTTTTACCGCCAATCACGCTAACTGCCGCTTCGAGCTGCGCTTTACCCCACTGCGGTGCGCCTGACGTGTCGAAGAAAATGTTATTGCTCAGTTGCGCGCGCAGGTTTCCGGTTCCGGTCTGGAAACGGTCTACCGCATCGTTAAACTGATGTTGTGGTGGCACCAGCATGTCGGCAAATGCATAAAATGCCCCACCCAGCATTGAATGGATAAAACGCAGATTCGGCAGTTCATCGAACATACCACTAAACAGTTCACGTCCTACCGCCGTGGCCTGATCGACGCAGCGTCCAAACTGGCGCCGCTGGTTGGTATAAGGCAGGACCGAATTAAAATCGACCGGCAGCGGTGTGTGATGCACCACAACCGGCACGTTCAGGTCATTGAGGAATTTCAGGTACGGACGAAACGCCGCATCATCAAGATAGATCTGACCGTAATGCGCCACAATTTGTGCCCCACGAAAACCGAGCTGATTCAGACAGCGATCCACTTCACGCAGACAATCATCGGTTCCCCACGGCGGCACTACAGCCAGCGCCGACATCCGGCCTTCGCTGCGGTTTACATAATCCGCCATGCGGGTGTTGACCTCTTTACAGGTCTCTAAATCGAGCCATTCCTGCCACACCGGCAGGCGAAAGATAGCGTGATCAACCCCGGCTTTTTCCATGTCAGCAAGCTGGCTTTCCAGCGTGTACTGCCCTTCTGCATAGTTAAGATTCACATAGCCTTTGGGTTGTTCAATAATCAACTGGCTTAGTTCCGTTCCTTCGATTTTTTCCACCCGCGTATGCACACCGTACTGTTTAGGCACGCAGTCGAGGAAAGCGTTAAGCAGTTTCTTGTCTGAAAAAAGTTCACCCGGCAACCAGTGCATATTGGAATCAATAATCTTGCTCATAATCCGTTCCTTTCTGTCTAAGTTAAGATTGCTTCACTTTATTTTTGTGTGGCAAAAACCGACTTGTATTTAGCCGGCTGGTCCGTCTCTTTTTCGGTCGGAATACGCATGCCGGCTTTGGCGTGGTATTCGCTGAAAATTGACAAGGCTTCTTCGTGGGGAAAAATGGCTTCTATATCTTCAAACGGTTTGCCACCACTGCGCTCTTCAACAATACGGCGCACCACTTCCGGGCCTTCGCCCCGTGAGGCAAGAACCAGCCAGTTCACCTTCTCGCGACGTTCATTTTCATAAGCTCTGAGGGCTTCAACGGGATCGGTAACAGAGGCCAGTTTTTCGGCAATGACGCGCGCATCCACAAATGCCTGACACACGCTGTTGCCGCCGCGTGGATACATGGCATGTGCGGCATCACCCAACAGAGTGATACGGTTAAACGACCATTGCGGTAGCGGATCGTGGTCAATAAGCGGAAACAGGTAGCATTCGCGGGCATGGCGGATCATTTCACCGACATCAAGAAAATCGAGCCTGCAGTCATCAAATACATGCTCAATCTCTTTCACGCCGGTTTCCTGATTCCAGTCTTCTTCGCTTTGTGGCTTTTCGTTCTGCTCAATCACCCAGTTGACCAGTTGGTTACCTTTGCCATCCACGTTGTCCTGTATCGGATAGACAATCAGCGTCCCCTGACGAACCGGATCGCCGATGTGTAAAATGCTGCCGCCGGTTTTGAAAGGCGGCATCACGGTGACACCCCGATACAGCGTTAAACCAGAGAAATGGCTGCGCGCAGATTCGGGCAGCAGCTTGCTGCGCACAACCGAACGAATCCCGTCAACGCCAATCACCACATCGGCGCGCACGCTCTGCGGCGCATCAGGATTCAGATGATTATCAAAATGCACGGTGACGCCATTTTCATCCTGTTCAAATCCGTCACAGCGACAGCCGAGCGTAATGGCATCATTGCCTAACCTTTCCTGTACGGCTTTATAGAGCATCATTTGCAGACGTCCGCGATGAACAAATCGCTGGTCATGGTCATAGCCCATATAGCGACCACATTGTTCTGCAAAAATTTGCTGCCCGTAGCCGGTGTAAAAAATCGATTCTTTTGCTTCAACAGAAATGTCGACAAACGCGTCGTATAACCCCAGCTCGGTAATTTCCCTGACGGCATAGGGTTTGATATCAACGCCGACACCCAGCGGTTTTATTTCTGCAACGGCTTCAAACAGGCGCGGGCGAAAACCCTGTTGATGCAGGCGCAGGGCTGTGGCAAGGCCAGCCGGACCTGCGCCGATGATGACGATATCCAACATAGTGACTTCCTCTTGTTATGAATTTTTAAGCTCAGCGTTCAGGGAATTTCAGATATGACTTTTCAGGGTGCTGCGGTCTGCCGCAGGAGCATCGCGTCCCGGATGATGAGTGACATCACGCAACCAGATCGGCACGCCCGCCAGACAGACAACCAGGCCGCCAGTCACCAGTATCGCCAGTGACTGAATGCTGCCGCTGTGCTGTGCTGCAATAAACAGGGAGGGCCTAAAAACACGCCAACCAGCGTCAGTTGTGTGATCAGTCCGCTGGTGGCACCGATGCTTTCACGCGACGGCGCAACGACCGGCGCCAGCGCCCACATCCCTACCAGCAGGCCGCTGCCAAACATAAACAGCCATGACGCCCCCACCGAAAGCATGAATCCGAGCGGCAACAGGTAAATGGCGAGTGCCGGAATGCCTGTAAGAATGAGTCCGGTGAAGCCAATCGCGGCAGCTTTTATGCCCCGGTTAAGCATTGCGCCTACCATCAGACAGCCGATGCCGTTACACACCATTGCCACCACATTCCAGTGCGCGACTTCCACCAGCGGTACGCTGTAGCGTTTTGATAAGTAGGGTGCAAGCGTGGAAATAATCCCGGTTTGTAAAAAGGCGTCGGCACCAAATGAAATACCAAGCAGATAGATCATTGGGCTTCTTAATACCGCGCGCAGACCACGTGTACGGGAAAACTGTGCTTTTTCCTGCGCCGTCCGGCGTGGCAGGCTAATCATGGCAATAAAAGCCAGCAGCAGCGTCAGGAGCGAATGCGCAATAAATGCGGCGCGCCAGTTACTGAAGTGATCAGCAAGACCAGCAGAAAGAAAGGGCAGCAGAAAACTGGCAGGAACGAAAGTTGACCATAACGCCATCGCCATGTTGCGCTGTTTTCCGGTTGTAATACGAATTAACAGCGTTACCGCAGCCACCGCAGTCATGACATAGCCTATGCCCGTGACGATACGCCCCATCAACAGCAGGTTGAATGCGGGAGCAGCAACCACACAGACATCGCCAATGACGATAACAACAGCACCCACTAACAGCACAATACGGTCACCAGCACGATCCACAATATAACCTGCCAGCAGGGCACCCAGCGCAACCATCAGCGATGGCAGCGACATGATGAGGCCGATTTGGCTGTGGTCGAATACACGAAACTCTTTAGCGATAGAACCTAATTCAGTCACGGCTTCGCTGACGGTCATGGCGGCCATCACGCCGAGGGCGTAGGCAACGAGAATTCTGACCAGCGGATTTTGAATGAATGTACTCACGATCCTTTCTCCCGATAGCTGATATCACAGTCTGCTGAAGCAGAAACAGTGGAGTAGCGGCTAAGCGCCACGCGTATGACAGCGTTACTGCAGAACGGTTAACCATCATTCGCCAGAGCAAGAAAGCGTTCCAGCGTGGGAGGATCGACACGGATTTCGGGTTGAGTAAGATCGACATCAGTAAAAGGCGTGGCTTCGGTAAACCACTTGTTCTGAGCAGGAAGCCCCCACTGGTCGGCGCGTTTAGGATCGGCTAAATCCCAGCCGAGTGCCGGTTCCAGGTCGATGTGCTGATAATGGGTATTAAATAATTCGATGCGATGTCCGTCAGGATCGCGGAAGTAGGTAAACAGTGCACCGCTGATACCGTGTCGGCCAGGACCACGCTCCAGGCACGGCGCATACCCTAACGCACCGGCAACGTCACAGGCGCGGATCATGTCATTGGAATCCGGCAGGGTGTAGGCAAAGTGATGCAGCCGTGGCCCCAGCCCCTGGGTGAAGACGATATCGTGCGGGTTACCTTTTCGTTGCAGCCAGACCCCCATAAATGCTGCCTGTTACCGATCGTTGAATAGGTATATTCACTGACGCGAAATCCAAGCGCCTGATAGAAGCCCCACGCCTGGCGCACATCGCTGACCTGTAGCTGGTAGTGATCAAGGCGTTGTGCGCTGGCTCCACGATAATGCTGATACTGTTTCATCATCCGTTCACGCGGCGCCATTGATGCACAAAATTCGAGTGGCACACCAGCATCATCGCTGACGTGCAGCGTGAGTCCCTGATAAGGCACCTCTGCCAGCGTCACCGTTTTGCCCAGTTCAGCAAAATAGTCCTGTGCTTTATAAATATCGTCTTCATTTCGTACTCGCATTCCAATACATGCGCATGTTGCTTCAGCGGATTTACGCAGCACTAAACTGTGGTGACCCCGCTCTTCAAGACCGCGTAAATAGACCGCTGAATGATCTTCATCACTCACAACTAACCCGAGCAGCTCAGTATAAAACTGTCGACTGGCATTGAGGTCACGGACGTTAAGCACGACGTGGCTGGCACGCGTCACGTTAAAGGGGGATCCAAAACCAACTCATCGATCTGTGGCATGGGCACGTTCTCTCTTTCAGACGAAGCGATTGTCAGTATTGTTGTTTGAGCCAGCGATAACTTAACCGGCCCGCTTTATTGCCCTGGTCACCACAACTGACATCGATAACAGGGAAATTTAGATATATCGTATTAATAGATATATCTTATTATTTACGGCGAATTGGAGATCAAGCGCACAGTTCACGACGAAGGCTGAAAAAGCTTTAAAGGGGCGTTTATTGAGGGAATGGCGGTATTCAGTGAGGAGTCATTTACCGCTATTCCTGCTGGCCGGGCAGGAATAGCCTGTAGCAAAACGACCCGTGCGGATGTCACACATGCGTACGCTTTTAGCGCAAATCACGATCCAACAGATTTAAGCTGGGCGAGCGTTTGCTGCAAAATGGCGGCAATCTGTTGCTGCGTCTCTGCATCGCTACCATGATAAGTATGCAGCTGGCTACGCAGTTCGTGGAGCGCCTGCATAAGCGAGGGTTCAAACGGCTGGCGCTGCTCAGACATCGCCTGGTTCACGGTTTCACTCTGCCGGGCAAATAACGCCAGCTTGGCGAGCAAGGCTTCAGCCAGAGCCTGATTCTCACTCAGCCAGCTTTCACCCTGCTCATTAATCGCATAGCGTTTGCGATTGCCCTCCTGCTGCACAGTCACATGCCCCACATCCTCAAGGTAAGTCAGCGCCGGATAAATCACGCCAGGGCTTGGCTTATAAAAACCACCGCTTTTCTCTGACAGTGTTTTGATCAGCTCATAACCGTAACTGGCCTGCTCTTTCAACAGCGTCAGTAATAAAATCTGTAGCTCATCCGCACCAAATTTACGGCCACGAAGAAAAGAGGGGCGATCGCGATGCCCGGAATCATCCCCCCTCGGCGATGTCCGCGATGGCCATCGTGACGCCCGCCATGAGGCCCGGCAAAACGTCTGTGATGAGGTACATCACGCATCGCCTGACGCCACGGGCGCATATTCATTTCTGGCTGCTCTTCACGGTTTTCAGCCTGAGCGGCACTGGCATTGGGGCTCGCATGTTTTCGACCACGGCCTCCCCGGCGTTCATTGAACATATTTCTGAACATAGCTCTCTCCTGATTAAGAATGTCTTACGACTGTATCGTAAGATAATAATGCTTATATATCTTACGATAGAAGGATGCAACGAGATTTTTGGTGAGTAAAGATGAGAAATGAGCAAACCGACAGCGCAAAAATTTATGCCTTTGGCTAGAAAGCTACTGATTTAAAAATAATTAATTGCTTTCTTGACAGGGGGAAGTAATGAAAAGCTGACCATATAAAATGATCAGCTTTGATATCTGTACCTTAATTACAGCACGTTTTACTCATCCGATACTTTCTGTCAGAACGACGTCGTTACACCCGCATAGTAAGCCCGGCCGGGTTCGTTATAGGTAGAGGCTCCCTCATTTTCCCGATAGATACGTTTATCAAGTAAGTTACTGATACCAGCATTGAAACGAAGGTTCTTATTAAACTGATAGTTTGCTCCTAAGCCCCAGATGGCATAAGCGCCCACTTCGTTTTCCGCCAGTCCGCTGGCTTCCTTACGAATTTCCGCTGTGGTACGTGGATGCTGGCGCCCATACATAGTCCAGCTAAGGGTCGTCGACAAGGCGTCAGTCATCTGCCACTCCAGCCAGCTGTTTACGGTATATTTAGGGATCAGAGACAGGGGATTACCTGTCTCTTTATATTTTGAGGTAAACATGTAGGTCGCATTGGTTCGCCAGTTCAGGGCGTCTGCGACCAGGGGAATAGTCAGGTTCGCTTCCATTCCCTGAGTAAGAGCTTTGCCCCCGTTCTGCCACTGATAGATATCATAAGTGGATGAGTAACGTGCACTGGCAACTTCAACGGTACCCAGGGAAGTACTGTTATCCGCGACAATTTTATTCTGATAATCATTGCGGAAATAGGTTATGCCCGCACTGTAGCCTTCATCGTTCCATTGCAGCCCGATTTCTTTATTAATGCTGATTTCAGGTTTGAGATCGCTGTTCCCCATGAGATAACAACCGGTACTGCCACCAATGTTACAGCCGTTTCCGCTACTTGCCAGCAGATAACCTTCACTCGACTGATAGAGATTCGGCGCTTTGAAGACGCGTGCGATACCGGCTTTCAGCGTGATATTGTCGCCTAACGCCTGCTGCAGGTTAAGGCTTGGGCTCCAGTTACTGCCAAAGCGATCGCTGTAATCAAATCGCACACCTGGGATCAGTGTCGTACCGTCGAAAGCATCAATGGTATCTTCCAGGTAAACAGCACTGAGCTCCTGGCTGTTTTTACTCGCTCGCTGCGTTGGATCACCGGAGACGCCATTAATGTCGATACCTGTGGCATCAGTTTCCTGCATTGAAGCGGGATCGTTGAGTTGTTCTTTATTCCACTCAGCACCCAGCGTTAAGGTATTGTCTACCCACAGCGTAAAGGGAATAGTGAATTCGTTATTAATCCGCCAGGTTTTATAACGACTGGTATTGTAGGTATCGCTGTTAATCATACCTTCAACTTTGCCGGTTGAACCTTCTGCCAGACGGGTATTGTGCGTATCCTCATAGCTCAGCGTCAGCTTCGACTGTCCCCAGTCCCAGATGCCATTATGTATCAGGCTATAAGCCTGACGATACATTCGGTTGGTTTCAGAACCATATAAATCAGGGACGAGTGTACTTAAATTGCTGTTGCTGTACTGCGTATCACCGGCATAAATATTACCCTGCCGGCTATAGGAATAATTAAAATCCAGATACTGCTGCGGATTAATCTTCCACTGAAGCTGGGTATTAATATCGCGGTTGCGTACTCCTTCACGCCCGGCTGCGTATGATCCATTTTCGCTGGTATTAATATCATATGCATCAGCGTCAGTTTTATTAATATTGCCAAACAGCCGCATGGTTAAAACATCATCAATCAGGGGGCCACTTAAACTAAAATTCATGCGCTTCGTTGCGCCTTCATCTTTATCTTCAGGCTGATTGGTAAAAAATGACAGAGAACCATGCCAGTCACTGGTGGGGCGTTTGGTAACAATATTGACAACGCCCCCATTGCGCCTGAACCATAATGTGCAGCGGCTGGACCACGCAAAACATCAATGTGATCAACCATTTCTGGCGGGATCCAGTTACTGTCGCCACGGGTATCGCGTTCACCTGTTCGGCTGTAACGAACTGAGCTCCGCGATGAAACCGGTACACCGTCGATCAATATAAGTGTATTTTCAGGCCCCATTCCCCGGATATCGATTTGTCGGTTATTTCCGCGGCTACCGGTTGCACTGTTACCGGTTAAGTTCACACCAGGCATTTTGCGAATAATTTCTGATAAATCATTTACGGGTGGGTCACGTTCAATATCCTTTTGTGTAATCAAAGAAGCGCCAGGTTGTTGTTTCAGCCTCTCCTCCGGCTTCGCCGTGACAATCATGATGTCATCGTTAGTAGCTTTTTTCCCGGTAACATTTTCTGAATGACTGTTCGTTGTGACTTTATTTGGTAATGAAGTGCTGTTTATTTCTTCGGTATTTTGTAATGACAGTACTGAAGGTATTGAATTCTCAGCCAGAGAGTATCCGCTATGAATTATGCTGCCTGCCAGTATAGACAAGGCGGTTTTCCGTGCATTAAAAAAATAAGACATATGATTATACCTGGTTATTTTTATCGGCAAAAAAATGCGCCGTAATAATTATCATAATCATTCTCATTTGATGTAAAATAGAAACATAATGTTACATATAAACGCAATCAGATACATGTCATAACAAAAAGGCGCGTAAAAACATTAAGGAGTTTTTCTTTAAGGAGAAAAAATGGAGAGGAATCAGGAAAAGCGTCGTGTCATGATGTGTTTTTATGTAAGACACGACCAGGCATTTATCCAAAGTGCTGTTTTAAATGGATGACCACTTCTTCGCTACGTCTGGAAAGTGGCCATTCGGCACGGTGAATTAACCAGATAGTATCAGTGACCGGCACCTGGCAGGTCATTGCCGTAATAGCATTTTGAGCGGGCCAGGCAAGGCGCGCAAATTGTGGTAATACTGTGAAGCCCAATCCACGGGCAACAGGCTCAAGAATTAAACTAATCTGATTGCTGAACCCGCGTTGCGGAAGATTACGCACACCGGCATTGCCTGGAAAGTTTCTGCTGAGTAACCGGGTCGCCATGGCCTGTCCGTCGGGATGATCGATAAAACCAATCTGCTCCAGATCTTCCCATCTTTCGACTTCACGCCCGGCAGGCAAAATCAGCTCAAGCGGCTCATGTGCAAAGGTTTCCGCCACCAGACGTCTGTCATCCGGCTTCTGCGTTATGAGTCCTATTTCATAACGATTATGAAGTACGGCATCCATGACTTCGGAATCAGGGGCAAACCGATGCCGGATAGCCAGGCCCGGATATTTTTCCTGTAGCGATAACAGCAGGGGATAAAGACGCAGCCGCCGCTATGGCAAAAATACGGTATTACAACCCCTTGACCTCACCATTCCCGACGGGAGCTTTACCGTATTGGTAGGGCCTTCAGGGTGCGGCAAGTCAACGCTACTGCGCCTGCTCGCTGGGCTGGATAGCGTGTCAGAGGGCGATATTTTGATGAATGGTCAACAAATTAACGATCTCGATCCAGCCGACCGTGATATTGCCATGGTATTTCAGAGTTACGCGCTCTATCCACATCTTACCGTGGCTGAAAACCTGGCGTTTCATATGCAGGTTAAAAGGTAAACCGTGAAGAGCAGCAGAGCAAGATAGCCCGCATTGCCGCTATCCTTGGCATTGATAAACTGCTGGGACGCTATCCACGCGCGCTTTCTGGCGGTCAGCGTCAGCGCGTTGCGATGGGGCGGGCCATGGTACGAAATCCCCAGGTGTTTCTGTTTGATGAACCGCTGTCGAACCTTGATGCACAGCTACGGATGGAATTGCGCGCCGAAATAAAATCTTTACATCAGCGATTTAAGACTACCATGGTCTACGTAACGCACGATCAGGTTGAAGCGATGACGCTGGCTGATCAGATCGTGGTCATGCGTGACGGCGTGATAGTTCAGCAAGGTAGCCCGCTGGAGATTTATGATCGGCCGGTAAATACGTTTGTCGCACGCTTTATCGGCTCACCGCCGATGAATTTGCTTGAAGGCAAGCTGGAGATGCGTGACGCACAACCCGGCGTCGTCTGTGGTGAGTCCTGGCTGCCGTTACCTGACGAGTGGCACGCTGCTGCCCTTCGCCAGGGAAATCGGTCAGTGATTCTTGGCGTAAGACCGCACAATTTCTTCCTGAGTGATGAGGGTATTGAAGGTGTTGTTCGGGTGGTAGAAGTCACGGGTGAATCAAGTTTGCTCCATCTGGACTGGAATGGTTTTCCGCTGCATGTCCAGTTGACGGGTCGAATAATGACAAAAAGTGAAGAGTCATTGCGATTAAATATTGATCCGCGTTATTTACATTTGTTCGATCAGGCAAGCGGTACACGGCTTTAAATAGCGCAAAAAACCGCGCCCGGAAACAGGCTGTAACCTGAGGCGCGGTTATCTTATTTAAAACACGACTACTACAAAACTAATCACGCGCCGGGTGCAGCGCGCATCAGTTATTTTTTGCCGCTGTCTTCCTGCTTCATGCGTGCCCGAATGCCGCCATCAATGGTTGTGGTAGCTGAC
This sequence comes from Candidatus Pantoea haifensis, assembly GCA_018842655.1. Lineage (GTDB taxonomy): Bacteria > Pseudomonadota > Gammaproteobacteria > Enterobacterales > Enterobacteriaceae > Pantoea > Pantoea haifensis. Next base: position 42,910 of record JAGTWN010000008.1, on the reverse strand, counting down.
ATGGGTTGATAGATGGCTCCGCTGTTGGGCGCAACCGCTGATGCTTTATCAATTTCACGTCCGGCAATATTGGCTGACATTCTCTCGGTCAGATCGGGAAAAAGATTATGGGAAATTTTTGCAGCATGGGCTTTCCAGCCGACCGGGATCTCCTCTTCCGGGTGAATACAGGCCTCTATTAACGCCTCGACAACTTTCGCCGGATCGTCCATGGCCGCCATGCGGGGTGCCTGACCGGTATGGTTGGCCGCATGCGTCCACCAGGGCGTATCTACCGCCCAGGGCATGACTGTGGCGACTTTTATCTTGTCGTGATGCCCGCTCAGCCGTAATTCTTCATTCAGGCTGCGGCCCAGGCTGAGCACCGCCGCTTTCGAAGCGGCATAAGAGGATTGAAAAGCCAGCGGAACCTTACTGTCGACGGAGCCAACGTTAATCAGGGTGCCAAAACCCTGGTGAATAAAGCGACGCAGCGCCTCATGCGCACCATAAATCAGCCCTTTTAAATTAACATCGATAAGGCGGGCATGATCTTCTGCCGGAATATCCCAGAAGAAACCGAGCGCCCCAACGCCGACATTATTAATCCAGATGTCGATTTGGCCGAAACGCTGTTGGCTGCTCTCGGCGAGGCGCGCCACCTCTGCGGCACTGCTGACATCAGTAGCAACAGCCAGCGCCTGCCCCCTGCTGCATTGATTTCCGCAGCCAGAGCATCCAGTGCAGCTTCACGCCGTGCCGCCAGCACCACCTTCGCTCCCCGCTTCGCCAGTTCCAGTGCCGCACCACGACCAAATCCGCTGGATGCGCCAACCATCACAATGGTGGTATCTGCCACGCTTTTTTATTGCTTGCCATGATCTTCTCCTGTGCCCGTAATCTGTTTGCCTTGCTTTTAACTATAAGCCGCGGCAGGAAAACCGCTGCCCGTTGAGAGCGTCTTACTGATCACAACGGCAGCGTGCTCAGGGTTAGCGGCGCTTAAACAGATACGATCCAGGCTGGCTATGAAGGTTAAAATCTCACGAGCAGAGGCCGCCGATCATCAGGTGTTATCCGTCAGCGATTTTGCTGCATTACGCACGTTCTGCCACGGATTAATGATCTTTCTGGGTTTCGCTGTATTTGAAGGCTATTACGGTGCCGACGCCCATCTCACAGGGCAATGAGCAGGTTATTCCCGGCAAAAAGTCTCTATTCTGCAGAATAAGCTGTTAACCACCGGCACTCTCAAAATTTACCCCGGCTATCCTCATGGAAGGCATCGGATCGTCAGTTCAATGATGTCATGTTCTGTGGCTCTTCTGACGGACCGCTCAGACCGATAACAGTCCGCTTCCTTTGGTGCGATTTTTGACATATTGCCAGAATTTCTCAGCTGAAATATTCAGCCTGTTTCCCGAACGATAAATGTACGCACTAACAGGCAAGGAGAGACTTTCATCCATAATAGCGACCTTCCCCGCCGCCAGTTCTTGCTCAATAGAGTAGCCGGGTAACCAGCCGACACCTTGCCCATTAACGATCATGCGCTTGAGGAGTTCACTCATGGACGACACAAAACTCAGCATAAAAGGTATTTCGGGCTTTCCATCAATGACCTGATTTACCTGGCGTCCCATATAGCTGTCGTTGGCGTACCTCATTAACGGCAGTCTTTTATTTTCCAGCGTGAAAAGAGGTTTGCCGTTACTGTCACAGGGGAAACCAGGTGCAGAAATGAATCAAATATTTTGTGATTAACAAAGGGATAATTCATTAATTCTTCATTATAGAAACTCAGGATAAAATCACTTTTACCTTCTTTGAGATTAAAAACGGCTTCGTTAACATTAATGGATTCTACAAAAAAATTTTGTCGGGGTTATCACTGTAACCGGCAATCAAATCGGGAAGAAGGAGTACCGAAAGCGAGGGTGCAGCATCAATTTTTATGCTTTGTTTAGCATTATCTAATCCTTTTATCCGGTTAAGCTGGAAATCCATATCATCCAGCATATTCCTGGCATAGCTGACAAATATCTTGCCCTGCCTGGTAAGCTGAAGGGGTTAGCCCCGCGATCGAAAATACTGAATCCCAGGGCAGACTCAAGTGACTGTATTCTTCGGCTAAAAGATGACTGAGAAATGTTTCTTTTTTCAGCAGCAAGCGTGAAACTCCGGCACTCCTCAAGCGCAATGATATCGTAAAACCACTTTACCTCAAGATTATTGACCACAATAGACCAACCTCACCAGATTTATTACTACTATGCAGTTTTTACATAGCGCATAGAAAATACGCAATTATCGATGCGCAACACCGGTGCTAATATCGATTGCAAGCAGCGGTTTGTTCGAATACTGATTTACGTTTGCATCCTATCTTATCTGGATAGGCCAGGGTACTGCTGTCTTTAAATAAAAACAGCATGTTCTCTTGCTGCGTCAGATTCAGAATTAACACCGCTAAAAAAATGGATTTATAAATTTTTTATTCGAAGATGAAATAACAGATTTCGCCCCCGTCCCCTTACAAAATTTCAGGAATAACATGCACATTCAAGAGAGCATTAAACAATCACTTTTATCTGTCGGGATAAAAGAGACAGCAGATATCATTTATAATCCCGATTATGATCTGCTTATTAAACATGAAACCGCTGAAGACCTGGAGGGATATGAACGTGGCGTGATGACCATTTCCGGTGCGGTTGCTGTCGATACTGGGGAATTCACCGGACGCTCGCCTAAAGATAAGTACATAGTACTGGATGATACTACCCGTGAAAGTCTGTGGTGGGCTGATTCCGGCACCGGGCGAAACGATAATAAGCCACTGTCACCCGCCGTCTGGACAGAACTCAAATCGCTGGTCGCCTCGCAGCTATCGGGTAAGAAGTTGTACATTATTGATGCCTGGTGCGGAGCGAGTGCTGCCACGCGGCTGGCCGTCCGCTTTGTTACGGAAGTCGCCTGGCAGGCTCACTTCGTAAAAAATATGTTTATTACTCCTGATGTAGAAGAACTCGAACAGTTTACGCCCGATTTTATGGTAATAAACGGTTCAAAATGCACCAATGCAAACTGGCAGGCACAGGGACTTAATTCCGAAAACTTTGTTGCCTTTAACCTGTCTGAAAATATCCAGTTGATCGGCGGAACCTGGTACGGCGGAGAGATGAAAAAGGGCCTGTTCTCCGTGATGAATTACCTGCTGCCTCAGCGTGGCATTGCCTCAATGCACTGTTCTGCCAACCGGGGCGCCAACGGTGATGTGGCGCTCTTCTTTGGGCTGTCAGGAACAGGGAAAACCACGCTCTCTACTGACCCGGAACGCCAGCTAATTGGTGATGATGAACATGGCTGGGATGATGAGGGGATCTTCAATTTTGAAGGTGGCTGCTATGCAAAAACGATTAACCTCAGCGAGCAAGCCGAGCCTGAAATTTATAAAGCCATTCGCCGTGAGGCATTACTGGAAAATGTTGCCATAAGAGAAGACGGAAGCGTAGATTACAGTGACGGAAGCAAAACTGAAAATACGCGCGTCTCTTATCCGCTTTCGCACATAGACAATATTGTCCGTCCGATCTCACGCGCGGGCCACCCGGCACACATTATATTTCTGACCGCCGATGCCTTTGGTGTGTTGCCTCCGGTTTCGCGCCTGACTCGCGAACAGATGCAGTATCATTTTCTTTCCGGCTTCACCTCAAAACTTGCGGGCACGGAAAGAGGTATCACGCATCCTACACCCACATTCTCAGCCTGCTATGGCGCAGCATTTCTGCTGCTTCACCCGACGCAGTATGCCAGCGTGCTGGAAACCAGAATGGCTGACACCCATGCCCAGGCCTGGCTTGTGAACACGGGATGGAACAGCAAAGGTGAGCGTTTATCTCTCAGCAACACCCGTAAAATAATCAGCGCCATTCTCAACGGTTCGCTCAGTGATGCCTCTTTTACCCGGCTTCCGGTCTTTGGCCTCTCAGTGCCAGACAGCATACCGGGCGTTGACGGTCACCTGCCTGACCCCGTAACAGCTGGGATTCGGAAGAGGAATGGTCAGAAGCCGCATCCAGGCTGGCACAGCTCTTTGTTGATAACTTCAAGCAGTACAGTGATACGGAGGCTGGCAGGCGACTGACCCTGGCTGGCCCGGAATTAAGCGAGCAAAGACAAAAAATTGTTTGCCCGGAATAGTGCCCGTTACGCTCATGCCGCCCGCAGGGCGGCTTTTTCCACAGCCAGTGATTCTGGCCCATTCATCACCGCCAGTAATAATGTGACGTGCTACGGTTAAAAGGAGACCAACTTCACAGGAAAAGATTAATGAGCAGAAAAATCGCTTTAATTACCGGGGCTTCAAACGGAATTGGGTTTGAAATTGCAAAGCTGTTTGCCAAAAATGATTATGACGTTATTGCGATTGCCCGAGATGAACAAAAGCTGAATGCTGCCTGCGATGAGCTGCGTAAAAGCGGTGGCAACGTTTATCCCCTTTCAGCCGATCTCAGTGAATATAATGAAATTCAACAGATTAAAAAGACAGTCGATGCTGCTGGTTATGACATTGATGCGTTGATTATCAATGCGGGACAGGGGCTGGGGGGACCATTTATTGACGGAACGGCGCTGGATAAAGAGTTGCAGCTGATCCGTCTTAATGTTGAATCTTATGTCCATATATCAAAAATTTTCCTGCCAGATATGATCAAACGCGGCGGTGGTCACGTGCTGATGACCTCTTCTGTCTCGGGAACTGCACCGATTCCATTTGAGGCTGTCTATGGCGCATCCAAAGCCTTCGTTAACTCCTTCTTCTGGGCCATCCGGAACGAACTGAAAGGCAGCAATCTTAATATGACGCTGTTAATGCCGGGAGCCACTGAGACAAACTTCTTCAAAAATGCCGGTCAGTCAGACACGCGCGTCGGGGCCTCACAGCCCACGAAACCGGAAGAGGTCGCTGAGCGCGCCTGGTATGCGCTGATGAGCGGTCATGAATATGTTTATGGTGATGAAGCAACAGAATATGAGGGTGATGTGCTTAACCGGATACAGAGTGAATCACAGAAAGCACAGCGCCATCGCATCCTTTCCGAACCAGGCTCCGCCAGTAAAAAATAAGACGACGCAGCAAGAGATGACACCAGCGTCGTTCTCACTCGTCCGGTTTAATGCCGGGCATTGCATCTTCTGACCTGCCCCTGCCTCTTTGCCGTTCACTGAACAGGTATCCGAAGAGAGTTTGCATCGGGCGTCCGGGCAGGATGTGTAAGCGGCATTTGCCACGTTTAAAATATCCGAGACACAGCAGTAGCCCAGCCCACCATTGATGCAATCAAGTATCCGTTCACCTGCCTGATTTATGTCCCCCAATCATCCCTGTAAAAAAATATAAACACCTGATAAATACTTTCTATTCATCTAATTAAGCGTCATCAACCCCTCTCTTCCCTGTTATACGCTCCTTTACATGATCGCTTCCAGATGCAATCAATGATGCAATCAAGTTTTATATTGATTTTCTTTATGGTATGTATACGCCTGCACTCACTATTCACACGAGCGGAAAGATGGTTACCTCACTTTTTACTCGCTGGGCAACACAGTTACAGCAACAGTCTCAGCGCCCGGCTTATTTGCTCATTGCAGATTTTATTGCGGAGGGTATTAACAGTGGCGATTTACAGTCCCGCTACCGGCTGCCTCCGATACGCGAAATGGCGCTTACGCTGGGCCTGAATTATACAACCGTGACGCGCGGCTATGCAGAGGCGCGCCGCAGAGGACTGATTGATTCCCGCCCTGGCTTAGGAAGTTTTATTCGCAGTAAAGCTTCAGGCACGTCCGTGATAGCCGTCAGCAGTTACGAAATGACGATGAATGCGCCTGTAGAGCCAGAAGGCCCCGCGGTTGAAGAGGCGATACGCAATGGCGCAATGAATCTGTTCAGTAGCAGCGATATGCTGAGCCTGATGCGTTATCAGGATTTTGGCGGTACGGCTGAAGATAAAGCCGTCGCCATGCACTGGACAGGCCATAAGCTAAAGGTTAAAAATGAAGCGGAAATACTGGTTTGCCCCGGTATTCACAGTGCGCTGGTGGCACTGCTCACGCTGATTAATCGTAAGCGTGGCGCTGTGTGTGTCAGCAACCTGGTTTATCCCGGCATAAAAGCGATTGCAAGTCAGCTCAACGTCAAACTCAAAACCGTAGCCTGTGATGATGAAGGCCCCTCCCTTGCGCTTTTGAAGAACTGTGCAAATCGGGCGGGATCAGTGCGCTTTATATCAACCCGGTGCTTCAGAATCCTACAACATTAACGGTTCCTCTTCAGCGAAGACATTCTCTTGCTGAAATCTGTCGACGTTACACTATTTCAGTTATTGAGGACGACGCCTATGCCGCGTTGACGGAAGTCCACATCCCAGCATTTGCAGAGCTGATCCCCGAATTAACATGGTATATCACGGGCATGTCTAAATGTTTTGGTCCCGGATTACGCATTGCATTCCTGAAAGGACCTGATAAGCAATCGACACAGTTGCTTTCCGGCGTCTTGCGGGCCTTAACGGTGATGTCGAGTCCAGTGACAAATGCGCTGGCACGCCAGTGGATTAGTGACGGTACCGCCGATCGTATGTTAGCGGCGATACGTCAGGAAGCGAAAGTGCGCCAAAAAATGGCTTCTGTTTATCTTGCGGGACTGGATTTTCGTGCCGACATGAATGGCTACCATTTATGGCTTCCTCTTCCGAAAATGCTTAATTCCAACTCTTCAGATGTCGCCGCTAAATTACGCGAGCAAGGGATCAGCGTGGTTTCAGGTGTGGCTTTTTGTACGGATAATAATCCGCCTGAAGCACTGCGTTTATGTCTTGGAGGCGCTAAAACACGCCAGCAATGTGAAGACAACCTGAAAACCCTGGCCGAAATGCTTTCGGATCCTTTCCATTTTTCCAGTATGGCCATTTAAAATGAACATGATTTTTCCAATAAACTTCCTGACATAGCGCATGTCGCCGCTTCACGCCGGGCTTTGCGCAAATTACTGATAAATATATTTTAAATATGAACATGCCGATAAGGTTTAAGCAATGAAAAATGAACTTAATACGCTTTTGCAGGAAGAGTTAAACAAAATAAACACAGAAGAAAATCGCAATGACCGGCCTTATTTTGATATCTCTTTCATCAGGCAATATCCGGGGCTGTATGGTTTAATGTGTTTCCTGTTCGTTTTAACCATGGGCCTTCTAATGTATTCGGATTCATTTGGAAAAACTGAATACATTGTATGCTGCGCTATCTTTGCTGTTTGTAATTTCTTTTTCTTTTTCCATATTAATCCTTCTTACAAAGTTAATGATATTGACAAAGGTGCCTGGAAAAACTGCTATACAGGCGACTGGTACATGGAAGTGCATGTGCGTGAAGCGTTCATCGAAAAACTGTTCGCTGGACATGTCTTGACGGATGCTGAAAAAGCACGGCTTAAACTACAATACGATAAAAAAGGTTATTTATATTTCGCGGATATTTACAGGCTCAGAAGCTGATATTTCCTTTGAGTTACGCGCGTGAAAAAATCACTATAAAGGGCTTTATAAACAAAAGCCCTTTGAAAACCACAATAGCAGCCCGTAATTACTTAACGGCTTCCCTCGATGAAACCTTGTTCATCACCACCACACATTGTCCGGCGCGCAGCGTATTACCCGGCTGCGCTCTGACCTCAGCAATGACCCCGTCGCAGGGAGCGAGCAGCGGTATTTCCATCTTCATGGCTTCAATAATTGCCAGAACATCGCCTTTTTTTACCCTTTCGCCGGGCTGCGTTTTTAACTGCCAGAGATTGCCAGCAATCGTGCTTTCAATGCCAAGTTCACCAGGTTGTAGCCGGCTCTCTTCGGGTAATCCGGTGCCCTCTTCCTGACTGTCAAAGTGTGCTTGTCCTGAAGCGATCCAGCGTTCCCGTTCTGCATTGAAGGCTGACTGCTGATGTGAACGAAAATCAGCAATCGTCTGCGCTTCTTTTTCGAGAAAACGCTGATAATCAGCCAGTGCCAGTTCAGTGTGCTCAATACGTAACGGGTAGCGTCCCAGGGGAAAATCTCGGCGCAGGGTGGTCAGTTCGTCCGCTGAAACGGGATAGAATCTGATCTGGTCGAAGAAACGCAACAACCACGGCTTACCTCCGAAATCAGCCACATTGCGATAGCGATTCCACATTTGTAACGTTCGTCCAACAAACTGATAGCCTCCTGGCCCTTCCATGCCATATACGCATAAATAGGCTCCTCCGATACCCACCGAATTTTCTGCCGTCCAGGTGCGTGCTGGATTGTATTTAGTGGTGACCAGTCGGTGACGGGGATCGAGCGGCGTGGCAACCGGTGCGCCAAGATAAACATCACCTAATCCCACGACCAGATAACTGGCGGCAAAAACCGTGCGGTAAACTTCGTCAATATCAGGCAGGTCGTTAATACGTCGAATGAATTCCAGATTACTCGGACACCATGGCGCATCGCGGCGTACGGTGGTCATATATTTATCAATCGCTAACTGACAGGCTGGATCATCCCAGGATAAGGGCAGATAAACGATTCTGGATGAAACCCGCAAATCCTCCTGCGCACAAACCTCATCCCAGAGTGATTCAATCACTGGCAGCAGGGTGTGCAGCGGCAACGCTTCAGGCTGATAATGGATTTGTAATGAACGAATGCCTGGCGTCAGATCAATAATGGCAGGGTGCGCTTTCGCGGCTAATGCCTGCATCAGCGCATGTCCACGAAAACGTAAAACCAGATTGAGTTCGGGCGCGCCGATTTCCAGCAACAGATGTGTGTCTCCCGCAAGACGGGCGACCAGTCGTTTGTCCGCTGTTCCTCTGTCCAGCACGACGGGAGAAGAGATTGCAGCTGGCTCAAATACCGATCTCACTGGCTGCAATGCCTTCAGTTCTTTTTCCCGATCTTGCATTAAATGCCGTGCGACAGCGACATCGACCGGCACAAAACGTAAGCGATCGCCGGCTTTTAACTGGCCGAGCTGACAGAGATCAGCCTCAATCACCGTAACCGGGCAAACGAAACCGCCCAGACTCGGCCCGTCCGGTCCCAGAATAACCGGCATATCACCCGTGAAGTCGACAGCACCAATGGCATAAGGATTATCATGTATGTTCGAAGGATGCAGCCCGGCCTCTCCTCCACTTTCTCTTACCCATTCAGGTTTGGGTCCAATAAGGCGAACACCGGTACGACTGGAGTTAAAATGCACTTCCCATTCCGTTGCAAAGAAGCGTTCCATATAGGCAGGCGTAAAATACTCTGGCGCGCCGTGCGGCCCGTAAATAACTCGCAATACCCTGACATCTGGCAATGCCTGCTGCAATCCATCAGGCAGATGTTCACCAGCCTGGCGATCCGTCAGGGGATGCAGATGCAATATATCGCCAGCCCTTAACGCTCTGCCGCCATGACCACCAAACTGCCCAAGCGTAAACGTACTTTTACTGCCCAGATATTCAGGTACGGAAATTCCCCCGCGTAAGCAAAGGTAACTACGTGCGCCGGGTCCTGTGATATCACCTGTTTTGAGGATCATTCCCGCCGAAATTAAAAATGTCTGATTCATCGCCTGCGCGTTACCATCAAGCTCAACAGAAACAGCGGCACCCGTGACAACGGCCACCGCGTCGGTATTGAAGCGCAACGCTGGTCCGGTCATGGTGATTTCCAGCGCCGCCGCGCGACTGTCATTACCCAGCAGGCGATTTCCGAGACGCAAAGCATGAGCGTCCATGGCTCCTGAAGGTGGAACACCAACGGCCCAGTAGCCCTGTCGACCGGGAAAATCCTGAACCGTCGTTTGTGTTCCTGCACTCAATACCTCCACTGTCGGCACGTTATAAGCCAGGCCCTCCAGGCAACGGGTCCAGGGAAAACCGCTGGCAAACGGTGGATAAGTGAGAATCTGTTGTAAGTACTGACGATTTGTTTCCACACCATACAAGCGCGTAGCCTGCAACACGCTGTCCAGTTTCATGACCGCGTCGTCACGCGTATCGCAGCAGGTAATAACCTTAGCCAACAGCGGATCGAAGAAAGGCGGCACTTCGCAGCCAGATTCAACCCAGGTATCAATGCGCACAGCTTTACCGTCGGCTGCGGGGAAAAAACATCCGTCAGCAGGCCTGGCGAGGGCTGGAAGTGTCGTCCTGGATCTTCAGCATAGATACGTGCCTGAATAGCATGCCCCTGCGGCACAAGTGACGCTGCGATTTCATGCAGCGGAGACAGTTCTCCGGCTGCCAGCATGACCATCCAGCGAACCAGATCCACGCCCCACACCTGTTCTGTAACGCCGTGTTCTACTTGCAGGCGGGTATTAACTTCTAAAAATAGAACCGTTCAGTCTGGCTGTCATAGACAAACTCTACCGTTCCGGCGCTGCGATAATTCACTGCTTTCGCCAGTTGAATAGCGGCAGAGCATAGCGCCTCAGCCATACCCTGCGGCAGATTAGGCGCAGGGGTCTCTTCAATAACTTTCTGATTGCGTCGCTGTACAGAGCAGTCCCGCACGCCCAGTGCGATAACCTCACCCCGCCCGTCGCCGAATAGCTGCACTTCAAGGTGACGAGCACGTTCGATGTATTTTTCGATGAAAACACCGGCGTCACTGAAATTATTCTGTCCTAACCGTTTAACGGCATCAAAAGCCTCCGCCAGTTCATCAGCGGTATAACAGACACGCATGCCAATCCCCCGCCTCCGGCGGTACTCTTTAGCATGACCGGATAGCCTGTTTCACTTGCGGCGCGTAAAGCGTCTTCAATGCTTTCCAGTAACGCGGTACCCGGCAGCACAGGAATGCTGTTTTCCTGAGCCAGGGCGCGTGCGGTATGCTTTAAACCGAACACGCGTAGTTGTTCTGGCGTCGGTCCGACAAAAGCAATGCCTTCGGCTTCACACGCCTCTGCAAAATTAGCGTTTTCTGATAAAAAACCGTATCCCGGATGGATGGCCTGCGCTTCGCTTTTGCGGGCTGCCTCAATAACTTTATGAATATCAAGATAGGTTTGTGCAGCAGGCCCTTCCCCTAAACTCACGCTCTCGTCTGCGGCCTGAATATGCAGGCTGCTGGCATCCGCATCAGAAAACAGCGCCACACTTTTTACATTCATATCACGCAGGGTGCGAAGAATACGGCAGGCAATTGCGCCACGGTTAGCGATCAGAAGTTTTGTAAACATGCTACAGACTCACACAGAGGCGGGTCGTCCCGCCAGGATCAGGGCCGCCCATGGTCGTCCATGGGGAAATCAGGCCTGGAATAAGTTCAGTGTTTGCGCTTTGCTGAAGCGTCGTCACGACCTAAAAATTGTGAATAGTGGTTTACTCGCATCTCCAGTATTTCAACGCACACTCTTTTTAACCTGTGCCAGAAGCGGGCTCTTTTATCGGCGCGCGCTTTGCCGTTGATTAATTCCATACCAGTACCTCCGCCGCCGTAGGATTCCATCCATTGCAGGGATTGTTGAGTTGCGGACAGTTTGATATCAGAACGATGACGTCACACTCGGCGAGGAGTTCTACGTACTTTCCGGCCGCAGAAATTCCGTCTTCAAACGTCAGCCCGCCCTCAGGCGTAACAGGAACATTCATGAAAAAATTCACATTGGCGGCGATATTGCCTTTATCCAGGCGGCCATCATGCAGACATGCACAAAGAAAATTATCCCTGCAACTGTGCATATAACGCTTATCCGCCGCATAGCGTACGGTATTGCTTTCCTGGGCACAGGCTCCGCCCAGGGTGTCATGCCGCCCGCAGGTATCCGCGACGATAGTCATCAGGGGATTACCGAAACTGGAATAGAGCACGCTGCCACAGGTCAGATAAGCATTATTCTGACGACGTAACGTACGCTGGGCGTCATAGCGTTCACGCGGATCTGCTGCGCTGTAAAAAGGGTATCAACCGCCTGGTTGCCCTCCAGATCGTGTAGCCGTAAGGTCTGGCCACGTTTGACTTCAAATAAATAAGGCTCGCCAGCTGGAATAGTGTGACGAAATGCAGCTTCACTGGCGCGTTTGTTACTGGTAATAAACGTCATTGCCTTTTTCCTTAAATATAAAGTCGTTCGGTATTCTGAAAAGCACGCAGATTTTCCGGGCGTGATGTTTTGCAAATCAGAAGTTCGTCTTCATTCGCCGTACGCCAGGTAAGCTGAACCGGTCGGGGAGCATACTCCGGGTTAGGATCCATGGGATGTTGTATCGCGGTGAGCACGACCAGCACATCCATCGGGGCATAAAACTCCACATAATCCCCTGATTTTGCATGGCCTGCGTGAAAACTGAAGTTGCCGTCGCTGTCTACCGTCACTTTGCTGAACAGGTTAAGCACCATCAATAAATCCTCAATACTCAGGTTCCACTTGCCCATCTCCACCAGCAGATTATCCGTGCCATTGCGGTGAAACCCGTTGCGTAATTCCTGATAACGCCCCTGCCCATATTTTTCCGCGGTTTCGCTGGCATTCAGCACACCACCAAAGCTGTCATGCCAGCCGCAGGTGTCAGCGACGATGGCCGCCAGTACACGTCCCATATCAGAGTAAAGGCAGTGTCCCACCGTCAGTTTGGCCGTATGTTGCCCTTTTAACGTGTCTGGCAAATTCAGACGCTCGCTTTTTTCATGCGCATTAAACAGCATCAGGCTTATGTTGGCTCCGCCCAGGATGTCTGTGAAACGCAATACCTGCCCACGCTTGAGCACAAAGGATGTATGACCTCCACCGGGGACGGTTTCTTCACAGAGGAGGGCCTGAACTTCCGGTAACTGGGTCATGAGATAATCTCTTTTAACAGTGGATAATGTGTTGCTTCCTGCAGCCCGTCTGACACAACAGGGTTAACCCTATTGTTTAACCGGGATTCATTCAGGGGAATGTCATAAGTGACCCGAGCGCCATAGGCTTCGGGCTGATGAGGATCAATACGCACCTTGTCAAAAACCAACAGGCGAGTGCCCAGATGAAATCCTTCTGAAAGATCGTGGGTCACCATAAACACGGTCAGCTTTGTTTCGCGCCATAGCTCAAGTAATAACTGGTGCATATCCTTACGTGTGCCGGGATCAAGCGCACCAAAGGGTTCGTCGAGCAATAAAATGCGTGGCTGCATAATAAAGGCCTGTGCAATAGCCAGGCGCTGCTGCATACCGCCAGAAAGCTGTGAAGGATATTTTTTGAAGGCGTGGTCCAACCCGACTTTCGTCAGCATTTCGGCCGCCCTGCTGCGTGCGGCTTTCTTATTCCTGCCGAATAGCCGGCCGGTTAAGGGCGAACAAGAAAACTCCAGCCCGGCAGTCACGTTGTCCAGTACGTTGAGATGAGGGAAGACAGAATAACGCTGAAACACCACGCCTCGACTGGCATCCGGTTCAGCAGGCAGCATGGCGCCGTCAAGGCTGATCGTTCCGCGGCTGGGCTTCTCCTGGCCCAGAAGCAGGCGGAGAAACGTTGATTTGCCACAGCCTGACGCCCCCACCATTGTGCAAAATTCACTTTCATTGACCTGCAGGTTCAGATTCTCCAGCACCACATGCGCGCCGTATTCCTGCCAGATATGCTTAATTTCAAGATAGCTCACGATTTCACTCCTTCTGCCCAGGGAAACAGACGCGATGAAAATGGCGGAGCGCCAGATCCATCAACCAGGCCAGCAGCGTGATCCAGAAGACATAGGGCAAAATGACATCCATCGCCATATAACGCCGAACCAGAAAGATGCGATAGCCGAGTCCTGCTGTAGAAGAAATCGCTTCTGCTGAAATCAAAAACAGCCAGGCTGAGCCAAGAAGCAGGCGCAGGGATGTGATCAACCGGGAAAGCAGCTGTGGCAATACCACCCGTACCACTACAACCCAACTGTTCGCGCCCAGCGTCTGTGCTTTGATTAAAATTTCAGCCGGAATTTCTCGTGCCCGATGCTCCAGATCCCGCGCCAGCATGGGCGTAACGCCAATCACTATCAGCATGATTTTGGATAACTCATCCAGCCCAAACACAATAAACAGTACGGGCAATATGGCCAGAGGAGGAACCATGGACAAAACCGTCATAAACGTGGACAGCGGTGCGCGCCACATTGGAAATACGCCAGACGCGATACCAAAAACCAGCCCCAGGAGGGCAGCAATACCCAGGCCGGTTAACAGGCGGGCAAGGCTGACGGCAGTATCCATCCACAGCAGGTATTCTCCGCTCCGTTTGTCAGGCGTGAAAGCCATCCGGGATATCGCCTCAACCATTTGCGCCAGACCTGGCAGCAATTTGTCCTGAGGATTATTTTCCAGTCTGATCGCCGAGCCCATAAAATAAGCCGCAACGATAAGCACGAACGGCAGCAACACCAGCATCAGACGCACGCCTTTTTCAGGGTGTCGGTTAATTTGCCGCATAGACATGACTCCTGCACCAGGGATTAAAGCGTGCCTGCGGCAGCCATCTTCAGATAGGTGTCATCAAAACGGAGTTTGATATTTGATTCATCACCGAGCGTGACGTTGCCAGGAAAACGCATTCCGAGAAAATCTGCACTCTGCGCACCCTCGCCCAACAATCCTTTTTCAAAAGAAAATTGCGCAACGTGCCGCATCGTTGTGACCAGAGCGGGATCGGTAACAAATTTCAAATCATCAGCAGGGGTATAAAAAAGATGGGTGGTTTTCAGCTGAGCCTGATAGCTGGTGATATCCGTTCCGGATGCTGCAGCCATGGCATTGAGTGCGTCAGTATTTCCGGCCTTCATCAGTGACATCATTTCGAACCAGGCACCGGTAAGGGCTTTACCCAGTGCGGGGTTGTCCTGCAACACCTGAGTATTGACCACCATAGCGTCAATCAGCTCACCGGGTACGCTGGAAGAGTCGAAAACTTCGGTGGTATCAGGCGTTCTTTTAATAGCGGAGAGTTGAGGATTCCAGGCAACTGTTGCTTTCACATCATCCGTAGCGAAAGCCGAGACGATGTCAGCATCTGACGTATTAACAACGGTGACGTCGCGTTCCTGTAAGCCTGCTTTTTCCAGGCCACGTACCAACAGATAATGTGAAACAGAAAGTTCAGGCAAATAGATGTGCATGCCTTTGAGGTCGTTCAGGGTTTTTCCTTTCCTTTTACTACAATGCCATCGTTCCCTTCTGAATAACTGCCTGGAATCAATAGGGTTGTATCCACTCCCCGGCTGCCGGGATAGTCAGCGCATCCATATTCGTCATCGTGCAGCCATCAAACTGACCGGCGGTATATTGATTAATCGACTCGATGTAATCGTTAAGTTGAGTGATATGAATTTTTATGCCGTATTTTGCCGCCCACTTATCGATGATGCCGTCAGTGGCAAGGGTGCCCCACGGCATCCAGCCAGCGTAGATGGTCCAGCAGACGTTGAATTCTTTTTTGCGGCGGCATAAGCAGGTTGAGCAAACCAGGGGGTCAGAAAGAGAATACCTGCGGCCAGGGTGCGTAGAATGTTCATTGATGACCTCGAGTTAGGCGGATAAAAGGAGCAGCGCGACACCAGTGGTGTGCTCTCTCCCGGGCTTTTATCCCGCCGTGTAACCCCTGTTGAGGTCGCCAGCTCTCGGACCTGCCATCCATTTGCATGGACCGGAACCCTAGCCAGCTATTGACAATGATCCACTAAACGCTGCTCTGTAGGAATAACAAAGCAAGCGCCATGCCAAAAATAAAAACGCTTAACATCAACAAATTGATACAACGACACAGCGTCATGCCCCGAATAAGGGCACCACCTCAATGACAATGCCTTTGTTTTGTGCAGGGCAGGCAGTGAAGCGTTTACCTGACGTAGGGTAAACGCCATTTTTAAAGCAGAAGCCGCTCAGCCTAAACTGAGCGAATAAAGAAGTAATAGCAACGCCCGCTGCCTGGCCTGATTTATCATCTGGCTCTGTATCTTACATCTTGCAATTTGGGGGTTACAGCAGCCTGTAAACCTGGAAGTTATACTTCCAGCCCTGCACGAAACTGTCCCCACTTCAGCACGGAGTTTACGCCGACAGACAGGAAAGGTTCGGGCGGGGTTTTATTCGGGCCTGGCGATGCGGTGAGGAAATCGATTAATTCGTTACGCTCACCTGCAATCATGTCGGCAATCAGCTTGCCGGTCGCGGTTCCGCGCGTGATCCCCAGACCATTACAGCACAGGGCACCATAGACATTGGGTGCCAGCTTGCCGAAAAAGCCTTCATGATTGTCTGACAGGCATATTGCTCCACTCCAGGTGTAGTCAAAATTGACCTGTGGCAGCATCGGGAAACGGCGCTCAAACGATTTGCGATGATTTTCGAGGTACTGCTTCAGATGTTTTTCACGTGGACGACCGTCAGGATGGAAGCTGAAACTGTTGCGCACCAAAATGCGGTTATCAGCAGTGCGTCGCACGGTGCTGCCAAACGGATGCGCCGGGATCACGCCCCAGACAGGTTTACCGCCAAGGCGCGCCTGTTCTTCATCAGTGAGCTGGCGCGACAGGCTGCCATACAGAAAAGTCGGTAGCAGACGCTGTTGCAGGAAACCGAAGTGCGAAGCAAAGCCGTTATTGGCAAGAATCAGCGTATCGGCCGTAATGCTGCCTTTCTCATGCACCAGCGTGACTTTATCGCCGTAATCTACTGAGGTGACAGGCGTGTATTCATAAAGAGTCACATTAGCAGGCAGGCTTTCTGCCAGACCTTTTACCAGCGCCGACGGCTGTAGCAGAATGGTGCCGGGTATATACAACGCCTGCTTGTAATAGGAAGTGCCGATATGATCCGGCAAATCTTTGCCTGAGATCATCTCTGAATCGCGGCCAATTTTCGCCAGGCCGCTGCGGTAGGCTTCCAGTATGGCAACCCCCTGATCGCCTACCGCAGCCTGATACTTACCGGCCTCTGACATCTGGCACTGAATATTATTTTCCTTCACGATCTGACGTAAATAGTTCTGCCCCAGGGTATTCAGTTTGAGGATTAAGTTAGCAGTGGTTATGTCGCCAATATAATCCTTCGCGCCAATATCATGCGGCACGTCGATAGCGAAGCCGGCGTTGCGCCCGGCAGAGCCGTAACCCACTTCCTGCGCTTCAATCAGCACCACTTCATCATCAGGGAAGTTGAGTGCCAGCTGGCGCGCCGCAGCCAGGCCGGTTAAACCCGCCCCCACGACAGCCCAGCGCGCTTTTTCTGGCCGATATGCGCCGGACGCGGCGTGCGCGCCTGACTTGTATGAAACCAGCCCGGCATCGAATCATCGGCAGGCAAAGAGGTTATCTTTTGCAATTCCGTTACTCCAGTACTCTCGTTATTTAATCGCCATCACCAGGCAATGGCGCTGTAAGGTTTATTCAGTTGTTAATAATCAACTGATGAACAGTTTTCCCTGACAGGCTCGTTCAGCCGGTGCGAATGAACCTGTACAGTTATTGAGATGTATCTGCGTAACGGCGCGGCAAAAATATATGTCATTTACAGGGCGTCGGTACGTCATAGCTGGTTTTCAGACGGCGCGGGCACCTGATTTATTATGAATGGGTGGTTGCCTGCTGTTGTCCGGCTAACGCGCTGCGGCCCAGCCATCAGGCCGCGTAAAAAGCAGTAATAACAGCTTCAAAAATGTATACTTCTTGTATACGTCATGTATAAACATTACGGATTCTGCCGAAATGTTGTCAACGCTCTTCGCAGTTGAGTGTGCTGGAGATCGCAAAAAATGACGATTTGGGCAGGTCAATACAGAGAGAACGGGTCAGTTAACTGACAAACGGATTAACGCAAAGCGTGCGCGATGACCACAGCGCCTAGTTATGACGGGTGAGGATGAGAGCCTGGTAACACCGGCATTGATGAAATAAAAAAGTGACAACCTGCCAGAAGAAATCAGCCGGTTTAGCAGAAAAATGAATTAAAGCCTGTTGCCTTGCGTTGACTGGGATAAATGATCGGTTTTGAGGCCCTGCGGCGCAATGAAGATTTCCATGTTTTCGCGTGACAGCTCCCAGTGTTCAGCAACCAGATCGACGACGGCCTGTTCGTTGCGCGCTTCAATGGCGGCGATAAATGCATCGTGATGGTCTGAGGCCAGTTGTAAACGCCGCTCCATGTCCACATTCTGCGGGCGGTAAAAGGTATGGCCGATACGACAATGATCAATTAGCAAGCGGCCAAGGCTGGGTTGCAGATAAGGATTAGCTGCCATCTCACCTATAATTTCATGGAACCGGTTGTTTTCCAGAGCCATGGCGTCAGCATCACGGCTTTGCACCGCTTTGCGAAAACGCTTTTGCGTCTCCTTTAATGCTTTGAGTTGCGCGGGCCTGAAGTGCTGCACAGCAAGGCGGCCAATGGCGGCATAGATCATCGGCGCCACGAGAAAGAAATTACGCAACGTGGAATGGCTCATCGGGATCACGCGCACACCGCGCTTTTCAACGATTTCCAGATAACCTTCACCGGCCAGACGCTGAAAAACTTCACGTACCGGCGTACGCGATAATCCATACTGCGCCGTCAGACTCGCCTCATCCAGCACTTCATCAGGATCCAGTTCCATCGTTAAGATAAGGCGTTTTAAATCCTCATAAAGCGCAGCTTTACCCGATCTCAATGTGTAGCCTCCTGTTTAATAATGCCTGATGACAGGATGCCACGACGTAAAAGAATGGCATCACGTTGTTAACCTATAGAAAAAGCAGGTTTACAGCAAAAATAATTGCGAGATCATCATGCACAGCACAGCTATATGATGATAAAGGTGACATCAGTCAATCAGAGCGTTTATACATGACACTGCTCAGACAAACTTCAAGGAGAAACTCGCCCGGTAAGGTTATTGCGCTTTCATTTCGCTGGCGGTCTGATAAATCAGCTGTAATACCGGCTCGGGATCGCGATCGGGAGGATTACGTAAAATTTCCGCCCGCAGCCAGTCAATCTCACTGCTGGCGACCGGGTTGAATGTCACAACACGACGGGCGTTTTTCAGCCACTTCATAATAAAGGCGTTTTTCTGCCGGTTAGAAGTAATTCGCCCCTGCTTTTTTGACAGGCCAACCGCCACCAGAATACAAAAATAGAAGTGAACGCGGGTATCAAAACCCTGATTAACCTCGGCAAAAATATCATTTTTTAATGCTGGCATGATCTTTCACATCACTCTGCGCTGCCCACCGCATACGGCAGGCAGCATGGTTTTACATTAGTCAGGCGTCCTGCGCCGGTACATCAATCCAGATGGTTTTCAGTTCAGTGTATTGATCGAGCGCGAACACGGATTTATCACGGCCGCCAAAACCGGACTGCTTGTAACCTCCGAATGGCGTCGTCGCATCACCTTCACCAAAACAGTTCACCGTTACCGTTCCGGCACGGACCGCGCGTGAAACCCGGATTGCGCGATTCAGCTTACCGCTGTACACCGAAGCCGCCAGACCGTAATCCGTATCATTCGCCAGCGCGATGGCTTCCGCTTCGGTTTTAAACGCCGTGACACACAGAACCGGCCCGAAAATTTCTTCACGGAACAGGGCACTTTCTGGCGTCACGCCATCAATCACCGTCGGCTGCACATAAATGCCCGCTTCGGTATTGCCGCCTTGCACAATGCGCAGCCCTTCTTTTCGCGCGATGTCGAGATAACGACTTACCTTACTGAAATGATCGGCCGAGATCATCGTGCCAAGACGGTTTTTGGGATCGAGTGGATTGCCCATGCGCCATTCGCCAATCTGCTCTGCGATCAATCCCAGCAGTTTATCTTTTATCCCCTCCTGCACCAGCAGGCGTGAAGTGGCCGAACAGTTTTCACCCATGTTCCAGAATGCGCCGTTCAGCACATGGGCAGCAACGCTTTGCAAATCATCTGCATCGTCAAAAACAATGGCCGGATTCTTGCCGCCGCACTCCAGTACCACCTTTTTAAGGTTGGATTCGGCAGCATAGTGTAAAAAGCGACGCCCGGTCGCGGTGGAGCCGGTGAAGCTCACCATATCGATATCAGCATGCAGGCCAATCGGCTCTCCAACCTCTTTGCCCGTGCCGGTAACAATATTCAGCACGCCTGCCGGTACGCCCGCTTCATATGCCAGCTCTGCCACGCGCAGCGCCGTCAGCGATGTTTGCTCTGCCGGTTTCACAATAACTGAACATCCGGACGCCAGCGCCGGAGCGATTTTCCACGCCAGCATCAGCAAAGGGAAATTCCATGGCAGCACGCAGCCAACCACGCCGATCGGCTCTCGTACCACCAGGGCCATCGCGCCATTCCCCACCGGGGCGCTATGATCGTAAAGCTTGTCGATCGCTTCCGCGTGCCACTTCAGGACATGAATGGTTTCCGGCACGTCAACAGCCAGACATTCACTGACCGGTTTACCGCTGTCGAGGCTTTCCAGCACCGCCAGTGACACCACCTCTTTTTCCATCAGCTCAGCCAGTTTCAGCAGCACCGCTTTGCGTTCGCCCGGATGCAGCTGGCTCCAGCTACCCGCTTCAAAAGCTGCGCGTGCGCTGTCAACGGTCATGTTGACATCTGCTATGTCACAGGCGGCGATATCCGTCAGGTGCTCGCCCGTCGCCGGATTAGTGGCTGGCAGCGTTTTCCCCGTTGCCGCCGCGGTAAAACGTCCGTTTATAAAGGCTTTATTGGGTAGCGTCAGTCCCTGAACGACGCAGGCAACGTCGCTCAGTGTGTGTATCTGTTTCATACCGGCTCCTTACAGCACTGCAATCGCAGCCACGTTGCGTCGCACGCCTTCAATTACGGCCTGCAGCTGCGCTTTCTCTTCCTCATCCAGCGCCTGCAACGGTGCCCTCACCGGGCCAGCTTTAAGACCTGCCAGTTCAGAACCATATTTAATCGACTGCACAAACTTACCGCCATCAAGGAAGTTCATCAGCGGCATCATTGCCGCCATGATTTTACGGCCTTTATCGAAGTCTTTTTCAACAACGCAGGCGTTGTAAAGCGCAACGTGTTCACGAGGAATAAAGTTAGAACCGGCGCATACCCAGCTGCGTGCGCCCCAGGCAAAGAATTCCAGTGCCTGATCGTCCCAGCCACAGGAGAGTGCGATATCAGGGAATTTGCAGGCCAGCAGATGTAAATTGTTGAAGTCACCTGAGCTTTCTTTGATGGCGATGACGTTGGAAGAGCGGCTAACTTCGCGGAAGTAGGATTCCCCCATGGAGATACCCATGCGGCCCGGATAGTTGTAGAGCATGATCGGTAACTGAGCAGCCTTGTCGATCGTCAGCGCATGGTGCGCATTTTCCAGCTCCGTAGGCAGCGCATAGGGTGGTGACGTCACCAGAATGGCATCGGCTTTGTGGTCACGCGCATGTGTGGCAAAAGCAACCGCATCTTCGGTACGGATCGCGCCGGTGCCGACAATCAGCGGCAGGCGGTTACCAATTACTTTGCGCGCATGTTCCACCAGCGCCAGACGCTCTTCCACGCTTTGTGCATAATACTCACCGGTTGACCCCCGATGATGATGCCGTGCACCTGCGCTTCAGTCAGTGATTCCAGCACATCGGCAAAGGCAGCAAAATCAATACTGCCATCAGCCGCATAAGGGGTAATTGCCGGGGTATAAATACCTTCAAATGTAAACACGAGACCTCCAGGGGTGGAATACAGGACCAAATGCAACCGCCTAAGGTTGCGTTTGTTTACAATTTGCATACCAGGCTGAGCAAGGTCAATCAGGCAAAGTTTTTTGTATACTTAAAAAATACAAAATAAATACTAATTAATAGGAAGTTTTTACAACACAAAAATAAAAAATCATTTAAAATCATATAATTAATTGTATTTTATTAAAGTATTATTTTTCTAAATAAATTCAGATAACGATCACAATACCGCATTATTGCCTGTTCTGACGTATTTACACCGGCGTACATGAGGCATAGTTTTGAGTCTGGTTTTAACCTGCATTTAACAGACAGGATCTTGGCCAGCGATACGGGTTAACGTTAAGCAGACAGAGGTAGCGGGTTATGTCCCCAAAGAAAGCGACGCTCACAGGTTTGATTGCCATTCTGTTATGGAGTGCAATCGTTGGATTAATCAAAAGCGTCAGTGAAGGCTTCGGCCCGGTAGGCGGTGCAGCGTTGATTTACAGCTGCAGTGCGGTACTGCTGCTGTTCACGGTCGGTTTTCCCAGTCTGCGTACATTTCCACGCAGTTATTTAATAGCTGGCAGCGTGCTGTTTGTTTGTTATGAGCTTTGCCTGTCACTTTCACTTGGTTTCACCCATAACAGTCGTCAGGCAATTGAAGTAGGCATGGTGAATTATCTGTGGCCGAGTATGACCATTATTCTGGCGGTAATTGTTAACCGGCTTAAAACCAGTCTGTTTATTATTCCAGGCGTTATTCTGGCGATCGCCGGTATTTGTCGCGTTCTAGGCGGTGAGCACGGTTTTTCATTAACTGAAATAACGCGTAACGTCATGGATAATCCGCTCAGTTATGGCCTGGCATTTAGCGGCGCGGTCATATGGTCTGTATATTGCGTAGTGACAAAGAAGATTGCCAGAGGCAGTAACGGCATCACGCTTTTCTTTATTCTGACGGCATTAACGTTATGGATTAAGTTTCTCTGGTCGCCCCAACCCCCTTTCGTATTATCTGCGCAAGTGTGGATCAGTCTGGCGCTGGCCGCGATGGCGATGGGATTTGGCTATGCCGCCTGGAATGTTGGTATTCTGCACGGCAACGTTACCGTTTTAGCGGCTGCATCATACTTTATTCCGATCATTTCGTCGGTTTTAGCAGCTTTCATTCTGGATTCGCATCTGACGATATCGTTCTGGCAAGGGACTGCCATGGTCAGTCTCGGTTCGCTGGTGTGCTGGTGGTCAACCCGCAACGTAGTGACTAAAAAGCTGGCGCTAAAAGTCTCTGATTAATTTTACCGGGAGGGAATTTCTCCTCCCTGACATGACTTTAAATTAAAAAATAAAAAAACAGCAAACCAATATTTTATCCGACCATCCTGCACCGGAGGAGTACTTATTATGAAACGCTTTATATAAACAAACTTACTGACTTTCCCGACAAGATCTTTTTATCTCTTCCGGATAACGTTTTAATGATCTTTACAGGCTTATATTAATTTCACCATTCTTACGAATATAAGGTGTCAGAGCGCCCTCGGCCGTTTTAAGCTTCCATCGCTTATAGTGCTTATTCTGCCTGTTCTGCCTTTTATTCAGCGTGTCGGTGAAAAGACAGGAGCATATGATGTCAAATAACATTTCTGTTGAAGATGTACCGCTTAACCGTTTTCACCGCCTGCTTACGGTACGTTCCGGGGTGGCTCCTTCGTTGATGGTTATGTGCTGAGCATTATTGGCATAGCTATGACGAAGGTGTCACCCGCTTTAGGACTGAGCGCCTTTTGGGAAGGACTCATCGCTGCTTCGGCGTTGATTGGCATATTCTTCGGTGGATTTATTGGTGGTGCCCTCACTGACCGGCTCGGCCGGCGGGTACTTTATTTTGTCGGTCCTGTACTGTTTATTGTCTGCTCACTGGCGCAGTACTGGGTACAAAGCGGCGAGATGCTATTTGCTTTACGCTTCCTTAATGGCGTCGCTGTCGGCATTGAATATCCGGTGGCGACAGCCTTTCTGGTGGAATTTTTACCGAAGAAGCACCGTGGCCCCTGTCTCGCAACGCTCACCATTCTCTGGTTCGCTGGTGCTGCTGCCGCTTACCTGACCGGGGAAGCTATTTTGAATTTTGCTGGTCCGGAAGCCTGGCGGTTTACCCTGGCCAGTACCGCCGTGATTGGTGCATTGCTTTTCCTGGTGCGTCTCGGCACGCCGGAATCACCACGCTGGTTGATCAGCAAAGGACGCCATCAGGAAGCTGAAGCCATTATTCGCCGCGTATACGGTGCCGGCTTCAGCCTGAAGAACCTGCCGGAACAGGCTGACTGCAAAAACCTGTCATTCGGAAGCCTCCTGCATTCTGGCTACGGCAGGCGCATGGCATTTGTCACTATTTTCTGGACCTGCTCAGTGATCCCGGTGTTCGCCGTTTACGCTTTCGCACCGAAGGTGTTAGAAGCACTGCATCTCAGCGGTAACTGGGCTTCATATGGCTCAATCGCTATTACCCTGCTGTTTGTGATCGGCTGCATCGTTGCCACGCGCCTGGTTAACTCTCTGGGTCGCCGTAAATTGTTGCTGCACAGTTTTTTATGGTCAGGTCTGGCGTTGTTGCTGTTAGGCTTTCTGCGTGACGGACCGTCAATGCTTATCCTGATCGCATTTGGTGCTTATGCCCTGTTTATCGGCGGTGCGCAGGTGCTCCAGTTGGTCTATCCGAACGAGATTTTTCCGACCGAAATTCGCGCCGGTGCGGTGGGAATGGGCACATCAATGTCACGTATTGGCGCAGCGGTAGGTACCTACCTGGTACCGATCTCCCTGCAAACTATCGGCATTGGTTCAACCATGTATGTTGCTGCAGGTATTACCTTCTTTGGCCTGCTGGTCTCCTGGTTCCTGGCACCGGAAACGGCTTCACGCAACCTTGAGGATGCAGCATCGCTGGATCAGGAAAGTCCAAAGCCTCATATAGTGACGAGCAGAATGTCTAAACGTAATTCCTGGTAAGCTTACAGGGGCTGTTTCAGCCCCTGCTCTTTTCGTCCCAGATTCACATCGTAACCTACAACTACTGTATTGATCTGGCGCAGCAAGCCGATAGTCAATTCAGGTTTTTGCTGCTTGCTGAATTCTGGGGTTGCCGTTTTTCTCCGTACTCCGCCCGTTTACTCTGCAAGCGTTTCTGTCTGGCTACATCGGGCGCATCCAGAACAGCAGCGATCCATTTTTCGGCTTTTTTGTCTGTGTTACCCTCCGGTTCAGCATCGCTTTCCTCGAGCCATCATTGTTTCCCGATTCTCTTTGCCCATGACAATAACGGTGGTCGCTATGCTAACACCTGGGAAAACGCTGATTGTCACAACGCCAGAGGGTAAATGGGTAAACGGATTTATCGCAGGTGATGAAAATGAATGGCAAACAGAGGATGGGTTTGATTGTGTCGGGACAGCATATCGACCCGATCTGGACGCGCCAGTGTGTCTGGTCTTTCAGTCCCGACTCATGCCGACGAGGCGGGTCAGGCGGCAGACAGGCTTACTCCCTATAGTTTATAAATAAGCTATAGGGAGTAACAAAGTTGCTTATAAGCTATAGGAAGCAAACCTAAGCTATGGTGAGTAACTGTGACATTCAGGCCGTACAACTCACAAAAGTTAGCACTCACAAACACAGATAGAATAAGCCCCGGCAGGTTAGCACTCACCAGGGAGGCAATAACATAAGCTGTAGTGAGTAACAGTTACTCTTCTCAGCCTATATAAGCTGTAGTGAGTAAATAAAAGAACAGACCCAATCTATAAACTGTAGTGAGTAACAGAGAGAGGGTTACTTTGTCATATAAGCTATGGTGAGTAAAATTACGCTTAACAGAAGCAGTGATAAGCTATAGTGAGTACATCAGTACAATCCTGACCTCTTCTATAAGCTATAGGGAGTAAGTAAACACACTGCTCTTTATGACATAAGCTGTAGTGAGTAGATATGGCTAAGCGGAAGAAGTTGGTACTCACTACAGCTTATAAAAGGTGTTATTTGTTTTTGAAGAGCCTTTCAAGGTCGTCCATGCTTATGCCTAATTTATCCAGCAGCTTAAGCTTCTCCTGCAGTTCGGTATCAGGCTTTTCGGCTGGCATAGTAGTCAGTTGAGGATCTTCATCGCTTTCGTTCTTAGGTGCTTTAAGCTTGGGTCTGCGATAATGCACGTTAAAATAGACCGCCCGCCCACGCTGCACTTCGGTGTAGTCCAGGTAACCGATCTCCTTGAGCTGCTCCATTGCACGGCGCACCGTCTGATTCTGAGAGAAAACAGGCGATTTGAGGTTAAGCCGGGTTCTCATTCTGGCAAGTGAGATTGGCGCAGGATTCTTGGGTAGGCTCTCAATGTAGGTGTAAAGTGCCTGCGCAGACTCGCGACGTTTAAGCGCATTGATAGCCTTAAGCTGCAAAAGCACTTTGCGATCAAACTGATACAGCTCATATAATTTTGGGTCAGCCTGAATGATTACTATGTCTTTTTTCGTATCATAATAAGCAGACTGAACGAGATGGGTAACATATTCTTTACTGTCTTCGCCGTTATTGCTGGTAAAGGAGATAACCGTACCCGCAATACGCTTCAGAGAAGGGCTAATTCTCTCTCTGAGCTTTTTAGATGAACGACTTGAGGGTATACCGCAAAGCTTCGCGAACTCAACGAACGGCAGCTGTACCTTGTCTCCAATGACTTTGTGTTTAGCAAAAGAATGAATGATCCCGACCCATGTTTTAAAGTCATTATCCATATCCAGACGCGGCCCTACGATTTCGACCTTATCAAAGCCTTCTGCCTTAGCAAGCGTTAGCCTGGTAAGCTCTTCCGTGGCGTCTGTTGTAGAGAAAGTATTTTTCTTAGCGTTTTTCAGGGACTTAAGGGTGGGAACAAATACACCGAGCCGCATAAGTGCAACAGGCTGAACGGTATTATTCGCGTTCGGCGTCAGCGTGACTACGTCTCCAGAAGACTTGTCTGTTTCTTCAAAGATTTTATTTAAGTCAATGTTATCGCTGTCCACTACGCCTTCCCAATCTTTAGTTGGCCGACTGATCAGTGTTGCCGGAATTGTGAGTAACAGAGGGATGATTTACAGCATGGTCACGTATCTTATTGAACCGGATGCTAAAAGTTATTCACCGCTCTTTAGGAATTTCTTGAAGATGACTCACTATAGCTTATGTACTTCCCTAACTACAGCTTATATTTTACTGACTGCAGCTTATGGATTACTAACTATAGCTTATAAACGCCTCACTACAGCTTATGTGATACCCCGCTCAGCCCAGTACTGGCGCGGGCTACAGCGATCGGGGATCTCTTTAGGATCTAATAGGGATCTCTATTGGATCATTATTATTGGGATCTGAACGGTGGATAAGTGGATAAGTCACTGAAACAAACAAAACAGCGCCACCGTTTTCTTGGTATTACGAACCCATGATCTTCAAGGCGTAACAGGATCACATGAGGTTTTTAAACCGCCTGATTGTCAGAAAACTTCGCCATCAAAACACATACCAAACCTCAACGACGAACCGGACTTTTCACTTTTGCAGCCTAACCTTTAAAGCTGAAGCTGTTAGTTCAGCTCTGTTTTATGTTACTGAACGACACCGCTTTTCAAACAGGAAGAAACATATTTAAGTTGTCTCTGCAGAAGACCATAAAAATTCAGTTTCCAGTCCGGAAATGATCATCAGAGCCCATAACTGCTCGTCATTGTCCCAAGAGGAGAAGGCGCCCAGCAGAGAGGCCAGAAGCGTCTCTGGCAGGCCGAATCACGTTTGTACTGTCAGACACGAGCAACGACTCTACTGACGTTTCGTGAATGTCCTGCCGATGATAATGTGAGGAATCGACGTTCTGCTTAGGTTGAGTACTTAAGAGTGGAAGAAAGGAGGTAGCTGTACAAAAAAACAAAAGACTTAACAAGACGTATGGGCCGAAAGGAAATAACAACTTAACAAGATAATAATTTAATAACAAAATAAGTTATTATCCCGTTAAGTTGCTAATTAATGATTTTACTGAAGTTTGGCGCTTGCAATGAGTTTAGAGATCTCATCGCTGGAGAGGTTTTCCAGTGACAAAATAGCGGCCCGCACGATGTCCGAACGATTAACCCTGGCATTGCCTGACATAATTTCATTTCTGAGATGCGTATCGATCGCCTCCAGATTACTGTCTGTAAACGAGATACTGACAGGCCTGGCTTTCACCTTTTTGGCAGATTCCGGCACGGGTTTCGGCTCTGAAATTGGCTGCTTGAGTTCTGCAGACCCACCATTAATGAATGCATCTTCTCTTTCTTTAACAATACCTGCCCTGTTCCTCATAAGATCACCTCTCTTACAAGCCTTTCCACTTCTTCCTTCGCTTTGACATTATCTGTTTCAAAGATAGTCATTGATTCTGCCCATGCATCTCTGTGCGCTTTTCTGTCACAAATACGTGCCTGTGCGAGATTCATCTCGGGAAAGTCTTCCAGTACTTTAGCGGCTTCATTGCCTTCATTGACGAACATGTTGGTGGGCGTCATGTTGAGGACAAGATAACCACGAACCGCTTCATTGAAATCTTTTGCTGCGGTGAAAACAGAACATGTATGAGGAACAACATCCAGGTCCATTTGTGACGGACGTAAGGGAGAAATGAACACATCTGCTGCCATTAATCCGCTTCGCATTTCCGCACTGTCACGCCCGGCACAATCAGCAATGACATAATCATAAGATGACGCGTGCTCTTTCAACATGGCTTTAATGTTGCCTGAAGCACCTGTTACTGGAATATGAGGAAGGCTCTCAGGTCTGTTGTTATACCAGGTCAGAACTGATTTTTGATCATCAGCATCCACAATCAGAACCCTTTTATTCAGGCTCATAAGGAATGAGGCAATTGAAACAGCAAGTGTGCTTTTACCGACACCACCTTTCTGGCTTCCCAAAACGATAATCATCCATTTCCCTCTTCAACAGTACACTATCAGGCGACTATCTTAGCATCTTAACAAGATAACACAATGTTATCATAACAACTTTTGCGCACCCACAGTTTCATGATAATAACCATGTTTATCAATTAATTACTTTTAATCTGGTTTTATGTTTTATGAATACGGAGCGATGTTATTGTTATGTTATTAACTTAATAACCTGTTAAGTTACAGCAACTCCGTTAGCCCGTTAGCGGTAATTTCATCACGGACAGGTAGATGTTTTCAGCGGAGGGTTTAAGGTTTAAGCGGTAACATTTATAAGAACGAGATAGCAGAGAGACAAACAGAAGACGCGGAGATTGAAAAGAACTCTGGATTAATTCACCCTTCAGCCCTTCAGGCGTCTTTAGCAAACGGCAAAGGATTACTGAGATAACCTTACTTAAACTGATTTTTCGAGTGCAACCGTTTTAAAGATAAGCGCATATCGAGTAACTACTTTAGTCCCGGTGTTTGTTATTGAAAATTTTACGATACTTCCACTTAAGCAGACACCGTACTATCCGGCAATCAAGCGGCTAATTAAGTTATTATCTTAATAAAATGTTATCTTAACAGGTTGTTAAGTTAATAAGTTGACGCTGTTCTTTTTAATTACACAGGGTATTACTTTTGTTTCCTTGCTGTGCCAATAGCTAAGCTGCATGGCGGATCATATTCAGCTTTGAACGGTTATGCTTTTTGCAGAGTTCGTCCGGTTCGTTGTATTCGTATTCCCTGAACGTCCCGCGGATAGATTTAGCGTTGTGTTACGAGCTCTAATCCCGCGCGAAGTGATGCTCTGTTTGTCGACTCAATCTGTGTCCTGCTGAGTCTGTCCGGCGCTTATGTTGCCACTCAGCGTCGCGGGGATGTAAAAAATACGGGCTTAATTTATGCCGCATATATCAGCTTTGATAAGATAGCTTTTTGTTAAGTTGTTATCTTACTAACCTGCTTG
This sequence comes from Candidatus Pantoea haifensis, assembly GCA_018842655.1. Taxonomy (GTDB): domain Bacteria; phylum Pseudomonadota; class Gammaproteobacteria; order Enterobacterales; family Enterobacteriaceae; genus Pantoea; species Pantoea haifensis. The sequence continues at coordinate 13,241 of JAGTWN010000008.1, read as the reverse complement.
CAGAACTGACAATAAGCAGGCTGCTCTTTATCTAAGTTGTTAGCTTAACAATGTCTGTTTCGCCGCTATAATTTGCCCCCGAGTTACCGGAACATGTTTACCGCTCAGTAACCCTTTGGATTACTAACTTGTTAGCTTGTTAGCTTGTTAGCTTGTTAGCTTGTTAGCTTGTTAGCTTGTTAACCTGCTAACTTGCCATCTTAGTAACCCGGCAACTTAACATTTCGCCTCTGGCAATCAGTCATCACTGTTATGCTACTGCTCACCTGTGGCAAGGATAACAAGATAATTAATTATCAACATAACATCTTAATAACTTAATATTTTCGGTTGGCCGTGTGATTTTATATGGCATTTTTGAAGGTATTGAAGCAAAGCGGCTTACTGACCGCGCTTAGTCAGCAGGGAGCAAAGCGGAATTTGGCCAGTGCAAACGATTCATGACCGGCGTGAAAAGAGCGATAAATCCCATACAGATGTTAGTTTTGTAATAACTGTCAGCTGTCAGCTGCCAGCGCCAGTATGAACAGCTGTTTTATGTAGCCATTCGGCTCGCACGGCTTACCCTGAACATCGCCATTTTTCACAGGCAGGGATAAAGATAATAAACTATTATGATATTAACTTAATAACATATGATCTTATGATCATTACCAGTGTGCGCTATGTTGCAATGAGTAGCGGCCCGCATCGCGCTTTATAAAGAACGCTCTCTTGGCGATTTATTAACCTGTTACGCGGGAACGGCTTCAGTAGCTGGTTTTGAACATCTCTGTCTCCGATAATAAATTACTATTTTAATAAAAAATCATGTTGTTATCTTAATAAGCTAATGGCTGCTTCTGGACATCGAACCGCAGCGAACAAAGCGTTAGTGAAGTAAAAGGACAACAGCCGCGCCAAACTTTACCGTTATGCCGACAGCGATTTTACAGACACCTGCAGGCAAAGGATTTAAAAAGCTCTGTTTTAATGGCTCCTGGCCTGTTGAATATGCAGTCACAACTACCGGGGCAGTTAAACGCTATTGCCGATCCCCTATCTTGTGTGGTGACTCAGATGTCACCGGAAATTTAGTTCAGAGACTTAACCTCTGCTTCGGGCACATCTCCGTTCACCGCCACGGCCTGAGTCAGCCATGAACGAGAAGCGGACGTAGTATGCAAAATAAAGTACCCGGTTAAGCAGGCTGATCTGCTTTAATCACAGGTAAAAATATCTCTTTTTAACAGGTAACACCGGCTATGGCTTTCATCCCAAAAAATTACTCACGACTGGAAAGTGGCTATCGTGAGAAGGCATTAAAAATCTATCCGTGGGTATGTGGACGCTGCTCGCGCGAGTTTGTTTATTCGAACTTACGCGAATTAACCGTTCACCATATCGATCACGACCATACCAATAACCCGGAAGACGGCAGTAACTGGGAGCTGTTGTGTCTGTATTGTCATGACCATGAACACGCGAAGTACACTGAAGCTGAGCAGTACGGCACAACCGTTGTAGCAGGGGAGGACGCGCAAAAAGATGTTAAGGCAGCAACCTATAATCCCTTTGCCGATTTAAAGTCGATGCTCAATAAGAAAAAATAGGGTCAGAACAACCCGCTCAGGGTACAAAGCTGCAAACCTATAGTGTGGAACGGCGATTGCTGTGCCGGATAAGGATGAAGTCGGGATTCACCTCGCGCCCAAACCGGTGCCGACGGGAATAGGTGTGGCCAACAAAAGTGCATGGTCACTGCGCCTGACGTTGAACATCCGTAGTCTGCACAGCGTGCTGGCTACATACTGTTGTCAGCCGCAATATATGACCTCATGCCGGCTTGATGTTCTGATTCATCCGGAAAAGGTTCGTGGGGTCGTACTTATTCTTGAGTTGCACCAGTCGATCATAGGTCGCGCCGTAAGCGAAGGCAATGCGGTCGGTCTCCTCCTGGGTAAGGAAGTTGATGTATGCACCGCTGCTGGCAAACGGTTGTGATTTAGCGAAGAATTCGCGTGCCCAGGCGATGCAGTGTTCATCCTCAGCGGCTGTTTCCCAGCGACCATGCACATTCATCACGTAATTGGCATCCCGGCTTGAGTAGGCCATTGCCTCGGGGGCTATGCTGGCCGTCTGGCCTCCAATCGTCCCGATGAAGATCTCACACTGAGGTGACGGTAATCTGGCCGCGTATTCAATGATAGTATCGATTACGCCGTCACTGATTTGCGAGAAGTTGTGTGATTTCCAGTAGTTGCGCGACCCTTTTGCCAATAGCGGATCGAAGGCCTGCTGCCAGGCGATATAGGGCTGCACGCCGATGTGCTCGCCGAGCACCGTGCCGAACCCGCGCAGCGGTTCAATAAGCTTCTCTCCTTCTGAAGGGTCTCCCGCATAGCACAGAGCGAGCGCGACCATCTCTTTGCCATGAGCCTCCCCGGGCAGAAAAGGCAGCGGTGGCGCTTTACGCGTGACCATCCAGACATTGAGCTCTTCTGGCATTGTCTCGGTGAATCGGGCGAACTGTGAGATTACGTGCTTCGCCTGATCAAACGGAAAGACCATGAGTCCACTCAGCACGTCCGGCCCAACGGGATGAAGCTGGAATTCGAAGCGAGTAATAACACCGAAGTTGCCACCACCACCCCGAAGTCCCCAAAAGAGATCTGCGTTTTCTGATCCGCTGGCGTGCAGCTGACGACCCTCTGCCGTAACGACCTCTGCAGAGAGCAGATTGTCTATGGTCATACCGTATTTCCGGCTCAGCCAACCGAACCCGCCCCCGAGCGTCAGGCCGGCAACGCCTGTGGTTGAATTGATGCCCAGGGGCGTAGCAAGACCATGAGCCTGCACAACCTCATCAAACTCGGCAAGGGTGCAGCCTGGCTCGACGCTGGCCCTGCGTGTGATCAGGTCCACTTGCACATTTTTCATCAGCGAGAGATCGATCATCAGACCCTTATCGCATACAGCATTACCTGCAATGTTGTGTCCACCTCCTCGAATCGAAATGAGAAGATTTTGCGTGCGCCCAAATTTAATGGCCTGGACGACATCTTCAGGCGACGAGCAGCGGACGATCAGCGTGGGTTTGCGGTCGATCATGGCATTCCAGATCTGGCGTACCTCGTCATAATCTGAATCGCCAGGAAGAATTACCGCCCCCGAGAAGTGCGCTTTGAACTCGTCGATATGTACCTTTATTAACTCGTTCATGATTGCCTCTTACCTTTGTGTATCCCTGTTAATTATGGCGCTTCTCCTTAATGCTGATGGTTAAGAGAGGATTTTTAAGAGAGTTTGTTAACCTGGTCAAAATGTAGTGGCACACTGAATTTGATCACTACAGGCGCACAGTAAACAGACCTCTGCACCCTTTGTTTCTCTGAGCGTAAGGTTTGATAGAGCAGGGGAGAGTATTTGGGAAAAATGAGGATTGTCCGGCGGCAGATATAACACCAAAGCGTGGTGATGAAATTTTAGGAACAATGCTTCGATGACTCTGAAATGACGGCATTCTTAATGCGCCTGAACGCCGTTTTGTTCTTTCCTGGAACGGGCCAGTCACCTGCGAATGAGCTGTTGCATGTTCTCATAGCCCAACGCATATGCACGCTGCGCAACTGAAAGAAACGCGAAGTTATATAAGCAGGCTCAAAGGACCCACTCGCTGTATTATCGTACGGGATCCAGAAAATTATCGGCGATATTCAGCATAGCCTGCAGGCGAACCTTGTGCCGAGGGTCAGGATGTTATCCCACCCATAGATCTCAGGACTGAGGCTGATCAAGCGTTCGGATGCGCTGGCGAGTCATTTAAAATCAGAACAGCCCGGTCGCGTTGAATGGTTCACCGGCTCTCTGGTAATACATCTTGAGCAACTCACACCTGTAGTGTTTGCCACCGTTGCCGAAAGTTTGCGACAGCACTGTGGCAAAGGCTTCGTCACGCCCGATATTCGTTGATATATCAGATGATGGATTAATTGCCTGGCACCCATTCCATCATGCATTTTGCATAGTATTTCCTACGAAAGGTGCTGCTTCCCCTTATGAAGAGAATCAAAACTGCCTTACCGGATAGATTGAACGTAACGGAATTCAGTCATTGATCGGCACTGAATGAGTTTTTAAACATCATAAGCTGTCGATAGTTTCGAATATTGAATTCAACCTTAAACCTGATTAATAAGCGTCAGAACCGACAAAAATGAGGTGAAAATCACAAATTTGAACTGTGCTAATAATGCGAAAAACAGAGGCAATAACACGTTAATGGATAATTAATCTGGGTGAGGTTAATTAACTGATAAATATAGGATTTATAATATTTAACTTGATGTTTACATTGTGATTTTAATCACAAAAATAAGCCTGATTAGCCCAGTGTCAATACTCTCTCCTGACAGATTAGTCTCGTAAATGTGATCTTTATTGCAAATATAAAGCCTTTATCTCGCAACAATGCTTCCCAGACGCAAAACAGCCAAGGGAGTTTTCGCAATGAGAATTGGAATGGTGATCAGCGGCGGTGATGTCACCGGCATTAATAATTTTATTTTCCAGATGGGCCGGATGGCGCAGGCGGAAATGGTTTTATTTAACGGCGGCATTCCTGGTTTGTTAGCGAATCGCCATCAGGAAGTTTCTCAACGAGAATTAACGGATTTTTCTATTGCATCTATTCCGGTGATGCAATCGGGCAGGACCGATAAAAAGCTAGTGCGCAGTGAATATGAATTAATTACGCGACAGCTTAAGTCGCTGCGTATTGATGTATTAGTAATGGCGGGAGGCGACGGATCATTGCAATTTCTACACACGCTGAGTGAATTTGGCGTTAACTGTTTCGGCGTCGGTATGACTATTGATAACGACGTGTTCGGCAGTGATTACACCATCGGGTTTTCCACGGCCTGCGAACAGGTTTTAAAAGAAGTGGTGAAATTGCGTAATACCGGCCGGGCGCTGACCGGTAGGGTATTTATGGTGGAACTGTTAGGTGGCTATTGCGGAGAATTAACGTTGCAGTCAGCAATTAAATCCAATGCCGATTTCGCGTTGATCCCGGAATGCCAAATCCCCACGCCGCTGCTGGCTGAGCGCATCACCCAGCGACTGGCGCAACAAAACAGCGTGGTAATCCTCTGTTCAGAAGGGTATACCCGAGAATATTCTCCCGGTTTTCAAGGGGCAATCGACACGCTGATTAAACAGCTTGAACCGATGATCGGTGTGCGTATTCGTAAAACAATTATCGGATATGGTCTGCGCAATGGTGATCCAACTTGTGAAGAAATTTATCAGGGCACCATTATGGCCACTGAAGTGGTTCGGTGTATTCAATCTGGAATGCGAAACAAAGCGGTCATTATTAACGGCAGCAATAAGCCCATTCCAATTGATTTAATAAGCATGAAAAAACGTCTGGTTGATATTGAAGGGCATCATTACAAACTCGCTAAACAACTAAATATCTTGTGAGGAGAACACCATGCTGAAAATTCTGTGTGTCTGTGGCTGCGGTCTGGGATCCAGTTTTGCTATTGAAATGAGTGCCAAATCGGTATTAAAGAAGCTGGAGATAGAAGCAGATATTGATCACACCACAATATCTGAAGCTAATGCTTTTAAATCTGACATTATCCTGACGCAAAAAGCCTTTGCTGATGTATTAAATGCTGACGCCAGCCCGGAACAGATTAAACGTGTCATTATTCTCAATAAGCTCACCGATAAAACAGAAATTGAGGAGAAACTTGTCGCGTTTTTAAAACAACACAACATGAAGGTTCCCAGCCATGAATAGCGTGATTGACTTTCTGGTAAAAGACTTATTAGGGCAGGCATCTATTTTGATTGCCTTTATTGCTCTGATTGGTCTGCTACTACAAAAAATCAGCAGGGAAGGTGGTGGAAGGCACCTTTAAAACCCTGCTGGGTTTCTTAATTATGATGGCCGGGATCAATATCATTGTCGGCACGTTAACCTTCCTGAACACCATATTTACTCACGGCTTTGGCATGCAGGGTTATATAACTGATGTGGCTGCCATTGCAGGGTTAGCGAACCGTGAACTGGGTTCTGAAGTGGCGTTGACGTTACTGGTGATTTTCATCGTCAATATCATCATTGCGCGCATTACCCCGTTCAAATATATCTTCCTGACCGGTCAGGCGTTGTTGTGGATGGCCACTATTGGCGCGGTCATCGGTTATAAAGCGGGGCTGACAGGCTTAACTCTGATCCTTACGGGCGGTATTTTCGGCGGCATTATGGCGGTGGTGATGCCAGCACTGGCGCAACCGGTGGTGCGGCGCATCACTGATTCAGACGATGTCGCGCTCGGCCATTTCTGCACCATTGGTTATCTGGTGACGGCGGCGGTGGCGAAAGTTGTTGGTAAGGGGTCGCGATCTACGGAAGATCTGAAATTACCGGATAACTTTAAGTTCCTGCAAGACACTTATCTGTCGATGGCGGTGGTGATGGTGCCGATGTACCTAATCCCTGCGCTCGCGGCGGGCCCGGCCTTTATCGCTCAGTACAGTAATGGCATGAACTACCTGATGTATGCCTTTATGCAGTCTGTCCAGTTCGTTGCCGGGGTCTTTGTGTTGTACAGCGGTGTGCGTCTGCTACTTAACGAGCTGGTACCTGCCTTCCGCGGTATCGCGATGCGTCTGGTACCAGATGCCAAACCTGCGCTTGATTGTCCGGTGATGTTTCCGTATGCCCCGAATGCTGTGATTGTCGGCTTCCTGGCCACCACGCTCGGTTCGGTTGTGGGCATGATCGTCTTCCCGATGTTTGGACTGGCGATGATCCTGCCTGGGCTGCTGACTAACTTCTTCGCAGGCGGTACCGCTGGGGTGTTTGGTAATGCGTTGGGCGGCCGTCGTGGAGCGATGATTGGCGGCTTCGTTCACGGCCTGTTTATCACCGTTCTGCCCGCGATTCTGGTACCGATGTTGGAAAGCTACGGTTTTACCGGCGTCACCTTCAGCGACTCCGACGTCATCAGCACCGGTTTGGTTCTGGGACATGCGTTCCAAAACAACTGGCTGTTCGTGGCCCTGTTTATTGCCTTTGTTACCGCTATTTCCTGGTTTGTTAACGGAAAATCCACTAAGCCACAAGAGGAAAAAATCCATGAAACTCTATAATTTCGCCGAGCTGTTACAGGTTGCTAAAGACCGTGAATTTAAAGCTGTTGGTTCTTTTAATTTACACTGTCTCGAGATGCTCCCGGCTTATTTTAAAGCCGCTGAAAAAACTAATAGTCCATTAATGATTCAGATCTCTACCGGCACCGCGAAATATCTCGGGCACAGATTGTTAGTCGATGCGATTAAATCCCTGGCAGAAAGTAAAAATGTGCCAACCTGTTTGCATCTGGATCACTGTTCAGACCTTGAGGCAATTAAACTGGCGATTGATACTGGCTTCAGTTCTGTGATGTATGACGGCTCGCATTTGCCTATCGAAGAGAATATTGCCAATACCCGTCGGGTGATAGATATGGCGCGCCCGTTAAATGTTTCCGTTGAAGCTGAACTGGGCGCAATTGGCGGTTCAGAAGATGGCAAAGTGGTCGCAATGGAAGAGATCGCGTTTACGACTGTCGATGATGCCAAACGCTTTGTGGATGAAACGGGTGTGGATATGTTGGCTATCTCCATCGGCACGGTACACGGCTTATATACAGGCAAGGCGCATATTCAGCATCAGCGTTTAGCCGAAATAACCGAGGCGACGCGCACGCCGCTGGTGTTGCATGGCGGTACCGGCGTCAGTGATGAAGATATGCGTTTAGCCGTACGCAGCGGTATCGAAAAAGTGAATGTCGGCACAGAAATGAATGTGCAATGGGTGAGTCAGTGCAAAAATACATTCGAAAAGGGCAAAGTGAACGACAGCGTACGTAATTTTCTCGTTCCGGCCAACGATGCCGTCACCGATGTGTTAGTCGAGAAAATGCAGTTATTCCGTTAATTTTTTAATCCTAATGATGCATTAACCTGAGGTGCCCTGGCACCATTCGGGGCGGGAGACGCTATGTTTGGATTCATGAAAAAGAGTGCGGCAAATAACAGCCAGCAAGAGGAAGAACAGGATCGCCTGGCGGAATTAAGCAGTAAAAAAATAGCCGAATTAGAAAGCAAGCTGGCTATTAATCCACGCGATGGCGAAACGCAGAAAAAATTAATGCTGGAATATAATCGCGCGTTAACGGTATTTGCAAAAAGCCGACGTTATCGTAATGAAATCGATCCGCTGTTTGTCAAAATCGATGAATTGCGCAATGTCGTTCGCAAATCGATTTAAGGAGCCGTAATGACGATTAAACAGTTATTGCAAGAGGCAGACGCGATTCAGGTTGGAATTGATGCCACGGACTGGCGTCAGGTTATCGCCATGGCGGCGCAACCGCTGGTCAGTGGCGGCTATGTTAAAGCCTCCTATCCGGAAGCGGTGATTGCTAACACCCTGACGCATGGTGCCTATTATGTTTTTGAAGAGGGCATTGCGATTCCCCATGCGCGACCTGAAACCGGCGTGATCCGTGACTGTTTCAGCATGATTTTGCTCTCTGAGCCGATTTCATTTGAAGGCAGCGACAAGGCGGATATTGTCATCATGTTTGGCGCGCGCGACAGCAACGCGCACATCGAAGAGGGCATTCGCGCTATCGTTTCGCTGCTCGAGGATGAAAATACGCTGGTTCGCTTACGTCAGGCCAGCAGCGTCGCGGAGGTCATTGAGATCTTATGATGCGAGAAAATTCCCTTAAACGCGTGGTGCTGGTTAACGGCATTCCCGCTTCGGGTAAAAGCACCTTAACCCGGCTGCTGTCTCAGCAGTTTGGTTTTCCGGTGCTGACACTCGACAGCGTTAAAGAGCCGTTTATGGCGAGCTTTGCGCCAGTGGACCGCCAGCGCAATCGTCAACTCGGGTGTGCCGCCTATCAGGCGATTTGGAAAATCGTCGGTCAGGCACCCGCAGAGTGCATTTATCTGATCGATGCCTGGTTTGGCTTTCAGCCGCAAAGCGTGCTGGAGCAGGGGTTGCAGCAGGCTGGCGTCAGTGAAGTTCTGGAATTGTGGCTGCAAATTACCCCTGACGAAGCGGTGGCACGTTATCAGTCCCGATTATCACAACGCATGCCGGGGCATCCAGGCGCGGAATATTTACCGGAGCTACGGCGACTGGCAGAGCAGGCCCAGCCGATGGCGCTCGGGCCGCTGCTCCGCGTAGGCACGCAGGAAGCCGATCATCTGCGCGCTGTTAAATGGTTACGTCACCAACTCACGGCTACGGGATACACCTTTCCTCTGAACGAAAGCAATGAAGAGGATGAACGTGTCACCACCGCCTTATCTGCAACCGGGCGAGAGCGTCGCGCTTTATGAGGGGATCTGCAAACTTTCTAATGGCTGGGTAAATTTTCTGCTGCGTCACTGACTGGCGCGGCAGGTTTGTTTGCCCCAATGCAAAATGATGAGTAAAAGAACTTACTTTGCTGGGCGGGTTTAGCGCAGAAAAACGCTGGGTTATGAGTCATTCGCAGAGCGGTTTAACCAGTTTATTGTATCCATCAGTTGAACTCACAGCGAAAAGCAGGCGTTAACTTCACACGGATATAACCCCTTTGTCAGAAACGCGCTAAAGATGAATGGGTAAAATGACAGAAGCGATTAGATTTCAAGTGCAGCAACGATGACGGCTTCCATTTTCTCTGGGGTGGAGATCGGTGCAAAACGCCTGAGTGGTTTGCCGTCGCGTCCGATCAGGAACTTAGTAAAATTCCATTTGATCCGCCCGCCCAGCACGCCGGGCAATTCGTCTTTCAGGTAACGAAACACCGGGTGCGTTAAGGCACCGTTGACCTCCACTTTCCCGAACATCGGGAAGCTCACACCATAGTTAATGTGGCAGGTCTGGGCGATTTCGTCAGCACCGCCGGGTTCCTGCTTACCGAACTGGTTGCAGGGAAAACCAAGCACCACCAGACCCTGGGCAGCGTACTTCTTGTAGAGCGATTCAAGGCCTGCGTATTGTGGCGTAAATCCACAATGACTGGCGGTATTGACCACGAGAACCAGCTTGCCAGCGTAGTCGGACATAGGGATGAGCTGGCCACTCAGACTGGTGGCAGTAAGTTGATGAAAAGTGGTCATGTTAAAATCCTCAGAATTACTCACATCGCAGAGTCATTGTGTAAAACGGGACAATTGCTGTCGATCAGAATTGCAGTTTCCACGTCCGCTTCTGGCACTAAGCGGCCAGGCCCTGAAAGAGTAGCTCACGCGCGAACATCAGCGACTTCCATTGTCGTTTTTACTCTGAGAATGGTCTGACGGGTAGTGTTAAATTCTCAGGTAAACGCGATGATGCTTTTTCCATCATTAACATGCAGATACACCATTTTTTTGTTCTTCATCAAGAGCGGGCAAACGAACAAAACGCTTTCCAGTTGCTTTAGCCTGCGCAATACCAGCATGAGTAAGCTCAAGCAGCAGACCACGCTCAAACTCAGCAACTACAGAGATAACCTGCATTGCCATCTTTTCGGCCGGACTGGCATTTTTCTGAACGCGTCCCGACAAAGAAGAACCTGCGGTTAAATCTTATTACAGGTAATTCGGTAAACTGTGTGCTTGACTGAAACCTCACTACTGAGGTCAATATGAATATTAAGCTCTGCCTCTGGCACAGAGCGGTCAGAGCTAAACAGGCTGCGATGTTAACGTATTCATTCTTGTGGTTTAGCCGGGCTGGTTTTCCTTACTTAAGCCCCCAAATGTCTTACGATAAGATGAGAGTGAGATGCCAGCAGACTTACGAAATGCTGCACGAAAGCTCTCCATAGATCCGAAACCACAAGATCCCATTATTTGTTCATTAGTAAGGGAGTTATTTTCCAGCAGCTCGCGTGCAAGATTCATCCTTGCCTGAAGCAACCACGCCTTAGGCGTCATCCCCAAAGCCTCTCTGAATCGTCTCAAAAAAGTCCGCTCTGACATTAACGCTTGCTGTGCCATTTGCCCGACAGATAAATTGCAGTGTAAATTTTGAAGTACCCAGTCAAGTACGGGGGCAATTTCATTCCGTGGCTTTTGCGCGACAGGAGAGGGAATAAACTGGATTTGCCCTCCAGACCGTTGTGGTGCCATGACTAAACGTCTCGCCACTGTATTGGCGATATGCGTTCCATAATCCTGATTAATCAGATACAAACAGGCATCTATACCCGCAGCACTCCCCGCTGATGTAATGATTTGTCCGCTATCAACATAAAGCACATTTGGGTCAACTGAAATATCAGGATAACGGTTTACAAGTTCATCGGTATAACGCCAGTGAGTTGTAGCGCGTTTTCCGCTCAGTAAGCCAGCAGCAGCTATAACAAAGACGCCAGAACAGATAGACAGAAGGCGGGCGCCTCGCTGATGGGCATCGCATAAAGCGTCCAGTAATTCCTGTGGTGGCCTTTCGTCGCAATTACGCCAGCCGGGGATAATGATGGTTTGAGCTTCGCTGAGCGACTCCAGCCCAAAACCGGACACAATCTGCACCCCTTCTGATGCCTTTATTGGGGAAGGATCGACGGAGACGATACGATGTTGATACCAGGGAAAATCAAATTCAGGTCGGGGAAGCCCAAATAACTCTACAGCGATACCAAACTCAAAGGTACAAAGTCCGTCATAGGCCAGAATTGCCACTAAACCAGCTTTACTCAACATTGGCGGAAAACTACCGGTTATTGTCAGAACCGCCACTTTATCAGTCTGATGCCGCTTTATACAATCAACTCACATTCAGACAAGAGATACTAATTATGCCTGGTTTAATCAGCGAAGTTCCACCAGCGACACCTTCCGAATCTTTGCAGCATTTTAGCCGTCGTTTAGCCTTTGAGACTGACTGCTCTGATGTTCATCAGAGCCAGAAAACCGGCAATGTAGACTATGTGCTGGTTGATGTCAGGAGCGATGAAGCATTTTTAAAAGCGCATGTTCCAGGGGCAATCAATATCCCGACGCGCACTATTACTCAGGAGCGGATGGCTGATTATCCCATCAATACTTTGTTTGTCGTTTACTGTGCCGGCCCTCACTGCAACGGTGTACATCGTGCAGCCGTCCGTCTGGCGGGGCTGGGCTTCCTGGTAAAAGAAATGATTGGCGGTCTTACCGGCTGGATTGATGAAGGGCTTCCTCTGCAGGGAGAAAATATTCCCGCCCCTGTCGATGGATTTTCATGCGAATGCTAAGTACCCATTTCAAAAGCCGGGCAGCCCGGCCCAGAGATAGACCTGAACTGCCCTGAGCGCAAGCAAGATGTCAGGTAATCAATTATTTGAATATATCTGTATTAACCCTGCCAACTCAGTTTGCTGAATGAAACTCATGAAGTGCACTAATCCTTGAATGAAACACAGTCGAATCAGATTAATATAATTTCTTTGCTAAGCATTTTTTAAATTAATTATTTATCATGTATATAACCTTGCTTTTTATACTTGTCAGTCTTGTGAGTTTGACCGCAATCATAAATGCCCATTGAATTTTAACTTTATCCTTGCCCTCTCCCTTGCCGAAAAGTTAAATTCAGCTAAATTAGGTGTCAAAGAGTAAAAAATCAGTCTGATGCTTTTATTGAATTAACATCTACCTCCTTTCAATATTTTATTATTGAAGCCAGCGATAATTAGACTTCCTCAGATGAGGATCATAGCCTTTAGACTCACCGCTGAATAATTTAAAAAGAATTAATTTAATGTGACCGCTTGTTCTTAAAAGTTTTAAGAGAGAGGCCCATGTTTAAAATCATAACTCTGGCATTTTTATTCCCTGTTTTTTCAGCCTCGGCAAGCGGGCTGTATCTTTATGAAATTGGCACTGATGATACAGGTCTGGCTGGTGCAGGTCAGGCGGCACGCGCGCAGGACGCCTCAACGCTGTTCACTAATCCTGCGGGCATGACAACGTTGCCTTATAAAATGCTCACGGTGGGTGGGCAGGCACTGTATGGCGATGCCCCTTATCATCTTGACAATGATGCGCGACTCAGCGGTAACAGCCCCGGCAACGTCATTGGCTGGTTCCCCGGCGGCAGCGTTTTTTATACGCAGCGGATCACTCAAACCGTCAGTGCTGGATTGGGATTTTACGGTAACTACGGCCTCGCTCTGCATTTCGGCGACTGGGCCGGGGAGAACCTCATCAAGGACAGTACGCTCCTGGGG
>JAGTWN010000007.1 GCA_018842655.1 Candidatus Pantoea haifensis | reverse complement strand
GAATTGCAAAATAAGGGTCGCATCATTAATGACAGTTTGACCGGGAAAGAGCGTATCGAAATCGGTCAACAAACCTTAAACATTCGCATCCCTGACGTCGAATCCAACAGCTATACGCTGTATCAGGTTTATAATTCAGATTTTATGACCCATTTGCCTGTCATTGGTCTCGACACGGTAGTGCCAGATTATATTGATGTTAATGATGCGCAATATATTAATGCGCGGGTGGCATCGGTAAGTAATGGCACCATTAATGTCGATATTGGCAGGCAAGGCGCTGCAAGCCGTGCCACCACCAACAGCTGGTCAATGGCGGCGAAACAGAGCGAATTATTTACCGCCAGCAAACAAGGGCACCTGAACTGGAACTCAAACAACCGCATTAATTTTACCGCCGCCACGCCACCCTATAGCGGTGATCGGTTAGCCTATAACAGGGGCAACGTAGTCAACTACAGCGGCGTTTTCAGCGTAACAACCCTTGATGGCGCTACCAGCACCTTTAACGTTAATAATATCAATGGGTTACGCAATTACAACAACTGGCTCATCGATCAGCTCTCCGACGTTAATCTCAGCCCAGAAAACTATAACGCCGAATTTAATAAAGCTTTTTCTCTGAATGACAAAAGCGTGGTGTATCGCATGAGCAGCGATAATCTCAATGATGAGATAGCAGAGCCGCTGGGCGATCAGGTAGTGCTAAGCGCCGAGGGTCCCGATGCCAGCATCAAAATCACGCGTGGTAAAACCCTGGAGGTTGTGAACAACAGTACCGCTGTGATGCGTGCCAGTAACGGGGCCAGCGCAATTATTGATGGCAAACTCGCCAGTACCGGGCCAGCACAGTCAGAAAGCAAGGCGCTGGAATTAATCAATGGCAGTAGCGGAATCAATAACGGCGTGATAAACGGTGGCTTTTTTAATAACGCTAACGGCAACGGGGTGGACCCCAGCACGCTCGGCTATATCGGCAAAGCGGTGTCGGCCTCCTCTGGCAGTCAGTTCACTAACAACGGCGTAATTAACCTTGCGCCTGGTGAAGGCCCCGAATTTTGGGAGAGTCAGGCTATCTGGCTGGGCAGCAGCAGCGCGATCAATCATGGCAATATCAATGTCGGTGTCACAGACGTTGATAGCAGTAGCGCAGGGACAGGCGTAAGTTTCAGTGGAAAAGGCAGCTTTACCAATGCGGATGACGGCACGATTTATCTTGGTCGCGCTGCGCAGAATAGTCAAACCAGCGACACAACGGATGTGGCTATCAATCTGAGCGGCGGTCTCAGCGCAATCAGCCAGGTCCATGATTCCAGCGCCATCAACAACGGTCATATTGTTATTGGTTCCGGAGTACAGAACGCGGTTGCCATGCGCGTTGAAGCGGGGCCGAATGCACTGGCGCTCAACAATGGCGTGATTGATATCAATGGACGCGCGCAATTTCAGCCCGCTGAAAACATCGGCATGCTGGTACTTGACTCTGGCAGTGGCGGGCGCGTTGGCAACACCGGCACCATTAACCTGAACGGCGATAACAGCACCGCGATGAAAATCATTGCCCGCGACGGCAACAGCGCCAGCGCGTTCTCTGGCGGCACGATAAATGTCAACGGTGACGCCGATTCCATTTTCAGCACAATCAATACCGCCGTCTGGCTGACTGGCCAAGAGGGCAGCAGTGTCAAAGCGGATCTTAGCGGGCCGATAAACCTTAATGGCAACTCGGCTGTCGGCATTCGCGCCGAAGGTAATGCCACCGTTAACGTGACGTCCGACGCGGTGCCACGCCTGAACGGCGGTCAGTATCAAATTGGTGTTTATGCGATCGGCCCGGAAGCCAGAATTAATCTCCCCGCCAACGGCAGCTATACAACGTCCAACTGGTTTAACACGCTGTTTCGCTATCAGGATGGCGCGATTTTTGATGGACGTGGTATGACCCTTACCGCGGATACATTTTTCTCCACTGGCGTGATGGGAAGTGGTGACGGCACACAGGTCTATACTCACGGCGCAACAATCAACATTGGCCAGATCGCCACCGGTTTAGTAATAGAAAACGGTGCTCTTGGCATCATTGATGCGAACACCCAGATAAACATAACCGCTGACACAGGAAGAGCAGCATTAGTGGACGGCATGAAACGTAACCTGGTCGGCGATTATATCGATCCAAATTCAAAACCCTCTGATGACAGCCTGCTCATTAACCATGCTGCCATCAACGGTGCCGCTGACTGGCAAAACGGTCTGGTCGCAGCCAATCATGCTCAGTTGATCAATACGGGCAACATCACGTTCAGCGGCCAGGGAACCCATGCCATTGAAGCCTATTCCGGTTCAACCGTCATCAACAGTGGCGATATCAGCGTGACGCGCAGCAGCACCGGGCTTAGTGCGAATGCTAATCCTTTTGCTGGCGATAATCTCAGATCAACCGTGATTACTAACAGCGGTACGCTAAACGTCAGCGCGGGAGAAAGTATTCTGCTATCACCGACTATCGGTGCATCGGCCAGTTACCCGCTGGCCCGCATCAACCAGAACGGTACCATCAATCTTTACGGCGAAAATGTTCTGGGCGCACAAGCCTGGGCAGGCGCAACGCTTAACCTTGGAACAGACAGCAAGGTCGTGTTTCACAGCGCCAACCAGACCGCTTATCAGGCGCTCGATGTAAATTCCAGCCTGGTCAGCAGCAGTGGTGATACCGATGTCAGTACGGACGGCTCGACGCTGTACCGTCTTGTCACAGGGGCTTCCTTCTATCCCCTTACCGCGCCTAACGTCACGTTAAGCGGTGCAGGCAGCAACGGGATTACAGGTTCTGGCACCGGCACCACTTTATTCGGCACGACCGTTTTCACCGTTAACGGCGAAGCCGCAACGGCAGTGCGCGTGACCGATGGCGCAGAAGCTACGCTTTCAAACGCTATTACGCTGAACGGCGAAAATAGCGTCGGCGCGGTCAGCGACGGCAGTGACGCAACGATTTATGCCGCATCTCAAATTGCGGGTGAGGGCAAAAATATCACAGCCTTTGCTGTGGGTAACGGCGCACGGCTGTTCAATCAATACCCGGGGCGCGTCGATTTAACCGGGGATAACAGCACAGGTGTACGCCTGTATGACAAGGGCAATTTTACCAACCGTGGCAGCGTGCATGTGGCGTCGGGCATCGGCGTGGATGTCAACAGTGGTCAAGGTGAGTATGTGCCGATGGACAGCGAACTGCGAGTGGATGATGGTATCGCCGCGTTACGTGTTGGCAACGAGGCGGGGCTAAACCTCTATGGAGAGGGTCAGGGCCGCAGCACCCTGACCGCCAGCGGTAGTGCTGACACGCTGTTACTGGATAACGGTGCCGCCTGGTTTGAGGCCAACGACATCATTTTAGGTGTCTACGGCAGCGGTAGCGTTATCAACAACCGCGCCGAAACGGCAAACATTTCACTGCAAAACGTCATGCTCGACGTAAGCGGTGGCACCGGCATTCGCTCTGCGACCTCCTTCGATCCTGAAGGCAGCGCCTTCATCAACGTCAGCAACGGCGGCACCGGTTATCTGTTTGCAAATGCCGACGGCTCAACAACAGATAACGATCTGGTGATCGGGAAGAACTATTCCATCCTCGTTTCAGGCGAAGGCACCGGCATCCGTGCTGATACCACCGGCAGGGTAATTTCTCAGGGTTCTGTTGTGATCCGGGATACCAACGGCGGCTCAGCGATAGTGACCAGCACCGCCAGTGAAGTGATCAACCAAGGTTCAATCACCTCATTAAGCCTGGTCGCGCCAATCATCGACTTACGCGGCGGTCAGACGGTGTTCCTCAATGAAGGGAACATTTTTGCCCCCTTTCCGGAAACCGTTGTGGTGGCTGGCGGAGCAACCGATGACGTCATTGCCCTGCTGGACGGCAACGTGACTGGAGATGTGAATACCGGCAACGGCAGCGATTCACTTCTTGTCACTGGCGGAACGTTAAATGGCAGCCTGACAATGGGCAGCGGCAGCGATAATCAGGCCAGGGTGCAAAAAGTAAGCCTGGCGAAGACCAGTCACATCACCGCTGCAAGCGGCGCGGGCGCAACGCTGAGTTTTAGTGAGATCGAGGCGCGCGGTGGCTCCTTTGTTAGCGATGATCTGAGCAAAGGCACTAATCTCGGTGCCGGATGGAGCACGCTTAACTTCTCCCGCTCAAAGTGGACATTGACCGATAACATCAAACTTGCGCACAGCACCATCAATATCGACAGCGGTTCGACGCTGTTCGCGGGTGATAACGTTAATCCACTGTTGCAGGGTGCCACTGACGATTCTCTCGTCGTGAATAATGCCGGTACGCTGGATCTGACTAACGGAAGCAACACCGCCAGTAATACGCTGACTATCGACGGAGAGCTGGCGTCAGCAGGCGGAACTGTACAACTCAATTCCACCGCCACGCAGAGTGACAGGCTGCTTGTCAACGGCAGCGTCAGCGGTACGACCTTTATCGACGACAGGCTGGTGGCTGGCGAACAGGCGGATACTAACCGCGACGGCGTAATCGAAGCCACCGAAGGCGTCTCGCTGGTACAGGTTTCAGGTAATGCCAGCGCCAGCAGTTTCGTGTTGAAACAGGGCTACGTGGCGTCAGGGCCGTGGCAATACAGCCTGTACAGTTTTACACCGGGTACGAGCAGTGCCAGCCAGCGCCAGCTCAGCGGCAGCGGTAACGCCTTCTGGGATTATCGCCTCGCCAACAGTTATGTTTGTGAAGGGGGTTCGCTGTGCCAGCCGCAAACAGGAAGCACCCAGGCAGCGGTGCGACCAGCAGTGATACCGCAGGTGCCCTCCTATATTTCAGCACCTCTGGGTCTGGCCTATTACACGCTGGCGATCACCGACGATCTGCATAAACGCCTCGGTGAGTTACGTCATCAGCAAAGTCACCCGGACGCGTTGAGTGGCGAGATGTTTATTCGCTATCTCGGTTCAAATCTGGACTATAAAAGTCACCGCGATGTCAGTCAGTACGGTTATGATTTCGATCTCGATTACAGCGCCGTTCAACTGGGCGGCAACCTGCTACGCAGGGATGGCGTGCGTGACAGCCTGCGCGGCGGCATCGCCTATACGCGCGGCAACACGCGGATACGTCCGCACGCCGCAGACGGGTACAGCTCCACGACTTTCGACAGTGACAGCCTCGCGCTCTACACCACCTGGCAGCGTGACAGTTTCTATCTGGACGGTTCGCTGGCCTGGAACTGGCATCGCGGTGAAACCGATATCGCCCGTGAAAAAGAGGCAGGATCACCAAAAGGGGATGGATGGACCGCGTCGCTGGAGTCAGGTTATTCGCTGACCTTTGCAAACGGATTGCGCCTTGAACCGCAGGCACAGCTGACGTATCTGAACCTTAAAATGGATGATTTCACCGACAGCGATCGCACCCGCGTCGCCTGGGATGATTATGAGCAAACCATCGGACGTCTGGGCGCGCGTCTGGATCGCACCTGGCAGGATGACAGTCAGCGCCAGTACACGCCTTATATCCGCACTAACTATTATCACGGCTGGGGTGGAACGGCGAAGGTGAAAGTGGGCTCCGCTGACAGTGACAGTAACCAACGCTTCGAAAGCGGTAAATTTGGTCAAATGTGGGATGTCGGCATTGGCGGTACCACCCGCTTTAAAAATGATGTTTCGCTCTACGCTGAAGCTGATTACCGCAAAGAAATTGACGGAAACGGCGCGAAAGGCTGGCGTTACAATGCAGGGATACGCTGGACATTTTAAACGGGCTCCTGGATAAGCCACCACTGAGACGCATTATGAATTGTACGGTTCAGCCGTACAATTCATAACAAATCACTACGGTTGCGGCGATACGCTTTGTTTAGCCACTGAGGTTTGATCAAGCGTTTGCATATTTTTTTGATAAGCGGCCAGTTGCGTACCGAAGCTTTTTCGAGAACAGCAAAGGTTGCCTGCGCTTTATTTTTATACAGCTCGCTGGAAGGATGAGTACAGTCTGGTGACATTAAGGCCTGCCAGTTATCCATTTTTTAATCCGTTCAAACTGGGGAACCAGAGGCACCGATTCTGACCGGGCAACAGCATTCAGACTGGAAACATAAGGTTCTAACTTCACACGTGCGATACGCCCGCAAATGGGATGCGGTTCCTGAACAATCACCGCTTTGCCTTTGGCACGCGCAATTTCAATCAGCTTTGACATCACTTCGCTATATTTTACCGGACTGACAATATAATCAGGTTCAGTATCTTTGAAACGATAGTGCCGGGCATCGTTCATGGCAAAATTAAGAATAATAATTTTAGCTTCCGATGTTTCCATCTCCTCACGCCAGGTTTTATTTTTGCGGTAATGATATTCACCTGTCAGTAACTCCAGTGCCTGTGCAGACGGCGCGCCATAATTAACAACGCGAATACCCGGACCATATTTATCTTTTAAAAGCGTATTAAGCACAGCTATTTCATTTTCTTTTGTGATAACCGACTTTAGTTTCCCTTCTTTTTTACTGCCATCACACCTTTGGTACTGGATCCGCCATAAGCCGCAATAATAAAGTCCTTTTGAGCATCAGCTGCATGTACCGTCCCGCTCAAAACAGAAAAGAGAGCAAATAAGGAAAACATTGTTGAAAAAGAAATATGTAGCCTCATTGAATTTACCTTTGACGTGTATACATGATGCTTATCCTGCAACCGGATTGCCTGTGTGACATCAGGGTAACAAAGGGGCATTGAACGAAACAATCCGAAAGCGTGATTTATCATTTTTGCCCTGGCAGTGAATAGGAACAGTCCCATTTAACGGATGAAGTGTTAAAAACAGCACGGCTAAACTTTGAAACATTTTTTCATCGCCATCACCTTTGCTAATCAGTTTCACTGTCAGGCTTAAGATTATTCTTTAAATCATACCTGCCTGATACTCGCCTGAATCATAAATAAAATAACTTAGCTTGCTAACTACCAAGACCACCCATGTGCGGGGTATCAAAACTTAACCATTACCTATCATAAAGTTAAAAGATATTTCATTTTTTGGCTTACTTACTTTTTCGGCGAGTGCATTAAAAACGATAACCTCTTTTATTCATTATGAGGTTTATCCGAATATTTCCTGACTCTGTTAATGCATAATGTAAAAGCTGATACCATTATGTTTCCTCATGTAAAACGTCGTTTTGCCTGAGGGATGTCTGTTACAGTCGGGCCAAATAAACACACGCCGTTTTGTTTAACGGTGCTTACTTTTTCACCAGTGCCAAACAGACCCAACTTAAAATAAAGTAATAAAAAACCTTAAGGCGGAGAAAGTGGATAAAACTTCATTTTTATCAACGCGAAATACAGGCCTCGATTTTTTACGTGCGCTGCTTATTTTAGAAGGCGTGCTGTACCATGCAGCACGCAGTTTACCCGGAGGAATTCCGGTATTACCTGTCAGAAAAAATGAATCGGCGTTTTTTACCTCCCTGATTGAGTTTGTCCATACGTTCCGAATGGAAGCTTTTTCTTTTATCAGGCATGTTTTCAGCGATGGTGTTTTTACGCAAAGGGAAAGATTTCTTTATTCAAAATCGAAAGAAAAGGGTGCTTGTCCCCCTTATCTCTGCTTTCGCTTTTATTCCTGGCGTCATGTACCTGCTTGCTGCAACGATTAAAGGCAGTGAGATAACCGCTGCGGGATTAGCAGAGGGTTACACGCACCTTCACCACCTGTGGTTCCTGGTCTCGTTATCAGCCATGTCGTTTTTCATTCCGGGTTCGGTATACGCGAAGATCGCGGCAATTTTCCGCCGTCTGCCATTCCCGGTGCTGGTGGGTACACTCATCGTGAGTTGCAATTTCTTTTTCGTGCTGAAGTTTTTACTGAAAGATGCAGGTGAACTGGTGTCGTTAATTCCGGTGACCGCCCGTTTCTGCGTTTACTACGCAGCCGGTTATGCGCTGTATCTCAACAGAGATAAGATCCCAGAGATTGCTAAAAGTCCGTTGCTGCATTCAGGGTTGGTGGCTGCGCTGGCGCTTGTTTGTTATGCCGCCTTTTATGCTACTTTTCATTACAACCCTGGCGGGGTGATGAAGTATTTACCCGCTCTGGCATCCAGCGTTTTCTCTGTTATTTTCTCCTACTGGATTGTTTTCTGTTTTGAGAAAATGCGCCTGAAAGAAAATCGTTTGGTGAATGGCATCGTCGATTCGGCTTTGGTGGTCTACATCATGCACTATCCGTTAACCATTTCACTGGCCTGGCTTCTGGATGATTATTTCCCGGATAATCTTTCTGTTACTTATGTCGTTACAGTGACAACGGTTGCGTTGATACTAAGTGCCTGCTGCTATGGTTTTATCAAACGTATTCCTGTGCTGGCAACCCTGTTTGGCTTAAAACCAGCCAGCACTAAAATTGTGCCAGTGGCTAATCCTGTGGCGAAATAAACGGTTAAAGATCAACGTATCAACCGTTCAGGTCAGGGTAACCCGTAGCAAAAACCCCGTATCCGGTGAGCCGTTTACGGGGTTTTTAACATTTAGCTATTACTCATCCGCTTCAAGCGTTCCTTTAATGCCATGGGGCTCGGAGCGAAGATATTGTGGCGGTACGTTAACCGTTCCCTGCAATTCTGCCGCCGCGTGCCAGGGCCAGCGGGGATCATAAAGAATGCCGCGTGCCAGGGCGACCAGATCTGCTTCTTCGTTTTTCAACAGATCTTCTGCCTGCTGAGGCTCGGTTATCAGACCAACAGCAATCACCGGAATAGTGAGATGTTGCTTAATATCTCGAGCGAAAGGCACCTGATAGCCAGCCTGTACCTTGATTTTTTGCTGTTGCGCTAACCCACCGCTGGAAACATGAATATAGGCACAGTTAAGCGATTCGAGCTGTTCTGAGAAGGCGATGGACTGAGCCACATCCCAGCCTTCGCCCTCTACCCAGTCTGTGGCTGAAATCCTGACGCCAACCGGTATATTTTCCGGCACGGCATTCCGTACTGCCTGAAAAACCTCAAGCGGAAAGCGCATTCTGTTTTCCAGCGAACCGCCATACTCATCGCTACGCTTGTTAGAAAGCGGTGAAAGAAACTGATGCAGCAGATAACCATGTGCCGCATGAATCTCAATAAGTTCTATTCCTGTCCGGACGGCTCGTTGTGCACTGTCGACAAACGCTTGTTTTACACGTTTCATATCGTCGTCGCTCATTGCAGCAGGCAGTGTATCGTCTTCACTAAAAGCCACTGCCGACGGAGCAATAGTTTGCCAGCCGCCCGCGTTTATACTAATTTGCTTTCCGCCTGCCCAGGGCACAGCGCAGGAAGCTTTACGTCCGGCATGGCCAAGCTGAATACCGATACGAACACCAGAATACTGGCGGATATCATTCAGCACCGATTGCAATGCTGCTTCAGTTTTATCATCCCATAATCCCAGATCCCCAGGCGAGATCCGGCCGATATCCTCAACTGCCGTTGCTTCGATAATCATTAAGCCCGCACCAGAAAACGCCAGTTGACCAAGATGAATACGGTGCCACGCGGTCGCTTTACCCTCATCAGCGGAATACTGACACATCGGCGCAATGACAATGCGGTTATCCAGCGATAGCTCACCAATGTTGATTCCGGAGAAAAGTTGACTCATGAAAACTCCTTTTGAACGGGTGTGAAGAAAGGCGAATAGCTTTCACAACTATAGTGGCAGTTTGCGACACGCGGCAGGGTAAATGATTAACCCAATATGCGATTCAGAAGTGAATTAAGCCTGCCGGATGCTTGCCGACCCGTCAGGCTTTAACCGGAACTCAGTGGCGGATTTGCTGCAGTTCTTCTTCGGACAGGCCGGTCATTTTCATGACAGAAACGCTATCCATGCCGTTTGCCAGCAGGTTACGGGCAATTTCCCGGCTGGCTTCCAGCCCGCCAGGCTGCCGTCCTTTTTCCAGCCCTTCCTGACGCCCTTTTTCCCGGCCTTTTTCTTCAAGCTGTTGTGCAATTGTCATCAGTTCGTCCTCATGCTGTGGCACGCGGTGTGCCAGTTCGCGAATAACGGCTTCCGCATCCGGCGTTTCACCCGCCTGAATCAAGTAGTTTACCAGCACCTGCTGCCCGTTCAGGCTCGCTGAACAGCTGCAGCCAGTTCATCGAAGATTTTGGACACCGCGTCGTGTGGCGTGGGCGTGCGGTTTTTCTTCATCCTGATGGCTTCGCTGTGGGAGATCCGTTGGCGGGGTTTTAACACAGGGCCGCTGCCGGTACGGCATGCCAACGTGTATTGTCCAAAAGAGGTAGCATCAGAAATTCATGCTCATTTTATTACTGCTACCCAGAGAATAACCTGCATTTATTTAACATAATGTTGATTATACGCCTTTATTAAAGAGCCGTTACGCTGTAATGCCTGCTGGGAGCCAGACGAATACGCCGGTTACGGTGGCTTGCCGGAAAAGCTGCAATTCCTGTGGCCGATATCATGGAAGCCATGCGACATACGCTGAGCCAGCCAGCAGCTAACGCACCGGACTGCGAAGCGGCAACACCTGTTTTGATAATAAATTGTTACCGACGCGATAAACAGCGACATGAAAGTTTGTCTCTCTGTTAACGATAAACCAGCGCAAAAACCGCTGCCCGTAGAGAGCGTGGTACTCATCGCAAGTCAGCGTGCCCCGGGTTGACTACGCTTAAACAGAGGGTTACCCGGTTAACTACGGAGGTAAAAATGTCACGCGTACAGGCAGTCGATCATATTGTGTTATCCGTTAGTGATTTCGCTGCATCACGAACGTTCTATCACGGGTTGATGACCTTTTTGGGATTCGATGTTTTAGATGAGAAGCCGCAGGCCATGGGCTGGACCGATGGCACGACCCGGCTATGGATCTATCAGGCCGATGAACAAGGCGTGAAAAATCCTTATCGGCTGGGTAACCCCGGTTTTCATCACTATGCCTGGTCACTGAACGGCCGTCAGGATGTTGATCAGTTACAGGCATGGCTGGAAGAGAACAATGTCACCATTGTTGATGCAGCAGGTGAATATTATCCCGATTATTACGCCGTGTTCTTTCTCGATCCGGATGGAATGAAGCTGGAAGGTATGCACTACGCTAAGTAAACATCGCCTGATGTCTCGCCTGCTGTGATTGCGTTAAGCTGTTAATACGCAGGCGTTTTTTCACATAAAATCTGTTCATACGGACTTCATATGCCTTTTAATGCGTAACATTTACCACGTCTGTTTCTGTTTACACTACCTTTTAAGTCATGCGTAACGCGGGAAGCAATAAACACTTTCCATATTCGCTGCATAACTTACTGAACATTTAGCTCTTAACTGCCCTGTAAATTGTCCTCGCCTCATGCGCAAAGCCCAACACCTGTTCTGTTTCCCTTCGTTCAACAGAGGAGTTAGTGCTATGTCATTTGTTACAACCAAAGACGGCGTAAATATATATTTTAAAGACTGGGGTCCCCAAAACGCACAAGCTATTGTTTTTCATCATGGATGGCCCTTAAGCGCAGATGACTGGGATGCTCAAATGTTGTTTTTTCTCGAAAAAGGCTTTCGCGTTATCGCTATTGACCGCCGTGGCCATGGACGTTCAGATCAGGTCAGTGACGGACACGATATGGATCATTACGCCGCTGACGTTTCAGCCGTTGTTGAACATTTAGATTTAAACAACACGGTTCACGTTGGTCACTCGACAGGAGGAGGTGAAGTTGCCCGCTATGTCGCGCATTATGGTCAGCCACAGGGACGGGTTGCGAAAGCTGTTCTGATCAGTGCCGTTCCACCTTTGATGGTTAAGACGGCGGATAATCCCGGCGGTACGCCAGTTGACGTTTTTGATGGTTTTCGCCGTGCGTTCGCGGCTAATCGCGCTCAGTTCTACCTTGATGTGGCATCTGGTCCTTTTTATGGTTTTAACCGGACTGGCGCAGCGGTCTCGCAAGGAATTATTCAGAACTGGTGGCGTCAGGGTATGAACGGCAGTGCGAAAGCCCATTACGAAGGCATTAAAGCCTTTTCAGAAACTGACCAGACTGAAGATTTGAAAACCATTACGGTGCCGACACTCATTATGCAGGGTGATGATGATCAAATCGTACCTTACGAAAATGCCGCTATTCTGCAGGACAAGTTGTTAACCAACGGGACTCTCAACATTTATCCTGGCTTTCCTCACGGTATGCACGCTACCCATGCAGACGTGATCAATGCCGACCTGCTTGCCTTCATCCAGTCTTAAAAAAGCTGACTGAGAGGAGTAGTTAACACGCCTCTCAGTTGTTTGTTCTGCCTCCCGCAACCGCAGAAAAAGCCAAACTACATCATCTGAGGCTCGCGTATTGCCTTACCCCTGGCAAAGCGGCTCAGGCTATAGGGCGTGATGTCGGTATAGAGTTTTTCATGGGTAACCAACTGGGCACAAAGCTCCCTGCACCAGGACCGATACCAAAACCGTGACCGCTGAATCCTGAAGCGATGATCAAACCCGGTATGGCCTGAATTTCATCAATGACAGGAACCAGATCGGGTGTGGTATCTATCCAGCCTGCCCAGGCATAATCGATGGCTATGCCTTTTAACGCGGGAAATTCACGCTCCAGCCGTTTGATAGCGTCGTTAAGTAATGTGCTATCCGGCGCAGGATCTAACACCCGACTCTTTTCAAAAGGGGAAATACCATCTGTTTTCCAGGAGCCAGACGCCTCCGGGCCGGAAAAGAAAGCGCGGTTGAGACGGAACTTAAGTTTTTTGGCAATTTTGCTGCGGTACATCGGGTAAAAACGGGTAGCATGACGCAGGTTTTGCGGTGCCAGATCGAGCGTGCCTCTTCCCGGCACGGCAACGGTATAGCTTCCATCCAGGCGGCGGCGAATCGCCAGATCAGGCATGCTCAGGCACCCTTTAATCACCTCTGGAGCCTGGGTAGTTTTAAAGGCTGTACCCAGTATGTTCGCGCTGGGTAATTCAATGCCATAGCGTTTACAAAAACGCGAACTCCAGGCACCTCCACAGCAGATCACCCGCCCCGCTTTAACCCGCCCATGCTCAGTCCAGACGCCCGCGACTTTCCCGGCAGCAATATCAAGCCCTCTCACCGCGCAGCGTTGATGAACATATGCGCCCAGCTTTTGTGCGCCCAGCGCCAGTGCCGGCGCCGCTTTAGACGGTTCTGCACGTCCGTCTGTGGGTGACCAGACGCCACCTTTCCAGGCAGTCTCACCAGCGATACGTTCACCGGCTTCTTTTGCGGAGAGCAGGTGACTTTCGAATCCTGCAAACCGGGCTTTTTCACCCCAGGCTTCCCATTTTGCCAAATCGGCTTCACTGGTGGTGCCGTACAGTATGCCGGTACGGCGAAAACCGAGATCGCGCCCCGTTTCCGCGCCCAGGGCTTCCCAGCGTTGCAGGCTGCGAATGGCAACAGGCAGTTCGTAAATGTCGCGATTTTGTTGCCTCACCCAGCCCCAGTTGCGACCTGACTGCTCGCCGCCTATGACACCTTTTTCAAACAGTGCCACGGATACCCCGCGTTTCGCCAGTTCATAGGTTACAGAGGTGCCTATAATGCCTCCGCCGATAACAATAACATCCACACTATCAGGAAAATCAGGGCTGTCCGGAACTGCGTCAACGTTGATGCGCATACATAGACCTCTGTTTATCTCTGCGGTGAGCAGGAGATATGAATAGTTCCACCACTTTGCTTATTATCAGAGATGGTGATCGGGCAGGATGTGCATGATCCAGAGCACCCTCGCCTCTTTGTCGGTATGGTTGAAAATGTTGTGCTTAAGCGAACTCTTAAACTGAAAACTGTCGCCAGGAAACAGAATGGTTGATTCACCCTCCAGTTCCAGCGTCAGCTCTCCGCTCATAATGATTCCGGCTTTTTCACCTTGTCCCATCAACATCTCATCGGAACGTACGCCTGGCGGAATGACAATAAACATAAACTGAACAGCGTGGTCGCCAGCGGGAGATAACATCTCTTTTGCAATCCCCTGCCTGCCAACGTTGAAATGTGGTCGTTCAGCCAGGCGGCGAATGTAATATTCTGTGCTACGCAACGTGGCCGTGGATCCTTCAAGAAAAGCCGTCAGCGGCACTTTCAGAACCAGCCTTAATTGCTCCAATACTCTGACTGTCGGGTTAGCCTGATTACGCTCAATTTGACTGATCGCTCCAGCAGAAACGTTCGCCAGCATCGCCAGTTCGTTAATGGTCATTTTTCGGGCCTTGCGGATGCATTTCAGGCGTGCACCGATATCGGCTTCAAGCGCGCCCGGCCCGAATTCGTCCTGCTTCACACTGTTCATTCAATATTATTCCTGCTGTCAGGCCGTCATCCGCATTATTTTCGAGCATCGTAATTTCAGAAAATTCACAGCGAGAGAAGCTGCCCTTCAGCATTTGTTCCGTTACGCTTTAAAATAACCCACTGCAACAGGCATTCGCTTCAGGCATAAGCATTAACCAGGAATAAACGCAGGATAAACAATTTAGCCTTATGTTCAGGTCAGCCAAAAATTATTTATGGCATGCCCCACCGGGCTTTTAAGGCATCTAATGAACCATCGGCTTTCATTTTCGTTAACGCATCATCAATTTTCGCCAGCAAGGCTTCATTTCCTTTTTTACACCGAAAGCCATCGGCGAAACGGATTCAGGTTTATAACCTTCAACCACATGCATGCCTTTCAAACCGCCCGCTTTTTCCTGCGCTTTGAGAATAGGATAATCATTCATGCCGGCCGCTATGCGCCCAAGAGAAAGATCACGGGTCATGTCAGCAGGGCTGTCATAAACTTTCACCTCTTTTGCAATGCCGCTTTTTATCAGTGACTGCGTATAATCGGTACCCGCCATGCTGCCGACGATGTCGCCTTTTAAATCCTGCCAGGAATGGTAGGCTTTTTTATTGTCATCTTTTACAACCAGTCCAGCGCCAAACGCCGTTACCTCTTGTGAAAAGGAGATCCTTTTAGCCCGTTCAGGAGTAGGCGTCATGCCCGCCACAATCATGTCGATTTTTCCCGCGATAACCGACTGAATCAAGGTTGAGAACGGGACGGCCGTAAAATTCACGTCAAGCTTTTCTCTTTTAGCAATTTCAGCAGCAACATCAGGCATAAATCCTTCGATTTTTCCTGTTTTTGTATCAAGAAAGGTCGTGGGCGCACTCGACGGCGGCGATCCTGCGGTCCAGGTTGCCGCCTGCGCGGCAAACGTGGTGGTGAAAATAAGTCCAGCAGCGAAACAGCGAGAGAGAGCAGAAAGCTTTATCTGTGAAGCTGACATAAAACACTCCTGGTAGCGAAATGAGACGTAAGATTTATTTTCAATATAATGAAAATCAAACAGCCGTTGTCAAATACATTATCACCAAATAATAAAAATCATGAGCACCAAGGAATTATTCTTATAAATAACAAGGCAATATTTCCCATTCAATGTTGTTATGACGACGATAAGTAAAGCCTATGCGGTTTTTATTTAAAGCCGTTGACAGCTGACGGACGTGAGTAGATATTCATTTAAATGAATTAAACGCATCATTCTTGTCTCAGGACACACGCTAACGCCGTTAATACAGGAGTGAGAAATGGACTGGAGCAGCATCCATACTTATATGCCGTTTTTGCTGAAAGGCGCAGAAATGACGATTTACATCACAATTTTCTCGTTAATTATCAGCACCCCCTTAGGCTTGCTGTTTGCTGCTGCAAAAATGTGTCCGTTCAAAATAATATCCTGGCCCGTCTCCATTATTATCAATATTACCCGCGGTCTGCCGATGATCGTGGTGCTTTTCTATATTTACTTTGTCTTTCCTGATATCGGCATCACCTTAACCTCATTCCAGGCCAGTGTTATTGGTATCGCCTTCTGCTTTTCGACCTATATTGCTGAAATTTTCCGCGCCGGTATTGAGTCCGTTGATCGCGGGCAGCTGGAAGCCGCCCGTTCTATGGGCATGAGCTTTAATAAAGCGATGCGTCGGGTTCTGCTTCCGCAAGCTTTTCACGTTGCCCTTCCTCCCTACAGTAATACGCTGGTAATGATGCTGAAAGATTCCGCGCTGGCTTCCACTATCGCCGTAACTGAAATGACGCGTCAGGGACAACTTATTGCCGCGTCAACTTTTGACAACACCACTGTCTATACCCTTGTCGCCCTGCTTTATCTGGTGCTTTGCCTGCCGCTGCTCGCGTTGACCAAACGCCTTGAAAATCGCCGAATGAAAGGAGCCTGATATGATCGAAATACGCAACGTCCATAAGCGGTTTTCACATGTGGAAGTCTTGAAAGGGGTGAGCTTTAGCGTCAATAAAGGCGAAGTTGTGTGTCTGATTGGCCCTTCGGGATCGGGAAAATCGACCCTTCTGCGCTGTATTAACGGTCTGGAAACCTATGAAGAGGGTGAAATACGGGTGCTGGATCAGAAGGTAGAGAGCCGCCATAAAAGCATCAATGCCTTACGCCGCCAGATCGGCATGGTTTTTCAGCGATTTAATCTGTTTCCCCACAGAAGCGTGCTTGAAAATGTCATGGAAGGCCCGTTACATGTTAATGGCGAGTCTCGTGCGGTGGCAGAAAAACGCGCTAAGGAATTGCTGGCGATGGTCGGACTGGCGGATAAAATCAATGCCTGGCCAGCGCAGTTATCAGGAGGACAACAGCAGCGCGTCGCCATCGCCCGCACGCTGGCCTTACAACCTCAGGCCATCTTATTCGACGAACCGACCTCAGCCCTTGATCCTGAGCTGGTGGGTGACGTGTTGCAAGTGATGCGTAATCTGGCAAATGAAGGCATGACGATGGTAGTGGTTACCCACGAAATGCAATTTGCCAGAGAAGTGGCAGATCGGGTGTGCTTCCTGCACAGTGGCAAAATTGTGGAGCATGGCCCGTCAGAGGAGGTTTTATTACGTCCACAAGAGCCGCGGACACAGGATTTTCTTAAGCGCGTTATCGGACAGTCAAATGCTTCTGTATGTACGCACTGTCGCCAGGCGGTGTCATGACGTCAGGAGAAACAGATGCGCCCGGCTTTACCGCCACTTATTATCCGACCCGCTTAGCGGCGGCACAGGTTTAAAAGCGTCCAAATCTGCCGCAGAATTTCCCGCAATGACACCGTGCGGAAAATATCTCGCATCATCGCCATGTCGGCCTTAAGGCCTCGTAGCCAGCCCATTTTGCTGGCCTTACAGGGGCTGCGCACGCCCGGCCATTTTACCACCCGGAGTCGCACATTCTGTGTAATCCACTGATGATTGAGCCACACCTCCAGACCAAAATGTGGCAGGGAAGCGAGTTCGTCCAGATGTTTCGCAACAACGTCACGGGCAAAGACGCGCTCGCCAGAGATGTAATCCAGTCCTATCATTCGCCACAACAGCGGGCTGTTGCACCGAAGACTGATGGTTGCTTCAGCCTGGTGCTGCTGTATGGGAATAATCAATGCGGTGATGTCATCGGCTTTCAGTCCCATCAAATCGCCATCCAGTAAGAGTAAATGGCTTCCTGTGGCGGCTGAAATGCCTTCGGCTACCGCGCCGGTTTTGCCTCGGTTCTGTGCTAGCTGAATCACAGTAACGCCGCGAAGACGGGCTTGTTTAGCGGTATCGTCAGTGGAACAGTCATCAACTACGATAATTTCTGTCAGATCAGGGTGATGCATAATCGCATCCAGCACCTTTCCTATTCGCTGCGCTTCGTTGTAGGCAGGGATAATGCAACTGAAAGAGATCATCTTTTTACTTTTACCCAGCAAAAACAGCCGATCACTATCACTATCAGCAGCCCTAACGAGACATAACCGAGCCAGTGATTAACTTCGCCAGCGATATGACCAAAAACCCAACCGATTGTGACAAAAACAAGGCTTTTGGGAATGGTGGCCAGCGTGTTGTAGAACATAAACGTGCTGAACTGCATGCGGGCAATGCCTGCAGCAACCAGTATCGCAGCCCCTGCTGAATGTGTCAGTTTGCCGAAGGTCAAAATGCGCCCACCCCGGCTGTCAAAAACATCAACGATACGTTGCAGTCTGGCCGGATTCAGGCCAAGGCGTGCCAGCCAGCGTGGCGGCGTCCCGCCCGATTTAACCACCCAGCGACCAAGTGCATAAAATCCTATATCACCAACCAGATCGGCGAGGATCACCATCACACAGACAGCAGACAGGCTGAAATAGTCGAGGCGGGCCATATAGGCGGCAATAACGGTGACAACCGGACCTTCGATCACCGCCAGTGGCGTGAGCAACACCAGACCATGCGCTCTGAAGAGGGCCTCAAGGGTTGAAAGATCAAACAGGCTGATAATTTATTTCTCACTCTTCTTGCTGTCGAACGACGACATCCGCAACAGGACGTTGCAAACCCGAGGCATTGCCTCGCCAGACAAACCCGCGCGCCGTCCAGCACCATAACCATAATGCGGGTAACAGCACATCACGAATGACCATCGCAACGAGGTCTCGTGGACGATGAGGCCAGCCTGCACTTTTTGCTAATAACCCCTCAGCACCATACCAAAAAACAAACAACGCCGGGGAATTTCCCAGGACCAGACATCGCGGGCGGCCAGATAAACAGAAGCGCCTAAGGCGGGTAAGATCCCCAGAAAAATTTCAGGCAGGAAAAGCCAGACGAAACCGTCACGCCGTATTCGCGCCCAGCGTAACTGGCGACTCCAGACAGCACAAAGCGGGCGGTGCCCTATTGGTTGAGGAAAAGGCTGTGGAGGCAAACGCACTTTTAATCCTGCCCGCCGTACCAGCCTGGTCGAAGCAACGTCTTCTGCAAGTTCATGACCTAATGCCGCCAGTCCGCCGCCCTGCTCCAGCACATCACGACGCCAGAAAAGCGTCTTGCCTTGCGCAAATCCCTTGTGCGCGAAATCGGCAAGCAACTGCCATCGTGCCTGATGTGTATTAAGCATTGCCGCTTCCACCGCCCCCAAAGATTCAACGGGCGGATACCGACCGCTGGCGAACTGACGAGCCCAGTCTGGTCATCAAAGCTGTTGACCAGGGTGCGCAGGTAATGCGAGGGCAGGAGCAGATTACTGTCTGCCATCACTATCCAGTCTGAGCAGGTTTGCTGCCAGGCTTTGTTCAGATTATTAATTTTTGGGTTTTTGGAAATCCGATCTTCGCCAGTAAGCAGTCTTGCAGGTTGTGCAGGATAGTCAGCCATCACTTTTTTCACCAGCGGAATAACCGGATCATAAGGAGAAGCCACACAGAAAAGAATTTCATAGGCGGGATAGTTTTGCAGGAAGCTGGATCGCAGCGTCTCTTCTTCGAAAGCATCTTTACCACACAGCGGACGAACCAGAGCAATAAATGGCAGAGGCGTGTCAGAGGATCGCCGGGCAACCCGGTGGCGCAGACGCCACCACGCGACGAAAAGTGAAGCCGCCTGTACCAGACAAAGTATCAAACAGAAAGAAATCATTATCCAGTTCTGAAGCGTCATGCAGCCTCCGAACCATGAGAGTGAACAGGTGCAGCGTTAATGCGGCTTGCCAGCGCCCCGTTGATTAAGCTGAACTCGCCTGCAGCATCTTCCACGATAGCACTCATATTACTGATCCAGTCGCCACAGTTGGCATACATTACGCCTTCGCGAATGTGCAGCGCAGGGCTGTGTAAATGTCCGCAGATGATGCCATCTGCATCCTGTTTGTGCGCCAGAGCGGTCAGTCGCTGCTCAATAAGGCTTCGGTATTTGAATAATGCACCAACGTGACCCGCGAGCGTTTTACGCTGGGTTTTTGCGCTAAAAGGATCTGCGGGCGCGTATGCGCGATACGGCTCTTTTCGTCGACGCCAGCACCAGTCAATACCGCTGCCTAAACGGGAAAAAGATGGGTGCTGAGGGGCCAAAAATCACAGCAGTCGCCATGCAATACCAGATAACGCCGACCATCAGCCCCTTCGTGAACAACCGTTTTTTGCGTCGCGGTAAATAAAGCCGTATGCGCAAACCCGTTCTGTTTTTCAACGTGAACAGGATCATGATTACCAGGCAGGCGGACTATTTTTACGCCCTGCTGCTCACGGCTTCGCAACAGGTCAATAATTCGCTCGTGATCAGGCGTCCAGTGCAC
The DNA here is from genome assembly GCA_018842655.1 of Candidatus Pantoea haifensis. Classification (GTDB taxonomy): domain Bacteria; phylum Pseudomonadota; class Gammaproteobacteria; order Enterobacterales; family Enterobacteriaceae; genus Pantoea; species Pantoea haifensis. The sequence continues at coordinate 100,252 of JAGTWN010000007.1, read as the reverse complement.
GGCACGTGGATGCCAGACATCGAAAATGTCTCCAACCAGATAGATATAATGCGCTTCGTGCTGATAAAGAAAGTTCAGTAATTTATCGGCCTGACAGGCCCGCGAACCAAGATGAAGGTCAGAAAGAAAAAGGCTGCGATGGCGCATCGGGGCATGAAGCGGTGTGCATGATGACATAACTTTCTCCGGATGCAGGCGTCGGTCAGGCCAGTTACAGCAACCGTTAGTGCCTGGGAAAGAGCGGGATGCGGTGTCATGTATCGGTACAGCATATGAATCGACGCGCTGCTGCTAAACGCAGGTTTTTATTTACTGAACGTATCGCAGCAATACTGCACTTACCCATCTGCAATAGCGTCCCGCGTCCAAAACGATCGAGAACAGAGAGTGAAACAACGATACTTTGAATGACTTAGTACCTAAAAATGCTGCTTTACGCATTTTTATGTCCTGATAAAAACCCATTTCTGTGACAAAAAAATGACGCTCATCTCATTGATGACGCTTGTCTTAAAAGCGCGTTAAAGGCAGTACCAGACAGAACAAGCGAAAGATAATCACACAGTATGCCGCGTCAGCGGCTACTGGTATCAGGTTGATAAGAAGTACAATTAAACGCTGTGGAAGGGTGACTCAGAAGCGTAAACAGCGGAAAGAGTATGTCACCAGAGAAGGGATTACCCTGGCTAAAAATGGTTGTCGGGATGCAGACAACGGAGATAACAAAGCAGATGTAAGCACGATTAAAGAGCCGGCAAACATCTGCTTTGTGTGGTTACCTGAGGCTGTTTTATGCCGGCACACGGCTAAGGAAGCGAGCACGCCAGGGTTTAAGCACCAGCAGAGCCAGCAAGGCACACACAATATCCAGCGTAATAGCGCAGCTAAATACCAGGCTCCAGCTCTGGGTATGCTGATACAGCAGGGCAGCGAGTGGCCCCCGAAAATGGAACCTATCCCTTGCGATATATAAAGCCAGCCGTAGTTAGCTGTGGCAAAACGGGTGCCAAAGGTGTCGGTGAGCGTGGCGGGAAATAAAGAGAAAATCTCACCCCAGCCAAAGAACACTACGCCTGACAGCAGCACAAACAGCAGCGGATCGTCTTTACATAACAGCCACAACGTCATGGCACAGCCTTCCAGACCGAACGCAATAAACATCATTTTCTCGCGCCCAATGCGGTCAGAAAGATAGCCGCAGACCGGGCGCGTCAGACCATTCATAAAGCGATCAATGGTCATTGCCAGCGGTAGCGCCGCCATTCCTAACACCGTGACCGATGTAATACCAAAATCACCTGCAAAAATGGCCATCTGCGAGGTCACCATCAGGCCCGAGGTAGACATCATGGTCATCATCAAAAACATCAGCCAGAAAAGCGGCTGGCGGAGCATTTCCCGTGAGGTAAAATCTTTTGACGTCACCTTAAGCGGCGTGCTGCGGGTTTCTGTTTCCTGAAACGGTGGCACACGTAGTCCCTGACTGGCCAGAAAACCAACCACCGCCATGATCAGGCCAAACTGCCAGAGCGTATTTTCCAGCCCGTGGGATGCCAGAGAAAGCGTAATGGGAAAAGTAGTGAGTATTGCGCCCATGCCGTAGCCCGCCGCGACCATACCTGTGGCGAAGCCCCGATTTTGGGGAAACCAGCGCACCATAAGCCCGACGACACCGATATAAACAATGCCGGTGCCCAGACCACCCAGTACGCCATAGTAAAGATAGAGTTCTGTCAGTGAATCCATTCTGGCAGCCAGCATCCAGCTCACCCCAGTCAGTACCGTACCCAAAGTAATCAAACGGCGCGGGCCAAATCGATCAATGAGCTTGCCCTGAAAAGGCGAAAAAAATGTCTGCAGGATGATCAGCAATGAGAAGGTTATCTGAATTTCTGCCAGCGGAACCTGTAGCTTTTCCATTAAGGGCCGGGAAAACAGGGCCCAGACATATTGCGGGCTGGATATTGAAATCATGCATGACAGCCCCAGCACCAGCTGGCCCCATTTTTTCTTCTGGCTGGTAACAACCACGCCCGGTAAAGTTGTATTGGTCATGTTGCCGCTCCGACTTAGCGTAAAGTCAGACAGCAATGCATTGATCGTGCCAGATTATAATAAGGTAAGGTGGTGTCTGAATTTACTTAGCATGCAAACCAATTCATTCTTACCGATACGGCTTTTGTTGCCCTTAAATGTAGCAAACCGGCACTTCGCCAGTGCATTGAAGGTTGCAGCAAAGCAGCCCCTTTCTCAGGCTGCCTGCCGCAATCTCTGGTTCAAACAGATCAAGTCAGCGTTGGCAACCCTTTCAGCAACTTATCAAGCGTAATGGGATAATCCCTTACCCGCACTCCCGTTGCGTTATAAATCGCATTTGCAATCGCGGCACTGACGCCACACAAGCCCAGCTCTCCCACCCCTTTGGCCTTCATCGGCGACGATACAGGATCGGTATCGTCGAGAAAAATGACTTCCTGGTCAGGAATATCGGCATGAACCGGTACCTCATAAGCCGCCAGGTCATGATTTACGAAATAACCCAGCCGCGTATCCACGGCCAGTTCTTCCATGAGCGCCGCGCCGACGCCCATGGTCATGGCGCCAATTACCTGACTTCGTGCCGTTTTAGGATTCAGTATGCGGCCAGCAGCACAAACCGCCAGCATACGGCGAACACGCACTTCACCCGTGGCAATATCAACACCAACTTCGATAAAATGACCGGCGAAGGTTGATTGCTGGTATTTCTCCTCAAGCCCGGCAAATTCAATGGTGTCTTCGGCGGTGAGGATGCCGCTTGCAGCAGCTTCCGTCAGCGGGATACTCTGGCCACCTGCCCGTACCTGTTTATCAATGAAGATCGCCTCATCAGGGTCAAATCCTAGCTTTTTCGCGACCGTTTCACGCAGCCTGACGCACGCAGCGTACACCCCCGCCGTCGAGCTGTTGGCTCCCCACTGTCCCCCTGAACCGGCGGAAACGGGGAAATCGGAATCACCTAACCGCACCACGACGTTTTCCAGTGGCACGCCCAGCATTTCTGCCGCCGTCTGGGCAATTATTGTGTAACTGCCCGTACCAATATCCGTCATGTCGGTCTCTACGGTTACGATACCTTTTGAATCAAGGTGAACACGTGCACCGGATTTCATTACCAGATTATTACGAAAACCTGCTGCTACCCCCATTCCTGTCAGCCAGCGACCGTCGCGCACCTGGGCAGGCCGGGCATTCCGGCGGTTCCAGCCAAAATGTTCGGCACCCGTACGCAGGCATTCAATCAGCTGGCGTCGGGAAAAAGGCCGATCCGGATTGGAAGGATCAACCTGAGTATCATTAAGAATACGGAACGCTATCGGATCCATGCCGACTTTCTCAGCCATCTCGTCTATAGCGATTTCCAGGGCCATCAAACCCGGCGCTTCGCCAGGGGCGCGCATCGCGTTACCTTCCGGCAGATCCAGCCTAGCCAGCCGCAGCCCGGTAAGGCGGTTCGCACCGGCATAAAGCAATTCAGTCTGCTGAACAGCAGTTTCTGACTTGCCGTCGGGAAGGTTGCCTGACCAGCTTTCATGCGCAATTGCGGTGATGTGTCCGGCCTGATCGGCACCAATACGGATGTGCTGAATAGTCGCAGGGCGGTGCGTGGTATTGTTAGGAATAAGGGGGCGGGGCAACATGATCTTCACTGGCCGTTTCGCTGCTCTCGCGCCCAGCGCCGCCAGCACGGCATCACTACGCAGAAACAGCTTGCCACCAAAACCACCGCCGATATAAGGCGAAAGCACCCGTACTTTTTCCACGGGCAGGTTAAGCGTTTTTGCCAGCTCGTTGCGGCACCAGTTGATCATCTGATTGGATGTCCAGACCGTGAGCTTATCTCCGTCCCAGGCGGCCATAGAGGCATGCGGCTCCATCGCCATGTGGCTCTGATCGGGGGTGGTGTAAAGCGCATCGAGTTTGACGGGAGAGGCTGCAAAGGCGCTCGCAAAATCGCCTGTTTTTTTACCCGGATCGCTTTCGTCAGGCTTTGCGGCGGGCTTCTCTTTGGCAAGATCCCAGGCTCCGCGTTCGCGACGATAATCTACCTGAATCAGGGCCGCCGCTGCGCGTGCCTGCTCAAATGTTTCAGCAACAACCACGGCGATGGCCTGATGATAATGCTGAATATCAGGGCCGCCTAATAACGTTGCTGCATTCATTTCACCTTTGCCGAGGCGTCCTGCGTTGTCGGCCGTAACAATGGTAATCACACCGGGTGCACGCCGGGCAGCACGGCTGTCGATAGCATTGATGCGACCTTTTGCAATCGATGAGCCTACCACATAGCCATACGCCACATCCGGCACCACATCATGCCATTCATAAGCATAGTGAGCGGTTCCTGTCGTCTTCAGCGGCCCGTCAATACGGTCATGAGCGCGACCGACAACCTTGAGCTGATCGATCGGATTGTCATTTGCAGGTTTATCAAATTTCATTCTGTTATGCCCTCGCTTCCGTTAACGCAGAGGCGAGCGTTCGCTTCGCCAGTATCAACTTGAACGCGTTTTCATGAGTAGGCTGTGCAGAAGCAAACAGCCGGTCATAGACTGCCTGCGCCCCATGGGCAACCTCAGCATCCGCCTCTTCCAGCCGCCATGGTTTGTGCGCAACACCGCCCAGTGCAACGCGACCTGTGCCGTCCTGCTGAACGATGGCAGCAACCGAAACCAGAGCAAACGCGTAAGAAGCACGATCGCGCACTTTGCGATAGATATGGTTGCCGCCGACTGGCGGAGGCAGCGTGACGGCGGTGATCAGTTCACCTGGCGACAGGCGATTCTCCAGATGAGGCGTGTTGCCCGGTGCGCGGTAAAACTCTGCAATCGGAATTTTACGCTCATCTCCGTTCGGGCTAACCGTTTCCACAACGGCATCAAGCAGGCGCATGGCGACAGCCATATCGCTGGGATGGGTTGCGATACAGGATTTACTTGCCCCTGTTACCGCATGCTGGCGGCTAAACCCTTCCAGCGCCGCGCAACCACTGCCGGGCAGCCGCTTGTTACAGGGTTGATTCGTGTCGTAGAAGTAGGGGCAGCGCGTACGCTGAAGCAAATTACCGGCGGTGGTGGCCTGATTGCGAAGCTGGCCGGATGCACCCGCCAGCAGCGCGCGGGAAAGCACCGCGTAGTCACGGCGTATCCGCTGATCCGCAGCCAGATCGGTATTGCGTACCAGCGCGCCGATACGTACTCCGCCTTCCGCAGTCGGCTCGATGTTATCCAGTGCCAGGCCGTTGACGTCGATCAGGTGAGAGGGCGTTTCAATTTCCAGCTTCATGAGATCAAGCAAATTCGTCCCCCTGCAATAAATTTTGCACCAGGTATGCGCTGCGCGCTTGCGGCAGCCTCAGCAGGCGTTTTCACACGTTCATACGTAAAAGCTTTCATGATTTTTCGCTCCCGGCGACATCAGCGATCGCGGCAAGTATGTTGGAGTAAGCTCCGCAGCGGCAGATATTGCCGCTCATACGCTCGCGTATTTCATCGGGCGTTGCCTGAGGAGAGGAAACCAGGTCAAGGGTGACATGGCTGGGAATGCCCATTTCAATTTCTTTGAGAACAGCCACTGATGAGCAAATCTGGCCTGGCGTGCAGTAACCGCACTGGAAGCCGTCATGTTTTACAAATGCGGCCTGCATGGGGTGCATATTATCGGGAGTACCAAACCCCTCAATGGTGGTGATCTCGGCATTTTGATGCATTACCGCAAGCGTCAGGCATGAATTAATTCGCCGGCCATTTACCATGACCGTACAGGCCCCGCACTGACCGTGATCGCACCCTTTTTTGTGCCCGTGAGATGAAGATTTTCCCGTAACGCATCCAGTAACGTGGTACGGGTATCGACGTTCAGTTGCCTGACTTCACCGTTCACGCTGAAGGTCACAGCAGAGATTTCAGGCGGAGCAGTAGCAGGACGCTCACTGTCGCTGAGCGCGGTTGAGGGAGAGACAGCCACTGCCGCCGCTGAAGCCGCCCCCGCTTTAATAAGATCCCGTCTCGTCAGGGTAAAGCCATACTCGTCGTTATCCTTAGCGTAATGCGTGCCGCTTCTGTGGCCGCCTGCATCATGCAGACGCCCGTTATCAGCTTCACTGCCTTGATTGCTCATATCAGGCCTCCAGTATTTTAAAAGTGTAATGTTGAAAAACAGACTTTTTCGCTACTGCAATGCGTAACGTTTAATAATTAACTTTTAATAGTAGACGGAACCGGTGCGGTTATTACGCCTGAATCCTGAATAGCGTAATGAGAAAGGATCATTAATAGGTCAAGGCGATACGGCGGACAGAGGCGGTTTTATGGCTAACCTCATACCGGAGACAGGGTATTAGTGTCCCCAGCGACGTTGAAGATAGCGGACAGCCTGCCGGGTTTGAGGTTGATTCAGATAATCTTCTCTGAACAGAATAGTGCCGTTAATTTGCGGCACGGACTCGTTTAAATCGAGCTGTTGTTTTAATTCCGGCACGCCCCTTCGGTCATCCAGACAGGCTCACTCTTCGAAGGCTCGCCCACTTTGTAAAGTGCCACGCCAATATAGAGGCGAGTGTGGGTCGGTTTCACCACATTCGCCCACCATTTCGCCAAAACATCATAGCGGGCCGCCTGTCGGGAAAAGGGCCAGTAAAGCTGCGGCGCAATATAATCCAGCCATCCCTGCTGCACCCAGCGTCGGGTGTCAGCATAGGCTTCATCGTAGGCCGCCGCACCGCGCGTATCAGATCCTGCCGGGTCGTGTGACAGGTTGCGCCATACGCCTGCCGGACTCACGCCAAATTCAACTTCCGGTTTCAGCTGCCTGATGGTGCGCGAAACCTGTTCAATCAGCTGCTGGGTATTGTGGCGTCGCCAGTCCGCTTTGGAATTAAATCCCTGGCCATATTTTTTAAAAGTCTGATTGTCGTTGAGCGTTGATCCCGGTGACTCAGCATAGAAGTAATCATCAAACTGCACACCGTCGACCGGGTATCGTTCCACCACCTCTGCCACGATGCTGGTGATCCAGTCACGTGCATCCGGGAGGCCAGGATCAAGCACAAAACGATCGCCTGCGGTGCGTATCCAGTCGCGATGTAAGGTGAAAACGCTGGCAGGCTGTAGCGATAATGTGCGATTCAGTTCGGCAACCGTTGAAGGGCGGGTATTGACGGCTACGCGATAGGGGTTAAACCAGGCATGAACCTTCATGCCGCGCTTGTGCGCTTCATCCAGTATAAACGTGAGCGGATCATATCCGGGATCTTCACCGATTTTACCGGTCAGCATATCTGACCAGGGCAGAATTTTTGATGACCAGAGCGCAGTGCCATCAGGCTTTACCTGAAAGAAGACCGTATTTATACCCAGACTTTTTAATTTATCCAGCTTATCGGTCAGTGACGTTTTTTGCTGGTCGATCCGCACCGCGGCACTGCGGGCATTAACCGACGACACCGGTGGCCAGTCGAGGCGGGAAACGGTGGCCAGCCACACACCGCGTACCGGTTCCTGATGCTGCACGGTTTTGACCGGCAGAGAGGGTTTCACCACAGCAGGTAACGGAGTAATCAGTGATTCAGGCGGTTCAGCAGAACAACTGGCAAGCAAAAAAGCGGCGGCAACGAGCGAACCTGACTTTTTGACGCGCTTAATGCAAAGAGAGCCGGGTGAGCAGGCGATAATAAACTCCATTTCTTTCTGGCAGTTACCCGAGTAAGGCCATTCTCTTAATATTCAAACTGAAGTCAATAGCTGAAAAACATTGATTCCCCGCCTTCATAGCCAGCAGACGACCGTCATCTTCCCGCCAGGTCACAAACGTTTCTGCCAAAATCCAGCCTGTTTTTACCTGAAAGTGTTAAAAGGTAATCAATATAGCCATCAATGTATTTACTGCCTCTTTTAAGCTTACTGTCGAGTAGTTATCAGAAATTATTTTTTCATCAGCAACGTACGCTTGCTGTTTAGCTTTGATTTAAAGGAAAAATAAAATGAAAGTGCAAAAACTCGAACAGTCAGCGTCGATCAGTGCGCTGGAATCCTGGGGAAGCGTCGAAGGTTTGCCAGGTACGCCCGCCGTGACGTTATCGGGGTTACAGAAAGTGATCCCAGGAAAGGAAGATATTGATACAGGCATTTTTGAATGTAGCGCAGGCAGCTATCGGCGCTCAGTTAAACAAGCGGAAATTATGCACTTCCTCGACGGCAGTGGCTCCTTTACGCCTGATGGTGAAGCGACTTTGACATTCAGAGCCGGAGACGCGTTTTTCTTTGAAGCCAATACCCAGGGCACATGGGTTATCGACACGCAGATGCGCAAGCTCTATGTCATTTTTGACGTGAGCTAAAAGCTCACCGCTTTTAAAAACCAGTCAGGGAAGGGGTGTGGCGCAGCACGCCAGTCAGCACAACGTGGGGACTGGCCGTGGCTACGCCCCCTGTAAATTACCGGTTTTGACCTGCCATCAGAATATATTTAACCTGCACGTACTCTTCAATGCCGTAGTGCCCTCCTTCGCGCCCGTAACCAGACGATTTTATCCCGCCAAAAGGAACGGACGCTGTTCCGACTGAGCCAGAGTTTATCATCACCATCCCGGCCTCAAGCTTGCTGGAAAGACGAAATGCCCGGCCAACGTCCGTTGTCCATGCATAGGCCACAAGACCATACTCGGTGTTGTTGGCGCGCCGGATGCCCTCTTCCTCAGATGTAAAACAATAGAGTGCAAAGACCGGCCCGAAAATCTCGGTGTTATGCATGTCACAGCTATCGTCTGCATTGCACAGGATTATCGGCGGATAGAACAGCCCGCCTTTTGCATCAGGTTTTCCGCCCAGCATTACCTTTGCACCGCGTGATACGGCGTCGTTTACCAGTGATGTCACTTTGTCCAGGGCGTTCTGATTAATCAACGACCCGACGACAAATTCATCCTGCATCCCCTGATCAACCCGTATTTTCGAAACTGCAGCAGTGAGCTGCTCAACAAAGGCGTCATAAATGCCGCTCTGGACAAATATGCGATTAGGTGAAATGCAGACCTGACCAGCATTGCGCAGCTTTGCGTTAACCAGACCGGCAATAGCGTCTTCCATGGTTGCGTCATTAAACACCATAAAAGGCGCGTTACCGCCCAGTTCGAGAGTCATTTTTTCAACATCGCGCCACACTTGCTGGCCAGCAACTTTCCTGTGCGTGTTGAACCGGTAAAAGAAATTTTATGAATGCGCGGATCGCGGGTAAAGGCTTCGCCAATCGCAACAGGATCGCCTGTTACCATTTCAAACACGCCTGCCGGGATCCCCGCTTCACGCGCTGGCTGATCCCGCGTCTGACGGCATTTCAACTGGCTAATCCCACCCTTGATGTGCGACTGACCACAGCCTCAGACTGGAATGAAACCGCTGACTTTGATGCAGCCATTCGCCTCGGAAACGGAAAATGGCCACACATGTATGCCACACCTTTGGTTGATAATGTTCTGGTCCCGGTTTGTCGATCCACGCCGGAACGCAAAGCAACCTTCACGCCTGATAATTTGGTGCAACATACGCTACTCCGCGTGCGTGGCCGTCCGGATGACTGGTTACGCTGGGCAGAGGCGTTTGATATTTCTCTGCAGGGTTTTACCCACTGGCGTGAACTGGAAAGTTCAGCTCTGGCTTACCAGGCTGCACTGGAAGGGCAAGGTGTAGCTTTGGCACAGCGCGTGCTGGTCGAAAAGGAGTTAAAAGACGGGACGCTGACCGCAATGGAGAATTATCAGCTTGATTGTGGAGATTTCACCTATTACCTGGTATGGGAGAGTGAAAGCCTGAAAGAAACCAACCTTAACCTGCTCAAAGCATGGCTGGCTACGCATAAATAATTTGCGGGTCAGGCAGATGCCTCGGGTGCTGACGAGGCAAACTGCCAAATCTTTTTGTCAGCGTTGTTGAACCGTAGCTATCTTCTGTTTACTTGTGTAATGCCAGCCCTTTAATTGCCTTATCGACCGCCTTTTTGGGTCCGCGCAACGCCAGACCCACAAGATCAAGATTGTCAGCATTTTCAGCCAGAAATGCCTGGCGGTTTGCTGCGTCGTGACCGGTTGAAAACATAGCATGGACATAGGGAATAAGCGTGAGTTCACGCTCCAGGCCTTTGCGATGCGCGTTCTGCAAACCGGAAATATCTGACTCGAAAACAAGCACTGGCTGACCCAGCATATTGCCGTAGCGGTTGCCGCTGGCATCAATATAAGGCTCACCCATCATTTCAGGTGCGGCTGAAGCAACCCCACTTGCCAGGAAGGCGACAACGTTCAGGCGCTGCCATACGGCCAAATCGTTACGAACAATGAGTGCGACTTTAGTATCAAACATCAGCGATGATTTCCTCAGATTTATAAGAGCCGCTATTGTCGGAAAAGTCAGGGTCACCCGTATAGAACGTTTGTGCACTGCTGTTGATAGGCTGCTGGCGTCATCCTGTAAGCTCGCCGGAACCAGCGTCCCAGATGGCTCTGGTCGGCAAAACCAACCTGAGCAGCAACCAGAGCGGGGTTGTGCCCATGGGACAGCAACATGCGCGCAGTCCGCAAGCGCAGCCTTACAAGATAGGCATGAGGTGATTGTCCAAAAGCTTTTTGAAACTGTCGCGTCAGACGAAAGCGATCGAGACTGGCATAGCGGGCAATCTCATCAAGGCCGATGTCCTGACTCAGGTTGTCATGCAGATAATCTCTGACCACGCACATTTGTCTGAACGCATCATCGCCAGTGGCCAGCGTTCGGAGAGAGATATGCTGCGACAGCAAATCGATTAATCGATCGAGGCTCTGATCCCGTGCAAGCCGGCCTTCACCGTAATGAATAGCGGCAAATGCCTGCTGTATCGCCGTATTGAGTAATGCATCGTCTGTTAGCGTGGAGCGAAAAGCCGCCTGAAGAACGGAGATATCTCCCTGTTCCCGTCGTTGTAACATAGCAGAAAGCCACGCCTGGGGCAGATAGAGCATGGTATAAGTAAAGCCTTCCGGGTCAGGCGCATGGCCGTCATGAACGGCGCCGGGTTCAATCAGAATGACCTGTCCTGGCGTGCTGGTATGAAGTGTGCGATGGCAGTTGAATCGCTGCAGTCCTTTTTGCGTAACGCCGACCAGCATCTCATCGTGGTCGTGAGGATCGTAAGCGTGCCCACAGAAATGTGCATGAACACTTTCAATGCCGGTTTCGTTGTCTCTGTGCAAATCTATCCAGTCGTTACTGGCTGTTTTCTGCATTTTTCAGTTCACAAATAAAACAGGATGACAATGACTCTATTCTGACACAGGAAGATATAACGCCACACCGTCTCATCATCAGATATCCAGTTCAACCCAGACGGCGGCGTGATCGGAGCCGGCATTAACCGGTTTTTTCAGTTCCGGATAGGTTTCCCATTTAACCGGACGCACGCCAGGCCACATCCCTTTTCGGCAAACGCCCCCTTCTTTACCTTTTCCCATAAGGCAGGAGAGAGCAGGATGTAATCGATTTTATTGCTGGCGGTACAGCTACCCCAGGTGCCTGGATATCCCCCATCATCAAACGTTGGGTGGTGAAAAACATCCTTGAGGTCAGTCTCGTTTAGCAAAGGCGCTAACGCCTGACTGTCGGGCGTGTCGTTAAAATCACCTACAATGGCAATTAACCTCGCGCCCGCCTGAATTCGCTGCTGATAAATCTCTTTTACCCGTTCCGCCTGTTTTTTACGGCGTGTGTCAGAGCTGCTTTTCGAGCCGTAACCTTTACTTTTCAGATGATTAACCAGAACGTGTAGTGTCTCGCCGCTGCTTAATGGAACCGCGAATTCCGGGCAATCCCGCGAAAAAATGAGCGCCCCAGCGGGGTCTTTATCATCAACGTGGCTGCGAATAGTTTCAATGGGAAAAGCTTCGGCGGTCATCAGACCCACGTCAATGCCACGTTGGTCATTGCCGTCTATTACCATCACATGTTCGAAAGGTTTGCCTTTACGCGCGGGCAGAATTTCAGTGTTAAAGGCCAGCAACGCCGGACGACTTTCTGCTTCAACCACTGCCAGCAAATCGGCCTGGAGATCAATCATTACCTGCGCCGTTAAATTCATGGCAACTTCATCGACAGGGGCCTCGCGTAGCTCCAGCGAGCCAACCCAGTCTGCGCGGCCTTCTGCCAAAATTTTTATCCCGCCATCCTCTTTTTGTCGGGTGAGTAACTTGCCTCGATTACGTCGCAGAATAACAAACGGGCCGGTATCTGACTTTTGCAGGCCCAGTTCCTTCATTAACATCACCATTTTGCTTTTCATCGCAGCGGTGTACTTCACTTCGCCAAGCAGTTCATTCAGCGCCGCAAATTTTTCCAGCACCGGTTTTCCCGCAGACCAGTCACTCTGATTCATCGCCTTAGCGCGATCAAACAAGTTTTCAACGTTGTACGATGCCAGCCGCATAGTGCTTCCTTTTATCTTCAGCGTGATTGTCGTGTGAGCCACACCGCAAAATTCGCTACTGGCTCAGAAACCGTGCGTTCTGGTGATCAGCGAATAAATATTTATTCGCCATTAAAGAGGCTCGTGTCATCAAACAGGCCATTACAACCGCCCCGAAGCGAACGGTGTATTGTTGAAAGCGGTTATTTTAATGAATTTATGATGACCGAATGGATAGCATATTCTGACAGTTTTTATAAGATTTCTGTCATCATCGCAGACGAAAGGCGGCTAACAGATCAGAAAGGCGTTTACGCTGAACGAGCGCGGCAAAGGCAGGTATCCAGGGAGGACAAGCAGCCGCGAACGGTAATAAAACCGGGTCAAATTTTTCATAATGACAAGACAACCGGGCTTTAACCCGCTAGCGTTTACGATGCTTGATCCTGGCAGCTGTAGCCGCTCTCTTAAAGCTGTCAGGACGTGATGTAAATACCTGCTGCGATAAGCGACATCTTAATCTTTATCTGTTAAGAAGGCCCAGTGCATGATGAACAATGCTTGCCGCATCAAAACCATGGTGCATACGCATATCCTTTCTGTCAGCGGCGATGGCATATTCACCGTCTGGAATACCTAACCGTTTCAGGAGCGCGCTATGGCCGTTATCAGCCAGGATCTCCGCAGTGATGCTGCCTACCCCGCCATTAACGTTATGCTCTTCAACCGTAATGATATGTTCTATACCATTTAACGTGCGTAAAAAGGCGTCGCGATCTAAAGGACGAACAGACGGAACACTGATAACTTTTGCAGAGACGCCCTGTTCATTAAGCTGTGCAGCGGCATCAACGGCTTCATGAACTGTCGAACCCATTGCAACAAGCGCAATTTCATCGCCCTCACGTAACACGTCTATAGCACCCGGAACGAACTGATAACTGCTGTCATGCAGCTCCGGCAGGGATTTGCCATCCATACGGATATAAACCGGTCCGACATGCTTCAGGGCATACTCAATAATCTGGCGGCACTCCAGCGGCGAAGCCGGAGCAAATATTTGAATGTTGCCGAACCCGCGCATCACTGAAATATCATCAATGGAATGATGCGTGCTGGCCAGTGGGCCATAGCTGGCTCCGGCATTCAGGCCGAAGAGCTTGACGTTAGTATTGTTGTAACAAATATCAACTTTAACCTGTTCATTCGCGCGAGAAATCAGGAAAGGCGCAGCGTTGCAGGTCACGGCTATTTTCCCCCAGCGCCAAACCGGCCGCAACGCCAACCAGCGTCTGTTCGGCGATACCTACATTCACTATCCTGTCAGGAAACTTTTTTATAAAAGGAGAAATTTTTGCTGTTGAGGTTGAGTCCGCCACGACGGGCACGAGATCGATACCTTTTTCTACAGCCTCGATGAAAACCTCAACCATGACATTAGCCAGATGTTCTGCGTTACTCACTTTTCATCTCCTCTTCAACCAGATCTTTCAATTCATTCATTGCAATGTCGATCTCATCGCCTTTTGGCACGCGATGGTGCCACTCAGGTTTTCCCGCAATAAATGAAACGCCAGCGCCTTTGGTGGTATGGGCAATGATCACGTTTGGCTTGCCGGTCTGAGGAAGATTTTCTAATGCATCCACCACGGAAGCCATGTCGTTGCCCTGACACTCTGTTACTTCCAGGCCAAACGCGCGCCATTTTTCATCCAGCGGGTCGGTTCCCATGATTTCTTTGGTTGCGCCCGCCAGTTGCAAACCATTTTTGTCGTTGATCACCACGAGGTTATCCAGTTGGTAATGGGCTGCCGCCATTGCCGCTTCCCAGTTACTGCCTTCAGCCAGTTCACCATCACCGGTAATAAGGAAAATTCGGCGCTTGCTGTTATCCCGTTTCGCCGCAATCGCCAGGCCGACTGCCACCGGAAAACCGTGGCCCAGCGCGCCGGTATTAAGTTCAATACCGGGCGTTTTTTGTTTCACAGGGTGTCCGGGCAGATGAGAATTTGAATGTTGATAAGTCGCTAACCAGTCGAGAGGAAAGTAGCCTGCTTCGGCCAGTACGCAGTAGTAACAGCCAACCGCATGCCCTTTGGACTGGATATAGATATCACGATCGCGATCGTCAAGCCGGTCTGGCGCACAGTTCAACACGCGGAAATAGAGTGCGGTCAGAAGCTCAACCTGTGATAAGTCTGCGCCGGTATGACCTCCGGCGGGGCTGTTCGCATTCAGTGCAACGATATGGCGCCGCACTGCACGGGCTTTCTTTTCTAATTCAGGAACAGAAAGTTGAAAGGGATTCATCGTCCACCTCCGAATTAATATTCGATACTGAATATTTATTCTGTAAGAGTGAAAAAATGGGAGCCAGCTTTTGTACCACTGACTCCAATAACAAACAGCAGCGTTTTCAACCCGCCTGAATATATATTCAGGCTCGGGTTTATATTCATAAATGCTACAGGCCAGGTTGCTGGCTTGTCCAGACTTATGCGCCAGATTGTGAAGAAGCTTGAATAGGATCACACTTTCTGGTCATTTTTTAGGCATTGCGCCCTTTAAGCCGGACAACAGGCCGTAATGGATCAGGTTAATTACAGCGCAATACGCACAACGCTGTCTGGCCCTTTGGTGGAGTTGTCCTTGTTGAAATCCTGCTTCAACGTGACATAAAGCGTTTCACCCTCTGGCGACACTAACAGGCTGTTAGGGTGCGTTTCAAATGACCAGCTGTTTTTTACCACATAGGTGGTGGCATCAAGCTGGAGCACTTTTTTCGATTCGCGCTGGCTGATATAGATTTCGTTGCGTCTGGCGTTGAACTTGATGCCCAGCGCGTCACCTTCGATGCGTTTAATAACGTTGCCGCTGCGCTCATCGAATACCAGCGTAGCTTTTGCTTTAGAGTCATCAGTAACAAACAGGCGGCCAGTCGCCGGATCTTCCGCCAGATTCAGAAACAGATACTCTTTGCCATCGTTAGCCGTCAGGCGTTTTTCAATTTTGTGGCTGTGGGGATTAATGACCAAAATTTCGCCGCCGCCGTTTGCAGCATAAACGCGATCGGTCAGCGGAGAATAGATAATGCCAGTTACCCATTTGCCCGCATTTTGGATGCGCGTTTTCAGCGTCATGGTCTGTGCATTGACGACAGAAATGAAGCCCGGATCCGCGACGCCTCCAATGAACAGCTCTCCTTTATGGAACAGAACTTCACGTGCGCCAATGGGGTCGCCATCTTTATCTTTGCCTTTAAACATCAGGCGCTGTAATACCTTACCGCTCCGGGCGTCGACTTTAGAAACGCCGCCATCAAGCGTATTGGTGGTATAAAACAGCTGTCCGTTGTCATCTTCAGCCATACCGAAATTTTTTAAGTCAGTATGCGTTTCACCTTTGACGTTCAACGTCGCCGGGTCGAGGCGATAAATCATGCCGCCATTAACATCTTTAAAGCCCTGCGCACTGGCCACAAACAGCGATTTTGTTGCTGTTGAGTACACCATTTCGTACAAGCCCTCTCCTGACTCACGCATCAGCCGTTGCGTCTTCACTGGCTCCGGCGCAGCAACTGCTGATTCAGTTTTCTTCGCAGGTGCCTGGCATGCCGACAAGCCTGAGACGGCCACAATTGCCAAAGCAAGTGCAGCTTTAGGCGTAGTGAAAAACGATTTCATTCTTAACTCCATCAATGGATAAGCAGTTCCCGTCAGGGAGAGCAGGCCTTTAAAAAGAATGATAATCATACTCATTAAGGTTAAAGGAGTAAACGGAACGCCTGATACGACAGAAATTTCCACGTTTAAACGTTTTATTCAGAGAGTTAAACGACACATAACGTGCATCAGCGCGGTTGTTTTTCATTCGAACAGACCGGTTTTTTGCGTCGGTAAAACATGTAATCTATTGAAAATATTATTAATAACATTTAGTTACATTTTAGAAGTGAATTACCCGAGAACTATTAAAGCAAATAATTATCATTAACATTCTCATTTTATACCGTTTCGCTTTTATGCTCCCGGCAAGTCACGGCGAATTGTCAGTAATGTGGTGCGCACCGGAAGTGGCACGGCTGTTTACATAACAACAAATCTTGATGGGAAAAATATGTCTTTGAATGGCAGGGAAATTCACGTGAGTTCGCATATACAAACCGGTAAAAAAACATTTTACCTGTCCCTACTCGCGCTGGCAGTTCATCCACTGACCGCTGCGGCAGCTGAAAGTCATGACAGCGCCGCGCAGCAGGAAATGGTTGTTGATGCAACGACCGACAATACTTCAGATGAACAGCATGATTACGCGGTGAAAACCACTCGCGCCGGCACCAAAATGCTGTTGACGCCGCGTGATGTCCCGCAGTCAGTGAGTATTGTGACGCAGCAACGCATGCAGGATCAGGATTTAGAAAACATTGATGACGTCCTGAACAATGCTACCGGTATCTCAGCACAGCAGATCGATAGCGAACGTTCTCAGTATTATTCACGCGGATTTCAAATCACGGACTTCGCCTATGACGACATCCCCACCTCGATCGGCGATGCCTGGAACTACGGCGATGCCACGGAAGATACCGCGATTTATGACCGCATCGAAATGGTACGTGGCGCAACGGGCTTAATGACCGGCGCAGGCGATCCGGGAGCAACCATCAACATGGTGCGCAAACATGCTGACAGTAAAACCTTCACCGGTAACCTCAGCGCCAGCTACGGCAGCTGGAATAAACAGCGTTATGTCGCCGATGTTTCTGGTCCGCTTAACGCCACGGGCAGCGTGCGTGGGCGAGTGGTCGCGGGTTATCAGGATCAGGATAGTTGGCTGGATCGTTACAATAAAACCAAAAAGTTCTTATATGCCGTGGTCGATGCGGATATCACCGATCACACTACCCTGTCGTTGGGCTGGGACTACCAGCAAACCAACACCGACAACCCAACCTGGGGCGGCCTGCCAACCTGGTACAGCAATGGCGCGCGCACCCATTACGATCGCAGCACCAGTACCGCTGCAGACTGGACGCGCTATACCATTGACTCGCGCAAGGTGTTTGCCAACGTGATACACAACTGGGACAACGGCTGGACTTTACGCTTTAACGGTACGCATGGCGAACAGACGTTTAACGATAAGTTACTCTATTTGATGGGTTATCCCGATAATTCTACCGGTCTGGTTGACAGTGGCTGGGGCAGTAAGGATCGGGGCAAGCGCACGGTAGATTCCTTTGATTCCTTCGCCAGCGGCCCGTTCGAGCTGCTGGGTCGTCAGCATCAGTTAGTTGCGGGCGTCAGTTACAGCCGTCAACACAACGCCACTTACAGTCAGAATGGCTTAATGACCAATGAGCAGGTCGGCTCATTCTCAGACGGCTGGAACGGCAATGCGACAGAGCCGCAATGGGATGAGTGGTATCTCAATGCGGATGATATTGTGCGCCAGAAATCGGCCTATACCGCCGCACGCTTCTCGCTGGCCGATCCCCTGTCGCTCATTATCGGCGCACGCTACACGAAATACAGCACCAGCGGCAGCAGCGGCAATATGCGAAAATATAACATTACGCCTTATGGCGGTATGGTGTATGACCTCACTGAAAGCCTCTCAGCCTATGCCAGCTATACCTCAATTTTTTCACCACAACTCAAACGCAACGCAGAAGGCGCCTGGCTGTCACCGGTTACCGGTAAGAACTATGAAACGGGGCTGAAAGCCGACTGGATGGATGGCCGCCTGACCACCCACTTCGCCATTTTCCGCATTGAGCAGGAAAATACCGCTGAGGCACTGAACAACGTTTACGTCAACGGTTCCAGTGAGCAGGCGTATCGTGCAACGAAAGGTGCAGTCAGCAAGGGGGCGGAGTTTGAACTTAACGGCGCGGTCACCGATAACCTGCAACTGACCTTCGGCGCAACCCGCTACGTCGCTCGCGATAGCGAAGGGCGATATAACAGCTTCGCGCCGCAAACTCAGCTCAAGCTGTTTACGCGCTATCGCCTGCCTGTGCTGCCTGAACTGACTCTCGGCGGCGGTATGAACTGGCAAAATCGCG
Source organism: Candidatus Pantoea haifensis (assembly GCA_018842655.1). Taxonomy (GTDB): domain Bacteria; phylum Pseudomonadota; class Gammaproteobacteria; order Enterobacterales; family Enterobacteriaceae; genus Pantoea; species Pantoea haifensis. The sequence goes on along the minus strand of JAGTWN010000007.1, from coordinate 81,720 downwards.
TGTATAACGATGCTACCGGTCCCGATGGCGAAACGCATCGTCTCTATCAGGGCAGCTATCCGCTGGTGGATCTGTTTGCACGTTATCAGGTCAGTAAACAGCTGGCAGTGCAGGCCAACGTCAGCAATCTGTTTGATCGGGACTATTACACTTACCTGAGCGATTCCGCCGTTTACGGTGAACCGCGCAATATTTCAGTCAGCCTTGCTTATCAGTTCTGATCCGCTTCCCCGGTTCCTGCCGGGGAAGATGCATCACTGTTTTTTGCGTAACTTACGTAGCGCGGTAATGGCCTGTAACGAGCAGAGAGTCCCACCCGTTACCGCTTGAATACGCTGAGATAATTTAAAACAGAAAGGCGTTACCCCTGCTCAGGGGGAAATGAATGCCGAATACGTCGCAGGCGAAACAGTGTTTCTCTGAGAAGAGAGTGCGGCAACTTAATTAACAGGCCGCCTCGCTCAAGACGCAGCGCCGCATCTTGCTCACAACGCATACAGCGCGTGTAAAACCAGTATACTTCTTCATGACTCATCGGTGCTTTGCAGCGCGTACATCTGCTATCCATAACGTCAATCTACTCACTACTGGTCAGCTGCGGGGGAGTTAATATCGCATAAGCCTGTTATTCAGAATGGCGGCTATCATAAGCCAGGCTGAGTTGAATGCGTGCTGGCAAAAATCTTAAACAAAACAGTCTACTGAATAAACCGATAACCGACGCCATTCTCCGTAATAAAATGCTGTGGCTGCGCCGCTTGCTGTTCCAGTTTCTGCCGTAAATGGCCCATATAAATGCGTAAATAGTGGCTGTTATTATCCGCATTCGGGCCCCAGACCTGTCTGAGTATTTGCGTCTGCGTCAGGACTTTCCCCGGATTGCCGATCAGCAAGGCCAAAAGGCGAAACTCTGTGGGCGTCAAATGTATCGACTCACCGCCGCGAGTGACGGTACGGGCGCTGAGATTAACAGTCACATCGCTGAATTTAATGACATTCTCTTTCTCATGGTCATTACGCCGTAGCGCAACCCTTACCCTTGCCTGAAGTTCACCCATGCCAAAAGGTTTTGATAAAAAATCATCAGCGCCCGCATCCAGCGCGTCGATTTTATCCTGCTCGTCTGCTCTCGCCGAAAGCACAATAATCGGTTTATTGCTCCACTGGCGAAACTCGTGAATAAAGGTCACGCCATCACCATCCGGTAAACCCAGATCAAGAATAACCAGATCGGGCCGTCTGGCGGCCGCCGTGCTGAGACCATGCGCCAGCGTGTCCGCTTCATACACCCGAATCTGATCGCTGTTTTCCAGCGAGAGGCGCAGATAGCGACAGATCTGTTTTTCGTCATCAATAATCAGCAGACTTTTCATCCTGTTTCCTCAAGGCTTTCCTTTACGACCGGGGCGGGCGTAAAAGGAAGCGTAACCGTAAAACAGGCTCCGCCTTCCGCCAGATTGGCCGCGCTGATCTTACCCTGGTGCATTTCAATGATAGCCCGGCAGATCGCCAGCCCCATGCCAACACCCGGCACCGCCGATTCATCATGACCGCGGGTAAATTTCTCGAAGATTTGCGCTTCCTTGCCCGGCGGAATGCCTGGCCCGTTGTCTAAAACAGCGATGATGAGTTTATCCTGGCGCACCTCAGCGCGAATAACGATTTCTGCGCCAGGCCCGGCATACTTCCAGGCATTTTCCAGCAAATTAACCAGAACGCGCTCCAGCAGTGGGCCATCAGCCTGGAGCAAGATCACCTCTTCAGGCAGTTGCAGGATCATCTTTTGCTGAACAAGGATGGCATCCAGCGATCGCAGCGCACTGGCAATAATTTCATCCAGCGCCACCCAGTCTGCTCGCAGGTGAAATCCACCTGACTCAATCCGCGCCATATCCAGCATATTATTAACCAGGCGGATGGTGCTCAGCGTTTGCTGGCGTATCTCACTGGCCTGGATCGCATATTCCGATTGCGCCGCAGATAAATGTAAGGTCAGGATTTCAGCCTGGCTGAACAGCACTGTTAAGGGCGTGCGCAGATCGTGTGACAGCGCGGCTAAAGGGAGTTTCTTAATTCCTCTCGTTCGGCGGCCATGCGCGACTGCTGCTCACGTTGCGTAAGCTCAAAACGTTCAAGCGCACCGGTAATCAACATGATGAATGTTTTCAGCAACTGCTGCTGTTCGGGAATGTCTGGCTGGCGATGCATAGCGGGTTCAGTAATCAGTAACCCCAGTGGTCGGGCCGAGGCGATCAAAGGAAAAATTTTATAGGGGACGCCGGGCAGCGTATCGCTGCCCGCTCCCACAATCTGTGCTTTGTCGAAACTCCATTTAACGATGGCGGGTTCAGGAACGGTGACGAGTTCTTTTACCGCAGGCGCAGTAAGGTTTCCCTGCTGATCCGGTAGCCAGAGCTCACATCTGACCTGCAAAGCCGCGCTGACAATCTGCTGACTGATCCGGGCAATGTCCTGGGGTATACGCGCCCGGCTCAGGCCGTTGGCCATTTCATACAGATAATGCGCCCGCTTTTCCCGATGACGGGCAACTTTCGCCTGATAACGCACGCCAGCCGTCAGGTTCGCTGTAATCATGCCGACCGTTAACATCACGGCAAACGTCATCAGATACTGCGTATCATCAACGCTAAACGAACCTGTCGGAACAATAAAAACCAGGTCAAAGGCAAGGATATTGAGCAGGGCTGCAAACACCGAGGGAAAGCGACCAAAGCCGTTGGCAATCAGCACCACGCCTAACAGGTAAATCATCACCAGGTTAGCCGGTGAAAAGCCGGGCAACAGCCACTGACCTGACAGCGTAATGGCGGCGCAAAGCGCCAGCGCCGCCAGACAACCACGCAGGCGCTGCTGCCATTTTCCCCGCGCGGCGGGCGCCTCAAGGTTACGATGAGAGGTAAAATCTTCTGCTTCATCCAGCGCCACGATAACCAGGTCAAAATCGGGGCCAAGGCGGCTCAGGCGACGGGTAAAAGAGTGCATTACGCGCCAGCGCCGTGGCGCTGAGCGCCCTACAACAATTTTGCCCAGATTATGTTCACGCGCATAGCGAACCACCGCTTTCGCCTCATCGGTATCTGATAAGGTCGCGGTTTCCGCCCCCATGCTTTGCGCCAGTTGTAAAGTCTTCAGTACCGCGTGACGGCGTGCTTCACCCTGTCGATAGTGCGCGGGCGTTTCAACCGTAATGGCGTGCCACTCACAGCCCAGTCTGGCGGCCAGCCTGGCCGCAATCCGCACCAGTTTTTCACTGCCGCTACGGCTGCTGATACACAACAAAATGGCATCACGCACGTGCCAAATCTTCTCTTCCCGTCCGTTGGTGTCACGCCAGGCCCGGATCTGATCGTCAACACGATCGGCAGTGCGCCGCAAAGCCAGCTCGCGCAGGGCAAACAGATTTCCTTTGCGAAAAAGTTCTCAATGGCGCGTTCAGCACCCTCCCCAACATAGATCTTGCCTTCCCGAAGCCGCTGGCGCAGGTCGTCCGGCGGTAAATCCACCAGCACCACTTCATCAGCAGAATCAAAAAAACGATCGGGCACCGTTTCACGTACGCGAATTCCGGTTATGCCGCTCACCACATCGTTCAGGCTTTCAAGATGCTGGACATTGACAGTTGTCAGCACATTGATGCCCGCATCCAGCAACTCTTCAATGTCCTGCCAGCGTTTAGGGTGGCGGCAACTGCGAAGGTTGGAGTGCGCTAATTCATCTATCAGGATCACCGCAGGTTGACGTGCCAGTGCGGCATCAAGATCAAACTCTTGATGGTGAGGACGGTTGCTGGCGCGCCGGGGCAAAATTTCCAGCCCCTCCAGCAGCGCGGCCGTTTCCTGACGGCCATGTGTTTCGACTACGCCCGCCACCACATCCAGCCCCTGCGACTGCAGACGTCGCGCTTCCTGAAGCATGGCCCAGGTTTTCCCTACGCCTGCGCAGGCGCCGAAAAAGATCTTTAACGTTCCCCGGTTCTCTTGATCGGCTTGTATCAACAATAAATCAGGGTCCGGACGTAGCGGTTCGTTGACCATCGTGCTCTCTTAACGTGGTGATAACGTATCCAGCGCCCTGTTCAGCTCCAGCACATTCACCACGGCTTCACCGGTAAAGCCAGGCTGTGGATACCGGGTTAAACGCTGAACTAACGCGCTGATTTCAACTGCGGGTAAATGACGCGCCTGCGCAATCCGGGGAACCTGCCATTCAGCCGCGTCTGGCGACAGATGCGGATCCAGCCCGCTGGCTGAAGAGGTGACCAGTTCCACCGGAACAGATGCTGTGGCCTGTGGGTTGGCGCGGCGCAATGCCGTAATGCGCTGTTTAAAGGCCTCGTCCAGCTGTGGGTTACTTAACGCCAGATTACTGCCTGACGACGCCACGGCGTTATAAGGCGTTTCGGCTGTCGCCGATGGACGGCCCTGAAAATAGCCAGGTCGGGTAAAATCCTGTCCAATCAGCAGGGATCCGCGCAGTTCGCCGTTTTGTATGATCAGTGAGCCAGCGGCACGCTGAGGAAACCACCACTGCGCCAGGGCGGTGGTGAGCAGAGGATAAGCCAGGCCAGTGATTAACAGTAGCAGGATAAAAACAGAAAAAGCAGGTCGTAGAACATTCATGATTTTCACCTCAGCCCAGCCCCAACAACGTCAGTAGCATATCGATCAATTTAATGCCGATAAACGGCACGACAATGCCGCCCGCACCATAGATCCACAGGTTGCGTCTCAGCAGCGAAGCCGCAGACATTGGACGATAATGTATGCCTTTTAGCGCCAGCGGAATAAGCAGCACAATGATCAGGGCGTTAAAAATTACTGCAGACATGATCGCAGAGCCTGGCGAATGGAGCTGCATCACGTTGAGTCTGTTGAGCTGCGGATAGGTCACCGCAAAGGCAGCGGGAATAATAGCGAAATATTTCGCCACGTCGTTCGCAATACTGAAGGTGGTCAGCGAGCCGCGCGTCATCAGCATCTGCTTACCGATATGGACCACTTCAAGCAGCTTGGTGGGATTGGAATCCAAATCCACCATGTTGCCAGCCTCTTTCGCGGCCTGCGTACCCGAATTCATCGCCACGGCGACATCGGCCTGTGCCAGCGCAGGGGCATCATTGGTACCGTCGCCCGTCATCGCCACCATACGGCCCTCCGCCTGATACTGACGGATCAACGCCAGCTTGGCCTCGGGCGTTGCCTCAGAAAGAAAATCATCCACGCCCGCTTCGGCGGCAATAGCCGCAGCGGTCAACGGATTATCGCCCGTGACCATCACGGTTTTGATTCCCATTCTGCGCAGTTCGGCAAACCGCTCTTTGATCCCGCCTTTGACTATGTCTTTTAACGCTACCACCCCCATAACGCTACGGCCTTCCGCCACGACCAGCGGTGTTTCCCTTTACGTGCCACCTGATCGACCAGAGCTTCTACATCATCAGGAAACTGACCACCCTGGCTTTCCACATGACGTCGAATCGTATCAGCGGCGCCTTTGCGTAACATTTTTTGCCCAATATTGACGCCACTCATGCGGGTTTGGGCAGAAAAAGGGATAAACACGGCATCCAGACTGGCTAAATCACGTTCCCGCAGGCTGAATTTTTGCTTGGCAAGCACCACTATGCTGCGCCCTTCTGGCGTTTCATCGGCAAGAGAAGCCAGTTGAGCCGCGTTCGCCAGCGCCTCTTCGCTAATACCCCGCGCAGGCAAAAACAGACTCGCCTGTCGATTTCCCAGCGTAATCGTGCCGGTTTTGTCCAGCAGCAGCACATCAACATCACCCGCCGCCTCCACGGCGCGCCCGCTGGTAGCAATGACATTTGCACCCAGCATGCGGCTCATGCCGGCAATACCAATGGCTGAAAGCAGTGCACCAATCGTCGTTGGAATAAGACAGACCAGTAGCGCCACCAGCACAGTGAGATCGACAGGTGTGCCTCCCCAGGCTGAAAAAGGATAAAGCGTCGCGGTGGCCAGCAAAAAGATAATCGTTAACGAAATGAGCAGGATGCTCAACGCCACTTCGTTAGGTGTCTTGCGGCGGCTGGCACTCTCGACCATGGCGATCATACGATCAAGAAAGGTCTCACCGGGGTTAACGCTACATTTAACAACCAGCCAGTCAGATAAAATGCGCGTTCCGCCCGTCACCGAGGCAAAATCGCCCCCGGCTTCACGAATAACCGGAGCCGATTCGCCCGTGATGGCGCTTTCGTCTACTGAAGCCCCGCCCAACAGGACTTCACCATCGCAGGGAATAATATCGCCCGCTTCAATCAGAATGATGTCGCCTTTACGCAGGCTCTCAGCAGAGACTTTTTGCTGCGCTGCATCCTGCGCCGCCGCTGACAACTTTTTCGCCCAGCTGGTTTTTTATCTCTCTGAGACTTTCCGCCTGCGCCTTGCTACGCCCTTCAGCCAGTGCTTCCGCGAAGTTGGCAAACAGTACGGTAAACCACAGCCAGAGGCTGATGGCAGCAGTAAACAGCCCTGCTCCGTTGTGATTCACCACAGCCAGTAACGTTGTCACCACGCTGCCCAGATAAACCACAAACATCACGGGATTACGAAATTGCACCCGTGGATCAAGCTTTTGAACGCTTCGCTCATCGCTGTCCGCCACAGGGCGCTGCGCTGCTGAGAAGAAAACTGATGTCCCATAAGATTCTCCGGCAATTAATGTGTTAGCAACTGCACATGTTCAGTCACAGGCCCCAATGCGAGTGACGGGACAAAGGTCAGCGCGCCAACCAGTATGAGGGTGCCCGTCAACAGGCCAATAAACAGTGGACCGTGGGTAGGAAGCGTCCCGGTGCTGGCGGGCTGCGTTTTTTGGCCGCCAGCGAACTGGCGATCATCATCACCGGAATAAAAGGCAAAAAGCGGCCCAGCAGCATGGCAACCGCCAGTAACAGGTTCCAGAAAGGGGTATTGGCTGACAGTCCTGCAAAGGCACTGCCGTTATTATTTGCCGCAGAGGACAATGCATAGAGCACTTCACTGAAGCCGTGCGGCCCCGGATTAAAAATGGCCGCCCGACCGGCATCACTCATCATCGCCAGCGCCGTTCCCAGCAGTACCAGCGCGGGCGTAATAAGAATGTATATCGCGGCCATCTTCATCTCAGGCACGCCAATTTTCTTACCCAAATACTCAGGCGTGCGGCCAATCATCAGCCCGGCAATAAATACCGCAAGCAACACATTAATTAGCATGCCATAAAGCCCTGAACCGACCCCACCAAACACCACTTCGCCCAGTTGCATCAGCCACAGGGGATCATGCCTCCCAGGGCAGTAAACGAATCATGCATGGCATTGACGGCGCCACACGACGCGGCGGTGGTGATAACGGCAAACAGACTGGAGTTTAAAATACCGAAACGGCTCTCTTTTCCTTCCCAGTTCATTGCGCTGTCAGCACCCAGCAGGGGCAAATGTGAATTACCGCGCGTTTCAGCCAGCATCACCAGAAGAGCGGCAACGACAAACATCAATGACATCGTCCAGAGAAGCGTGTTTCCCTGGCGACGATCGCGCACGGTTTCACCAAACGCAAAACAGAGTGCAGCAGGAATGAGAAAAATCATGACCATCTGCACAAAATTGGTTAAGTCAGTTGGATTTTCAAAGGGATGAGCTGAGTTCGCATTAAAGAAACCTCCGCCATTGGTGCCAATAATTTTGATCGCTTCCTGAGAGGCAACCGGCCCCATCGGCAGTGTCTGACGAAGCCCTTCAAGCGTGGTGGCCGTCAGGTAAGGCGTAAAATTTTGAATCACGCCCTGACTGACCAGAAACAGTGCCATTAGCAGTGACAGAGGAAATAAAATAAATAACGTGATACGTATCACATCACGCCATGCATTACCCAGTTGGTCTGTTTGCTGGCGGGAAAACGCGCGGATCAAGGCAAATACCACCGCTATTCCGCTGGCTGCCGAAAAGAAATTTTGCACGGCGAGGCCCACCATCTGGCTCAAATAGCTCATGGTCGATTCACCCGCATATGACTGCCAGTTAGTATTGGTGACAAAACTGACCGCAGTATTAAATGCCAGATGCCATGACAGCCCTGGAAAGTGTTGCGGATTGAGCGGCAGCACGCCTTGTAGCATGAGAAGAGTAAACAGGAAAATCATGCCAGCCAGATTAAACAGTAACAGGGCGAGCAAATATTGCCGTCCGTTCATCTCTTTCATCTGCACGCCACAAATCCGCCACAGCACGGCTTCAATCGCCGCAGTACCGGCTATAGCACGATCGAGAATTATTCCCGATAGCAAGCGCCCCAGAGGCTGAGCCAGGATCAACAGAACCGCAAGGAAACTGGCCAGCAATAAAAAAGCTTCCGTTGCCATCAAAATTCCTCCGCCCGAAACAGGGCATAAACAAGATAGCTCAGTAACAGACACACCAGCGTAATGCTGGTTATCAATCCCATACTCACGGTGACTCTCCCTGGTTATTCATTCAGGAAGAGTGTAAAAAAATAAATATAAAAAGTTCGTTAAAATAATTATCAGGCGTATAAAAAAACATAAAAACTTAAAAAATAACGCAGAAAATTAAATAACATTGTTGCGAAAATAAAAACCGCGCATTCTGTGCACTGTAATAGTGGCGCGAATGTATTAAGAATAAATAAAAAATATGTTACCGCTGTAAATCTCCGCTTTCGCCTGCTCGCTTTTTTGACCCCGCGCTCTTGCTGGCGTCAAGGTTCAACGTCTCACGCCAGAGCATGCATCATCGTTTTTTATATTTTGCGAAAATGGATACCGATATAACTCACCCAGGACATTCATTAGCAACATAAAGGTTTAAATAACAATGAACGGTATCTTCTCATGTTTTACCCGGCAGTCGTCGGTTGATACGCTGCAGGCTTTTCAGAACACCATTGACAAAGCCAATAAAGACGGGCGAGTAAGTTCCTCAAATTTGAATAATTTGCTAAAAGCCGTTAAGAACTCGCCTGAGCAGCTTACGCTTAATCAGTACAAAAAAGTTAAGGATAACGTCATCACACTGAATGCTTTGCTGAAAAAACAGCATTCAAATCTGCATACAGAGAAAGATGCAAAAATTACCGAGGCATTCACTCAGGCAAGTCTAAAGCTTCATCCTGAGGCGAGAAGTGAACGCATCAGAGAGGCAACGCAAGCGCATACCGCAGTGATTAATCAAGCGTTAGAGAGCATTAAGCACGCCCTCCCGGATCTGGAAAGTTGTGTGCACAACACACGTTATGAAGTGGATTCGACGATCTCAAGCCTGCCCACATTAGCGTCCCGGCAAAAGGCAAAAGAGATGATTTCCCGCAACCATTTCTCTGCATTCGGTCAAAATACGGCTATTACGCGTAGCCTGTTCCCGCCACATACGGAGCAAGTGGAAAGAGGTAATGGTTATCGTAGCCAGGAGTTTGACCATTCCGCTAAATCAACCTGGACATCGCTACAGAATCTGGGCAGGCAACAGGCTGACGCAAAGGAGATGTTAAGCCAGGCAACGGCATTCCTGAAACATCGCGATAACGCTCTTACATTCAATAAACCAGACCACACAGGTAAGCTTGAGCTCACTGCGTATCAGCAGGCTCTGCTGGATTTTGCACGGGCAAATACTTAACTGCATCGATGACTGCGCGGCTGAACGCATGGTCAGAAAATGGAAGTCGTTTTAAACGTTTCCTGACCATGCGTTTTGTTGCTGGCCTTAACGCCGCTCACCAGCATCATATGTGATGCCAGTGCATCGCCAGTAAGCGTCATACCGGTACTGTTTTCTGCCGCTGTGTGTAACAGCGGTTCCGGCATAGCCGCCTGGTAAACGGCGGCTGCGCTGGCATAAACTCGCTTCGCAGGAACAAAAAATCCCTGTTTAACCCGACATTGCCATTATTAAGCTGACCATTAACCGCGGGGACGGTTATTTGTGCGGCCCTGCTTCATGGCTGCGCGCAAAACGACTATGACTCCTGTCTGTGAAGGTAATATTCATACAGCCTGTCTCTGGCGAGGTTTTTCATTTTTACTTCACACATAATATCGAATTCGCTGAATGACAAAGCCCACTCATTCAGCGTGTCGTTAAAGTAATAATTTGAATGTGCTCTTAGCTTTGTTTTCGGTACGCCCAGCAGGGACTGTTCCGGCCACCCTTGATCAGGAATAATTCCCTCCTGAGAAATGGAATAATGCAGTACTGGCCTGACATCTTTCCAGGATTCTTTTACTACAGCGATCCGCGGGTCGTCAGGCTGGATGAACGCGTTTTCCTTCACCCAGTGATGATGAATATCCAGCACAATCGGGCACAGCGCCCTTGCCTGTAGCACCTCATCCAGCGAGCATGAAATCTCATCATTCTCAACGGTTAACATCAATTTCGCTTCAGGGCTGAGTTTGCCAAAAGAGTTCTTAAATCCTTCGAATCCTTTTTTGCCATTCATATGGATATTAATTTTAAAATCCTGGAAGGTTTGGCCATACCCCATTAACTTTGCACACAGAGCATGATATTCGACATCTTCGATTGCTCTTTCCACAACCAGTGGATTATCTGAAGCCAGAACAGAATATTGTCCAGGATGAAACGAAAGGCGTATATTATTTTTTCTGGCAAAATCCCCGCATTTTTTGAACAACGGATAAAGATCAGGCAGAAACGTTTTATACAAAATCGTCGCGTCGGGAACCGTATAAAGCGGAAGTAAATCACTTCCTATTCTCATCATCCTCAGGGGATCAGGCAATAACGCTAATTGTTCAAGCGTCAGAAAAAGGTTAGTTAAATTGACTGTCGCTAATTCATGAATGAGCTTTATTTTCTCTTCATCAGGCAAACTCAGAAAGCGTGTCCGGGTTGTGGCTCTGAAGGGAAAAACCTGCTTCAGTTCCGAATCAAGATATTTACACGCGAATCCTAATTTCATAACAGCCCTTAATTATTCATTTTATTTAATTTTAACAAAGATTTGAGAAATTACGCCTTGCCGCTATAAAAAATCACAGGAAGTCACCCGGCTATAAAGAGAAAATAATCTTATTTATCTCATCTGCTTGCGCTTCTACTCCACATCGGCATCAATATAAGCCTGTTTTTTCATACTTCCTGCACGCTCAGGCAATCGCCGCGCTTGTCTGAAGACCCGTGTGAAGAGTGGCTTACCGGCACGGTACAAAGTGGTTTCCACTCAGCTTCTTACCTGCCTCTGTCGCCCCTTCATCATGCCTGAAGCCGCGTTTCGCTTGATCTTAGCCTGATTAATTTCTCACCGGCTGGTTTGCCGAATCGAGGCAGCCTGCCCTATCTTTTACTACGCTTTAATCCTGTTAACGTTGCGCAACGCGCTTATTGATCAACCAGGCGCAGTGTTAAATGAATCACGCGTCCCCTGTTTAGCCGGAGGTTACATGTCAGACAGCAATCGCCCCTATCCCCCTCTTCCCGAGCAACAACAAGACTGGCCTGGCGAAACCGCAAAAATGCAACCGCAACCCGATCATGGTGAGACCAGTTACAAAGGATCGGGCCGTTTGGCTGGCAAAAAAGCCATCATTACCGGCGGTGATTCCGGTATTGGTCGTGCGGTGGCCATAGCTTATGCCCGTGAAGGTGCAGATGTCTTAATTTCATATCTTGATGAACACGAAGACGCGAAAGAAACCGCAAGACTGGTTGAAGAAGCCGGACAGAAAGCGATATTGGTCGCGGGTGATATTACCGAAGTTGAGAATTGTCAGCAGGTTGTCGACAAAGCTGTTGAGGCTTTTGGCGAAATCAATATTCTGGTCAATAACGCCGCGTTTCAAATGACGCGTGAGTCGCTCGATGAGATTAGCGATGACGAGTTTGATCGCACAATGAAAACCAATATCTACGCTATGTTCCGCATTACCAAAGCGGCGGTACCTCATATGCCTGCTGGCGGATCGATTATTAATACCGCTTCGATCAATGCCGATCAGCCAAAGCCTCTGCTAATCGCCTATTCAGCGACAAAAGCTGCGATTGTTAATTTTTCAGGCAGCCTGGCGGCATTACTGGCTGAAAAAGGCATTCGCGCAAATGCAGTTGCGCCGGGACCCATTTGGACCCCCTGATCCCAACGACAATGCCAACCGAGAAAGTCAAAAGCTTTGGCAGCGAAGTCCCACTGAAGCGTGCTGGCCAGCCTGCTGAGTTGGCGCCAACCTACGTAATGCTGGCAAGCGATGAGGCCAGCTATATCTCAGGCGCGACGATCGCGGTAACCGGCGGTGTTGCTGTCATTTAATCATCAGGTTTAATGCCTGGGCGCTCACAGAAGGAGCTGAACCATGAAAGCCTGTCCTTTGTGGCTGTCATTACCGATGGCTTATCATATTTTTGGCGGTGATTTGATCAAGACGCAGCTAGGCAAACAAGGGCTGCCTGATAAGCGTATCGCTGAAACCTGGGAAGTCAGCGATGTAGATGGCATGAACGCCACGGTGAAAAACGGGGATCTGGCAGGTAAAACGCTGCGTGAGCTTACTGAGCGTTATCCTGATGAACTGGTCGCGCCAGGCTGGCGCGGCCCCCATTTTCCACTGCTGACAAAGTTTATTGATGCCTCATCGATGCTGCCGGTACATCTGCATGCCAATGATGATGCAGCCCAACGGCTTGAACAACAGCCCAACGGTAAAACCGAAGCCTGGCATATTCTTTGGGCTGCTCCGGATACAAGCTGTCTGGCCGGTATTAAACCTGGCGTTAACAGCGAGCAAATACGCAAAGCGTTACTCGCTGAAAAATATGATGATGTTATGCAGCGTAAGGCTGTCAGAACGGGTGATACGTTTTATATCCCTGGCGGAATGCTGCACTCATTTGGCCCACATACCCTGATCTACGAAATTGAGCAGACCTCGGATATTCAGCAGCACGCTATGCCATGGAAAATGGAGGATGGCAGCAAAATCTCATCATCAGAGCGTGAAAAAATATAGATGCGCTGATGGCAGAACTTCGCCCTGAATTAACAACCGAGCCACATCCGGGCCTGACGCTTACTCAGAATGCAGATATTACGCGGCTGTTCTGCTGTGCAGGCCCTTACTTCGCGCTTGAACGCTGGCGGCTGCAGGGCAGATACACTTACCCCTTTACGGGCGTGCGCATCATTTCCAGTATTGGCGAACCCGTAAAATTCGAAGCTGCGGGTGAAAGCTGGACACTGGCTCGCGCAGAAACCGTGTTATTACCTGCTGCGCTTGGCGAAGTAACTTTTAACGGGCCAGGGAAATCCTGGTGGGCTATGTACCCAATCTGCAAGATGATGTGATTGCACCTTTGCTGGCGCGTGGATATGACTTACAGAGTATTGAGCAGCTGGGAGATATACACGGAAAACAGAAATAAAGTGGCCACTTCCTGTTTCACGTTGTCACTGGCGACAGCCCTGTCCCCACTTATTGCTCAGGCCAAAAATTCAGTGGCTGACTAAACGCAGCTTATGCATACAGCAGCGCCATTTTTTCATCTCCCGCTGTGCCTCAATGAAAATGCTCAGCCAGCTTCCCGCTTGTGCTGCCAGTAAATGCCGTTATCAGCCATTCTCATTAACCCTAAACTATACTTGTAGCCATTATTAAGCCGTTTAAGGAATGAAGATGAAGATTGCAGCTTTTGATATTGGAGGCACCTCGTTGAAAATGGGGGTCATCACGGATAAAGGCGACATAAGGCATCAGGATAAGGCTGATATATCACATAATTCACGCGATAAAATTCTTAATGAGATACTGGACTGGCTTAAAAACAATCCCGGCTGTGAAGGGATCGCAGTTAGCGTTCCCGGTTACGTAGATTCAAAAAGCGGCTTTATTTCAATGGGAGGAACAGTCCGGGAATTTGATGGGTTTCATCTCAGCCAGTGGTTAACAGAAAAACCTCTCTTCCGGTCAGTGTGGAAAATGATGCGCATTGTGCGTTATTAGCTGAACGCTGGCTTGGAAAAGCAAAAAATATGTCCGATTTCCTGATGTTAACTATTGGTACGGGTTTAGGTGGGGCAGCATTTTGTAACAACGCCCTGATTCGCGGTAAGCGCGATCGCGCTGGCGAATTTGGCTGCATCCTGACGTCGCGACCGGCAAGCAGTCACGTGACACATTATACAATGAGTAAAACCTGCACCATGACAGCCCTGCGTGAATACTACTGTCTGCAAAAAGATATCCCCAGCGAGGAGATTAGCGGTAAAGAAGTATTCGACCAGTTCGATCAGGGCGATCCGATAGCCAGCAGACTGGTTACCACTTTCTATCAGGACCTGAGTGCTGGTCTCTATAATTTGGCCGCAGTGTTTGATCCGGACACTATTTTTATAGGCGGCGGTATTGCCGAACGCGAATCGTTTCTCGAAGAGGTCAGGTTCCATCTTGAATGGTTCAGTACGGATATCAAGGTGGATACCGCGACCTATGGCAACGAGTCGGGTATGTTGGGCGCCGTTTATCATTTCCTTAAAACGCAGGAACAGTAACAGTGCGTAAAACCCGCTGTTGATATCTTAACAGCGGTTTCGCTGCAGCACGATTTTGCAGCTAAACTGTAATCTTTTGATTTTCAAATTACGATTTGTTCGCCAGGTCGTTAAGGGCAGATACAGTGATATCAGCATGGCTGTTTAGCAACCGTCAGTCGCTATGTAAAATGATTGTATTACCCATTGACCTTATTAAATTTATCAACCGGGGCTTGACTCAGATATGAAAAGTGCAAAAGCAAAAACGCTGGATGAAGTGAATCAAAAACTGCACAGCGGTGATTATAAAGAGGTAATAGTTGATTTTGATATCAGCAGTGATGACTTTTTTCTCTGTCTGATTACTGGTGTGAGCGCGGAGCAAAAATCAAGAAAGAGGGTGAGCGATTTCTGGTTAAGCTCTCAAAAAATCCCCCTTCAGCTAATTAATGTTTTTTATCGACAAAAATTCAGAAAAGTAAACCCAGCCTGATAAAACATTCACAGACCTTATAATTAAGAGGCTGTTTCATAGCGCAAACAAAAAGCTTCGGGTGCTCGAAATTTTTTGGCAAAATGACTCACACACAGCGTGCCGTAAAAAGATTAAAGATATATTTCAAGCAGTTAAAATGGACACTTTGCAAGCCAGCCATTGCTGCCCGTATAATCAGCGTGCCGCTATCAACGAATCGCTCGCAGTTTTTCTCTCCTGGAAGAGTATATCGTTCAGGACGCCATACTAAAGCCTGTAAAATATGGCTGGCACACTTTCAATCCAGTATATTATGCTATTCACCACGACATCATCTCTTGTAAAGCTTTTTGCGTAATGCCTGTACAACGCTATACAGGACAGATGTGAGCCAGGCTAAAATAAAGAATTCTAGAGATACCAGCTACTCAAAATCTTCCTGCACGCAAAAAATTAACTATTAAGCCTGTCTTTATGCGTACTACAGGCTATAGAAACATATATTTTAAGCATTTTGAGATTATGCGTGTTTATGCTTTTTATTCCTGCTCGTCTGAAAACACAAAACTTATGGCCGCTTACCGTCTTTTTATTGATCGTCAAAATTGTTGAGATGCTGTTTTGTGATAATCCGTTAATCAACAATCGAAAAATCGCTTTTTGATTTCCAACCATCATTTCAGGTATAGCATTTTTTAAGTGAAGCCATCTTTTGATGATACTCCACATATCAGACAAAGCTTCATGACGTGAGATAAATAAAAACTTTTGACCTGCCCGGGTAAAGCTTCCCCGCTTCGTATCACATAAAAAAACCACTGTCGGGTACCCATCACACATTTTCAATAACACTTCGCAAGGCATATCATAAAGCAGATCAATAATCAGAATCTCATTCTGCCTGTAAGTTAATTCATACAGACTGGCCTTTTTATCTGTCGGAGTGGTTACAGAAGGCCTGGGATCCAGCAATGTTATTTTCAACGTTTGGTTGAACCCTGCTTGTAAAAATCGATCCTCTGTAAGGAGCTTCAGTTCCATTGCTAACCTCATCATTTCATTTTTCTAAAATTTCTTTTCACAGAACATCTTATTTAGCTGCTTTCGCAAAATAAAATTTGTGTGGCACTAACAGCAATGACAAAACCGCCCGACTTTTGTGGGAAAATATCCAGATTCATTTCAGCATTCTTTTCATAAAAAAAGCGGGGAACAACGATTTAAAAACTGCTTTATTTTCAGGTGAAGCGTTGACGCTATCAGTAGGTAATAAATTTATATCAGAGTTGGTAAATTTATAATTGTAGCCCTCTTTCCGATAGTTGAAACTGACCTTTCTGTTTATGTAGACTTTCTCTCCCTGAGCCTGAAATGTTCCCTGCAGAAATGCCTGACCACGAGAACGGTTAGCAATCAGGGTATTCACCACATAACTTTCTGTTTGGTCTGCAGAAAAGTTATGTAAACGATAGCTGCATGAGAGATTCGTTCTGTTGAATGTATCTGCATACATAAAAAATACAGAAAGCAAAAGTAAAACAAAAACCAGGAGTATTTTTTTATTCATGATGACTTCCCAGTCATAAAGTATGAAACACAACGAGCATCAGGCGTCTTTTGCAAATCAAGTTTGCAAGAAATATAGGATAAGTTATCAATATTTTTTAGCTTTGTAATATACACATGAGGGTATTTTTTATTACAAGAGATGCCAAACAAATCATTGGTTTTTTTAGCATCACCATGCATACTTTTGTTGAAGTAATATTCACACCCATCAACGCTTATTTGCTTCACATAATTACTTGAAAAATAATTTATTTTATCCTGACTCTTATACAAACCGTAATAGTAGGTTGATGCGCTTACAACGAGCATCATGAAAACTAAAGCATAGAAAATAAAATGTATCGTCCTTCTTGATCTAATATCGGATGAGATGACTTTATTTTTCAGTAAAACAGACTCCAAAACTGGATCGTTCTCTTCCTTTTTTCAGCCTGTATTTCGTCTTTTTCCTGAGAAACTATTTTTCCATTAATCTTGTAACCTACCCGAGGGACGGTCTCTATGATGTCGCATAATTCGTTTTCAACGAGACCTAAACTCCGACGAACAATAAGAATATTTTGATAAAGCGTATTTGACGTTTTCTCTTTACCTTTATTCCCCCATACATAAGGATAAAATTCCTTCTGAGTGACAATATCAGGATGCTTTTCAATGATAAGTTGAAGACAACGTGATGCTGGGGCGCTAAGGCGGATCTGATGATTTATATCTTCAGTACGTCGCAACAGATTCAAACTGGGGATAAACTCTACCCTTCCGTCTATAGTATAATTTACTTCCTTTTTCCTGGTAAGGTTCCCATTTAATAATCTCCATTGAAAACAACAAAATCATTACCTTGACATGCCGTTCCCATAACAGCTTAAGCTGTATAAAATTCACGATATGTTTATCTTTATCGAAAAGACTTTAGCATTGCATAAATAAAAAGGCACAAAGAATGGCATTAAACAGCCGACCTTTTCCTTATTAAGGAACAATCAAAAAAATAATTTCCCTTAAGTAAACCTCTTCGCTTAAAAAGCTTATTCCGTTGACAAAACTTCTATATTAATCACTTCACTCATGGGGATAAGATGCGATAGTATTTTGAAAAAACCGCGCGCGGAAACCAGAGCTATCTCCTTGAATTTAAAAGTTAAGTGTTGCTATCGGGCGTTACCAAACTTCATATTTAATTTAAATATTATTTCACATTACGATATCAGATTTATAATAAAATTCATTATAGTAACGTATCAATGACCCGGCTTCTTATATGTTAATATTATGTTGACCTGATAAATAAAAGTGATTCCTCTCTCGAAAATCAAAAAAACCTTTGTATTCTCCAGGGCTTTTAGTATGCTTATTAATATATAAGGAAATAAATTCATCTATGAGGGGGCATAATTTGGATGAAGTAACTTCAACGCATCACTGTTACAGGCTAAATGATTTAATCGAATTTTGTCCTTTTAACAAAACATTACGTAGCCTGGTCAATGCTGAGGCTCACACCACGCTCACGGCGCCAGCCGCTCTTTGTCTCAAGCTTTTGTTAGAAAAACATTCTGAGGTCGTCTTACAAAAAGAGTTTAACCCCTACGTCTGGGGAAAGGAGGGAGAAAGAACCACGACGAATACTCTCTACCAAAACATATCACTGGTCCGTCGCGGTTTGAGTTATATCGAGAATGATTTTGGTAATGTTGTTCAAACTATACCCCGTCAAGGTTTTAAACTCGATGACGCTCTCAAAGTTGAGTTAATCCCCGGTTTAGAGTTACACACGCAGCTGGCTGTTAAAAACGTAATTAACTCACAAAAAAATGCCAGCCTCCCGTTGAATTTTTTCTTTTTAAAAAAGACGGTGCTTGTAAGTTCCACATTCGTTGCTCTGGCCATGATTTATTTATTTTTCATCACCAAAGGGAGTTGGGGAGATAAAAATTTCTTTGACCATTATCTTTTCCTTAGCAAGAGTGGGAAGTGTAATTTTTACATAAACAGTGACGCGCATGACAGTATTCGTCACAATGAAATTATTCAATCACAATCTTTCAACTGCTTGAAATATCCTTACATTTATCTAACAGCTTATCATGGAATCAATTCAGCAACATTTACTGCTTGCCAGCGTTCCTTAACAAAATATGGCGATGCAAACTGTGCTACTACTTATATCAGGGAGATAAAGTGAAAATCCTTAACCGTAAAGGCGTTGCTGCACTCTTTTGTTTAGTTTTATTAAGCGGCGTTTTTTTATTTCAAATAATAAGCATGATAACTTTACATGTATCTCACGCTTATATGTTGAACAGGGAGGATATGATTACACTATTATCAATCATTTTATAGATAACGATGGTGAAGGTAAAAGCATTATCCAGGGACGGCGCATTGATAAGAATGGCCGGGTCGAAAACATTCATCGAAAAATTGAATTTGATTATAGTAAAAGAGGAAAAGAGTATACTTTTGTCAGCAATGACATTAGCTTATTGCCGGGCGATCAGATCGGTAGCAGTGATGAAATCAACCAGAGCCTTAAAAAACAGTTTCAGAGCTTTTATCTGGGAAAAGGTGCGGTGCTACGGCTACGCATTTACCCTCAGGGTAAAAATGGCAGCGTATTTGTTAACAGTAATACGCTGAATTTTTATTGCGATAAAGTATGATAAACTCCCAAATTAACCTCTGGAGCTCAAAACTGGCTGTGAATAACAACATGTTATCTGCATTCGCTGGTTAAAAATCTCGTTTCGCAAAAACTTATTGTTAACATTTTTTTAATGAAAATCATCGAGACCAAATCAACTTATATAGTTGGTTTTAATAGCATTGATTATTCATCCTAACACTTGTGGTTTCCGATACTTTCAGTTATCTGTTTCATGCACCCGATCGTTTAAATGTTATTTTAGATTTAACATACCATGACTGCAGGTTAGCAAGATGATTATTTGATGAGGCCAGCGCAACATATCCATCGGGTCGGATAAGGTAAAGGGCATTTTGCGCCAGACCAAACTGGGCATAAGTTTCATGCCAGTTGAAGTGTTCTACCACGACGCCAACCTGATGGCACCATTCTGCAACGTTATCCGAAAATTCGCCGTAAATATGAACCTGCCATTTTAAACTTTGCAAGCTGGCGAAGTTATTTATCATTTCATTTTTTACCCAGGGCAGGCGATCGCCCCCGAAAACGTTGCCAGCCTTTCCTTCACTCAATGTTGAGTGCCGATAATTCAGACTTATTTGTGATAACACCGAAAAAAGACGTTTTTGCAATGCGGGTATATGATACGCCGTAGAGGCTATAAAAGGAAAAAACAGACTGCGTAAACCGGTTGCCAGTAAAGTTTTGCCACTGATGATGCTGAATGCTTTATCGGTAGTTTTCACCAGTTTATAGGCAAATTTTTGCCGTTCAGTCTGATATGTTTTGAGCAGGCTTTCTGAAGCCTCATTTTTAACAACTGCTGCCAGTTTCCAGGCCAGATTCACCGCGTCACCAATGCCTGTATTCATGCCCTGCCCACCGACGGGACTGTGCACATGTGCCGCATCGCCAAGAAGAAAAACGTTATTATGCTGAAAATTTTTGGCAACCCGATGATGAACACGATATTCAGAAAACCAGTTAACTGTTGAGACCTTCAGGCTGAGATTTTTGACACAGCGTGAATTGATATCGTCAAACGCATATTCGCCACGTTTAGTATATTTATCAGGCTTAAAAGTACCAATCAGGCGCATCTTGTTTTGTTGTCCATAAGGTAAAACCACAAGGAAATCAGTCCGCTCAAGGGCAATATGCGCTTCCTTGTCTGCTGCTTTTCCCGTTGCTTCTACGTCCGCAACATAATAGAGCTTGTCGTAAGTTCCTCCTTCAAACGAAACCTGCAATATCTCTCTCACCCGCGAGTGCGCACCGTCACAGCCAGCTAAAAATTGCGCCTCAATTTTATTAATACTGCCATCAGCGTTTCGTATTGAAGCAACGATACCCTCTCTGTTCTGCGTAAAGTCGATAAGCTCCGTGTTGCGCTCAATGTTGATACCAACAGACTGTAAATAGCGTTCAAGTAAAGCTTCATGGCTATCCTGAGGAAAAATTAACAGCCAGGGATAAGGCGTCAGCGTATCGCCTATTGCATCAAATATAAAACGCGCTTTTCTTTTGCCATTGACATGCAAATTGACATGGGTATCGCGATTTCCCAGTTTGACCAGTTCATCTGCTAAACCGATTTGTTGATAGAGTTCCAGGGTGCGTGCATGGACGACCATCGCGCGTGATTGCGTTACATGGCTGTCGAGCTTATCGGTTATCCTCACTGTTATACCCAGCCTGTTTAGCCACAGTGCCAATACCAGTCCTGTTGGACCCGCTCCCGTAATAAAAACCTGGGTTTTTGACATGTGGCCTCCGGCTTTTAACGCGCGTTTACGCAGTTATCATTACTGGCAAGCAATTCAATATCCACTTCACCGACATTATTAGCGTAATACAGTGGTAATAAGATGGGATAAAACATCCAGTAAAAGCCAGAAACAGAGTGTTTTCAATCTGACAGACGTAACGACCAGGACTTTGAGCGCCAGTCATTATCGGATGATATCGGCGCTAATTCTTAGCTAACAGATCATGCTGCTGGGCAGAATTGAAAGATATTTCTGCTTTGTATTCACCAGGAAGTCGCCGGGCCTGATAAAAAACGGATTTCCAGTAACTGTTACGTAATGAGGACCGTATAACGCCTTTACTGTAGGACGCATGAAAGAAATGCTGGTTAGTGTCATAAAATCCAACATGCAACTGACGATGAATGCGGAAAAAGACCAGATCTCCCGGCACGAGTTGTTTTTTGCTGACGGGTTTTCCCATGTGAATAAGCTGTCGGGTAGTGACTCTTTCTAGCGGAAGATTGAATCTGTCTTTGAGGGTTCTCCATACAAACCCAGAGCAATCCACGCCCTTAAGGTCTGTCCCTCCCCAGTGATAAGGTGTGCCCTGCCAGGAATACATCTGGTCATGCAACGCCGCAATAACAGAGATGAGATCGGAATCCTGCTGTGAGTTTAATGAAGTTTTGTTGCCGCCTTTATCAGGTTTTTGATGAGCGGTAGAAACATCAGAGGAACAGGCTGTTAACGTGATGACAGCAGCAAATAAAATTGCTCCTGATACTTCTTTAAACATGAGACTTAATACCTGCTTGAAAGAAAAGTGTTATAGCTCGCTTTATGCCTTACTGGCAGAAATTATTGTACTGTAAAAAGTATATAAACACCCTTGCCATCTTACTTAACTTTACAATATAAAATAACAACCTAAAATTATTAATATTAGCAATAATTTCAATCGGTTATATTATATATTTTTAATTTTCTCTTTATTTTACAGACAGGAATTGCGTAATAACCACAGCTTTAGCATGTAGGAATTTTAAAATATCTGGTAAATCTATTTTTTTATTTTGAGAGCTCCTCTTACACATTGTTTCTGTTAAAAACTAGATGGGCACTGATTTATGGATAACGTTGCCTGGCAGCTACTTCAGTTAGATCCGTGATGAAAATGACGCGAAAGCCTCCTGTAGACGTCGAGCCATGAAATTTTTTGCAATGACCTGTTATCCATGCCCTGCTTCGCTTGTTATTGACAGTTTTTAACAACCACTGAAGGGAGATAATGCGCTGATCCACAACGTTTGGGGATCGCTATCCACTGTAGCGAGCATCTGTACGCCGACAACCACCGCCAACAACCACTGTAGTAAGTACACACATTTTAATAACCACTATAGAGAGTAAAACTTTCCAGTAACCACTATAACGAGAGCACACAAGGCACTTTAAAAGACGTGATCCCATAGTCCGCATTATGGAAGCCCAAACAGATGGCATCGCGATTGTGATTATGGAATTACTGATATGTTTTGTGGCGCGGCTTTGCTGGCGAGTTGCACTACAGCTCAGCTTCAAATAACCACTATAGAGAGCATAGCTACTCACTACAGTGGTTGGTCTCTCACTGTAGTGGATAACCACGCCGGTAGGAACATTCTCGCTACAGTCGATAGATCATTTCTGACTACAATGGATAGACAGAACGTTACTCGCTATAGTGGTTATCGATTTTTACTTTTTCTTATTTTTTCAAGCAATTCAAGCTCTTCAGGAGAAAGCATGACCATCTCCCCTTCTTGCCTGGTTTGCTGTTTTTTCACAGCTGGCTTAACTGGGAGTGAATCAATAGTACTGTCAATGTCATCATCTGACAGATCCGGCAAACTGAGTGGGATATCCGCAGGTCTTAGTTTAGGACGGCGATAGTGCACGCAAAAGTAAACCGTGTTGCCTTTTTTGACCTCTGTATAATCCAGATAACCAATCTCTTTCAGTTGCTCCATCGCCTTTCTGACGGTAGCGTTCTGAGTAATGGTGCGTGATGTGAGGTTTAATCTTGCCCGCAAACGTGCCATTGAAATGGGTGCAGGATCGGGCGGCAGGCTTTCAATGAATGTGTAGAGAGCCTGAGCAGACTCTTTACGAGATAATTCATTTATCGCTCTGAGCTGCAGCAAGACTTTTTTATCAAACTGGTAGAGTTCAAAGATTTTCGGATCTGCCTGAAGCGTGACGCTGTCATTTTTCGCGCTGTATTTTGCCGACTGAACAAGGTGCGTCACGTAGTACTCCCTTCTTTATTGCTGAAAGAGAGAGTATTGGTCGCAATACGAGTTAAAGACGCATCCAGACGGCTTCTGAGCTTCGCTGAGGAACGTACAGAAGGTATGCCACAGAGTTTTGCAAAATCAACGAACGGCAGCGTTACGCTGTCTCCCAGGACCTTGTATTTAGCAAAGGCATGAATGATCCCGACCCATGTTTTAAAGTCATTATCCATGTCCAGTCGGGCACCCATGATCTTTATGTTCTCATATCCCTCAGACTTAACGATCGATAACTGTTTCAGTTCATCTGTCACATCCATTGTAGAGGTCTGATTCTGCCTGCCGCGATTCGTTGATTTAAGCGTAGGGACAAACAAACCAAGCCTCATTAACGCCACTGGCTGGACGGTGTTATTGCTGTTAGGTGTGAGGTTAATAACTTCGCCAGTGCGTTTATCAGTTTCACTGAAAGCGTCAGTTATCGCCCTGTTTTCTTGTTCTTTCTTCGGCATGGGATTTCCGTGACAGGAACAAGCGATAGTCGCCGTTACTCGATACAGTGGATACTAGCACTCACTACAGTGGATAAGCTACTCGCCACAGTGGATTATTTACTCTCTCTAGTGGTTGTTCTTCTCACTATAGTGGTTAGTGATCAGAGCTAAAGTCACGTATACCCACGGTTAAACTGAAAACAGGGATTTTCAGAATATTATGTAAGTTTGAAACGGGCTCAGCTTTGTAGTCACGTCATAATTTAGCTCAGCAAAATCAGTGCATAAAAACAGCAAACTTATTGCCGTCTCCCTGGATGTCTTACTGTGAGCTGTGTCGGGAGGGGTTTCACCGGGCTTATCCCGGATTCAATTGATTCACAACCTTATTGCTTATTTACTCACTACAGTGGTTGTGACCTTCTCGCCAGCGTGGTTGGTAACGCTCGCTACAGTGGTTGATCGACTCACTACAGTGGTTATTCTACTCTCTATAGTGGTTAACGATCCCCTTTCAGGCCTTTTGTACCAAGGGCTAACAAGGTACGGGGATCTTTATAGGATCTAATAAGGATCTCATTAGGATCAAGTAATTGGATCTGGCCTGTGGATAATGAGGATAACCAGCTAAAAATGTACTGACATATTTTGGTCAGATTCCTGTCAACTGGCTTACAGGTTTTAAATACACGCAGCCCTGCTGACTTACGATTAAGCATCAGCATAAAACCACATATCGGCTGATGAACCTTTTTAGTCTGTAATGAAAACTCTTACTGCCTGGCCAGGCTTACCACTGCTATTTTTCAGACAACTGATTCACTCCCTTCAGAACACACCTTTTCCCTTAATGAGATGAGCGGGCATCATGTTACCGTGATAAAAATTTCCTATTCACACCCTCATTTTTAATGTTATCACCATGATTTTTCACTTATAAGCCATTGATAATAATATATTTAATTAAAATTTTCAGGGTGAAATCACCCCTTCTTGACCGATTTTATTGGTATTATGTCCATAAAATTCATGGTTTATTAAAGTTAATGCTGCTGAGCTTCACAAGCTAAAATAACTGACTTTTTTACATCAGAAATTGATCCTGTGAATTAGCATCTGCACAACAGCGACTTAATGTAATAAACATGACAGGTTAAAGTGCTTCTGGATTTGAGTTATCCATGTTCTGCTACTGCTGTTTTTCTTCATAACAGGGCGACGACAAACCCTTTTCTAATCTACTTTCCACTTTAGCAAAATCATTTACACGCTTTTGTCTTTCTGCGAGTCATAATGTGTCCAGCGATGTATCTCTCTCAGTTAGCATTATCGTTAATACCGAAATCAAAGGATGCATTATTTTCAATGTTGCCTGACATGTTCCTCAATCTGTTAGCCGTATTAAAAATACGCGCCGATTTTCACCAAACTATTATTGATTTAACCATCTGATAAATAATTATTTTTTTGAAATTTTCATCATGAAAACACCGCTGCAATACAGTAAATTTTCTGCCGTGGCCCTTCGAAAAACTTTCTACGGAACAGGACCATTGAGTTAACCTGGCCTTACCTGACTCATTTTCCTTTGCAATACGACAACTAACCCTTCTGCCGATTTATTACGGAACGGTCCAAAAAACAGATTTTCCCGGCACAATTTAGAACCTGTACTACACGTAACAAAAGAGCGCATCTCTTATTCCGGCAGTGTTATAAAATGCACTCCTCATCCAGCAAGTAGAAAAAATCCAGGTTTTTGTGATTTTTCTAAAAAATTGGCAGGTTTTTCTTTTTTGTGTAGTATGCCAAAAAACATTATCTGCGAGGGGCTTATGAAGCGTGATTACGGTGGCGTACTTGAGATGGCAAAACGCGCCAACACCATGCTGCATGGATTGAGCAATCATATTGAGCAGCAACGTCAGGAATTCAACCAAACAGGTTTTTACCAAACGTTCTCACGTAATGCTGTTGCCAACATGCCATTGCTAAGTAAACATGCTGTGGTGGCGGCCATAGGTGACATGGAAGAAAAAGGGTACCTTTTTGGCAAGAAGCAAACCGGCAGTACTTCACAATACGCATTAAGCCTGCAAAACGTCATCGACATTTATCATCACCGGAAAGTACCGAAATATCGTGACAGGCATAAGGGCCCGTTTGTGGTTTTTGTGGTCAGCCTGAAAGGGGTGTTTCTAAAACGGTGAGTACCGTAACCCTTGCTCATGGTATGCGTGCCCATCCGGCAATGTTGCACAACGATCTGCGAATTCTGGTGATTGACCTGGACCCTCAGGCCTCAAGCACAATGTTTTTAAGTCATACCAATAGTGTAGGATCCGTACTGGAAACTGCTGCACAGGCAATGTTGAATGACCTCGATGCTGAACAGCTGCGTAGTCAGTTTATCAAACCAACTGTCATGCCTGGCGTAGATGTTATCCCTGCCTCTATTGATGACGGTTTCGTGGCAAGCGACTGGGACGCGCTGGTGGAAGAGCATTTACCGGGTGTTGCTCCATCTGAAGTACTACGTCGAAACGTGATTGACAGACTGGCTGATGACTACGATTTTATTTTTGTCGATACTGGTCCACATCTTGACTCATTTATGCTCAATGCCATTGCAGCGAGTGATATTTTATTAACCCCTACTCCGCCTGCTCAGGTCGATTTCCACTCTACGATGAAATACCTGACACGCTTACCTGAAATGCTCGAACGCATAGAGGCAGAGGGAGTGGAGCCTCGCCTGAAAGCCAACATCGGCTTCATGTCCAAAATGACCTCCAAGCACGATCATCTCACCTCGCAAAGCTATGCTCGCGAAGTGTTTACAAAATCAATGTTAGATGCTGGCTTACCTCGACTTGATGGGTTTGAGCGTTGTGGTGAATCTTTTGATACGGTGATTAGCGCAAATCCAACCTCCTATCCAGGCAGTGCTGATGCATTACGTAAAGCAAAACATGAAGCTGAGCAGTTCTCCCGGGCTGTTTTTGACCGCATCGAATACATCAGGAGCACACTGTGAGCGAACATAAACAGTTAAAGCGGATCGGCAGAACGTTAGGGCAATCCGCGATTGCCAGTATGATTGACAGCAATAATCATTCACGGGTTTTTACGCTGAAATCAGGTCAGGCGGCAACCTTTGTACGTCAATTGATCCCTCATGATAATATCGAGGAAAGAACCTTTATTGATCCTCAGATTAATGGGCGTGATCAGGCGACGCTGACCGAAGAGTCTGTAAAAGATATTTCCCGTACCATTACGTTACAACAGTTCTTTCCTGCCATAGGTCGCATGAGAGAAGGCCGTATAGAAATCATGGATGGCTCGCGACGTCGTGCGGCTTGCCTTTTTCGGGTGCCAGTCTTGAGGTGTTGGTCACAGCAGATGAGATTAGCATCGGTGATGCACGCCAGCTGGCGGCTGATATTCAAACCGCGAAGGAACATAACCTGCGCGAACTCGGTCTGCGATTCATGCTGATGCATGATAATGGTATGAGCAAAAGCGATATTGCAAAAGCTGAAGGCATTTCAAATGCTAAAGTTTCGCGTGCTTTTCAGGCTGCCGCCGTACCGGGTGACATTATTGAAATGTTTCCGGTCGTGTCGGAACTGACACTACAGGACTATCAGTTACTGCTAGATGTCTCTGAAGAAGCGAAAGCAGAAGCTGTAGACATTTCTGGTGTGATTGCACAAATTCAGAAGAATATTGAAGACGCGGGCGAGCTGAACGGCGATATCAATGCAGACGATAAAAAAGCGCAGATTCTGAGTTATTTCCGTGCGGCAAAACGCCAGCTTAAAAATTCCTCGCCAGCGAAAAAATCGTTACCGAGAAGCTGGCAAGCTTCTCTGATCGTAATGCTTATGCAAGACGTAAAATCAATGATGACAAACGTCTGGTGCAATATGAATTCAGTCGTCTGCCTAAAGATGTTGCGGATAAAATTGATAAAGCTATCAAAGATATTCTCTCTGGTATGAATGCCTAATCACTGCAAGCACCAGCCATAGCGATCGCCAGGCCATCATAACGCGGGGTCTGGCAGAGCGGCTTTAAAGCTTAAAAGAATTTTGCACCATCTCTTCTAATACAGAAGCGGCAGGTTCGGCATTCGCAGATGAAGAACGCAACAGAAGGATCTCATGCGGCGCTATTTGAGGAAATGAATGGAGTATCTGCATCGAAGCTGATACCCGGCCACGATCAATCAGGCTAATGCCTAAACCTGCTTCAACGCAGGCTTCTACTGCTCTTGCTGAGGGGCTGGTCAAAATAACTTTCCACGGCTGGCCTGTCAAAGCCAGCGAAGTTGTCATTGCCTCTCTGTAAGGGCAATGAGCAGCGTGCAGTGCAAGGGGAACAGGCTCGTTATGGCGAAGTATAAAATGCCGACCCGCTACCCAAACTGGCAGAGTTACCGCCAGGCGCTGCAGCGCCCTTTTTCCGAAATGCCAGGCTGTACGACGACAGCCAGATCAAGCTGATTACGACCGATTTGCTGCATAAGTAACTGGCTTGATGCTGTCAATACTTCCAGTTCAACCTCAGGGCACAATGCAGTAAATGCAGGCAAGATATTGCGAATAACAGGCGTGGCATATTCGTCAGGAATACCCAGCCGGATGCGTCCTTTGACTGCCGTTTCGTGCAAATCGTCGAGAATATCATCATGTGCTTTTAACAGAACCGCTGTAGTCGCCAGTAATTTTTGCCCGAGCGGCGTTAGCGTAACGGATTGATTATCTCGCTCAAGTAATTTTCCCCTGCGATCTCTTCCAGGCGTTGAATCTGAACACTCACGGCTGCCGGGCTTTTATTTACCTGGACGGCGGCGGCACGAAACTGTCCCAGGCGGGCAACACAATGAAACGTTCGCAGCAGTGTAATATCCAGCGTGACAGGCATAATTCAACTCCTTTAAACAAGTAAGTTAAGAAGTATCGTTTTATTGAATTATAGGCCTTCATTAAAATTTACCTTTAATGGAGGTGTTACTCATGTTCAATTCATACTCTCGCGTTAAAGGCAACACGCAGGCCAAAGCTAAGGGTTTGTTCGCGCTTTCACTGATCGTGCCTGAAATTTTGCTGGTTCTGGCATGGAGCTCAGGCTTTGTCGGCGTCCGTTATTCTGCCGATTACGCGCCAGTTCTGACGGTTATATTTTGGCGATGTGCTGTCGTGGTAGTTTTACTGCTTCCCTGGGGTGCCAGAGAAATTTTGCGTATACAACCTGCGGTTTTATTTACACAAGCCGGTATTGGGTTGCTTGCAATGTTTGGCTATCTGGCCTGCGTGGCAAAAGGAATTGAATACGGGGTACCTGCGGGACTGGCAGCATTAATGGCCGATCTTCTGCCACTCGGTACGGCGTTACTCAGTAGCCTTTTTCTGGGCCAGCGTCTGGTTGCAAAAACATGGTGTGGCCTGATGCTTGGCGTGGCAGGTGTTTTGATTGTCACTTCAGGCGCGCTCTCCTGGGGTAAGGCTCCACTCTGGACTTATGGGTTGCCATTGCTGGGTATGATCTCACTGGCTTTGGCAACCTTGTTGCAAAAACGTTAAAAGCAGCTTCCTCTGTCAGTCTCCCGGGAACGCTGTGGTTGCAGTGTGTTGTTTCATTGCCTTTTTTGGCGGACTTTCGGCGATAAAAGGGAATTGCTACCTGTTATATCGACAGGATTTGCCATCAGCGTGGCCTGGACAGCCTTGTTCTCAACGCTGGCGGGTTATGGCCTTTACTGGTTTTGCCTGAAGCGGACATCCGCTGTCCGGGTTGCCAGTGTGCTTTATCTGAGTCCTGCTGTGACGTTGTTATGGTCGAAAGCGGCATTCAACGAGCCGCTTTCCTGGACAATGCTCACAGGCGCACTGTTATCAGGTTATGGTCTTTGGCTGGTGGTAAAGGCTGAGGGATAAAGCAAAAAAGGGCGTTAAAAACAGAGCCAGCAAAAAGGCCGCAGCGTTAAAGACGACGGCCTGTCTGAAAGTAAGAATAAATTAAACGGCAGGCAGGCTGTTACCAGCCTTTTATCGCATCACCTTTATACACTTCGCGGGCTTTTTCCGCGACTTCAGGCGATTGTACCGCCGCCTTCAGCTTTTGAATCTTATCGCTGTCTTTGTTTTCTTCACGAGAAACCAGCGCATTGACGTAAGGTGAAGCGGCACCTTCCATAAATAAACCATCACGGTTAGCGGACAATCCGGCCTGAGCAGAGAAGTTGGTGTTAATGATAGACAACGTAACGTTTGGATCATCAAGTGTACGGGTTAACTGTGGTGTATCTACTTCCGTCAGTTTCAGATGCTTAGGGTTTTCAACAATATCCAGCGTGGTGGGTAAATAACCCACGCCCTCTTTGAGCCTGAGCAGGCCCTGCGCCTGTAACAGCAGCAGGCTACGCCCAAGGGTGGTGGCTTCGTTTGAAATGGTAATTGTTGCGCCATCCTGCAGTTCGCTAATATTTTTGATTTTATGTGAATAAGCAGCAATTGGAAAAACAAAGGTTTTACCGACAACAGCGAACTTGTAGCCGCGCTCTTTTGACTGATCTTCTAAATAGGGAAGGCTCTGGAAAGCATTAGCATCAACATCTTTATTGTTCAGGGCTTCATTGGGTAAAACATAGTCGTTAAAAGAAATGACCTCAACGTCGAGCTTGTACTTATCCTTAGCGACTTTTTGCACTTCCTGCCAAATTTCCTGATCGGGCCCGGTATTAATTGCAACCTTCACTTTATTATCATTATCTGGCGAGCAGGCGGTCAGTAATAAAACAGTGCTGGCGAGCAACGCCGTAAACAAACCTTTCATCATTTAAAATCCTTACGGTATAGATAAGTTCTGAATAGTAATACAACTCAGCCAGACTGCACACTTACCGTCGGATATAACATATAACGACAAATTTGCATTACGATGAATTTATGCGCAGCGTAAAATTTCTTCGAATCTGCGTTGCGGCCATAAAAAAGCCGGCTTGTTCGCAGACGCCGGCTCTTGAAAGGTGCAGGGCAGGTTATTAGCCTGCCTGGATAACAAATTTAACGAGACTGCAAAAACGACAGCAAATCTTCATTCAGCTGATTTTGATGCGTTACGGCAAAGCCATGAGGGGCATTGTCATACACTTTCAGTTCTGCATCCGCGATCATCTCTGCCGCCATTTTACCGGTTGATTCAAACGGAACGACCTGATCGTTACTGCCATGAATAACCAGCGTCGGAACGTCAATCTTCGCCATGTCAGCGCGGAAATCTGTTTCTGAGAATGCTGTGACACAGTCCAGGGTGCCTTTTAGCGAAGCCAGCAGGGCGATGTTTAGCGTCTGGGTTAAAACGCCTTCTGAAACCACCTGACCTGCATTAGTGCCATAAAACGTCGCGTTAAAATCACTGATAAATTGCGCACGATCCTTGCTTAAGCCGTCGCGGATGCCAGCAAAAACGGATAAATCGACACCTTGCGGATAGTCACTGATTTTGCCAAAGACAGGCGTCACGGCACCTAACAGCACCAGTGCCGCAATACGTTCACTGCCGTAACGGCCAATATAACGCGCAACATCACCGCCACCCATAGAGAAACCGACCAGAGTTACATCCTGCAGATCCAGGTGATTAATCAGCTCATTAATGTCAGACGCGAAAGTATCATAGTCATAACCTGTCCAGGGCTGATCTGAACGGCCAAAGCCACGTCGGTCAAAGGCGATTGCGCGATAACCACGCTCCGCCAGAAAGTTCATCTGACTGTCCCACATATCTGCATCCAGTGGCCAGCCGTGGCTGAATAAAACCGGTTTTCCTGTTCCCCAGTCTTTGAAATAGATCTGCGTACCGTCTTGGGTTTTAAATGTGCTCATAGTAAGGACCTTTGTTGGGTTTAAAGAATAAGAGCCGGGTAACATTAATTACATCGGTGCCACCAGATACCGGACTTCAGGATGTTTCTCGCCCTGGTGGAAGGCGTAAACGCGACGCTGTATCTTTTGATCGTTCATGGTGTAGCGATCCTGTTGTCGCAAATGCTCCATCCATGAAGCCACGACAAAGGTTTCGACAAAAATGCCGGGTTGAAGAATATCTTCATAAACACACCAGTTAATCGCGCCGCCACGACGTCGCACGCGACGCATATCCTGCATACATACGATAAACTGGCGCGCATCATCCGCGTGGATAAGGTACTCATAGCTCACCATCACCGGGCCCCGGTCATGATGAATGTCAATTGCCGGAATGGCTTCGCTTCCGCTGCTGGCATCCAGATTCAGATCCGGATCTTTATCCAGGCGCCAGCGAAAAACCGTTGTGCTGGCAATAAACATGCCTGCCGCTGCGATGCACAGCGATACTGGAATTGAAAAATGCGATGCCAGCTGTCCCCAGACAGCACTGCCAACTGTCATTGAGCCAAAAACACCGTCAGATAGACCGCCAGCGCACGGGCTTTTACCCATTTAGCTGCGCTGCGTTGTGCACCGAGATTGAGCGTAGATAGCACGGCAATCCATGAAAAACCGGTAAAGAATATAAATGCATTCAGTAGCCAGAAATGACGGACAAAAGCCAGGGCCAGCATGGTCAGGGCAAAAGCAGACTGGCCAGTACCATCAGGCTGTCTGAACTGAAACGCTTACGCAGGCGAGGGAGCAGGACAGCCCCGAAGATGGCACCGACGCCTATAAAAGCCAGCATGATCCCATAACCGCCTGGCCCAAGCCCAAGCTCCCGACGAGCCACCAGCGGCAGCAAAGCCCAGCCGGCACTGCCGAACAGGAAAAAGGCAACAGTGCGTATCAATACATTACGTAAGACCGGCGCAGCATGGACATAGCGAAGCCCGGCGCGCACAGCAGAAAAGAAATGTTCTGGTGGCAGGCGCTGAATGCCTGGCTCGGCTTTCCAGCGATACAGCACCCAGGCCACGCCCAGCACAGAGATTGCGTTGAGCAGGAACACCATCCAGGGGCCGACAAATGAAAGAATTAGCCCGCCAAGCGCCGGACCGATTGCGCGGCTGATATTGATCCCTAAAGAATTAAGCGCAATGGCGGGGCCCAGCGCATTTTTACTGACCAGGTCCGGCACAATAGCCTGAAAGGGGGCGAACTCATTGCCGCACCGGCACTCAGTAAAAAGGCCGCAATTAACAGAATCAGTGGTGTCACGTGGCCTGTAAACGACAGCGCAGTCAATCCGGCTGCCGTGATGAAGACCCAGACCTGAGAAAAAGCAAATATTTACGGCGATCAACAATATCTGCCATCACCCCAGAGGGCAGGGCAAAAAGAAACATAGGCAGACTGCTGGCGGCCTGCACCATGGCGACAGACAGCGGATCGGCACTGAGCGTTAACATGGTCCAGTTCACGCCGACATCGTTCATCCATGAACCGATATTGGAAACAACAGTCGCCAGCCACAACATGCGAAACACAGGTTGATGCAACGGTTGCCAGGGAGAAGCACTTACTGCCGGCGTTTCTTTTAACGCTTCTGCCGTTGCGCTGTGAATATCGTTAATTTGCGCCATGTCGCGCCTCCTGTAAATCGCCTGCGAACAATAACCAGCCAGACTGACCTTCGGTTACAGACCGGTCAGGATGAACAACAGCCTCGCAACCCGTAAGATGCCAGTGCGGGTAAGCAGGCGACCCCCAGTGATAAACACCGGACAGACAATTTCTGCGTGCCGCACCGGCAGGCTACCCGCCAGGCGCACGCAGAACAGCCCCCGAGCATGCCGGGGTGCAATCAAAGAGAGCTATTCACAGGACTAAAACGCAAAGCAGCTACAGCCGAGTGCGCCCCAGAAGGCGTTATCATCGGCCACGGGCACGCCTGAGCCACGAGCAACATCGTGATTATGTGTGTGAACGCCACACGGTCCGCTGCAGTGGTGCGCCTGTGGCATCATGCCAACACGAGTTTGTGCAACGGAAGGC
Source organism: Candidatus Pantoea haifensis (assembly GCA_018842655.1). Classification (GTDB taxonomy): domain Bacteria; phylum Pseudomonadota; class Gammaproteobacteria; order Enterobacterales; family Enterobacteriaceae; genus Pantoea; species Pantoea haifensis. The sequence continues at coordinate 48,009 of JAGTWN010000007.1, read as the reverse complement.
GCGCAGCGGTAGTGGCCTGGGACATTCACGACAGGCGACCATTCAGGCAACACCGGAATTGAGGGCGGCGCTTCAGCATTAAAGCTCCCGGCTGCGTAAACCACCTCGCCATTTACGACGGTAAGAACAGATTCAATGCCTTTGATTTCCTCTTCCGGGACCCTGAAATAGTCTTTGCTCAATACCGCCATATCGGCCAGCTGGCCGACTTTAATCTGACCTTTTTTACCCTGCTCACTGGAGAACCATGCGCTGCCCTGGGTCCAGAGCATCAGAGCGGTTTCTCTGTCGAGGCGAGCGTTGACATCATACATTTGCATTCCGCCAACGGTGCGACCGGAAACCAGCCAGTAAAGTGCCGTCCAGGGGTTATAACTGGCTACGCGGGTTGCATCGGTGCCCAGTCCAACAGGCACACCCGTTTCGAGCATACGGGCAACCGGTGGCGTATGGCGTGTGGCTTCCAGACCGTATCGTTCGGCAAAATATTCACCCTGAAACGCCATACGATGCTGTACAGCAATTCCGCCACCCAGTTCTTTGATGCGATCAATATTCTTCTGAGTAACGGTTTCGGCATGATCAAAGAACCAGTGCAGGCCGTTAAACGGAATATCGCGGTTGACTCTCTCAAAGACATCAAGCATGCGGCTGATGGATTCGTTATAAGTCGCATGCAGGCGGAATGGCCAACGATGTTCAACCAGGTGGCGTACCACGCGCTCCAGTTCCTCTTCCATGCCGGGCGCCAGATCCGGCCGAGGTTCGAGAAAGTCTTCAAAATCAGCCGCCGAAAAACCAGCATTTCACCTGCGCCGTTATGGCGAAAATAGTCACTGCCCTGGCCTGGCGTGAGCATATCTGTCCACTTTTCGAAATCTTCCAGTTCATGGCCAGGCCGCTGTGTAAACAGGTTATAGGCGATGCGGATCGTCATCTGCTTTTTCTGATGCAGTTCGGCAATGACTGCGTAATCTTCCGGATAGTTCTGGAAACCGCCGCCGGCATCAATGGCACTGGTCAGACCCAGCCGGTTGAGTTCGCGCATAAACTGACGGGTGGAGTTTATCTGTTGCTCAAGCGGCAGCTTTGGCCCCTTTGCCAGCGTTGAATAGAGGATCATGGCGTTTGGTCGGGCAATTAACATTCCGGTTGGGTTGCCATGGCTGTCACGCTGGATCTCTCCACCTGGTGGATTCGGTGTATCTTTGGTATAGCCAACGACTTTCAGCGCGGCGCGATTGAGCAGGGCGCGATCGTATAAATGCAGGATAAATACGGGTGTGTCCGGTGCGGCTTCATTGATTTCATCCAGCGTTGGCATGCGGCGCTCGGCAAACTGAAACTCCGTCCAGCCACCCACTACGCGAACCCACTGGGGTGTTGGAGTACGCAGCGCCTGCTCTTTGAGCATACGTAACGCATCGGACAGTGACGGAACGCCTTCCCAACGCAGTTCAAGGTTGTAATTCAGACCACCACGGATCAGATGTAAATGTGAATCATTAAGGCCAGGAACCGCTGTGTGGCGTTTTAAATCAATAATTTTAGTGCCTTCGCAGTGATGTTGCATGACTTCTGCAAGGCTTCCTACTGCCAGAAACTTGCCTTCACGAATCGCGACAGCGTCGGCGATCGGGTTTTCCCGATCAACAGTATGGAAGGTGCCATTCGTTAAAATCAGCTCTGCTTTACCAGGCGAAACCATAAATCCTCCTGAACCGATATGTCCGCTAAAGCGACTGCTGTCGCAGGACGGGGATTGCGCTGCCGCAAGTCATGCAGGGCACAGATATGGCGGGATTATGGGTAGCGTGATGTCACAGCGTCTAGTTATACGAACGTATAGTTATACACAGAGATAATAGTGCCGAAAAAAAGTCTCATACACTCCTGCCAGACAGTAATTTCCAGTCAGATTCAGGATCACGTTAAAACGTGAGCAACGATCTGTAAGGGACTTCGGGTTACTGCCTTCTTTTGCGCCGTATTCATATTCACGGAAATCCAGCTACATTAACCTCAATGGGTAAACGCATGTTTGACTCTAAGCTTGAAGTACTGACTCCTCATAACAGCCAGATTATTTTCATCGACCAGCAGCCTCAGATGGCGTTTGGCGTGCAGTCAATTGACCGTCAGGTGTTAAAAAACAATACCGTTGCGCTGGCAAAAGCGGCGAAAGTTTTCAATATCCCGACAATCATCACCACGGTTGAGACTGAAAGCTTTTCTGGCCACACCTATCCTGAATTGCTGGACGTGTTCCCAGGGCAGGATATTCTGGAGCGCACCTCGATGAATTCGTGGGATGACCAGAAAGTGCGCGATGCACTCGCGAAGAACGGCAAGAAAAAAGTGGTTGTGTCGGGTCTCTGGACTGAAGTCTGCAACAACAGCTTTGCGCTGTGTGCCATGCTGGAAGGCGGGTATGAGATCTATATGGTGGCAGATGCTTCCGGCGGCACCACTAAAGAAGCCCATGACTATGCTATGCAGCGCATGATCCAGGCCGGTGTGATCCCGGTAACCTGGCAGCAGGTTATGCTGGAGTGGCAGCGTGACTGGGCACACCGGGATACCTACGATGCGGTAATGAATATTGCAAAAGAGCATTCTGGCGCCTACGGCATCGGTGTGGATTACGCTTACACCATGGTGCATAAAGCGCCTTCTCGCCAGAAGAGCGAGCATCACACGCTGGCTCCGGTTCCTGCACGCTAATCTCCTTAGCTAACCGGGGCTCATCGCGCCGGTTAGCTTGCCGTATGAAAGGAGAGCCCCGGCGCTTGCAGGGGCAGGTTAAGTCAAAGGCGGGTTTATACCGTGCTCTGTCTCCGTTCACCGGCATTGCCTGTGGTTGCCTTGCTGGAACGCTTCGGTATGCTGGTGGATAAACAGCTGATCTGCCTGATTATCTGACAGCCTGTTACTCTCGCCAGGTTTCACTATGAATGCGTGTCTGAAATCACCGGCACGCCGCCTGCGAGCGAAAAGCACCCTGGAAAGCGTGCTCACCTGCGTGAATACTGCCAGAGGAACACAGCATGACGCTGTCACAGCGCATTATCATCGTCGATGACGAACGTTCCGTCCGCAACGGATTGAGCAATCTACTTGAATCAGAAGGCTATGCTACTGCGGCTTTTTCCTCGGCGGAGGCGTTACTCAATGACGATATCGCGCTTGCTGACGCTGCCTTTTTTATTATTGATGTCAGACTGAAAGGACAAAGCGGACTGGAGCTGTTCCGTGAGTTGTGTCACCGGCTAAGAAAGCCGTTGGGTATTCTCATCTCGGGAGACAGCGATGAGGATATGTCCTGGCGCGCGCTGGAGTCAGGTGCGATTGCATTTTTGGCTAAACCCATTGAAATAGATATGCTTTTTTACCACATTCGTCGCGAATTAACTTCCGGGGAGACGGACTGATGAGTTCACTACCTTTCTCTCCACAGCGTCAGGGAGAAGAGGGACTTTCGCTCTCAGACGAGGTGATTTTAACCTCACTTGCCCTGGAAGGCGGTATCGCCTGGTCACTGTGTCATTCTAAAACTTCAGGCGAGACTTTCATTATTGCCCGGGCAGCCAGCGACGAAGCGGCGTTTCAGGTAACACAACTGCTAAAAAATGAATTTGCGCTGCGACATCAGTTGGCAGACAGTTGGGCAATAACCCCGACCGGGCATACCTTTTATCATGGCCGGTATGCACTGATTTATCCGCCTTTTTCTTTTAAGACGCTGACCAGCCTGATGCGGTCACCGTTACCTGCGATCACTGAATTTTTAAGCAATGCCATCAAATTGTGCGCTCCGCTTAGTGAGATGCATCTTCAGGGACTCATTCACGGCGATATTAAACCCTCGAACTACTTTTATGATCATGATGGCGCGTTTCGCTTAAGCGGATTTGGGCTTTCTTCTGCCTCTGCAGAGGCTTTGCTGCATTCGCGATTACCGGTTAGCGGCGGCACGCTGGCTTATATGTCGCCGGAACATACCACCCGTACACCTTACCGCGTTAACAGCCTGAGCGATCTCTACAGCCTTGGCATAGTGCTTTACGAGTTGCTGACAGGAAAGCTGCCTTTCATGCCAGCCGAAGGGGGATATTCAGAATGGGTGCATCTTCATATCGCCTCTGATCCTTGCCCTCCACATTTCATCCGGCCCGATGTTCCCTCCGTGCTGTCTGCAATCATTATGCGTTTACTGGCAAAGCTGCCTGAAAATCGCTATCAGAGCGTGGCCGGACTGTTAGCCGATCTCAGACGTTGTCACGGCACGCTGACGGAAGGAGGCGAAATCGCAGAGTTTACTACTGGCCTACGGGACACGCTGTCAGCAACGGATCCCTCAGCCACGCTTTATGCATCCCACCCGCAAGCAGCCAGGTTAACGGCTGTGCTGGAGAAGGTCAGTCAAAGCGGAACATCTTGTTTGGTGATGATCACTGGCGCCCCCGGTACGGGTAAGTCCTCTTTGATCTTCTCGGCCCTGAAACATATTCAGGCAGAAAAAGTGCTTTTGACGGTAAGTAAAGCCGATCGGTATTCACCGGTCATTCCTTACGCGCTGGTTACCGCGGCTTTGCGATCGTTGACGTTACATATACTGGGCATGCCTGCAGCCGAACTGACGCGCTGGAAATCGCGCATTTTGCAGGCGGTTGGCGATTGTGCAGGATTAGCGGTGAATTTGGTGCCCGAGTTAGGTTTGCTGTTAAACCTTAAATCGCAAACGCCCACTGAAACAGATTTTGTTAATGCAGGTGCTCAGTTCACCTTAACGGCATGTAATTTAATCAAGGCATTTGCAACAGCGGAACTCCCGCTGGTGATATTGATTGATGATATTCACTGGGCTGATGAGGCCAGTCTGCACCTGTTTGAAAACCTTTTTAAACACCATGAAGCTATTCCGTTGATGCTGATCGTGACGCAACGTGACTTAGCGTCACTGCCGTGCTCGTTGATACATGCGCATCTGACCCGGTTGCGTCATGCTGCGAATAATGTGGTTGAAATCATGCCTGAGCCGCTTACGGTAAAAGCGGTGGCGCGCTGGCTGGCCAGTGTGTTGCACGTACGCGCCTCAACGACCACCGGTTTAGCGCAATTAATTCATGAAAAAACAGGGGGTAATCCTCTGTTTGTGCAGGAGTTTTATCAACAGGCTGCGCTGGATGGGTTGATCACGTCGGCAAAGCATACGGGTAAATGGAGCTATGATCGCAAGGCAATAATGGCGCGCCGTTATACCGAGAACGTGGCCAGCAGGGTAATGCAACAGCTTAGCGTTATGCCGGAGCAAACCAAGGATTTACTGGGCAGCCTCGCCTGCCTTGGCGGCTCGGGTAACTTGACGCTGTTAAGCCAGGTAAAATACCTGACGCGGGAAGAAATTAACGACAGGTTAGCCCCGGCAGTGCAGGCTCAGCTGATCAGTCTCACGGGTGATAACTATGCGTTCACCCATGATCGGGTTCATGAAACCGCTTTTGCCCTGATTGCGGCAGAGGCGCAAAACCATTTGCATTACCGGGCAGCCAGCCAGTTAGCTGAGCAGATTTCTCATTCGGAGGAAACGATGCTCTGTTCCGTGCCGTTTACCATATCGCTTTGATCACCGGGACGCCGCCTGCCTCCGCTCGGGCTGAAGAGTTCTATTCGCTGGTGTTTTTAGCCGCTAAACGGGCCAAAAACACAGGCGATTACGCGTCTGCGCTGCGATTTCTGCAAACCGCCAGAACGCTTAAACCGCAGCGGCCTTTTATCCTCATGCTTGAAGAAGCGGAGTGTGAATTTCTGCATGGTAATCTCGCGTCTGCGCTTAATATCTGCGGAAAAATGTTGAGCGCCCCTGGCGATCTGACCGAAAAAGCCAGGGCGGCCTGTCTGATGGCTGAAATTCATATGCGTCAGTCAGATATTCCGCTGGCTCTGGAAACCACCATCGCCTGGCTGGCCGTTTTCGGCATTCATTTCAGTCGCCATCCTGATAATGATGAATGTGACGCGGCACGTACATCACTTCAGCAGCGGGTAGGTCGCGATCCGCATAGTGCCTTTATGCCCTTAGCGTTAATGCAGGATCGTGAAATCGAATCGGTGATGAATCTGTTAGCCAGCTCGACTGTGTTCGCCATTTTTGTCTGCCCGCGATTGCATTTTCTGCTGCTATGCAAAATGCTGCATCTCACGCTTGATCATGGCGTAACGGGAGCATCTGCCTTTGCCATCTCCTGGTATGGCGTACTCATCGGAGATCGCTATGGTGAATATAAGCTGGGTTTCCGGTGCGGCATTCTCGCCCGCGAATTGGTTAATCAACATGATTTCACGCAGTATCGCGCCAGAACATTAATCTCACTCGACAGATTAAGCATCTGGACGCAACCCATTTCATTTGCGATAGATTGCGCAAAAGCGACATTTGCTGCTGCTGTGGCTATCGGCGATCGCACCACGGCCTGTTTCGCGCTGCGCCATCAGATCATGAACTGCCTGGCGCGGGGCGATCATCTTGATGCGATTCTGACCTCCATTGAGCGTGCTCTGGCTTTCGTTCGCAAAGCGCGATTTAAAGATGTGGAAAACGTTCTGATTATGCAGCGTTGCTATGTTAACACGCTGCGCAATCCAACGGGCGACCCCTGACAGGCGATCATCTTTTTTCCGCCTTCTCACCGGATACGACACCCACCGCGACGCCGTCAGGGGCCATCGCGCTGGTCAAATTCTGGTCGTGGATATACCGTGGCAAAGCGCATTTTTAAGTGAAGAATTTATCAGCGCCAGCCACTGTTTTGATCAGGCCGCACGGTTGAGAGAGTCCATTGCCGGACATATTCATATTTTTGATTTTCATTTTTACAGTGCACTTTCGCTGACGGTGCCACTGATTGCTGAACAATACACGCCGGATGTTCAGAACAAAGTCGTGCATCACTACCAGCAAATTGCCGGCTGGGCAAACGAGAATCCTGGTACTTTTTCTGACAAAGAGGCGCTCTTGTCGGCAGAAATATGCCGCCTGGAGGGAAAAAGCCTGCCCGCCATGGAAAAATATGAGACAGCAATACGTCTTTCACAGGAAGGCGGCTTTATACACATCAATGCACTGTGTCATGAACTGGCAGGGAACTTTGCCCATTATGCAGGCCTGAATGTTGCGGCTGATGCCTACTTTAAAAAAGCGATCAACGCCTGGAGAGAGTGGGGGCAGCGGCTAAGGTGAGGCAGCTTGAAAGAAAACACCCCTATCTGGTCACTGCTGCGCCAGTAACGCCTTTCAACACCATCTCTTTCGCACAGAATGAAACGGTGCGTGATTTAGAGAGTGTGGTGACGGCCATCAGAGCGTTGACAGAAGAGATCAATCTTGACCGCCTGATCAATACGCTGATGATGATGCTGCTGGAGCGAGCGGGCGCACAACGTTGTTTACTGATCCGCATCCTGGACAATAACCTGCCTGAAACAGAAGCAAAAGCGGTAATGACCCCTGACGGGATCCGCGTTGACATTGTGAATGAAGCGCCGACAGCAACTGATTTGCCGCTTTCCGTTCTGTCTGCGGTAATTCGTACCGGACAGGAAATCCGTACCGGAAAGCCAGAGATATTTAGCCCGTTCAGTCAGGATCCCTATCTTGTCGCTTCCGGCGCGGCGGTAATGTGTGTTCCTGTATTCAAACAGGCCAAACTGGTTGGCGTGCTCTATTTTGAAAACCGGCTCATGCCTGATGTATTTACCGCCGAACATTCAAAAATCATTAGCACGTTAGGTGCTCAGGCAGCCGTTTCACTTGAAACGGCACGTTTGTATAGTGAATTGCTTGAAGAGAACGTACAGCGCCGACGGGTTGAGAAAGAACTGCGTGCCAGCCAGACCTCTCTGATGCAGGGCGAACAGATCAGCAATACCGGAAGCTGGCGCTGGGAGCTGAAACAGGATCTGATGATGATATCGGATGAATATGGCCGCATTCTCGGGTTACCTGCCGCGCAAAAAACCCTTTCTATGGCTGATTTTTTAACCCGCGTTCATCCAGACGATCAACCCAGTATCAGTGAGCGGGTCTCGGAGAGCGTGCGTAATGGCATGAATATGCGGGCGGAGTTCCGTATTCTGCGACCCGATGGCGACTGTCGCTATATCCTGGGAATTGGCGATCCCGTTGAAAACTGGCCTGATGTTAAAGAATATTTTGGCATTATTCGGGATATTACGGCGCAGCGTCAGGCGGAAGATGCCGTTCGCATTGCCCAGGCGGATCTGGCGCGCGTTTCACGTGCCACCACGATTGGTCAGCTTACTGCCTCAATCGCGCATGAAATAAACCAGCCATTAATGTCGATTGTTGCCAATGCGGGGGCGAGCATGCGCTGGCTGAATCGGGATCCGCGTTATCTGGCAAACGCGCGGGAAAGTTTGCAGGAGATCATTACTGAGGGGAAACGTGCGGGCGACATCATTCGTGGCCTTCATGCCTTAACCCGAAAACAAGAAACTTTATTCACACAGGCGAATCTGCACACCATTGCCCGCCATATTCTGTCTATTTCGCGCAACGAAATTGAACAAAAATGGATCGCGCTGGAGTTAAAACTGCAGGCAAACAGCGCCGAAATCTACTGTGACAATATTCAGATACAGCAGGTTTTGCTCAATCTTATCGTTAATGCGATCGAAGCGATGAGCGGTGTTGAGCATCGTCCCCGAATACTGACACTGACCTCAACCAACCCCAGCGCAGATACGCTACGCTTCGAAGTGGCTGATACAGGCAGCGGCTTGTCACCCGACGTTATCGGTCATCTTTTCGACTCATTCTTCACGACAAAGAAAGAGGGGATGGGCATGGGGCTTACCATCAGTCAAAGCATTATCAAAAAACATGGTGGGGAATTAATGGCTGACAACCGGCTGCCACATGGAAGCGTGTTCTGGTTTACTCTGGAGGTAAAGCCAGAACAGAACACGTAACAGGCTGGCCTTCTTACCGGCGCAATTTTCCTGCACCGATAAGGATAAAGGCGTTACCGGCTGCGAGACTTACCCAGATTGAGCCTTTCGGCTGCTCTGACTAAATCAGAAAGTGAACGTGCCTGCATTTTTTCCATTACGCGTCGCTTGTGTACTTTAGCGGTAATTTCACTTACCCCCATCTCGTGCGCAATTTGTTTGTTCAGCAGGCCGCCAATAGCCAGTAACATGACTTCAGACTCGCGGGGAGTGAGTGATTGATGGCGAACTGTCAGGTCGAGCTTTTCAATTGAAGAGACCATATTTTCCTGGGAAATGTGCAATGCTTTAGAAACGCTATTGAGAATTTCCTCAGGATCGGCAGGCTTAGTCAGAAATTCGTAAGCGCCCTCTTTCATTGCTTTTACCGTGACAGGAATAGTGCCAAATCCGGTAAGAAAAATAGTGGGTATTGAATAGCCCCGTTGATGTAATGTGCGGTTAACGTTTAATCCGTCTAAATTGGGCATGTTAATATCCAGAATAAGACAACAGGGCGCAGGGTAGATGGGATGTGATAAAAAATCCTGAGGTGAAGAGAAATCCGCAACATCGTAATCTTCTGAGCGAAGTAGTTGTATCAGAGAATTTCTTACTGAATCATCATCATCTACTACGTAAACCATTTGATTCATATTTCCCCCAACTGGAAACGGATTAGCGGCTACCTGATTCAAAGGATCACCTGTGCACAACAAGGAATGAAAAGCGATAAAAGACGACAAGATAAAGCAAGCTAAAGGGTCACCGCGATAATACCATAATAATTCTCATTATCACCTTTAAAGTCAGCACTGCGCGCAGGTAAGGTAACTCACTGACCCAAAAGGTTAAATCATGAGCAGGTTTTGAGCCAGGTTAACAGCAAAAGTGTAATTTTCAGGCTTGGCGGCAAAGTGACGTCGGCTCGCGACCTGTCACCGTGCTGGCGTGATTCAACGAAATAAACGCATCATCGAAATATCGTTAACAGAGATAATCTGCTTATATTCATAGCGCAAAATGCGTGCTTTTATCAACTGCGGGTTAACATGCAAACTTTTAAACGGCGATTCAGCCATTTTAATATGGACGAGTCTGTCATACGCCGGTTATCTCTATTGCAATAGCAGCATTGCTGATAACAGTTAATTCGTGTGGCATAAGGTTGTTTCTGAATAATTATTGCGTGTGAAAAGTGGTTGCCATTAACACCAGGTGAAATAATCCATATATATTAAAAAATTATGAAGATAAAAATGGTTGTGCATCGTTCAATAAACGGCTTTGAAGCCAGCCGTTTATTCAAACCCACATCATGCCGATATAATATTTTTGTCTGGCTGCATTAACATCATGTTTTTTGGGTGACTTTTTCTGATGACAACCGGTTAATTACATTATAATTTACTGCTGTCCAAAATTCAGATCGCTCAGAATCAATAATGGTGTGCTCAGCGGCTTCAATATGTGCCCAGTCACGTGTGCAGATATAGTCTTCTACATCATTTAAGGACGCGAAAGACAGTACGGTTATGCCATCTATTTTCTCGCCTTCAGGATCTTCCTGCGTCAGGTCAAAGGGGTGAAGCTGAGCATAGCGGCTGACATATTTTTTTGTTGCGTCCATGGAGGCGACGAGATCGGCATGATCGTGCAACCACTGGTGTTGAAATTCTTCCCGGCTCAAAGCGGGCTGCCGGTAATGAATTTTCACCAGGCTGAAAGGATCGCGGTGACGGGCAGAGGGAATAATAATGAATTCACGCGCCAGCTGCCGCGTAACTTTACGAAACACCGTTTGCTCATCGGCAATAATGCGTTTGGCATACTGTTCTTGTGCAAGGGTTTGTTCTGTGTCGTCTACTGAGTTGTAAGCGATGTAGGCAAACCCATCCCATGAGGGGCGATGATAGACCGGCACTCGTGCTGCGGGGTCAGCGACGAGGCGGTTGTGATCGTCGATCATGGCACGATAGGGGGTCTAAACCAGGAGGAGGGGCCAGATGCCAGCCGGTGAACCTGATCGTAGCGCAAAACGCTGTCATTTTGTGTACCAGGCCCCGCATAGGCAAATTTCGGCCCATGTACCTTACGCCAGTATTCATCCCAGTGTTCAAAGGCAAGATTTGGTTCAGCCTCCAGTGCCAGTTTTGCAGCATGGCGATCTGGCTCAGTCACTTCTTTTCCTGTGCAATCAACAGAAGACCCTTTATCGTGCGGGCGTTCAGTCCACTGCGTATTATCGCTACGTAATACAAATGTCGGCGTAACAACAAGGGGCTGGTTTGATGCTTCTTTGGTTTCACCTGCGGGGGACGCTGCAACATATCGGAGCGAGTAAGATCGCCGAAGTGGGAAGTATCGTTCATCTCTTTTCCTTATTGCCAGTGAATATAAACATCTGCACGGGTTTGTTTAGGTCCCTGCCGCTTGCACCGGATACCACCGCTTTGATTAACGTACAACAGGGCATTTTTCGAACGGCAGGGTAAACAGACACTATAGCCTGCTGTCGCGCCAGCGAAGCCACGCTGAATAAATTGAGATGAACCACGCGCTTATCGATACAAAACAGATTTAACGCTGATTTCCCGCGCAGCCGGAAAATTCTTTGCCACACTGATAAAGATTTTCACTGGCTCAATTTTAATTTGTCCTTGTTTCTTCTCTGAAAGGATCGCTTCGATTCTTTGCCTTAGCGGCATCGTTCCGCACGTTATGACGTGAAGTGGTAAACATTTCTCTTGCGCTGAAACGCTGCTGATAAAAAGCGCAAGCCGTTGAACAATGCGGTCAGGCTTGCGGGCTTCAGTCTGACTGTTAATTCGGAGCTGATGATGAAGAATAATATCAATGCGTCCTCTCACACTTCCCTCGCGGTTATTACTACGCTAAGTGCTTTGTTGATGCCGGTTTCCGCTTCAGCATGGGATAGTCTCACCGTTTTCGGCGACAGCTTAAGTGATGGCGGTAATATTGGCCGTTACACCTGGGATGGCGCTACGCATCCGCTTTATGATGAAATCCTTGCTCAGAATATGGGACAAACGCTGCTTCCCTCTTCTCAGGGGGAAGCAACTACGCCGCTGGAGGCGCGGTAGCGACGCCTTTACTGAATCCGGATCTCAATACGCAAGATCAGGTTTCTGCCTGGTTTACCGCCATGGGGGAAGGGCTGACAGCAATGGTCTGTATATTCACTGGATCGGTGGCAACGATCTGGCTGCGGCGGTCATCAGTCCGCTGTTCGCAACGGAAATTGTTGATAACAGCGCAACAGCGGCTGCCGCGCAGGTAAAAACGTTACTGGATGCAGGCGCGGGGGCAGTGATTGTGCCTACCGTTCCTGATGTAGGCGCAACGCCTGCAGTGACAGAAGCGATTCTCAGCCTGCTGGGGCCAGCCGCTGAACCTGCACTGGCGGCGGCGTTCCAGTCTCTTGACAGCGCCGTAACGCCGGATGCCGCATCACGCCAGCAGGCGATTGAAACGGCGCTGACGCAGGCGGCGTCTGAAATTTCCTCCATTCCCGCCGTGCGTGATGCGCTGGCCCAACAGCTGATTGCCGCCTGGCAAACCATAAGCGACCAGGCGGCAACGTTAACCGACCGTTATAACCAGCTTGAAGAGAGTGGATTGGTGGCTACACAGGGCAATATCGTGCGGGTTGATGTTAACGGATTATTTAGTGAAGTGATTGCCAATCCCGCTATTTATGGCATCAGCAACACGGCGGGAATGGCTTGCCCAACCGGTGTTTCAGCCTCAGTCTGTACCTCATCTACGCCTGGATTCTCCAGCGCACAAAGCTATCTGTTTGCTGACCGTTTACATCCTTCCCCGGCGGTGCATGCGCTTATCGCAGATTATATTCAGTCAGTGCTGGATGCGCCTCTGCAGGTGGCGGCGCTGACGCAATCCCCGCTGGCAATGGTGCGTGACGTACATAATACGCTGGATGGGCATTTGCAACAGCAGCGCCATCGACCTGCCAGCGCAGGCCAGCTCACGGTTTTTGGTGGCTATGCGGGACAGCATTCAAACAGCAAAGGCGACGCCTGGAACGATGGCGACGCTACCACGGCCAGTATGGCACTGGGTCTGGGATATCAGGTAACAGAAAACTGGCAGGCGGGCGCACTGCTTTCTACTGCGAATCAGCACCAGCAGCCCTCATCCCGTTACGATTACCGCTTACGTGGTAACCTGGTGGCGCTGTGGAGCCAGTTAAGCATTCTGGATCAAGGGTGGATCAACACCGATATTCACTATGCCGATTTGGATTTTGATGACATTGAGCGTCAGGTAAAGCTGGGGCCCGCTACCCGCACTGAGCAGGGCAATACCGGGGGCAAACTACTGGGGTTACGGGTGCAAACTGGCTGGGATTTGCCGTTGGGTTCTTATGTCACAACTGGCCCCGTTGCCAGTTATGCGCTTGACTATGCTCGCGTTGGCGGCTATCAGGAGCAGGGTAACAGCAGCAGCGCGATGCGCTATTACGATCAGACCACTCATTCTCAAATCGGTTCGGTGGGCTGGCGCATTGATACTCAGCAGCTGCCGGTCAATCCGTGGGCGCAGGTCAGTTATAACCATCAATTCGGTGATACTGACTCACCCGTGACGGCGGGGTTAAAATCCACACGCACGTCGTTCAGTCGTTCCGGCGAAGCGCGCGACGAAAACTGGCTGGATATGGCTGTCGGTGCGAACGTACCGCTTGGTCAGACGGTAAGTGCCTTTGCGGCGGTTTCTGCGGTGGGGGCGTCAGTGAATATAATGAAGTCACCTGGAATGTGGGTTTGAATGCAACGTTTTAAGCAGCGGTAAAAGCGGGTAAAAATTCAGTGAAGCGCAGCTATAAAAGCCAGCACAGCGAGTGCTCCTGTGCTGGCTTTCTGCATCAGTGACGGCTGGCACATCCACATTTTGCCATTTCTCCCGGCACTTCTTTACCCAGATGCGAGTGCCGAATTTGCAGTTCACCTCGCCGCCATAGGCCATTCTCATCATAACGGTTGTCCAGTAACCGGTTGAGAGCCTCTGTCACCAGTAAGTCGTTATGCTGTGACCAGCTTGTCAGGTGCCAGGTTGATGTGCGCGCTTCATCAATATCGCCAAAGCCCACTACAGCAATATGCGTCCCCTGACCAAAATCACGAATTGCCTGCATCGTGCCAAATGCCAGCAGATCATTTTCGCAAAAGAGTGCCTCAATGCGCTCCGATGCCCGGGTACGCTTCAGGTAAGCCATCATTGCCTGGTAGGCCAGCTCGCGATCGTGACTGCCCGCCACCAGTACCTTTGCTGTTTTACCTGCCGCTTCTAAACCGGCGGCAAAGCCCTTCATTCGTCGCAAGGGTGAAGAAAGGCGTTCATATCCCTGCATGTAGCCAAAACGCTGGTGCCCCTGCGACAGCATCAGTTGCGCAATTTCTTCCCCGGCAGTGTAGTCATCAGCAGTGACAACCCGGGGATTGTTATGATCAGAGCTGCTGCACAGATGCATCAGGGTTGAAGATAACGCTTCAGCGGCTGCGTTTAGCGCGTCACGATAAACAGTCGAAACGACCAGCACGCCATCAATCGGTTGCTGCGTCATAAGGTGCATAACTGACTGACGATTCTCTGGCGAGTCGACATTCAGCAGCAGCGTCAGAGCGCCACGAGTATTAAGCTGGTGGGTCACTTCGTTCAGCATCTTCACAACGCAGGGATGAGTCAGCTCCTCGCTGATAACCCCAATTACCCTACCCTTACGTTCCGTCATTGTCTTTGCCTCTGTTATCGTCATTTTCGGTTTTTGTCTGGAATGATAATCAAAAAATAACAAAAAAACATATCTGCAACATTTCAAATCTAATCCAGATCGGTCCGTTCAGAGAAAGGCAGTCGCCACAGGGATAAGTAAAAATGCCCTGCACGCTTAATCCTGAAGCTGTATATAGCAGGCCATGATTTTCTCAAACACTCCTTTTAAGAGCTTGTAATCTATTAAGGAGAGCTAATTTGCTTTTTTTATGGTTTTTTTGTTGGCTTCTGTTTTTCACTTAAATTCCTGTTAAATAACTCACTTAAAGTTGATTTAATTTTTCCGGAACTCAAAATACAGATCGCTCATTAGCGGTGAAATATAAAATCCCAAAAACAACACGGATAGAGAAAAAATTTTACGGTTATTAAAAAGTTAAAATGAATATAAATGGATTGCGTCATGTGTTATTCATGGTGTTGTCAATTTTTTCTTTTGCTGCTCAGGCAAATATGACTGTTTACCCTATGGTCGTTGGTCTTAATGAAAAAGGTGAAGGGAGTGTACGATTAATATCAAAATCCCGGGACGTGCAGTTTGTGCAAACAAAGGTGTTTAAGATTATCAGTCCGGGGGCGCCAGATGAAAAAGAGATTGAAATTAAACCCGGAAAGGGAAATGATTTGGTTGTCATGCCACCGAAATCTGCTATTCCCGGATGAAGTAGCAAACTTATTCGTTTCGTGACAATGAATATACCTGAAACAGAACAAATATATCGCGTGATGTTTGAAGGCGTACTATCACCGGATGATCCTGCATTGAGTAATGCCGGTAAAAAGATTACGACAGATGTCAGTGTAAATCTTGTTTGGGGAATTCTGGTTACTGTTCCTCCACGCAATCCGCAAATTTCCACTTCTCTGACTAAATATCACAAGAAGTTAAAAAATAAGGGTAATCGGCGGATAAAAATCATTGATGTTGGATTATGCCATCAAGGTAAGCCTGAAACAGCACGTCAATGGAAAACTGATAATATAAATTTATTTCCTGAGAGACAATATCATTTGCCGTTAATAAAAAACCAAGACAAAATAATCATTAAATACAAAAGCTGGCTTGAAAAAACAAAGCCAACTAGTTTTTAATGTTAATCAAATGAAAGTGACGTTTATTTTTTGCTAAACACATTGCAACCAAATTGTTGATAAACAATGAATGTCTGTATGACATTACGTCTGAATTAAAAAGAATACATGGAAAACTTATATTACTAAACCTCTCACTTTTGCTGCTTTGTTTGTTTGCCTGACAGGTTCAGCTTATGCCGTTCAGAAAGATATCACTGTCACGGCGAACGTTGACCCGACAATTGATATGACGCTATCTGATGGTAGTGCCTTACCAAAATCTGTTGAGATGAAATATGTTTCAGGGACTGGTTTATCCCCGGTCTCTATGATGACCAGGATTGGGTCAAATGCAATGAGCGCCTCAGCGAGTGCTATTAATATGAAGTTAGTTACCGCGCCGCAGCTGGTTAATAATGCCGGTGCTACTACCAACACTATTCCTCCGGCAGTAAGCTGGCGTGGTCAGGCCTTGAGCGACACGACACCTGCTGATTTCACTACCGCCGTGCTTTTCCCTAACGGAAAAGAGGCTGCTACAACCGGCTCTCTGGCGAAGGAACTGAATATTTCTCAGGCTAAGAAAGGTATTGAATAATCAGAACATCGTCTGGACACAGATCAATCAGAATAAAATTCGTCCGTTCAGGCTACCAGGTATTACTACACCAGTGCTCTGTATACCAGCGCCGTTACAGCTCAGTGTCAATAAATTTTTGGTAAAGGATAAAACGCCGGGCATTATCGCGAAAAGTTAACAGTCATTTTCACGCCAACAGTAGATTAACCGTTCTTAATGTCGCAGAAGGCGTGTCGTGATATTTAACGGAATCTAAATTTCCGGCTGAGATTATTAGCTGTGCCGCATGGAGCGTGGCGGCACGTAACAGTAAAAGCTATATCGGCGACACTTCTTCAACAGGACGTTTTCTTGCAACGGACAATTACCTGTACACAACGAGTGGCGTGCTTAGCGGCCCTTTTTCTTCCGCCCAGGCTGAGTAAAGCGTTTGCGAGAGGCGAGGTTGCCAGCCGATTTTTCAGCATTTTTGGGGCCGCTATTACCCGGCTTTTTAGCTACCGCCTTAGCGGGCGTTTTTTTGCTTTTTTCACTTCAGATGTTGAATTTTCAATCAGTTTAAACAACCCGATCAATTCATCGTCTGTTAAATCTCGCCATTCACCCAAAGGCAAGCCTTTCAGGCTGACGTTCATAATGCGGGTACGCTCAAGTTTGGTAACTTCATAACCAAAATGTTCGCACATACGGCGAATTTGACGGTTAAGCCCTTGCACCAGCGTGATACGAAACACAAAGGGTGCCTCTTTCTTCACCTTGCATTTTTTGGTAACCGTTCCGAGCATTGGCACACCGGCACCCAAACCGTGGATGAACTCATCAGTCACGGGTTTGTTGACGGTCACCATGTACTCTTTTTCATGATCGTTGCCGGCGCGTAAGATTTTGTTCACTAAATCGCCGTGATTGGTCAGGAAAATCAGCCCCTGAGAATCTTTATCCAGGCGGCCGATAGGGAAGACTCGTTTACTGTGATTCACAAAATCAACAATATTGTCTTTTTCACCCTCTTCGGTGGTACTGACAATGCCAACCGGTTTATTTAACGCAATCAATACCAGATCGTCTTCATTACGTGGCTCAATAAGCTGACCATTAACTTTTACCACATCGCCAGCTGATACCTGATCGCCAATCGCGGCCCGTTTGCCGTTAATAAAAACATTCCCTTGTTCAATGTAGCGATCGGCTTCACGACGAGAACAGATCCCGCTCTCGCTGATGTATTTGTTAAGGCGAATAGATGAGTTGATCAGCATGGTTCCTCCGTAAAAAAGCGGACTATACCTTACCGGGCACAGGTTGCGAAGTCTGGACAAAAGGAATCAACTGACAGAAAGGCGTGACGTGATCGGAGCGGTGTCATACTCGCCTTTATTTATCTGCATCAGGGGCATCATCTCTTATTAAGACGCGGTGCGTTGCCCCTGATATTTCACGGCCTCGACAAAGACAGAAAAGGCCGAAGACGTATTTCTTCTGTGAGGATAATAGAGATGATAGCCCTCGAAATAGGGACTCCAGTCTGCCAGAACCTCAATAAGACGCCCCTCTTTAATATGCTCTTCTACCATATAATCAGGAAGATACGCCAGGCCGATGCCGTCAAGGGCAGCGTTGAGAATATGAATGTTACTGTTTGCGGTGAACTGGCCATTAACCCGGACGTTGATTTTTCGCTCATCTTTCTCAAACTCCCAGGCATAAGCACTTCCACCAATAGCGTGTCGAATGTTTATGCAATTGTGAGTGGTTAACGCCTGTGGGTGATGAGGTTTTGGATTATGGCTGAAATAATCAGGCGAGCCCACCACTGACAGGCGCCAGTCCGGTCCGAGGCGAACAGCAATCATATCAAGGCTGATTGATTCACCGAGGCGTATACCGGCATCAAAGCGTTCACTGACAATATTGGTAAAACCATAATCGATACAAATTTCTACGTTGATGTCTGGATACTGGCGGAAAAACGCAGGTAAAACAGGCCGCAGTAATTGTTCAGCCGCATCATCTGAACAGGTCAGGCGAATATTTCCGGCTGGCTTATCTCTCATTTCACCGATTCTGTCGATTTCTGTGTTTATCTGCTCAAAAAGTGGACCAACTGACTGTAATAACCGTTCTCCCGCTTCAGTGGGGGCAACATTACGTGTTGTGCGGGCAAGTAACCTCACTCCCAGCCTTTCCTCAAGATGCTTTACCGTATGGCTCAGTGCAGAAGGCGTAACGCCAAGAGTACGTGATGCTTTGGTAAAACTTTGTTCTTTAGCCACTGCCAGAAAAGCCAGGATGTCATTCATAACGGAGACGCTTATTGTTGAGTAAAATTCAAAAGTACTTAAAAATTACCCTGGATAATCAAAGCTATCAAACTGTTTTAAACTGGGTGCTGAATTTTTAACGGAACAGAAAAATGCCTACAGCGCCTGCCACTTCAGACAATAAAACACACGTCAGCCATCATCCCGCATGGGGAGCCATCTTTTCAATGACGCTCGGGGTGGTTGTTCTTATTGCCTCGGAGTTTATGCCGGTAAGCCTGCTGACACCGATTGCTGACGATCTAGGCCTCAGCCAGGGAAATGCGGGTCAGGCCATTTCAGTATCGGGGCTGTTCGCAGTGATTACCAGTCTGCTGAACACACTGCTTACAGGGCATATCGATCGTAAAAAAGTCCTGCTGAGCTTCACTTTTCTGCTGACGATTTCAGGCCTGATGGTAACGCTGGCGACCAATGGTATAACCTTTATGGCGGGACGTGCGCTGTTGGGTGTTGCTATCGGTGGTTTTTGGTCAATGTCGACGGCCACCGTGATGCGTCTGATCCCCGCTCATGCCGTCGCCAAAGGGCTGGCATTGATTAATGGCGGTAACGCGCTGGCAGCCACCGTTGCTGCACCACTAGGCAGTTTTCTGGGCCAGTATATCGGCTGGCGAGGATCTTTTTTCATTGTGGTGCCTTTGGCTGTTATGGCTTTTATCTGGCAGTGGCGCAGCATTCCCTGATGCCAGCGACTACAGCAAAAAGCCATTCGGCTAACCCTTTTTCTTTACTTCGCATGCCACAGGTGGCGCTGGGAATGACAGGCATTATGTTCCTGTTTATGGGGCAGTTTGCCATTTTCACTTACCTGCGCCCTTTTCTGGAGGAGATCACGCGGGTTTCGGTGACGCAACTTTCACTAATGCTGTTAGCTTTGGGTATTTTTGGACTGGCTGGCACCGGGTTTATCGGGCATTTATTGCAACGAGGCCTTTACGCATACCTGATCGCGATACCGCTTGCCATGGCGCTGATAGCGGGATTGCTTATCGGGGCGGGCGCTTCTTTTATGGTTGTAACGATTTTACTGGCCGCATGGGGCCTGATTTCTACGCCAGCGCCGGTAGCGTGGGGACTCTGGCTCAGTAAAGCCTTGCCAGAAAATGCTGAAGCGGGCGGCGGGCTGATGGTGGCCACTATCCAGCTGGCGATTACTGTCGGAGCAGGCCTGGGCGGGATTCTGTTTGATGCTGTCGGTTGGTGGAGTCCTTTTGCGCTTGGACTGGTTCTTCTGATTGCTTCTGCACTCTTTGCATGGGCAGCACAAAAAGAGAGTGCAAACCTTTCTCTTTCTGTAGCTGATTGATGATAACAGTTACCGGTCTGGTCAATGGCTCTTCCTTAAAATGGGAAGAGCCAGGTTGTTTTTAGCCTTAAGCGTTGCTTTTCCCCGGCTGGATGAGTGTCATGACGCTAACCCCGCCTGCAATAAGCCCTGCCGCCGCCAGGATAATGGCCTCATTTAACGTACCAGACACCGCCACGCTTGCTGAAGAGAGCAGCGGACCGGCCAGCTGCCCGGTTGCATAACCAGAAGTCAGTAAGCCGACCATTCGGGCCAGTGAGCCTGTTGAAATCTCACGAGCGAAACGCATTGTCAGCTGCATAATTGAAAGAAATCCCAGCCCGGTTAACACAGTGGAGAGTAAAAGACCCGCAGTGCTCTGCATAACCACTGAGGCCGCCACGCCAACACCCTGCAGCATCATTGCGGCCGCCAGACAACGCTGCGTATTGAAGCGCGCCGCAAAAAGAATCACCAGCGCCACTCCGGCTACAGCAGACAGGCCGAACAGGGGCCAGAAAAAGGCGGCCAGATCCCCTTCCGGGAAGGCGCTGTGGGCCATCTGAGCAAGAAAGGTGGCCGGCAGAATGTAACCGAACCCGGCCAGAGAGTAGATAACCACCAGCTTTTTCAATTCCGTGCTAACGGGTGGATGCAGGTCAGCATGGGCGCTGACCGGACCAAATTCAGCCGGAAGCGCACGGCAGATCAACAGACTAATAATCAGTGCCACAGCACCATAGATATACCAGGCGTAAGAGGAACTGAAGTGAAAGCAAGCCATCAACCATGCCAGCACACCGGTTAGCGTGATCCCGACGCCGGGACCAGTAAAAACGGCCGCAGAGAGGCGGGGCGCATTATTGTTACCCAGCCTGAGCTGCGTCCATGAAGTCACTATAATCAGTGCCCAGGCACCCCTGCGCCTGCAACGAGACGGAACAGACACTGAAGAATAAACGAAGAGGTCGTGCCTGAAAGCAGCGTTACGAGCACCGTTGCCAAAATGCCTGCTTTGAGAAAAAGGCATGACCCTGTTTCATCCGGCTGACGTGTATGGCTCCGGCTAAATAGCCAATGTAATTCATCGCGGCCACTATTCCTGCACCAGACAGGGTGAGATAGCCGTCCCCTATCATTAAGGGGATCTGGGGTGTCAGTGAAAAGCGGCCGATGCCCATCACGGTTACCAGCGTTAAAATACCGGTGAGCATAATGATGAAATTATTTGTACGGCTGTCGTTCATTCTTAAAGTTATCCGGTCACGTCTGTAATATTGTCTGGCCTGGCACAAGATGCCCGGCCTTGCGGTAGCTGTTATCATCGGCACTGATGAAAATGAAAAGTGAAAATCCTCTTTACCCTCAGCGGCGGCGACAATAATAAACGCTGTATGAAAGGTGAAAAGAGGAGACGTTATCCTGTGATTACAGGTCATACTCAGGAGCATTTGTGCCCAGACATACCGATATAAAAAGCTTCCTTTTAAAACACCGGGCAAAATTAAACCCAGAGGAGTACGGATTTAGCTCACTTAACCGGCGTGTTAAAGGATTGCGCAGAGAAGAAGTAGCGCAGCTGGCTGCGATAAGTGTCAGTTGGTATACGTGGCTGGAGCAGGGAAGGGATATCCGGATTTCACCGGCTGCACTTAACCGTATTGGTAAAGTGCTTCAGTTAACGGATGTTGAGCAGCAATATCTCAACGCCGTTATTTTTGGGGGCGGGCAGCTGACGCAAAATCTGTCTGATCTCTCTGTTGAAGTGATGGCAATGGTTGATGCCCTGCATCCTCACCCGGCTTTTGTCCGGCGTGCCAATATGGATATTCTTTACTGGAACGACGCTGTTCGGGACAAGATTTTTGACTGGTCAGTGATCCCAGAGTCAGAAAGAAATTCCCTAAAACTGATGTTTATTAATGAGGATTACCGCAAGCGGATAGCGCACTGGGAAAAAGCGGCGAAGCATACCCTTGCTTCATTTCGATCATATCAGGCGGCCGCGGGCAATACTCATGTGTTTGAAAATGTCATTACTGACCTGATGTCCAGAAGTACCCTGTTTCGTGAAATGTGGGAACAGCACGATGTCAGCCGCGTGGGAGCAGGAAACAAAGCCATCATTGATGATAACGGCGTGCTCCATTACTACACCTATACGGCATTAGAAATTGAAAACAGTCCGGGCA
Organism: Candidatus Pantoea haifensis; assembly: GCA_018842655.1. Taxonomy (GTDB): domain Bacteria; phylum Pseudomonadota; class Gammaproteobacteria; order Enterobacterales; family Enterobacteriaceae; genus Pantoea; species Pantoea haifensis. The sequence continues at coordinate 25,728 of JAGTWN010000007.1, read as the reverse complement.
TCTTTTTGATTTTTTATCTCGAAAAATCAGGCGATCAGTAACTTACAGCCGGGGCGCGTTTGTTAATGTGCGATACCATAACAGGATAAAGCGGCATTTAGTTACAGCATCCACTAATTTATGTTGCCGACCCCCGCATTCCACAGAAACGACAAAGCTCATCCTGATCATGATTTTGGTGCACACCGGAAACACACTGCCCATCCTGAGCCACGCTGTGCAAACCTCGCACACGCGCCTGGATTGACCCTCCTGAAAAGGCGGCCGGCCTCGGCCATAGGCCGGGAGTCTTTTTCACGTTAACGATTGTTGTAACTAATACGCCTCTCTTACCTTTCACGTCACAACATGCCAAAGCGATTCGTTCAGCAGCAGGGGGCCACAGATACTCCGGAGACGGCTGCGTGACATCTTGTAGAGTCCGCTGAAATTTTTATCTGCATATGTTAAGGGAATTATGAGGGCGGTTTACTACCTCAGTACCCGTATAAACGCTAATGCCCCGGTTGATGATTTGTTGTATCACCTGTGCATTAACCGCATGAGCCCCGACAGGAATCGATATCCCTGAATGGATTTAAGCCATTATCATCGCTATGAAGAGAAGTGTGATAAAACCGAGTAAAGATACAGAAGACGCTTCTTAAGATCGTTTGAGTGGTACGCCGTATCGAAGCTCCCCACAGAATACCAGAAGCCGCTCAGACAGCGGTGCTGAAGCAACAGCACCGCTATTAAAAATCCATTTCTTCCATGCGTTCAAAATCCTTAACTGTTGAGCAGCGATAACACGGCTTGCGGCGTCTGGTTGGCAATCTTCAACGCGGCGTTTTGTCCCTGCTCAAGAATTTGCGCCCTGGCTAACCGGCTCGCTTCCAGCGCATAATCAGCATCCTGAATGCGGCTTCGGGCTGCCTGCGTCGCGGTATTCTGCTGCGCCAAAACCGTTTTATTAGACGTGTAGCGGTTTATCTTTGCACCATAAGTTGAGCGATAGCTGCTCACTTTATCCAGCGCCGCGTCTAATGCATTCATGGCGGTTGAAACAGATGCATCAGAAATCAGGCTGGTATTACTTAATCCTAAGGATTTCGTATCTGTTGGCGTCGGCTCGATAGTATCGGACTGCACCTGCTGACCAAAGCTGGCACTGGTCACTACGTCAAATGGCCGGCTCTGTTTAGGCGGAACCGTCGGCGTAACCGTCGGCTGCGGCAATGTTCCCCAGGTCAGATTACTGGTAAATGAACCATTCCCGACGACGACGACAATCAGATCTTCACTGACGTTATCAAGGGTGATACGTTCCTGCCGGTTAGCGCCGTTCGTCCCGTCGTTAAACTCACCTGCAGCAACATCTTCATAACGGTCACCGTCACCGCTATAACTGATATTCATCCCGTTATAGCTAAGCGTATCGCTGCCATTCAACGCCCAGGTGGCACCACCTGTGATTAATTGCGAATCATCATAGGTGGCACCACTGGCAAAGCCATTACTGGTAGTGAGTAATTTAGTCGTAGCAGAAGCATCGTCAGTAATACCTTTACTGACCCAGGTGTAATCCGGATCGCTTCCGTCTATTGGCGTACCCACCAGATGCTTACCATCACGGGTAAACAGCTGCAAATCATCATCTTGTCCCAAAGCGTCAATGGTGATGGTGATATTGGTGGCGCCAGCGGGAATATACGCTAACGGCACGACCCCAGAGTTGAAAGAGTAATTCTGGCCCGGCACCGGAAATTTGGTGTTAATCGGCTCCACGTTCCCCAACAGAACGGGTGGCATTTCCGGTGAGTCGGTTGCCAGAGGATACTGGCCAAATATCTCAGTCTGACTGGCAATATCATTGATACCTGCGAGGATTTGCTGGTATTCATTATCAATGCTTTGCCGGTCTGATTCTGACATCGTGCCATTCGCCGCCTGGATAGCCAGACTCTTGGCCCGGATAAGTAACTGACTTACCTGACTTAAGCTGCCTTCGGCGGTTTGTGAGTAGCTGATAGCATCATCCAGACCGCGCGCGACCACGCTGTCTGCATTGATATTAGCGGTCATACGATTAGCAATCGCTTGTCCCGCCGAATCATCTTTTGCGCCATTAATGCGTAACCCCGATGAGAGGCGCTCAATGGACTTTGCCAGCTCTGACGAGTTTGTTTTGCGCGTTTTATTCGATAGCGCGGCGGTTTCATTATGATTTATTGTTAACATAATCGCTGTGTGCAGGTGTTGTAATAATTTGAGTTATCGGCTGCGCGGTAACCGGCTTTAGACAGAAGATCAAAAAACAGCACCCGATCACTAACAGTGACGTAAAACTATTTACATTAAGACAAAAGGCAGAAACGGTAATGTTGTTTCTGCCTGCCCGGTGAATATAAGGTGCGTCCGGCCTGTTAAACCTGAGCCATGCCTCCATCAACAAACATCTCTGTTGCGTTGATAAAACTGGCTGCATCTGAGGCGAGAAATGCCACTACTTTGCCAATTTCCTGCGGTTCACCCAGTCGGCCTAAAGGTACCTGCGCCGCCAGCGCATCGAATAATCCCTGTCGGTGTTCTTCACTCACGAGCTCTCCTAAACCCGGCGTGCGCACCGGTCCCGGACTGACGGCATTGACACGAATACCTCGATCTTTGAGATCCAGCGCCCACGAACGTGCAAAGTTACGAACAGCAGCTTTACTGGCACTATAAACGCTAAATCCGGCGGTTCCCTGCACTGACGTAGTGGAAGCCGTCAGGATCACCGACGCCCCCTCAGTCAGTAACGGCAGAGCTTTCTGCACTGTGAATAACACGCCGCGAACATTGGTTGCGAAAATGCGATCAAAATGTTCTTCAGTAATCGCGCCCAGTGCCTGCATGTCGCCGCCGCCTGCATTGGCAAAAAGTATATCCAGTCGTCCACTACGTTGAGCGATTTGTGCATACACCCTATCCAGATCGGAAAGAACAGAAGCATCGGCGCGAATACCCAACGCTGTCGGGCCAATGGCAGAGACGGCGGCATCCAGTTCCTGCTGACGACGCCCCGTAATAAAAACCTGCGCGCCTTGTGCTGCCAGCTCCTGCGCTGATGCCAGGCCAATCCCACTGGTTCCACCGGTAACAAGGGCAATTTTTCCGCTAAGTGGCTTATTCATGATTCTCTCCAGATTAAGTGATGACGTTATGTTGTCCTGGCAGATGGCGCTTGCAGTCAGTCGCTTACTTGCCGGGAATGGGATCACTGTAAACAAGGGACGGTTATAGATAAATTATGTAAAATAAGAATCACTATTCACCTGTGTGGATAATCAACCTTAAGTGAGGAAAAGCATGGATCAGTTAATGGCGATTCGGGCATTTGCGCGCGTTGTGGAAGCAGGAAATTTTACGCGCGCTGCAGATTCCTTAAACATGCCCAACGCAACGCTGAGCAAAATGGTGCAGGAGCTGGAGGCACATCTGGGGATCAGGTTGTTGCAACGTACCACGCGGCGGGTAACAGTTACGCCCGAGGGGTGGGATTATTATGAAAAAACAACGCGCGTTTTACGGGATTTAGAAGATATTGGGGTCCGCTTGGAAAACGGAAATTATCCTACGCTAAGACTAACCGACGGCTTTATGACGAAATCTTGCTTATATTAGAAAGGGGGATGCTGTTTTATGATCTGATGATTCATGCCCCTGTCTGCAAACACAAATCGATCCTGAAACGGAAACGTTACCTCCCTTTAAGGCACTAAGATAAGCGCCTGTTCAAAACATTCTTTCACTACCATTGCAATTCACAATATTAATGAATGTCATTCATAGTCCCTATCCTTCCACCTGTGATTATCCGCATGAAAAAACCCGTTAACATGCCCCTTATCTCTTCATGTCCAACGGAGCCCCATGCTTAATCAACAGGCACAAACACAGTCAGCTACAGCTAAAAAACCGGTCTCTCGTTTCTGCTCATTCTCAGCGCCCTGATGGCTGTTACCTCTTTATCAACCGACATTTATCTTCCGGCTATGCCCATCATGGCGAAAGATTTACAGGGTGATGCAGAGCTGACAATCACAGGGTTCCTTATCGGCTTTTGCATTGCACAACTGATTTGGGGACCGATTAGCGATCGTTATGGGCGTCGTCTGCCGCTGTTTATCGGGTTAGGTCTGTTCATCATCGGCTCGGTGGGCTGTGCGTTATCAACAGATATCGTGCAAATAGTCTTCTGGCGTGTTTTTCAGGCATTAGGTGCCTGTACCGGACCGATGTTGGCACGAGCAATGATCCGTGACCTGTTTAGCCGCACTCGTGCAGCACAAATGCTTTCGACACTGATGATAATCATGGCCATTGCGCCCATTGCCGGGCCCCTGATCGGCGGGCAGATGATTAAAGTCACCTCGTGGCATGCCATTTTCTGGCTGCTGGCGATTATCGGAACATTAATGCTGATGTCTTTATTCTGGTTACCCGAAACATTACCTGCTGAAAAACGCTCGCAAGCCTCTGTAACCAGAGCTTTTCACAACTACTATGCCTTGCTCACCAACGCCAGATACATGCGGTTTACTTTGTGCCTGACGTTCTACTACGTTGCAGCCTACGCATTTATCACCGGCTCTCCGTTCGTGTACATCACGTACTTCGGTGTTGACCCGCAGCATTACGGTTGGCTGTTTGCAGTAAACATTGTTGGACTGATGGCAGTGAGCATGATCAACAGACGTCTGGTTCACCGCTATCCACTGGAAGCGTTGCTCAGGAATGCCGTATTCGTCGCCACTATTGCGGCAATAGTGCTGGCGGCCACCACCGGCCTGGGCGTAGGTGGAATTACCGTGATTGTCGGCGCTGTGTTCGTATTCTTCTCCATGAATGGCATCATCGCTGCAACATCCACGGCTTGTGCACTTGATGCAGTACCTAATGTTGCAGGCTCCGCGTCGGCGCTAATGGGAGCGTTACAATACGGCAGCGGTATCATCTCTTCACTTCTTCTTGCTCTGTTCAGTGATGGCACACCATGGACGATGGGCTGGATAATTGCGTTGTTTACAGCAGCCAGCGCCCTGATGGCACTGACCGTTCAGATAAAAAATAAAACGTCGTTATTGATGCCAGACGACACTTTCGGCTAGAGATACCCGCCCTTCCCTGTAACTCAGGGAGGGATGCGTTTTATCTGGGATCCCAAAAGAAATACCGTAAAGCAGCCTGAAACTCTCTGGAACATTTAATATTCGACGCACCGTTTGGGCAAAATAACTTAGCACTGCCTGTGGAACGCCTGCGTAACCGCGAGCTGCCAGGGAAAGCAGGAATGTCTGCGCATACATACCGGCGTCCGAGGCTACGCGAACGTTGTCCCCTACAGCAGGAATGAACAGCAGGGCAACATGAGGCGCGCCGAAAAATCTCACATTACGCTCGACCACTTCTGAGCGACTTAAGTTATCCCCCGCGCAACGCCCAGCGCCTGATAGTACGAGCGCCCCTGCTCCGAAGCCCGTTGCCTGAATGGCTCGGGATAAGCTTCTTTATCAAACGTAAAATCAAGACTGTAGTTCCCAGCCCTCAAATCTTCCGTCAGTGCGTGGCTTAATTCACAAAGTTTATCTCCTGCAACGATATGCAGGGACCAGGGTTGAGTATTGCAGTTGGATGGTGCGCATTGCGCTTCGAGCAAAATGTCTTTGAGGATATCGCTGGGGATGGGAGATGGAAGAAAGGCTCTTGCCGAGTACCTGTTTTTTACTACCTCACTAAATGTTGGCTCTTGCGTACTCATTTGCTTCTCCACCTGAAAGTAATTTGAAGTGAATGATTAATTCTCTCCCGATCCATTCTGTCACATCAGGCTCATCGTTTTCATTCCCTGCTCCAGATTAGGTCTATGAATTCCATTCATAGCGCCTATTTAAGCAACGTAATTATCTTTAACCGCAACTTCGTTAATCTGAGTCTATTGCGTGAATACGTGGCTACAGCTGATGGACATACCCCAGCCTGCATAGCTGGGGCATCATCGGAGTATAACTAAATATTCTTATCGAAGAAGACGTCTAACTTTTGCATTGCCTGGTCAACGTATTTAGGCACCCAATACGTCTCGATATGGGTAGCGCCATCGATCAGGAAGAGTTCTTTGTCTTTCGTTCCGGTGGCTTTTGCGAACGCATCTTCAGTCATATAGAGCGTATCCGCGTTTGTACCGGCAATCATCAGCAGCGGTTTATTGATGAGATTGATATGGTCCGTTACGTCAAAGCTCATCAAGTCTAACAGGCTGCCTGTAGTGTATTTAAACGTAGAGTTCGGATGGGCGTGGGTTTTCCAGTAATACTCGTAGCCCTGGCGATACAAGGCAAAAGGTAATTTAGCAATCTGTTCATCAGTCAGGTTGGCATCGCCGGAGTAAAGCACTTCTCCTCCGGCGGCTTCCTGAGCACGTGCGTCAGAAGCCTGCTGAAGACGCTTCTGGATAGTATCCAGCTGTGAATCCTGCATACCGTTGCGGCGCACAAGGCCTGAATTAAACATGCTGATGGTGGCTATCGATTTGAACCGCTTGTCCGTCTCGGCAGCAACGAGTGAATAACCGCCGCCACCGCAAATGCCCAGTAGACCAAGGCGGGCGGTATCTACGCCAGGATACTGGCTGATGTAGTCAGCCATGCCGTGGACATCCTCAATACGGTTAGCCGGTTTATCCACGCTGCGAGGCATCCCACCGCTGGCGCCCTGATAAGCCGCGTCGGCGGTAATCGTGATGTAGCCCTGTTCGGCAAGACGCTGGGCATACAACCCGGCGACCTGTTCTTTTACGCCACCATTAGGATGCGCGACCACCACGGCAGGGTATTTTTTGGCGGGATCATAGTTAGCAGGGGTATAGACATTCGCAGCAATCTGGATGCCATGCAGATCGTATTTCACCGGATGAATGTTGACCTTGCCTTTGACGTTCTCGGTGATGGCACCGTCATAGACGAGTGTGAATGGATTTTTTGTAATCAGCCGCATTGACTGAGGTCACTCCAGCCATTGCCGTGAGTAGCATTGCACTGATAAGCGTGAATTTCATGGTCTCTCCCGATGAATGTCGGCCTGGTTATACAGGCTCGCGGAATCAAATTTGCAGGCTCAGATTAGGCGAAGAGGGCTGTCAGCATCGTGACAGGGAAATAACATTTTTGTCAGGAAACAGGCTGGGATGGGGAAGCATTTCTGACAGCGCTGTCAGGTAACCGTCAGCTTTATGTTGGCAATCCGAAGGCAGAATGGTCTCGCTTAAATGAGATTCATGTTCAATTTTCTGAGAAACGGAGCGATCAATGAAAAGCCAGAATGCCCCAACAATGCCAGAGCGGCGCAAGCTATTAGTCGCTGGCGCCGGTATTGCCGCCGCCTCGCTGATTCCCCACGTATCGGCGGCGAACCAATCCTCTCAGGTCGATTCATCCAGACAATCCAGCCAACGCTCTTCAGTTCCTGGCAAGCGTAAACTCGGGAAGCTGGAAGTTTCTGCCGTCGGTCTGGGCGTGCAGAACATGAGTCGCAAATACGACACCTCCGTTCCCTGGCGTCCCGAGATGATCAATGTTATCCACCGGGCATTTGATGAAGGGGTGACGTTTTTCGACGCAGCTGAAGCCTACGGCCCGTTTGAAGTCGAAAAAATTCTCGGGGAAGGCGTCGCCCCTTCAGGGACAAAATCGTTATCGCCACCAAGTTTGGCTGGAACATTGATCAACAGACGGGAAAGCGTCTGCCGGGCCTTAACAGCAGGCCGGAGCATATCAGGCAGGTCGTCGAAAACATGCTCAAACGCCTGCGTACGGATCGTATCGATTTACTGTATCAGCACCGGGTTGATCCGCAGATCCCAATCGAAGATGTCGCCGGTGTGGTTAAAGATTTAATGGAGCAAGGAAAAGTCCTGCACTGGGGTCTGTCTGAAATGGGCATCAACACGTTGAGACGCGCCCATGCCGCATTACCCGTTACCGCCGTGCAAAGTGAATACTCCATGCTCTGGCGCGGCCCTGAAAAACAGGTGCTTCCGGTGTGTGAAGAGCTGGGCATTGGGTTCGTGCCATGGAGTCCACTCGGCGTGCAGTTTTTAACGGGCTGGATTGATGAGAGTACCCGGTTCTCTGCCGGTGATTTCCGCGCGACAGAAACACGCTTCTCGCCTGATAACCTTCCACACAACTTACAGCTGGTTGAGCTACTGAAGTCCTGGGCAATACGAAAAAATGCCGCGCCGGGGCAGATTGCACTGGCATGGCTCCTGGCCCGTAAAGCCTGGATTGTTCCCATCCCTGGCACCACCAATAAAGACCATATGCTGCAAAACACAGCGGCTACCACCGTGTCGCTAACTTCCGCTGAGATGACCGAGCTCACCCGTTCACTGGATGTGATCCCTATCCAGGGTCAACGTCTGCCGGATGCTGTGCAGGTTTATTCTGATGTTGAAGCACCGTTGAAAAGTTAAGAGGAAGTCCCGTTATGCGCCTGTTGTTAGTCGAAGATGAAGAAAAAACGTCAACCTATCTCTCCCGTGCGCTGGGTGAGTCCGGATTTACGGTAGATGTCTCTGCGGATGGCGCTGAAGGTCTTCATTACGCGCTGGAGTTCGACTACGACGCGATAATACTGGATGTGATGCTGCCGGGGATGGACGGCTACCGGGTACTTGAGGGTGTGCGGGCAGCCAAACAAACGCCGGTGCTGATGCTCTCGGCACGGGGATCGGTAGACGAGCGTGTTAAAGGGCTGCGTCTTGGCGCGGATGATTATCTGCCCAAGCCCTTTTCGCTTATTGAGCTGGTTGCACGTATTCAGGCCCTGGTGCGTCGCCGCGCTACGGATGGCGCAGACATCACCCAACTGCAAATTCACGATCTGCATCTCGACTTACTGGCTCGCCGCGTATTTCGCGCCGGAACACGCCTGGAGCTGACCGCAAAAGAGTTTTCCCTGTTGAGCCTTCTGGCCCGGCATCAGGGTGAGATTCTGTCAAAGATGATGATTGCGGAGCAGATATGGGACATGAATTTTGACAGCGATGCCAACGTGGTTGAAGTGGCCATCAAACGACTTAGAGCCAAAGTGGATGCCCCGTTCGATATCAAACTGCTGCATACAGTTCGTGGCATGGGGTATGTCCTCGAAGTCCGGTCAAAATAATGAAGGGGATAAGCATGTTTAATCGTTCCATCTCCGTTCACCTCGCACTGATGTTTGCCTTATCCGCGTTGCTGATTGTGTCCGTTATCGGCATCCTGCTCAGAAGCTCCCTGCATGATTCTTTACAGAAGCAGATGCACAACGAGCTGCTCTTCCGGGAATCATTAATGAGTCCGTGGATCACCGCACGCACCTCGGCTGACGGCTGGTCTACACTGGCCAATAAATTCACCGTGTTAACCAATTCTGAAGGTGAACGCGTTCGCTACTGGATAGTGAGCGATAATCCGCGCTTCAGCATGGGGGATACCTCCGGTAGGTGTTCAGTGGTCTTCATTACAGGAAGGCTTTAATAAAGTGCCCGGTGCATCAGAAGGGGCATGCTCGCTGTTCCTGTTAGTGAAAACTATCCCAGCGAACGGTGAAAGGCCTCAGCTGCGCTATGTGGTTGCCATCGACTCCACGCCGTACATGGGCACACTCGATGCCTTCACGCGTACATTGCTGATCATTACCGCACTGGGCGTCGTGATTGTCGCCTTACTGGGATACGTCGTTTCAAGGATCGGTCTTCGACCCGTTGTGGCGCTCAGTAAACAAGCCCGGCAACTCGCTCCCGGGGACCATGGTCAGCGTCTGAATACCCTCGATTTGCCCGAAGAGCTGCAGCAACTGGCATCATCATTTAACGGCGTGTTAGAGCGTCAGGAAATCGCCTGGCGTCAGCTCGAAAGCTTTAACGCCGATGTTGCGCATGAACTCCGGACCCCGCTGACTAACCTGATTGGTCAGACGCAATTGGGTCTCTCACGCCGCCGTTCGCATGATGAACTGGAGGAGTTACTGGGTTCCAATCTGGAAGAACTTGAACGCATGACGTCGATAGTTAACGACATGTTGTTCCTGTCTCATGCACACGCGGGTGAGCATGCTTCCCAGCTCACGCAAGTGTCCCTGCGGGAAGAAACCCTGAAAACAGCAGAGTATGTGGAACCCTCTTTTGCAGAAAAACAGCTTTCTCTGGATGTGGGGGCGACGTCACCGCACACATCGATCGACGATTGTTCCACCGCTCACTGGCCAATTTACTGGAAAATAGCGCAAGACACTCACCATCCAATAGCACGGTTACGGTGCGCTTAAGCGAAAAAGGTCATCAGGCCTGTGTTGAAGTTTCAAACCCGGGCGATCCGATAGCGCCAGAGCACTTACACCGGCTTTTCGAGCGGTTCTATCGCGTTGACACCTCCCGAGCCGGGAGCGATACCCATCATGGGTTGGGCCTGTCGATCGTGCGTGCCGTCGCCATTATGCATAGGGGGACGTCTTTGCCCGTAGTGAAGGTGGCATCAATACATTTGGCCTCACCTTTGCGATACAAGTCGATAAAGCGTCGGGCAACGCTCACTCCGGCGCTGAGCCGGGACCGGGGTTAACTGACAGAATTGTCAGGGGGCGTCAGCCTGACGTCACTACCCCCTCGATAAAATCATCGCAGGCAATCTCCTCTTCATTGATAAGGACACTTTGCATGATCGGACATTTACGTTACCTCGGGCTGTTACTGCCCCTCTTCACATTTTCATCCTGGGCAGCGGAGCAAAATCCTGCTGTCCATATCGCCCCCGCAGGAAGTCAGAACGCGGTGTACGGGCCAGTGGAGAATTTTACCGGACGTGTCCGTGTTGATCCTCTCTTCAAACCGGATAACGACATCAGTGTTTCCGGGGCTTATGTCACGTTTGAACCCGGCGCTCGTTCCGCCTGGCATACGCATCCGGCAGGTCAGCGGCTGATTGTGACTTCAGGTGTTGGGCTTCCCCAACAAGAAGGCCAGCCGGTGCAGGTTATCCGTGCCGGTGACGTTGTCTCTTGCCCGGCGGGCGTCAAACACTGGCACGGGGCGGCACCCGGCAGCGCGATGACGCATCTGGCGATAACCGGGATCGTGGATGGCAAAAGCGTTAACTGGATGGAGAAAGTGACAGATGAACAATACCACGCCCATTAAAGCATTAGCGGCAGCGGTACTGCTGACCTTTGGTTTTGGTCTCGCGGCACATGCTGCGCCCGTCAATAAAGGAGCCTCAGAAATGAATCACGAACAAACGGTTTCAGATACGCTGTCCGCTCGCCAGCAGGCTATCCCGTTGATTGCGGCATCGATGGCCAGCAGTCAGATGGATAAGCTGAATGCAGCCCTGAATCAGGGTCTTGACGCAGGACTCACGATAAACGAAACCAAAGAGATTCTCGTCCAGCTTTATGCCTATACGGGCTTCCCCGTACCCTGAATGCGCTTAGCGAACTGATGAAGGTCGTCGAAGCACGTAAACAACGTGGTATCAAAGACGTTGAGGGTAAAGAACCGGTTGCCCCGATCCCTGTCGGGGATGAGCTTCGCCGTGCCGGTACCGCAAACCAGACGAAGATCTCAGGCGCTCCCGTCCAGGGCCCGCTGTTTGATTTTGCCCCGGTGATTAACCAGTTCCTGCAAACGCACCTGTTTGGCGACATTTTCGCCCGCGATAACCTCGACTGGCAAAGCCGCGAGCTGGCAACGGTTGGCGCATTAGCGGCCACACCAGGCGTTGAAGCCCAGTTGCTATCGCATACGCGAGCAAGCATGCGGGTCGGCCTGACTGCAGCGCAGCTGCGCCAGCTGGCACTGGTTCTGCGTGAACATGGCGAAAGTGATACAGCTACTCGAGCTGAAAAGGCGCTGCAGCAGGCGCTCGCAAACCATTAGGAGTGGGTTATGGAGCATGATCCCAACCGCAGAATGTTAATCACCGCACTTGCCGGGCTCACGCTGGCGAACGTCTCCCTGGCATCGGCAGCCACCGGAACCGCAAACGCGCAGGGTAAAAGCCGTGTTCTGGTGGCGTACTTTTCCCGTAGCGGAAATACACGGGTGATTGCGGGGGTCATTCACCGTAGCCTGAATACCGATCTATTTGAAATCGAACCGGCTACACCTTATCCGGGAGACTATTTTCAGACCGTTGAACAGGCGAAAAATGAGCGTGAGCGGGGAGTAAAACCCGCATTAAAAAATAGCGTCGCAGATATCTCCCGCTATGAGACCGTGTATTTAGGCTTTCCCATATGGGGGACCAGCGTGCCGCCCGTAGTGCAAACATTTCTCAGCAGCCATAACCTTGCGGGAAAATTACTCATCCCCTTTATTACTCACGGTGGTTACGGCAAAGGAGACAGTGGCGATATTCTCGCAAACCTGGCCCCAACTGCCCGCCGGGAAAAACCGCTGGTCATTGAATGCGACCAGGAGCGAAGAACCACTGAAACGGTAACCAGTTGGTTAGAGACGATACGCAGTTAATCGTCCGCATTCATGAGTCTGCCAAATAAGGGCAATCAGGGGTGCTAAATAATGAATGCTGACAACTCAGATATGATTGAGCGGCAAACATAACAGAGGATGTAATCTTGAAGACAATCTTAAAAACGCTGGCCATCTGCGTGATGGCGGGTGGCCTGGTGGCTCAGTCGGTATACGCCGAGCCACTGGTTATTCAGGAACAGGGAAGCTTTTCTGCTGGCGGTACTATTATAACCGCACCAGGGAAATTTGACGCGAAAAAGCCGCTGGATTCTACAGGTCAAACTTATCATGGTGATCATGCCTCTGTGTTCTACCAGATCCCAGAGAATACCCATAAATACCCTATTGTCATGCTGCATGGCGCAGGTCAGTTCTCCCGTACCTGGGAAAGCACTCCGGATGGTCGCGAAGGGTTCCAGAACATATTCCTGCATCGCGGATTCTCAACCTATCTTGTCGATCAGCCACGCCGGGGCAGCGCCGGGCGCACGACGGTACAAGGTACTGTTACGCCTAAACCGGATGAACAGATGTGGTTCAACCAGTTCCGCGTTGGCGTGTGGCCAGAGTATTTCAAGGGCGTTCAGTTCTCTCACGACAAAGAAGCTTTGAACCAGTATTTCCGTCAGATGACCCCAAATACCGGGCCGTTTGATATCAATGTCATCTCTGATGCGATGTCCGCAGTAGTGGATAAATCCGGGCCGGCTATCCTCTTCACCCACTCTCAGGGTGGCGGACCAGGCTGGTACACGGCGATGAAAAACGATAAGGTCAAAGCCATTGTTGCTTTCGAACCGGGCAGCAGCTTTATATTCCCGGAAAAAGAACTCCCAGCCCCTATGCCAAGCGCGTTCGACACGCTGAAGGGTGAGCCGGTGCCGATGGAGCAGTTTATGGCTCTGACCAAAATCCCGATTCTAATTATTTACGGCGATAACATACCGGATAAACCTGTCGCCATGCCCGCGCAGGACAGCTGGCGCGTAAGACTGGCAATGGCTCGTGAGTGGCGCGACGTGGTGAACAAGCATGGCGGAGATGTCACTGTGACGCATCTGCCTGAAGTGGGGATCAAAGGGAATACCCACTTCCCGTTCTCTGACCTCAATAATGTGCAGATTGCCGATTTGGTGAGTAAATTCCTGAAGGAAAAAACCTGCAATAGGAAGAGCCAGTATTGAGCCTTCATTATTGAAGGCTCAATACAAACATCATCTTTATAAAAAATAAAGTGGCCTAATCCTGCCGAAAAAAGTGTTGAATATGGCGGTTTGCTTTGCTCACAAAGCAGAGCGTCAGCCCTCCAAGGATTAATGAATACATCTAATAAACCCTAGTAAATTACCCCCTAATAGAATAAATAACTTTGCGTTATGCTTTTCCTACACAACAGCTGAAGGATAACGTCATGCAAACTGTAAAACTGAACAACGGTATAGAAATGCCCCTTCTGGGCTTTGGTGTCTTCCAGATGACGGATGCCGCCGAATGCGAAAGAGCCGTGATTGATGCTATCGATACAGGATACCGCCTGATCGATACCGCGGCGTCCTACCAGAATGAAACCCAGGTCGGGAACGCACTGAAACAGACTGGTATCGCACGTAACGAACTCTTTGTAACGACCAAACTTTGGCTCCAGGATACCAATTACGAAGGTGCTAAAGCACAGTTCGAACGCTCCCTAAATCGGCTGCAACTTGATTACGTTGACCTGTATCTGATTCACCAGCCTTACGGCGATGTCCATGGGGCCTGGCGTGCCATGGAAGAACTGCAACAGGCAGGCAAAATTCGCGCCATTGGCGTCAGCAACTTCCATCCTGACCGACTGGCCGACCTTACCGCCTTCAACAAAGTGGCCCCTGCGGTGAACCAGATTGAAGTTAACCCCTTCAACCAGCAGCTGCATGCCGTTCCATGGAATCAAAGCCGTGGCATTCAGCCGGAAGCCTGGGCACCGTTTGCTGAGGGTAAAAATGGCCTGTTCCAGCATCCCGTGTTAACGGCAATTGGGCAGAAGTACGGCAAAAGCGTGGGCCAGGTTGTGCTGCGTTGGATCTTCCAGCGAGGCATCGTTTCACTGGCGAAATCGGTGCGTAAAGAACGCATGGCAGAGAACATCAACATTCTTGATTTTGAACTCAGCTCTGAAGATATGCTGCAGATTTCCGCCCTCGACACCGCAACCAGCGCCTTCTTCTCTCACCGCGACCCGGCGATGGTGGAATGGCTGACTGGCCGCAAACTTGATGTTTAAGTCGCGATAAAAGAGGTATTCATTCAATGCAAAAACGTTATTTGGGTAAATCCCGACTCGAAGTATCCGCGCTTGGGCTCGGTTGCATGGGCCTCAGCCACGGCTATGGCCCGGCGACCGATACCCGACAGGCTATCGAGCTCATTCGCGCAGCGGTTGAACGTGGCGTCACCTTCTTCGATACCGCTGAAGTGTATGGACCCTTTCTTAATGAAGAGGTTGTCGGTGAAGCCTTAAAACCATTTCGTGACCGTGTGGTCATTGCCACCAAGTTTGGTTTTACCTTTGGCGATGACAATAAGCAGCAGATTTTAAACAGCCGTCCGGAGCATATCCGTGAAGCTGTGGAAGGATCATTACGCCGCCTTAAGACTGATGTCATTGATCTGCTGTATCAACATCGTGTCGACCCGGATGTCCCCATTGAAGATGTTGCGGGTGCAGTGAAAGACCTGATCGCGGAAGGCAAAGTTAAACATTTCGGTCTGTCCGAAGCGGGTGCGCAAACCATTCGTCGTGCCCATGCCGTACAACCGGTCACTGCGCTGCAAAGCGAATATTCCATGTGGTGGCGCGAGCCTGAGCAGGAGATCCTGCCGTTACTGGAAGAGTTGGGCATTGGTTTTGTGCCCTTCAGCCCATTAGGCAAAGGCTTCCTGACAGGAGCGATTAAACCAGGAACAACGTTTGGCAAGGATGATTACCGCAGCACCGTGCCGCGTTTCGCCGAACAGGCGATTGAAGCCAATGAAAAGCTGGTCTCATTACTGGGTGAGCTGGCGGCAGAGAAAGGTGTGACGTCTGCGCAAATTGCGCTGGCATGGTTGCTGGCACAAAAGCCGTGGATTGTTCCTATCCCTGGTACCACCAAACTACACCGGCTGGAAGAAAACCTGGGGCTGCCGACATCATTCTTTCGCAGGATGACTCACGGCAGATAACCCAGGCGCTTGAAACGATTAAAGTCGTAGGCGAACGTTACTCTCCTGAGCATCAGGCTCGCACTGGCCGTTAATGCCCCGACGGGTCCGCAGCGATTGGCGGACCCGTTATTCTGAGTAGCGAAGGGCATCGATCATCAGCGCAAAAGCGGGCGGATGCTGCTTACGGCTGGGGTAGTAAAGATAATATCCGGGGAAAGACGGACACCAGTCCTGCAGAACCTGAATAAGCTCTCCTGACTTTATATAATCCTGCACCCTGTCTTCAGGTATACAGGCGATGCCAAAACCGGATAAAGCCGCATCAATCCTTTCCGCCTGCAGATTAAACGTTACCTGTCCTTCCACTCTGACCCGTAACGGTCTCCCATTCTTCTCAAACTCCCAGTGGTAAAGACCACCGGCCGTCGGCAGGCGCATATTGATACACCGATGGTTTTGTAGCTCGTGCGGTGTTTCTGGGACGGGGTTAGCAGCAAAATAGGACGGTGCTCCCACCACTGCCATGCGCATTTCCGGTCCAATCCTCACCGCGATCATATCCTTATCTACGCTTTCGCCCAGGCGGATCCCGGCATCAAAACGCCCCTCAACAATATCGACAAAACCGTTATCAACCACCAGTTCGAGATTAATTTCCGGGTATTCCCTGAGAAAGGGCTTTAGCTTAGGCCATACCAGACTTCGCGCTGCATGCTCCCCGGCAGATAAACGGATATTGCCGGAGGCAGTGCCGTTCAGTTGAACAAGCGATTCCAGCTCCTGCTCAAGATCGGCAATACGGGGTTCAAGGCAGGCGATAATTCTCTCACCGGCTTCTGTGGGGGCAACGCTTCGGGTCGTGCGAGTCAGAAGGCGGATATTCAGCCTTTCCTCCAGGGCCTTCATCGCGTGGCTGAGTGCAGACTGAGAAACCCCAGTTTACCCGCTGCTTTGGTAAAACTTCGCTCCCTCGCTACCACAAGAAAGATTTGTAGTTCGTTGAAGTTTTCTTTGAGCATCGGCGATTTCCTTATGGAGACATTCCCTTCAACGCGCACTCATGAAGGGTGTTCATAGACACAATCATTTTAGCCCCATTACTGACAATAATGATAATTGATATTCTGACTGTAGAGAAAATAAGTCTGAATTATCAGAAGGTTTATCATGAAAATACTCATTGCAGGCGCGACCGGAAGTATTGGTCTTCATGTCGTGAATACCACTATCGAAATAGGTCATCAGCCCGTGGCGCTGGTCAGAAATAAACGGAAAGTAAAATTACTTCCGCGAGGAACGGATGTTTTTTACGGCGATGTTTCAATGCCTGAAACACTTACCGATTTGCCGAAAGATATTGATGCCATCATCTTCACTCTCGGTTCCGATGGCCAGGGGCGTATTGGGGCCAGAGCGATAGATTACGGCGGTGTACGTAACATTTTACGACTATTCAGGGATACGCCTGTACGCATCGGCTTAATGACCACGATTGGCGTGACTGAACGGCTCAGCACCTGGAATCAACGCACTGAGGTTCATGACTGGAAAAGACGTGCCGAACGTCTGGTCAGGGCGAGTGGCCATCCCTATACCATCGTCAGGCCCGGCTGGTTTGACTACAACAATGATGATGAGCACAGAATCGTTATGCTCCAGGGGATCGACGCCATGCAGGAACGCCGGAAGATGGTGTGATATCCAGAAAACAAATCGCCCAGGTTCTGGTCAGCGCGTTGAGTAACGATGCAGCCACAAATAAAACGTTTGAGCTGGTCGCTGAGCGAGGGGAGGCACAACTGGATTTTACCCTCTCTTTAGGGACTTACAGGCAGATAACCCTCAAAAAAATGATGGCGTTTTAGATTTGAACAACATGCCTTTCAGTGAAGAACCTGAGTGCATTATTAACGAGCTAAATCTGTTTTCAATACACGTAAAATCAATCTAACGCCTTTGACAATTTGGTCAAATAGAGACCAGTCTTATGGCAGTTTAGATCCGGTCTTTACCCTAAGTATGGTTTGACGGGTAGTACTAAACTCTCGGGCAATGGCGCTGATGCTTAAGCCTAAATTAATACGCTCAATAACGACCTGTTTCGGTCAGGGCAAGAGATAACGTAAATAAACTATATGCAGAGGAAGCATTTATGCCACGGAGACAAATACTCAGTAGTGAAGAAAAAGAACGCTTGTTGGTTGTGCCGGAAGATGACGTTCTTCTGACGCGCATGTGCTTTTTGAGCGAACATGACCTCGCGCTTATTAATAAACATCGCAGACCAGCTAACCGCCTGGGCTTTGCTGTTTTACTTTGCTATTTGCGAGGGCCAGGATTTCCACCCGACAATAATGAGTCCTCTCACTACGGGGTTGTTTCCCGGCTTGCGGCTCATTTGAAACTTCAGCCTGATCTGTGGGCAGAGTATGCATCAAGAGAGGTCACCCGCTGGGAACATCTGGCTGAACTCTACCGCTACCTTGAGTTATCCCCCTTCAGCCGAGCGCTGCAAAAAAACTGTATTCGCCACCTTTATCTCCACGCCATGCGGACAGACAGAGGTTTTTACTTGCGGAAGAAATGCTCTCCTGGCTCCACAGTAATAAGATTATTTTCCCCTCTGTTGAGGTGATCGAACGAACCCTTGCTGAAGCAACAACGCTTGCTGACAGAGCGGTTTTTCTGCGCTGACCGAGCAGCTTGAACCGGGGCAAAAAGCGGCACTGGACCGCCTGCTGGTATCTGAGGGAGAACAACCTTCAAGACTGGCCTGGTTGCTTCAGCCTCCGGGAAAAATAAACGGCAAAAATGTCCTGCAACATATCGACAGGAGTCGCTGGCACTGCCTGACGGTATTGCGCTTGGCGTGCATCAGAACCGGCTCCTGAAACTCGCACGTGAAGGCAGGAAAATGAGTAGCCGGGACCTGGCAAAATTCGCGGATGTTCGCCGTTATGCCTCGCTGGTTTGTATCATATCGGAAGCCAGAGCCACCCTGACTGATGAAGTTATTGATCTGCACGAGCGTATTCTGGGCAGTCTGTTCAGCAGGGCAAAACGCACTCAGGCCGAGCGGCTCCAGCAAACGGGAAAGCTGATTCAGAGTAAACTGAAGCAATACGTTACCGTCGGGCAGGCCTTATTTAACGCCAGAGAGTCCGGGGAAGATCCCTGGGCCGCAATAGAAGACGTCCTTCCCTGGCAGAGATTCATCAACAGCGTGGAAGAGACGCGGTTCCTGTCACGTAAGGACAACTTCGATCCGTTGCATCTGATCACAGAAAAATACAGTACGCTGCGTAAATACGTGCCCCGGATGCTGTCAGCGTTGCAGTTCAGGGCTGCACCCGCTGCAATGCAGCTCGGTGACGCGCTGGATACCGTCAGAGAGATGTATCGAAAACAACTCCGAAAAGTACCACCTTCCGCACCAATCGGTTTCATCCCGGAAAGCTGGAGAAAAGTTGTGATTACCCCCACCGGCATTGACCGAAAATATTACGAATTTTGCGTGCTGAATGAGCTGAAGGGAGCATTACGTTCTGGCGATATCTGGGTAAAGGGATCACGCCGCTACAGGAATTTCGATGATTATCTGATCCCGTCCGGCGATTTTGAAAAATCACTCAGGGATAACCAGTTACCCCTTGCTGTTCCGGGCGATTGCCATGAATACATCGAGAGCCGTTTGACGCTTCTGGCATCGCGCCTGGAGGAAGTTAATGCAATGGCGCTGGCCGGTGATTTACCCGATGTTGATATATCGGATAAAGGCGTGAAAATTACCCCGCTGGATAATAGTGTTCCTTCAACAGCATCCCCTTTTGGCGATCTGGTTTACGGCATGCTACCTCATCCTAAAATTACTGAAATGCTGGATGAAGTGGACGGCTGGACTGATTTTACCCGCCATTTCACACATCTCAAGAACAATCACATCAGACCTAAAGACAGAAAGTTGTTACTGACCACCATTCTTGCCGATGGGATCAACCTTGGGCTGACAAAAATGGCCGAATCCTGTCCGGGAACGACAAAATCGTCACTCGAGGGCATTCAGGCTTGGTACATCAGGGATGAAACCTATTCAGCCGCGCTGGCCGAGGTGGTTAATGCGCAGAAAAAGCGGCCTCTGACAGCATTCTGGGGCGATGGAACAACGTCATCGTCTGACGGACAGAACTTTCGGGTGGGGAGTCACGGGCGTTATGCGGGTCAGGTCAATCTGAAATACGGTCAGGAGCCAGGCGTGCAAATTTATACACATATTTCGGACCAGTACAGCCCGTTTTACACCAAAGTCATCAGCCGTGTTCGGGATTCAACACACGTACTTGATGCTCTGCTGTATCATGAAACCGATCTGGAAATTACAGAGCATTATACTGACACCGCAGGTTTCACTGAGCATGTTTTCGCGCTAATGCATCTGCTCGGATTCGCTTTTGCGCCAAGGATCCGGGATCTTCATGACAAGCGGCTGTTTATTCATGGGAAAGCTGAGTTTTATCCGGGGCTTCAGTCAATCATCTCCTCAACCAGCCTGAATCTGAAGGAAATTGAAACCCACTGGCATGAGGTACTGCGTCTGGCAAGTTCTATAAAGCAGGGAACGGTAACAGCATCACTGATGATGAAAAAGCTGGCCAGCTATCCTAAACAGAATGGTCTGGCAAAGGCTCTGAGGGAGATTGGCCGCATAGAAAGGTCATTGTTTATGTTGGACTGGTTCCGGGATCCTTCGCTGCGTCGACGAGTACAGGCTGGGTTGAATAAAGGTGAGGCCCGCAATGCCCTTGCGCGAGCAGTCTTTATGCACCGACTGGGGAAATCAGAGATCGGGGACTGGAAAACCAGAGTTACCGGGCAAGTGGGTTGACATTGCTGACTGCGGCGATCTCGCTGTGGAATACGGTATATATAGAAAGAGCGGTAGATTCATTGAGACGGAAAGGGATCCCGATTAATGAGCAACTGATTACCCATCTGTCACCGCTGGGATGGGAACATATCAACCTGAGCGGGGATTACGTCTGGAGAACAAACCTTAAACTGGGACAGGGTAAATACCGCGCATTACGCTCAGTGAATGGTAGTCTGTACAAAAAACAGTCTTAGCGTAGGATATTTTCCGTTTTCCAAGCGGACCCCATATTGACACTTCGTTCAGTTCAGTGCGGAGTAAACCCCGCGGGCACTTACGTGTTGACGTCGGAGGCTCAACGGCAAGGGAAGTACTCATTCCACTCCTGCCCGATTTTCTGTCACGCTATCCCGACATCAGGATGGATCTTGGCGTGTCGGATCGCCCGGTCGATCTCATCAGCGACAACGTTGACTGTGTCATTAGAGGCGGCGCTCTTAATGACTCCACAATGATTGCCCGTCATCTCGGTGATGCGCATCTGATTACCTGCGCCACGCCGGGTTACCTCAAATCTTTTGGCGTACCGGCATATCCGGAAGAACTCAAAAACGGCCACAGGCTCGTCAGCTATCTCTCCCCCAAACAGGCCGGGCGACGCCGTTTCGTTTCGAACGAGACGGAGAGAAAGTGGAGATTAAAACAGAGCACCGCATTGGCGTTAATGAAAGCAACGCGCATCTTGCTGCCGCGCTGGCGGGATTAGGGATTATTCAAACCTTTACTTACGCGCTGGCTCCAGCGATACAAAATGGGTTAATGGTAGAAATCCTGCCAGCATGGCGACCAGCCACTTATCCTTTTCATGTTGTTTACCCGCAAAACCGACACGTTACGCATCGCCTGCGGGTTTTCATTGAATGGCTACTTGAATGTTTTCCTGAGCGGGTAAAAGGCAGTCGCCTGATTTAACCCCTTTACATGCACAGGCTGTTCCCGTTTTCTGTGGCTACGTTTTCGTACCTGCTAACCCTCTGTCAGCAGACGTTATAATGAGGCCTGGTCTCTTCCCTTATGCTTGGCCTGATAGAGTGCAGCATCAGCCTGCGTCAGTAACTGCTGTATATCAGCGTCATTGCCACTGCCGGTTAATGCGGCACAGCCCGCGCTGATAGTGACAACTTTAGCCGGAAAATCGCTCGCCGCATGGCCTATTTTATGGCTTCGCACCGCTTCAACCGCTTTTTGAGCCACGCTGTAAGCGTCATTTAACGCCGTCTCCGGCAAAATAATGGCAAACTCTTCTCCACCATAGCGGGCACACAGATCCTGAAAGCGATGAGCCAGAGTTTTAATGATCTCGCCCACCAGGCGAAGACATTCATCGCCGCTCACATGCCCATAAACGTCGTTGTAACGCTTGAAAAAATCCACATCTATCATAATCAGAGATACAGGATGGCCACTGACCGCTGAGCGTAAAAGAGACTCTTTTAAATACACATCAAATTGCCTGCGGTTCGCCAGTCCGGTCAGGCCATCCACCATTGCCATGGCCTTCAGATTGCTGTTCAGGATGGTGAGTTCGTCACGTAACTGAGCAAGCTGAGCCTGATAACGCAAATTCATTCTTACCTGGCGCAGGATAAAAGATCCCATCGCCAGAATACCTGCCAGTAACGCAAGATTAAGCGTGACATCCTGCACCCGACTTTTCATCCACTGCTGAATCAGGTTTCGTCTGTCATAGCCCGCCGCAACAACGAGAGGATAGCGATCTGAGCGGGCGAAGCCAAATATTCGCTTTTGCCCGTCAAGCGCCGCACTCCATTGTCCGCTGCCACGATCGGACTTCATTAACATTTCACGAAACAGCCAGCTTGAAGAGAGATTTTTACCAATGTAGCTGTCTGGCATAGGGCGAGCATAAAGTACGGTGCTATCGGCGAGCATTAACACCAAAACGTCACGTTTACCCATCTCATAATAAGCATAGTAACGTCTGAAATAGTCTACTTTGATGGTGGCCAGCAGAACGCCCTCAAAACCGCCGCCCATACTGTTAACCCGCATTGAAACGGGAATAACAAGATCACCGGTACTGCGGCTTCGAATAACAGGGCCGATATGCACGCTGTTGCGGGGATTGTTGCGGTGGTATGAGAAGTACTCGCGATCGGCGTTATTTATTCCTGCTGGTACCGGTTGAGCAGAGGTCGCAATCCATTTGCCATTGGCATCGTAATAGAACAGGCCGTGCAGTTGCGGCAAACGGCTTTTCAAATCACGCATAATAAGACTAAGGCTGTCGCCATTTACGCCAGTGGAGATCTCATCCTGCACGTCTCGCTGCAACTCTCTGAGCGTAATTTCAGTCTGGAGAAAAGTATCTTCTGCCTGTCGCGCCTGAGAGAGAGAAAGGTTAATTGCCGTTTCTTCTGCTGTTCTGACAGTTCTTTGCCAGGACTGGCTAAGTGACCACGCATTAATTGACAACACAGCCAGAATTAACAGCGCGCCAAACGCCTTGATACTTTGCATCAAAGGTGACCGCAGAGGCTGCTCAGCCTCTGGTTTTGTGTCTGCTGTTTTTATTAAAAATTTTCGTCTTTCCATGGTTACAGTAAAGCACAGTTAATGATAAAAACAGGCGCTTGCAACGCAAAGGAGAGCGTTCGGGCCAGCCATGAACGTTATCAGTGACGGGGAATGGCATTTTCGCTGTAAACAAGCTAAGGCGAGATAAAAACGGAGAAGTCAATATGCGTTACACTGTCACTCAAAAAGCGCCCTGATAATGCTTTAAAACCCGTCAGGCAGTGCGATACGACCCTGATACAAGTGAACAGTAAAAGCGCACCGCGATACGGTTCAGGCAAGATTAGGTGATTTCATACTTTTCTATACACAGGCTGTCCCCATTTTCTGTGGATAACCCGTGCTGGTATAGACAACTGTCAGGATGTGATGCGTTACGGGCGGTGTACCTGCCTGACCCGATGAAAAGCTCATTCTTTAAGCTGCGCATTTTCACCAGACTAAAGCAGGCTCACGGTGTATCGGATTGCTGTTGTTCCATCAAATCAACCATCGCCCCTTTGTGTGCATCAACATTTCGAATGTAGCGCATCAACGTTTCGGGCTTTTTCCAGGTGCCTTCCTGCATGATTTGCGCCACCGGATACCCTTTTTTGCCATATCCTGTGCCGCGCCCACCCGGGCGCTGTGTCCGCTCCAGCCGCGATAACGATTTTTATTGGTTTTCACCGGTTTAACAGGCCCCGCAGCGCGCCATGCCTGTGCAAAAATCTCTTCAAGTGCCGGCGTGCTCATCGGGCGCTCTGTGTTAACGATCGCCTTGTCTGAACGATGAACCGGACAAAAAATGAAAGCATCAGGTTCACCCGCCAACCCCGCAGCGGCAATCCACTTCGTCAGACGACGTGATGAGAGGGCACTCAGTGCTTTGATCAGGCCGCCGGTTTGCACAATGGTTTTAGTCCATGCTACGTCGAGAATGATTCGGCCATCTTCAGCCCGGCTGATATCTCGCACCCGCAAACGTGCCAGTTCACTGACGCGCAAAAGCGTGCTGTAGGCCACATGTAAAAAGGCCAGATTACGGACGTCCTGCTTGCGTGTTGATACAGACCAGAGTGCATCCAGCTTCATCAAATCTGCCAGCCGGAACGGCACAGCCTGTCCGGTTCGTTCACCTGCCACTACCGCTGTGCGGTTGATTTTTTAAGGGTGCGGAACACCAGAGGTGAAGTATTCGGCGGCTGAATCCCCGCGTTACGGTGTAACATTGAGATCAGTGAAGCGTGGGTAGAGATAGTTGAAGAAGCCCGGCCACTGGCCTGTAAAAAGGTGAGATAGTCACGTAAATCATCTGACGTCATCGGCAGAAAGCTGCGGCTATTTTTCTGCGCCCATTGATAACTGATGCGCATTACGCTCAGTAACTGACGCCAGGTATTCGGTGAAAACGCCTCACGGTCTTGCACAAATGCCTCAAGCTGCGCGGACAGATCTTCTCTGATAGCCGTCAGTGGAAGCACGGCACTGGATTGTATAATTTCTGTCATTTCTGCTCGTAATCCGGCTCGTTAAGAATTGATCGCGCTACGCCAGTTCTGACGGGTTATTCCTCTGCTCATGCTTCAGAATTCGCGTAGCGACGTCATTTAAGGGTCAGTTATCTTCACCGTTTTGCTTGCAGTTATCTTACCCGTTCCGTTGCGCGCTGTCATGGCTTCATATAATGCTCATTATATTAACTTATGTGATGAGCAGACATCGGCGTCCCTTGATTTTATAAGGATAGAAACGGTAAGCGTGACAACCCGGTTTGTCGCTGTCGGTTCGCCCTCACAGACGCTTTACTTAGTCCAGGCAGCCCGCGCGTGGTAATAAGGAGAAAAGATGAGAGGTTTGAGTAAAAATTAAAAGATGCACTAACGTTAATTTGAGTCCAGCCACAAATCAAACAAGCACGCAGTAAAATAATAACCGGTCCTGTTTTGGGGTTTTTTATCCTGGGGTTATTTTTTATAACACTGAAAAAGCATTAATACCTGATTAGCTTAACTCTTAGCGTAGTGAGACTTTTATCCACTGTCATTTATGTATCTGCTCTTAATAAAAAAGGAATTAAATTAAAACGCAATCTACTAATTTTACCCTTCTTTAAACCACAATTAAGATCCAGGCATAAAATATTTATTTCCAGCATTTTGTCCGGAAATAGTCTCTTGAATAAAAAATTATCAAGTTCCGATAAATATTTCATGAGTGAAATGATGTTAATTGCATCACCAAATTCTTACTCATCCTCACATAAAATATTTAATTGAACAAAAATGCCTGAAACGTAACGGTTAACCTGATCCGGGCGTTGTATTTTCTCTGTTGAGGAAAACATCTTGTTTAAATTAAATCCTTTACTTCTGGGCCTTATCGCGGCGCAAGGGGTGATCCCTGCGTTTAATGTCACTGCGGCGGAATTAAAACCTTATACGCCGGAGCTGAACGACAATAAGGCAGGCGTTTACTGCCTCTGCAACGGCAGCACGCAAATGCTAAGCGGGCTGCCTCAATTTACACCCGGCAAAAGGGGTGAAACGCGCATTACGCTAAC
>JAGTWN010000006.1 GCA_018842655.1 Candidatus Pantoea haifensis | reverse complement strand
GGATGTAACCTGGAGTGATCAGCGCGCAGAGATGAACGGGATTCGGAAGGGGCACCCTTGCGGCGCGGCGATGTATACATCGCTAACGTGCCTTACTCTTTTCACGGCATAGGGTAGCAGTAGCAAACAGGTAGCAAACAGATAGCAAACAGATAGCAAACAGATAGCAAACAGATAGCAAAAAGGTAGCAAATAGATAGCAAATAGATAGCAAACATACCGGTGTCGGCCGGAGCCTGACCAGGAGTCATTGGCGTGCCGTCGGTACTCCAAAAACACATTTTGTCCCTCTGTTTTTCACCGGGGCGGAGCGGCGGTAATGACAAAAAATTCCTATCCGCTGCTTTAACCTTGTTAAGCCAAGAACGTCAGGTGACGTCACTTTGCAGCGTTAGCCCTATCCTGCATCGTATTAAAAAATGCAGCTATGGCGTGTACGGTGCCAGAGATAAGTACGAAGATATTCCGCTTCCTCGCTCACTGACTCGCTGCGCTCGGTCGTTCGGCTGCGGCGAGCGGGGGAGCAGAAACATTAAGACGTAAGCAATGAGACAGGATGAAGACTCAACAAGAGAGGCCGCGGCGTTGCCGGTTTTCCATAGGCTCCGCCCCCTGACGAGCATCACAGAATCTGACGCTCAAATCAGTGGTGGCGAAACCCGACAGGACTATAAAGATCCCAGGCGTTTCCCCTGGTAGCTCCCTCGTGCGCTCTCCTGTTCCTGCCTTTCGGTTTACCGGTGTCATTCCGCTGTTATTGGCCGCGTTATCTCATTCCACGCCTGACACTCAGTTCCGGGTAGGCAGTTCGCTCCAAGCTGGACTGTATGCACGAACCCCCGTTCAGTCCGACTGCTGCGCCTTTTCCGGTAACTATCGACTTGAGTCCAACCCGGAAAAACACGACAAAGCGCCACTGGCAGCAGCCATTGGTAGACAGAATGTGCGAGAGATGTATCGAGAGTTCTTGAAGTAGTGGCCTAACTGAGGCTACACTGGAAGGACGAATTTGGTTACATGTCTCGCACAAGACTGTTACCACGGTTAGAGAATCTGCCAGGATTATCTAACCTTCGAAAAACCACCTGCCAGGGTGGTTTTTTCGTTTCTGGTGTCGAAGATTACGACGACCAGCTAATGATCTCAAGAAGAACCTAACAAAACCCTACACATCACGTTGTTACAATGAGACCAAAGCCAGCTTTTAATAAATAATTCGGCTTTTACTATAAAGCTCTACCGCATAATTTCACATTAATCACTACTGTAACCTTTTGTTTTTTATTAAAATCCTGAAGTATGGGCACTTCCCATTAATAGATAAATCTTTGTCGTCCATTCCCTTTCTAAATTTTATCAATTCAAACTGCTCAGGATTAAATTTATGTAGGAATGTTATAGGCACTCCCATAACACCCTTGTAATCTGATGGAATGTCTTTTGTTTTGTTTACATTTATAGCATCAAAATTATCATATTTAGGATATTCAGATTCATTACCAAAATATTTTTTGGTAAGCGGTATATCTTCATGACGGATAAAAGTAT
>JAGTWN010000005.1 GCA_018842655.1 Candidatus Pantoea haifensis | reverse complement strand
CCAAGTTTGTCAGCCATAGACAGTTATTTGGTGAAATAATTCTATTTCCACTTTCATCAATCCTGGCCTCGGTCCCATATAATTCATAATGCTCAGGAACTATAAATCCGGAAACCCCTCCCGAGATGAATTCCAAGCCAAAGTTTATTATCCTTAATGAGCTTAAAAACTTCTTTATATGTTATTGAATTAACATTGGCAATTATAAGGAACTTCTTCTCATACTTAATTAATTGTTCAAGATACTCTCTAAACAACGAGAACGGCGGATTCGTAACAACAACATCTGATTTTTTTAGCAGTTCTATACTTTCAGAACTGCGAAAATCACCATCTCCATCAAAATAAGAAAGTTTAATATCATCTAAAATACCCCCTCTTTACTTCCCCCACGGTATTCATAATAAAAACCGTTCTTAACCACTCCGTTGCTAAAAATATCCATATCTCTTTCAACATAGCAAGATGCTATTAACTTTTCCAAGCCAAATTCATGAAAATTCACGGAGAAATATTTAAAAAAATTACTCACTCTAGGATCGTCACAATTGCAATAAACAGACTTCCCAGAAAATTGGGACTTGTAGTATTGAAGTTCATTTTCAATATCACAGTACTGAGTGTAAAACTCATCGCTTTTCGACTTTTTAGCTTTTTGCAGCAATTTGTTTGTTGCATTTCTAGCCATCTAAAAAATACCTTATATATCAATAATTTATTACATACTACTTAGATGTAAGCTGATCAAACAAGTCTCGACCCAACACTCTGAGCGAAGTGGTAGAAATATCAAACATTATTTCAAACATAATTTTTGAATCCCATTTTTCTCCATTCCCTTGAGTATATATAGACGCTGCTTGTAGCATAATATTTTTATCTTTATGTTTTACAAACTTGTTAACACAAAGATTACTATTTATAGGCATCCCGTAATTAGCTGCAGTCAGTCGATCTAATCTATTTAACATGCCTGACTTATATTCAAGATTAACAACCCTTCCATCCGGTCTTGTTATTAAAATATTTTCCGTTAAAAAATTAGAACCCTCTAAAAAAAGTATATAAGGAAAGTGACTCTCAGAGAGCATAAAGTTTGCTATTTCTGATATATTCTTATGAGACCTTTCGATAGCATTACCAGCAGCCATTAAATCTTGGTTGCTGGATTTTCCAACCAATAAACCATTCTTTATATTTATTATATCTTTACCTTGATGTTTGGCTTCCGTGACAAGCACAACTCTCCATTCATCATTGTCGTCTTTAACCTCTACAATTCCACCATCAGGCTTGATGCTGGAATTTGAAACAAAAAGAGTCCCTCCCAGATCAGGGTCAATTTTTTTAAGGATTCATTTATTTCCGTTTTCCTTATGCTATCTCTATATCGAAAAGATAGTTGAGGATATTCTTTACTAAGAGCATCCTTTACTAATTTTGAAACTTCGCCAACCGCGAGATCATGAGCTTTTGCATAATCCCCAAAAATCCCAATGACACCTTGAGATAACTTATGCTGCTCAGTTAATCTATTTGACTGGTTCTTGTTAGACATGTATCAATCTTTCCACTGTTATTTTATATATTTACGTATTATCGGTAGGTTAACATATAATTAATTTACCATAACATCCGTTGCCCGCACCCTCTCAGACAGCCTCAGCGCGTTTCTGGGCCCTCCAGTCTGTTTCCGGCACTTCCCTATGCCCATATCGTGAAAAAACGCGCCTGATGATTTCTGCGAGTCTGCATGGCTATGCACACACATGCATGGCCGGGATTTTAGCGGCAAAAATCCGGCAGGACACTCAAAAGCACCACTGAACCTCACGAATAACGGTGAACGGGTGCGCAGTTTACTGTGCGGCCGTGAAGCTGCTGGCCAGGCCGTCAGGCATGACTGGATTTATTGCTAAGGGGGTC